>JAKFWF010000041.1 GCA_021730785.1 Hyphomicrobiaceae bacterium
TTCGCCGTCGGCCGTGCCGAGCACGATCCGCGCCCGCCACACGACCTTGGCCGGCGTGTTGCGATCCGCAATCGCTCGCTCGAGCCGCGCCCGGTCTTCCGCCGTAACTGTGATCGCTGTTTTCATGCCCACAGCTTGCCTGATTTGCCAAGCCATGGGAATCCAGAGTCAGTGACGGAACACTAGGGGCGCGAGAGAGATGCGCGATGCTATCGTGGGCGGCGGTATAGATCTCGTGCTGCTCGACCTGATGCTGCCCGGCGCCAATGGTTTCGACCTTTGCAAGGAGATCCGGGGAACGTCGGCGCTTCCGATCATCATGCTTTCGGCGCATGGATCTGAAACGGATCGGGTGGTCGGGCTGGAAGTCGGAGCAGACGATTACATTGCCAAGCCATTCAGTCCACGCGAGTTGGTTGCCCGAATCAATGCCGTGCTTCGACGATCAGCATCGGCGACGTCGCCTGGGCCCGCTGGTACCGGTAGTCGGCTTCACTTTGCCGGCTGGAGTCTGGACACACGCCGTCGCGAACTGATCAATCCCGAAGGGGTCGTCATCGATCTCTCGACGGGCGAATACGACATGCTGCTGTCCTTTCTGGAGGCGCCTCAAAGGGTCTTGACGCGCGATCAATTAATGGGTTCTGCCAAGAACAAAATGGCCAACGGCTATGACCGTGCGATCGATATTCAGGTCAGCCGCCTGCGACGAAAAATCGATACCGATGAGGACGGTCAGGCCATGATCAAGACCATACGGGGGGCTGGATACATGTTCGCTCCGGCCGTTGATCGCCGATGAGGCACACGTTCAATACGCTCGCTGGGCGCACCATTCTGATTTCGTTGCTTGGCATCTCGGTGGTGCACGCTTTGAGCCTGTGGGTTTACGAGCGGGCACTGGAACGTGAACGCGCTGGCGCGCAGGAGATCCGGCTCGCCGATCGGCTCTTGACGATCAAACAAAGCCTCGAACTGATGCCGCGGCAGCAGCGTGAACAAGCGGCCCATGACCTTTCCAGCGGAGCCATCGAAGCGCACTGGAGCGGAAGCGAAGCGGCCGTTCGCTCCGCGGTCGTCGAGGACAGGTGGCAAGGGCTCGTAGGTCAGCTTCGCAGTGCCGCGCCGGACCTGCGGTCCTCCGACTTGGCAATAGGCGCGGCACCGAGCGATCCCCATATCGCGGTGGTTTCGATGAAGCTGTCTGACGACAGTTGGCTGAACGTCAGCCTGTTCAATCCTGTACCGCCACCGGCGTCACGGCACGGCGCGCTCCTTTCAACGGGCCTCATGGCGCTCGGCGTGGTGTTGTTGTCAGTCCTGATCACGCGCTGGCTGACACATCCGATTAAGCAAGTGGCGCACGCCGCGATCCATCTCACTCCGGGTGGGCCCACCCGCCCAGTGCCCGAAGTGGGGCCCGAAGAAGTTCGTGAACTCGCCGTTGCGTTCAATGACATGCAGGTGCGGATCTCCGAGTTGGTCAAGCGCCGCACCCTCGCTTTGGCGGCTGTCTCCCATGATCTGAGAACGCCGCTCACGCGGTTGAAGCTTCGGCTGGAGGACCCGGCATTCTCGCGGCAGGCTGACAACGTGCACGACATCGAAGAGATGGAAGGCATGATCGAGTCGACCTTGGCGTACTTGCGAGGTCAAGAGACCAGCGAGCCGGCACGCGCGCTCGATCTGGTCGCTCTGCTGGCGACGATCGTCGGCGACGAGCAGGACGCCGGTCACGATGTTCAACTCATGGCACCGGCCCACTTAGTGATCGTGGGGCGTAAGCTTGGGCTCAAGCGAGCGCTGTCGAATGTCATCGAAAATGCCACGCGCTTCGGTTCCGCGATCACGATCCACGTCGCCGAGGATGACCCGCTCGTGAGGGTCACCGTCGACGACAATGGCCCTGGTATCCCCGAAGACCAGCTGTCGGCCGTGCTCGAGCCGTTCGTCCGCGTGGAGGCGTCACGCAATCGTGAGACCGGCGGTGTCGGGCTGGGACTGACGATTGCCAACGCCAATATCATGGCTGATGGTGGTCGGCTTTCGCTGGAAAACCGCAACGGCGGTGGCCTGCGGGTCGTGATGTCTTTACCCAATCCAGCACGTTGAAACAATTTGTTACGCAGCTGAAACGTGCTGTGACACGGGCCGAGCCATACCCAAGTCAATTGGCGCCGAAGCGTCGCTTCTGGGTATCCCAAATATGCCAAGTTTTGATCTTCACCGCGCCAGCCTCTTTGTGATCGGAACGGTTCTCGTCATAGGGCTGACATCGACGAGGGCGCTGGCGCACGAAGGGCACGACCACGGGGCGCCGCCAACGCCAGTGTCGGCGACGATCGCGCCTCGCGCCGACGCCTCGTCGTCGGATTTCGAGATGGTTGCCGTCGCGCGTAACGGGCAGCTCACAATCTATCTCGACACGTTCAAGGACAACACGCCGGTTGTGAATGCCGAGATCGAAATCGACACACCGGCCGGACTGCTGAAACCTACAGCGGCACAAGAAGCGGGTACTTATGCAGTCGCGGCACCATTCCTGAAGTCACCAGGGTCGTACGACCTTGCAGTCACGGTAACGGCCAACGGCAGCGTCGATGTGCTGGCCGCTACCTTGAAGATACCGCAACCGCCCGGTGATACCGGAACCGTCGTTGGCTCGGGGTGGTCGTGGTTCGTCGGGGCCGTGTTGGCGCAGGATCTCAAACGGCGCATCGAAAGCACAGATGTGACGGTGATGGCGGCGGCAGCAGGCAGTTTTCTGTTGGGCCTGATCGTCATGGGCGTTTGGCGACGGCCTCGACGGCACACCGCGACCGTCGTTGCGCTGGTAGCACTGGCCGGATTGGCACCGCCGATAGGCTCGGCGCGCGCGGAGGCGATGACAGCTCCCGCTGATGGACCTGCCGTGGCGCTGCGCGATGTCGCCCAGCGATTCCCGGACGGCGCGCTGTTCGTGCCGAAGCCGACGCAGCGCATCCTCGGCTTGCGCACTGTATTCACAATGATCTCAATGCATCGGCGCTCGATCGAGTTGCCCGGCCGCGTCGTCCCCGATCCGAACGCGAGCGGCTTGGTGCAGGCGTCCGGCGGCGGCAGGATCGCGCCTCCGCAAGGAGGCTTCAAGCCTCTCGGCACGCGCGTGAAGGCAGCCGATGTTCTGGCGTTCGTGCAACCCCCGTTGCCGACCGCAGACGCGACAGCCCAACAGCAGGAAGCGCGCCTACTCGATCAGCAACTGTCAATCGCTGCCCGTAAGGTGGAGCGCTTCAAGTCGATCGAACGAGTTATTGCCCGCAGCCAACTCGAAGATGCGGAACTGGAGCTCAAAGGATTGACCGAGCGTCGCGCGAACCTTGCGCGCGCCAACCGCGAACCCGAGCCGTTGCTCGCCCCTGTCGACGGCGTTATCGCCTCGGCCAATGCTGTTGCCGGCCAGGTCGTCGAGCCGAATACAATCGTTTTCCAGATCGTCGACCCGAGCCGCCTGTGGATAGAAGCTCTGACTTTCGAGCCGCAAGCAATAAGTGGCCGCGCACAGGGCGCACTTGCGAATGGGCAAACGCTCGACTTGACTTATCTCGGCACCGGCCTTGCTGATCGCAATCAAGCGGTGCCTGTGCATTTCTCGGTGAAGGGCACGACGAGCGGCTTGCGCGCCGGACAGTTCATTTCCGTGCTTGCCAGCACGCAGGACGAACGGCGCGGCATAGCGCTCCCGCGTGAAGCCGTTCTGCGCGGCGCCAACGGGCAGAGCATCGTTTACGAGCACACCAATGCGGAACGCTTCGTCATCCGCGAAGTGCGCGTCGAGCCGCTGGATGGCGCGCGCGTGCTGGTGATCTCTGGCGTGGATGCGGGCAAGCGCATCGTCACGCAGGGTGCCGAACTCCTCAATCAGATCCGCTGAGGACAACAGCCGCCATGTTCACGTTCCTCGTCACCCAGTCGTTGCGCAACCGTTTGCTGGTGCTCGCGATTGCGACGCTCATGGTGCTGTATGGCGCCGTCGTCGCAACCCGCCTGCCGGTCGACGTCTTTCCCGATCTGAACAAGCCGACCGTCACCATCATGACGGAAGCCGAAGGTCTGGCTCCGGCCGAGGTAGAACAACTCGTCTCGTTTCCGATCGAGACGCAAATGAACGGCCTGCCGGGTGTCTCCCGCGTGCGCTCGGTCTCGGGCGTCGGCCTCTCAATAATTTACGTCGAGTTCGAGTGGGCAACCGACATCTTCCGCAACCGGCAGCAGATCGCCGAGCGGCTCACGCTGGTACGCGATCAGTTGCCCGCAAACGTCACGCCGCAGATGGGTCCGATCAATTCGATCATGGGGCAGATCCTGCTGTTCGCGATCACGTCGGACACGGCGGATCCGATGCAAGTGCGGGAGATTGCCGACTTCGTTGTGCGGCCACGCCTATTGACGATCCCTGGCGTTGCCCAGGTCATCCCGATCGGCGGCGAGGTGCGCCAATACCGGGTTGCGCCAA
Source organism: Hyphomicrobiaceae bacterium (assembly GCA_021730785.1). Classification (GTDB taxonomy): domain Bacteria; phylum Pseudomonadota; class Alphaproteobacteria; order Rhizobiales; family Hyphomicrobiaceae; genus JAKFWF01. The sequence goes on from JAKFWF010000041.1 coordinate 4,496, forward strand.
ACCCGTCGGCCATGCGCGCTCTTGGCGTAACGATGGAAGGCCTCGAAAAGGCGTTGCAGAAATTCGGCACCAACACGGGCGGCGGGTTTACCGACCAGTATTCCCGGGAGTTCCTGATCCGCAACATCGGCCGCACGCTGAACCTCGACGAGTTGAAGGGCGTCGCCATTCCGTCCGCCGGTGGCCGATCCGTGTTCCTGCACCAAATCGCCGAAGTGAGTTTCGGCGCCCGCCTCAAGCGCGGTGAGGCCGGTTACATGGGCAAATCCGCAGTCATCGTATCCGTCGAGAAGCAACCGGCGATCGACACGATCAAACTGACCGCCAGCGTCGAGCAAGCCATCCAAGACCTTAGCCGCACGTTGCCCGCCGGCATCAAGGCCGACCAGATCGTGTTCCGCCAAGCGAACTTCATCGAAACGTCCATCCGCAATGTCGAGAAGGTGTTGCTTGAAGCGGCCGCCGTGGTCGCGGTCATCCTGTTCCTGTTTCTGCTGAACGTCCGCACCACACTGATTTCGATCACGGCGATCCCGGTATCGATCCTGACGACGGCCATCATCTTCAACGCGCTCGGCCTGTCGATCAACACGATGACGCTCGGCGGACTCGCGATTGCCATCGGCGAACTCGTCGACGATGCGGTGGTCGATGTGGAAAACATCTTCCGTCGCCTGCGCGAGAACCGCGAGCAGGGCAACCCGCGCTCCGTGTTCGATGTGGTGGTGTCGGCGAGCCAGGAGGTGCGGTCGGGTATTGTCTACGCGACCATGATCATCATCCTGGTGTTCGTGCCGCTATTCGCGCTGACCGGCATCGAGGGCAGGCTGTTCGCGCCGCTCGGCCAAGCCTATATCATTTCCATTCTCGCGAGCCTCGTCGTCTCGATCACGCTGACACCGGTGATGGCGTTCTACCTGCTGCCCGGTCTGAAACGCCTCGACGAGCACGAAGGCCTGCTGGTGCGTGGTCTGAAGCGGGCCAACCGGGCGCTGCTCGGCTGGGTGTTCCAACATCCACGTATGCTGTTCACGGCAACGACCGCCGCCGTGATCGGCGCGGTGATCGCGCTCGTCGGCCTGCCGCGCGCGTTCCTGCCGCCCTTCAACGAAGGTACCCTCACGGTCAACACACTGTTCCAGCCGGGTATCTCACTTGCCGAAAGCCACCGCGTGGGCCTGATCACCGAGCGGCTGATCCTAGAGATCCCCGAGGTCAGGACGGTCGCCCGCCGCACGGGCCGCGCCGAGCTCGACGAACATGCCGAGGGCGTGCATTCGTCGGAGATCGAAATTGACCTGAAATCGAACGGCCGCCCGAAGAACGAAATCGTGGCTGACTTGCGCTCCAGGCTTTCCGTTCTACCGATGTCGATCAACATCGGTCAGCCGATCTCGCACCGGCTCGACCACTTGCTGTCGGGCGTACGCGCTCAAATCGCGCTGAAAGTCTTCGGCGAGGACCTCGACACGCTGCGTGGCGCAGCCGAAAGTCTGCGTCAGAAGCTGGGCAGGATTCCGGGCCTTGTCGACCTCCAGGTCGAGCGGCAGGTGCGCATTCCGCAGCTCGAGATCACCGTCGATTACCGCAAGGCCGCGCTCTACGGTGTGCAGCCAGCCCAAATCACGGAGGAACTGGAACGCCTCTCGAACGGCCGGCTCGTGTCCCGCCTCGTCGACGGCAACCGCCGGTTCGATCTGGTGGTTCGCCTCGCGGATCGTGTGCGCACGACGCAAGGGCTTGCCGATCTATTGATCGAGACGCCCTCGGGTTGGGTGCCGCTGCGGCAGATCGCCGACGTCAAGGAAACCGACGGGCCGAACCAGATTCTGCGGGAAAACGCCAGGCGGCGGATCGTGGTTCTCGCCAATGCCGACGGCGCCCGTGACATGGCGGCGATCATCGCCGATATCCGCGCGCTGATTGCGGCAGAGAAACTGCCTGTCGGCTTCTTCACCAGCCTCGAGGGCACATTCCAGGCCCAGGAAGAGTCCATGCGGACGATTGGCCTCCTCTCGCTGATCTCGCTCGCTATGGTGTTCGCCATCCTCTACAGCCGCTACCGCTCCATCCTGTTCGCCATGATCATCATGGGCAGCGTTCCGCTCGCCCTCATCGGGTCGGTGATAGCGCTGTGGTGGGCGGGCCAGCCGCTTTCGGTCGCGAGCATGATCGGGTTCATTACGCTGACCGGCATCGCGACCCGCAACGGCATCTTGAAGATCAGCCATTATATCAACTTAGCCATCCAAGAACGGATGCCATTTGGTCCGGATCTCGTGGTCCGCGGCAGCTTGGAGCGCATGACGCCCGTACTGATGACAGCGCTATCGGCCTGCGTCGCGCTCGTGCCGTTGATGATCGACGCCTCCGCGCCCGGCAAGGAGATCCTGCATCCGGTTGCGATCACTATTTTTGGTGGCCTGATCAGCGCGACGCTGCTTGACGCCGCCCTCACGCCGCTGCTGTTTCTGCGCTATGGCCGAAAGCCGCTGGACCGTCTCGTTGAGCAAGCGCGCAGCGTCACTGAGACCAAATCGACTGCGGCGCCCACTGTCGCGATCGAAGCCTACTGATCAACTGGAAAGGATTTGACCCATGACCATACGCCACGTTGTTGCCGCAGCGTTTCTCGCCTTGACCAGCGGCTTGGCCTTGGCCCACGAGGCTGCGAAAGGACCCAATGGTGGTCTGCGCGTCGATGCGGGCATATTCCACACCGAACTCGTCGCCGATGGCACGACGACGGTGGTGGTGTTTCTCGGGGATGCCGAGCAGAAGCCGCTCCCAGCCAACGGCTTCAAGGCCAACGCGATCCTGGTCGTCGATGGCAAGCCTCAGCGCTTTTCTCTGGAATTCACGGAAGGGTCGAAACTGGTCGGCACGGCGCCCGTGCCGATTGCGGCCGGCGTCAAAGGTGCCGTTCAAGTGACCGCGCCAGACGGCACGACCGGTCAGGGCAAGTTCTGAGCCACGCTTCAACGCTTCGAAAAACGCCATTGTTAGAGCCCGTCCTCAAACTTCTTGAGTCTGTGTCGCCGTGCGCGTGATTCGCGGATGGACCCCAGATGTGGACGACCAATAATCGTGCGGCCTACGAGCGCAAGAGCTGCCGTTACCCGAGGTATCTGACCAACGACGAGTGGGTGATCGTCGCTCCGTTGATGCCACCGCCGAGGAAGGCGCGGCGCCATCCGGTTCCTGAGACGCGTGAGATCTTGAACGCGATCCTTGCGCGCGCGCGAGGGGCGGCTGCCCCTTAGCTCTTTGCGTCAGGGATGGAAGCCGGATGGCCGAGACCGCCCTGCACTTGCGGGCTCGGTTCACGACAGCCCGGCCCCGGCCCCGAGGCCGGAGCGACGCCAGAACTCACGGAACGTGGCGGCAGAAGAAGCGGCAATTCATCCGGCAAAAATAGCGGCAGACGAACCGGCATTTCTGTGTTATATTCACACATAATATCATGATATTACTTGCATAAACTGGACATCAAGGTGACAAAGAAACCGGCAAAAATAGCGGCAGGAAAACCGGCAAAAGTAGCGGCATCTGTGCCGCTGCGCGACGACGGGGAAAGCATCGCGCTCATGGAGCCGATGCTGGTGTCGGAAGACTCTCCGGCGCGGGGCAGGATCTCGGAACTCGCCTTCGAGCTGAGCAAAGCCTCGGCCGCGTTCCGCGCGAGCCTTCCGCTCGGACTGACCGCACCGCTGGCCGATCTCGTGCGATCGATGAATTGCTACTACAGCAACTTGATCGAAGGCCATAACACTCACCCGGTCGATATCGAGAAGGCAATCCACAACGACCTCAGCCACGACCCGAAGAAGCGCGACCTCCAGCTTGAGGCCAAGGCGCATATCGCCGTCCAGCGCTGGATCGACGAGGGCCATCTCGACGGACGGGAACTGACGACGCAAGGCCTGGTCGAGATCCATCGCCAGTTCACGAGCCTGCTGCCCGAGGATCTTCAATGGGTCGAAGATCCGGCCAGCGGCAAACGGGTCCGGGTGATTCCGGGCGAACACCGAAAGAACGACACGAAAGTCGGCCTGCACATCGCGATCAGCCCCGGCGCGATCCCGCGTTTCATGGCGCGCTTCGAAGAGGTCTACGGCAAGCTCGGAAAATTCGAGCGGGTGCTGGCTGCCGGACCCATGCACCACCGCTTGCTCTGGATTCATCCTTTCGCCGACGGCAATGGCCGCGTCACGCGGCTCATGTCGTATGCCGTGCTGAGATCGGCGCTCGATACGGGCGGTCTGTGGTCGATCTCGCGCGGCTTGGCCCGCAAGATCGAGGATTACAAATCCCACCTCGCCACCTGCGATTTCAAACGCCGCAATGACTTCGACGGACGCGGCCACTTGAGCCAGGAGGCGATGTCTGCCTTCACCGAGTTTTTTCTCCGTGTGTGCCTCGATCAGGTCAGCTTCATGGAAGGGCTGATGCAGCCCAAGGCCCTGCGGGAACGCATCGTTCGATGGGCCGAAGACGAGATCGGCTACGGCCACGTCCCGGCGCAAGCACCGCGTGTTCTCGATGCCATATTGTTCAAAGGCTCACTGCCACGCGGCGAAGTGGCGGCGGTCATCGGCCAGTCGGAACGCTCCGCGCGCAACGCCACGACAGCGCTCAGCAAAGAGGGCATAATCTTCTCGCCCGGCCCACGAGACGACTGGCAGATCGCCTTCCCCGCAAAACTCGCGCCACGGCTCATGCCGGGACTATTTCCTTGAGTGTCACGAGATACTGCTGAGGGAGGCATGCAAGTGGCCGTCGATCCATTGGATGCCCTTTACCGGCAGGCTGCCTTTGACCATCTCAAGCTGCTGTTAGGCGGCGGGAGTACGATCGACCGAGTGAGCAACAGCTTGGACAGCGTGTTGTCTGAGATGATCAGGCCTCGGGCCGATGGAAAGTCGACGAACGGCAAGCCGTGACGTGGATTGGCAATCCATGCTACGCTTGGTCAAATAATTGGAATGGTTGAGAGATGTGTGGCACGCTATGGCGAATGATGGCGCCCAAAGCGGGTCTCGAATTGGGACGCTTCTTCTGGGCACCACTGGCTGATCTGCAAGTATTAAATGCTCCGTTCAGCCGGCTGATAGGTTTAGCCTGAGGGCTAGCCGCCGCAGCTGCGCGATCGCACCGGTTGCTGTACCCTGCACAGAAATGTTCTGAGTTCGGTGCGCGCATGCGTGCGCCAAGTCCCGCTGTCGCCATATCGATGCCGGTGCTTGTAAGATCGCTCCAGCCGTCAGAACATGCAGGTGTCGCAACGCCATTCTGAACTCGAACCGTCACGGGTGGACCCCAAATGAAGCGCTACAGAATCGCAGCCATTCCCGGCGACGGCATCGGCGGCGAAGTCATCTCGGCCGGCGTCGAGGTGCTCACGGCGCTGGCCAAGCGCCAAGGCAATTTCACCCTCGCATTCGATCACTTCGACTGGGGCGGCGCGTACTACAAGAAGCATGGCCGCATGATGCCAGCGAACGGCCGCGACCTGATCAAGTCGCATGATGCCATCCTGTTCGGCTCGGCCGGCCACCCCGACATCCCCGATCACATCACGTTGTGGGGCCTGCGGCTCGCCATCTGCCAGCCGTTCGACCAGTACGCCAACGTGCGCCCGACCCGCGTTCTGCCCGGCATCACGTCGCCCTTGCGTCACGTCAAGAACCGCGAACTCGATTGGGTGATCGTGCGCGAGAACTCGGAAGGGGAGTATGCGGGCGTCGGCGGGCGCGTGCATCAGGGCTCGCCGCTGGAGGCTGCGACCGATGTCGCCATGTTCACGCGCGCCGGCGTCGAGCGCATCATGCGGTTCGCCTTCAAGCTCGCCCGGTCACGTCCGCGCAAGCTGCTGACGGTCGTCACCAAGTCGAATGCGCAGCGCCACGCGATGGTAATGTGGGACGAAATCGCCGTCGAGATTGCGGGCGAATTCCCGGACGTGACGTGGGACAAGATGCTGGTCGACGCCATGACCATGCGCATGGTCATGAAACCGCAGACGATCGACACCGTTGTCGCAACCAACCTGCACGCCGACATCCTGTCCGACCTCGCCGCCGCCTTGGCCGGATCGCTCGGCATCGCGCCGACGGCAAACCTCAATCCCGAGCGCACATTCCCCTCGATGTTCGAGCCGATCCACGGCTCGGCGTTCGACATCATGGGCCGCGGCATCGCCAATCCGATCGGCACGTTCTGGTCGGCCGTCATGCTGCTCGAGCATCTGGGCGAACAGCCTGCTGCCGACCGCCTGATGCAGGCGATCGAGCGGGTGACGGCGGACGCGCGCTTCCACACGCCCGATCTTGGCGGGCGCGCACGCACGATCGATGTGACGGCGGCGGTCATCGACGCGCTGCACGGCGCCAACAGCTGAGGTCTGACGCCTGCCCCCCAACGCATCTGCAAGAGCCGGAGTTTTAGTGAAGATTGACCGCGTCTGCCCGATGCACTACACTGTGGTGCATGAGCAAAACGGAAGTCTACAGCTGGCGCGTCGCACCTGATCTCAAGCGCAAGCTCGAAGAGAGGGCGCACGCCGAAAAGCAGAGCGTCAGCGCGGTAATCGAGAGTGCCTGCCGGGCCTGGATCGAGCAATCCAACGATACCACGGTCCAGGTCGAAAAATTTGCGCCACGTCGGCGCGCACTGCTGAAACTGTTCGAGGCGGCTCGCGCATCAGACCAGGACGCTCCAACGCCTGAACCGGCGACCAACGCCAACATCCAGAAGGCCTTTGCCGCAAAGCTGAGTGCCGATCGCAAGAAGTGGGATCGCAGTGCTGGTTGACACTGGCGTTCTCCTGGCCGCCATCTCACCGCGCGACCGTCGCAATGCGCAATGTGCGCAGCTGCTCGCAGATTCCAAAGTTCCGCTCATGACAACATTGCCAGTGTTGACCGAGCTCTTCTATTTCATCCAGGGCAACCAGAGATTGACCGACCTCGCTTGGCGCTATTTCGAAAGCGACGTGATCGAGATTGCTGCAATTACCGATCTCGACCTGCCGGCGATTCAACGGCTCATGACCCGTTACGCCGACCGGCCCATGGATTTCGCCGATGCGACGCTCGTGCATGTGGCAGGACGCGAGAGTATCGCGGACATTTTGACCATCGATCACGACGATTTCGAAACCTACCGGTTCGGCCGCAATCGCAAATTTCGCATATGGCCCGCACGTTGAGCCTTGCCGACTGCATCTGCGCCCCCTAAACGGACGGCGATGGAAAGCGTCGACTCCCACAAATCCTGGCTCTGGGGCCGCTGGTCGCAAGTGGCACTGACAGTGGCTGTAATGACGTGCGCCCTCGATCAGGCACATAAGCTGTATATGCTGCTGATTTATCGCATCCAGGACAAGGGCACCGTGTATGTGCTGCCGTTCCTCAACTATAAATACGTCAGTAATCCCGGTATCAGCTACGGTTTGATGCCAGGGTGGCTTGGTCCACAGACCCTGTCGGCGTTCTCGGTCTTGGCCTCTCTTGGCCTCTACGTCTGGCTGGTGCACGGGCCGACCACCAGGCTGATCGCGTGGAGCCTCGGCCTGATCATCGGCGGCGCAATTGGCAATGCAATCGACCGGCTTTGGCTCGGCGGCGTCGCCGACTACTTTTCGCTGCACGCGTTCGGGTTTTACTGGTACGTGTTCAATATCGCCGACGTGGCGATTGTTGCGGGCGTGGCCGGGCTGTTGTACGATTCCATTCGGGGCAGTTGAGTCGCATTGGTGCCGCATTGCGGCTTTAGTGCCACGAAGGTTCGTTGGAGATTTGAGCCGATGACTACCGCCAAGCAACTTCGCACTCTGGCCACCACGGCCGCCCTCGCGCTTGCAACGCTCGGTGGTGGCTGCGGATTCGGCATCGGCGATGTGGAATTGAACGGCTCGGTATTCGACAAGCTCGGCGTTGGCAGCAATTCGACGTCTGCCACTAAGGATGTGAAAGTCCCCGTGCGCCAGGGGCTGGTGTTGCCGCCCAACTTGGAGCGCCTGCCGGAGCCGGGTTCGGGCAGCGCTGAGTCGCAAGTGGCCACCGCCGCATTGCCGGTCGACCCCGAACAGCGTCGGGTCGCAGCTGCAAGCAAAACCGAGCGTGAGCATCGCGAGTTCTGCGAAACCGCCAAGCAACGGGCCAAGGTCAACAACGATCCGCGGTCGATCAACGGCCCGCTCGGCCGCTGCGACGGCTCGATTTTGGATACCTTCTCTTTCAACACACCGGTGCAGATCGACGCTGGCGGCTCGGCCCCCGCACCCTCGCCATCGAAGCGTTGACGAATGGCCACCACCCGATTCACTCGGGTTGCCTCCACTGCTGACGATATTACGCCATAGTAATTTGACATAACGCACCCGCTGACCAACATACTGAGGGCGTCTATGCGGCGTCCATTGCCGCTCGAACGCACGACGGCTGCCGAACCGATCAGTACTGTTCGGAAAGCTCCAGGAACAGGCAAAAGGACTGCAATCCCCAATGTCTCCCACGTATCCGCGCGCGTTCCGGCCGACACCTCTGATCAAACTCGCAACCCTGCTGGCGGCAACCCTCCCCATGATCGTATTCGCTTCCGACGTTGTCCTGGCGCAGGCCCGTACGCGGGTCGGTGAATTCACGCTTGCAAACGGCATGCGCGGCATCGTCGTGCCCGATAATCGCGCCCCCGTCGTCACGCACATGGTGTGGTATCGCGTGGGCGCCGCCGATGAACCGCAGGGCGTGTCCGGCATCGCGCATTTCCTCGAGCATCTGATGTTCAAGGCGACGGAGAAGATCGCGGCCGGCGAGTTCTCGAAGATCGTGTCGCGTCTCGGCGGCCAGGACAACGCCTTCACCGGCCACGATGCCACGGCCTATTTCCAGCGCGTTGCCAAGGATCGGCTACCGACCGTCATGAAGATGGAGGCGGATCGCATGATCAACCTCAAGCTCGCCGAGAAGGAAGTGCTGACCGAGCGCGACGTGATCCTCGAAGAGCGCCGCAGCCGCATCGAGAACAGTCCGAGCGCGATCCTGGGCGAGCAGATGGATGCGGCCCTTTATCAATCGCACCCCTACAAGATTCCGGTGATCGGCTGGGAGCACGAGATGGCGAAGTTGAGCCGCGATGATGCTCTCTCATTCTACAAGCGGCATTACGCGCCCAACAACGCGATCCTGGTGGTGTCGGGCGATGTCACGCTCGATGAAGTGAAGAAGCTGGCGGAAGAGGCCTTCGGTGCCATCCCGGCGAACCCGGCGATCAAGACCCGGCAACGTCCGTCAGACCCGGAGCATCGCGCCGCCCGCCGCGTCGACTACAAGGATCCGCGCGCCGGCAAACCGACGCTGTCACGCAGCTACATCGCGCCGAGCTACACCAAGTCCAAGCCTGGTGAAGGCGAAGCGCTCGATCTCCTCATGAAGATCGTCGGCTCGGGCGCCACCAGCCGGCTGTATCAGAAGCTCGTGGCGGAACAGAAGATCGCATCCAGCGCTGGCGGCTATTATTCGGGCTCCGGGCTCGATTCAGGCAAGATCGGGGTCTATGGCGTACCCGCCGACGGACAGACGCTCGAGGCACTGGAAGCCGGCATCGATGCCGTCATTGCCGAGGTCAAGGACAAGGGCGTGACAGCGGAAGAACTGGCCCGTGCCAAAACCGGCTACGTCGCCGAGTACGTCTACGAAAGCGACAACCAGGCGACGCTGGCGCGCCGCTACGGCTGGGGCGTGGTCGTTGGCCGCAGCATCGCCGAGATCGACAGCTGGCCGGATTTGATTGGCAAGGTGACATTGGAGGATGTGAAGAAGGCCGCAGCAGCTCACCTCGATATTCGCCGCTCTGTCACCGGCCGCCTGATCCCGGTGGCCGACGGCAAAACACCCGGGCCCGGCCGCACATGAACCTCGCCGTCACGCAGTCACGAACGAACCCATAGGTCATGATCATGTTGCGTCGCTTCACTGCCGTGCTCCTTGCCCTTGTGACCTTGCCCCTGTTTGCGTTCACCACTCCTGAGGCCCACGCCATGAAGATCCAAGCCGTCAAGAGTCCTGGTGGCATCGAGGCCTGGCTTGTGGAAGAACACAGCGTGCCGCTGATCGCCCTGCGGTTCGCTTTCAGCGGCGGCAACGCCCAGGACGCGACGGGCAAGGATGGCCTTGCCAACTTCATGACTGGCATGATGGACGAGGGCGCCGGCGACCTTACGGCCGTGCAATTCCAGCAGGCGATGGAAAATATCGCCATGCGCATGGGCTTCGAGGATAGCCGCGACTATCTCTATGGCAGCCTGGAAACGCTCACGCTAAACCGCGACAAGGCCGTCGAACTGCTGCGTCTCGCGATCAACAAGCCACGCTTCGATGCCGACGCCGTCGAGCGGGTCAAGGCGCAGTTGCTGGCCAACCTCGCCTTTGCGGCAAAGAGCCCCGATCAGGTGCTGGCCAAGGAATTCAGCGCACTGCTGTATCCCGATCACCCCTATGGCCGCCCCTCCAGCGGCACGGCCGAAACGGTCGGCAGCATCACCGGTGCCGACCTCGAGGCCTACCGCCGCCGCGTGTTCGCGCGCAGCAACCTGAAGGTCGTGGCGGTCGGCGATATCGACGCGAAGACGCTCGGTGTGGTCCTCGACCAGGTGTTCGGCAGCTTGCCTGCCAAGGCCGAGCTGACGCCAGTGCCGGCGGTGGCACTGCCGGCCGGTGGCCAGCTCAAGGTGGTCGAGATGAACGTGCCGCAGTCGGTCGCAAGCTTCGCGGTCAACGGCATTACCCGCAAGGACCCGGACTTCATTGCAGCCTTCGTGCTCAACCAGATCATTGGCGGCGGCGGGTTCGCCTCGCGACTGATGGAGGAGGTGCGCGAAAAGCGCGGTCTCGCCTATTCGGTCTACAGTTATCTGCAGCCGATGCAGAGCGCGTCGGTGTTTGCTGGCGGCGTCGCCACCAAGAACGAAGAGATGGCGCAGTCGATCGAGGTGATCCGGTCCGAGTTGAAGCGCATGGCGGACGAGGGTCCGACCAAGGCCGAGTGGGAGAACTCGCGCTCGTTCCTGACCGGATCCTACGCGCTTCGGTTCGACACCAATTCGAAGATCGCAAACCAACTGCTGGCGATCCAGCAGGACGACTTGGGCATCGACTATGTTGACAAGCGCAATGCCCAGATCGAGGCTATCACGATCGATGATCTGAAGCGCGTGGCCAAGAGGCTGCTCAAGAGCGATCAGTTGATCTTCATGGTGGTCGGCAAGCCGAAGAACCTCGCCAGCAGCAAGAGCTGAGCGCTGCCATGACCTCCACGTCGACTGCGCAACTGCCCTATGTGCAGTCGATCGCCGGGTGCTTGCCCGGCACCATTGGTGATCATGGCCTTGGCGAAGCGGAGCTGGCCGCCATCCTGGCGAAGCTCGCCCCGCACCTGACGCGCCTCGCCGATGACAACGTCATGGGCCGCCTGCCGCTCCTGCAGGTGCCGGATGAAACCGCCGACATCGACGCGGCACGGACAGCGCTCGCGACGCTGTGCGAAGGCGCCAGGACGATCGTTTTCTTCGGCACCGGCGGCTCCAGTCTTGGCGGGCAGACCCTGGCACAGTTCGCCGGGTGGAACATCCCGGGCGGCGCCGACGAAGCTCAGAAGCGGCGTCCGCGCACGCGTTTCTATGACAACCTTGACCCTGTAACCTTGCAATCCAGTCTCGCCAGCCTCGACCTGATGACCACGCGGTTCGTCGTCACGTCAAAGTCCGGCAACACGGCCGAAACGCTGGCCCAGGCGATCGCAGCCCTCGACAACGTCATGCTCGCCGGCCTGCCGCCCCACCTGCTGTTCCTCGGACTGACCGAACCGGCGGTGCCTGGCCGGAAGAATGGGTTGCGCCAGCTGTTCGATGCGCACGGCATTCCCCTCCTCGACCATCACACCGGTATCGGCGGGCGCTTTTCCGGCCTTACCAACGTCGGCTTGCTGCCGGCGCTCGTCCGCGGGCTCGATGTGGCGGCGATCCGGCGCGGCGCCAAGATGGTGGTCGACGGCTTGCGGGCACGGCCGCTGCCGATGGCCTATCCACCTGCACTCGGCGCGGCGCTCGCCATTGGCCTTGCCAAGGAGCGCGGCATCCGCATCCAAGTCATGATGCCCTATGCCGACCGGCTCGGCCGTTTCGCCGAGTGGTTCGTGCAGTTGTGGGCGGAAAGCCTCGGCAAGAGCGGCGAAGGCACGACGCCCATCGCCTGCCTCGGGCCGCTCGACCAGCACAGCCAGCTGCAGCTGTTCATGGATGGCCCACGCGAGCATCTCATAACCGTGCTGCGCGTCAGGACGGCTGGCACCGGCAACCGGATCGATCCGGCGCTCGCCAGAACCGCCGGCCTCGACGAAATGGCCGGCCGCACCGTCGGTGATCTCGTCGCAGCCCAGGCGCACGGCGTGGCCGAGGCGCTTGCCAGGGCCGGCCGCCCGGTGCGCACGTTCGATATCGCACGTCCCAATGAGGAAGCCATCGGCGCGCTGATGATGCACTTCATGATCGAGACCATTCTCGCCGGCCGCGTGCTCGGCATCGATCCGTTCGACCAGCCGGCCGTGGAACTCGCGAAAGTGCTTTCGCGCGAGCGGCTGGTGCGGGCAAGCTGAGCGCAGTTCTTATCGCCACACGGGCAGGATTTCAGCCTTGCCGCCGTCCGAAAGCAGCGCGCGGTGCCGCCGGCGCGGCCACCATTCGTGATTGCCGTGCCACCGGTGCCGCCCGCGCGACCGATTGCGCTGTCGCAGGCGTTGGCCGCGTGATCGCCATTTCCGCCCGCTTCATCCAGTCATCACCGGTTGAAGGAACCGGCATGGCTGCAACAGGGGCCGGCGCTTCTTGCGATGAGCCACCCAGCTTTTTTTTGAACAGCACTGCGATCGCGATCAGCCCGATGATGACGACCCAGAAGGCGCCACCCCAACCGCCGATTCCGCTCAAACTTAAGGGGCGCTCGGGAACCGGTGGCAGGGACTTCATGCCGCTCAACAGCACAATAGCGTCGAGCATTTTTGGCGACCACTGCAGATAGCGCGTGTCGGTCACGTAGCCGACCCATTTCCCGTTATCTTTGGCATCCCAATGGTAGCCCAAATCGATCTGCTTGCCGTCCTTGGTCAAGAACGGCAGACCTTTCGGCAGTTCCTTGACAAACACCAGCGCCTCGCCCTTCGAGAAGGACGGGATTGGAATGGCAATCCCGCGGCGGCGCGCCTCGGCCGTGTTCGCGGTCAATCCAACAAGCAGCAAAGTACATAACAATAACAGGCAGCGACGCATGGTGCGGTCAATCCGAAATCGGCTCCTGACTACCATCCCAACATTTTTCTGTGAGTATCCCGTTACTGGAGTGGGTAAACGAACCATTGCCATGGCTCGACCGTTCCCGGCCTCGCAACAACCATTCCCGCGTGATACGTGCTGCCGGCAACACCAGTCGCCATTCGCCAATGAGGCCGCCCGATGACCCAGACCCGCACCGAGACCGATACCTTCGGACCCGTAGAAGTGGACGCCACCCGCTACTGGGGCGCGCAGGCCCAACGCAGCCTCGGCAACTTCAAGATCGGCACCGAGCGGCAGCCGATCCCGGTCATCCGCGCACTCGGCATCGTCAAGCGGGCGGCCGCCGAGACCAACGCCGCGCTTGGGCGCCTCGACAAGAGACTGGCCGAGACGATCGCCAAGGCCGCGCAGGAAGTCATCGACGGCAAGCTCGATGATCACTTCCCGCTCGTCGTCTGGCAGACCGGCTCCGGCACGCAGTCGAACATGAATGCGAACGAGGTGATCTCGAACCGCGCCATCGAAATGCTGGGCGGCGTCATGGGCTCGAAGAAGCCCGTGCACCCGAACGACCATGTCAACATGAGCCAGTCGTCGAACGACACCTACCCGACGGCCATGCACATCGCCTGCGCCGAGGAGATCACCCACAAGCTGATCCCGGCGCTGCGCCGCCTGCACGCGGCGCTGCTGGAGAAGAGCCACGCCTTCAAGGCGATTATCAAGATCGGCCGCACGCACACGCAGGACGCGACGCCGCTGACGCTCGGCCAGGAGTTCGGCGGCTACGCGACCCAGGTCGGCAACGGTATCCTGCGCATCGAGAGCACGCTCGCCTCGCTGATGGAGCTCGCCCAGGGCGGCACCGCGGTGGGCACCGGGCTCAACGCGCCGGTCGGCTTTGCCGAAGGGGTGGCGGGGCGGATCGCTGCCATCACCGGGCTGCCGTTCACGAGCGCGCCGAACAAGTTCGAAGCGCTCGCCGCCCACGATGCCATGGTGATGAGCCACGGCGCGATCAACACGGTGGCCGCCTCCCTGTTCAAGATCGCCAATGACATCCGCTTCCTCGGCTCGGGCCCGCGCTCGGGCCTCGGCGAATTGAATTTGCCCGAGAACGAGCCTGGCTCGTCGATCATGCCGGGCAAGGTTAATCCGACCCAGTGCGAGGCTCTGACGATGGTGTGCGCACACATCTTCGGCAATCACGCCGCGCTGACCTTTGCCGGTGCCTCGGGCCACTTCGAGTTGAACGTGTTCAATCCCGTCATGGCCTACAACTTTCTGCAGTCGGTGCGCCTCATGGCGGACGCGGCGGTGTCGTTCACCGATAACTGCGTCGTTGGCATCGAAGCGCGCGAGGACAACATCAAGGCGGCCCTCGATCGCTCGCTGATGCTGGTGACCGCGCTCGCCCCCAAGTACGGCTACGACAAGGCCGCCAAGATCGCCAAGACCGCGCACAAGAACAACACGACCTTGCGCGAGGAAGCCCTGAAGGAAGGCATCACGGCTGCCGACTATGACGCGATCGTGCGCCCCGAGAACATGATCGGGCCGGGATAGGCGCGCTGACGCCGCCGACGCTTACGTCTCGCTGGCCACATCGACCACGAGGCAGCCCCAGACGCCTGCGCCGTCCATGATCGCATGCGCCTCGGCCATCTGATCGAAGGCCATGCGCCGGCCGATGCGATGCGCGAGGGCGCCAACCCGCAGCGCCGCCGTGATATCGGCGAATGCGCGGTCTTGTGCTTCAGCGGGCATGCCGAAGATCGCCAGCGGGCGGATCGTGATGTTCTTGTACATGAGAGCCAGGAACGGGATTTGCGGCGCCGGGTCGGCATCGGACGAATAACTTGCGATGACGCCGTTCGCGCGCAACAGCTGGGGGGCAAGCGGGATCGTCTCAGAAAACGCCGGATCGACGATGCGGTCGACACCGACGCCGCCGGTGAACGCGAGCACGGCCTTCACCACGTCGTCGCTCGCATAGTTGAGCACCAGATCGGCGCCGAGCGCCCGCACCGCCGCTGCTTTCTCTGCCGAACCAACCGTGCCGATCACGCGCGCGCCCGCCCATTTCGCCAGCTGCACGGCGTAGGCGCCGACGCGGCCAGCCGCGCCCGTCACGAGCACGGTTTGGCCTGCGATCGAACCATCGGCGAACAAGCCGCGATGGGCGGTAACGGCGGGCACGCCAAGGCAGGCACCAGCTGCGAGATCAACCCCGGCCGGCAGTGCGATCGCCTGGCGCGACGGCAAGGCGACGTATTCGGCCGCCGTACCGCTCGGCCGACCGGCCTGGGCGCCGAAAATCCACACCCGCTCGCCGATCCGCGCAGGGGACACGCCGGCCCCTATCGCGTCGATGGTGCCCGCGCCATCGTTGTTGGGAATGATGCGGCCAAAGGCTTGGAGTTCCCGTCCGGTCTTGCGGCGCTTCGAGTCGGTCGGATTGATTGCCGAATGCGTGACCCTGACCCGCACGTCACCTTGGCCTGGGCTTGGATCTGACATCTCACCCGCGTGCATCACTTCGGCGGCCGCGCCCGCCTTTTCGTACCAGTGAGCACGCATGCGATGATCTCCGTTTGTCGGTATCGAGCCCGCTGCAGTAAACGTCTGACCGGCAGGACAGGCAATCGACAATTGGATGCAACAGCCACGCGAAAAAGGTCGGCAAACCAGTGGCAGATGAAACACGAGTCCTGTGCCGCGACTGCTGCGCGATTGTGCTGCTCGAGGCGGCGGCGTGTGCGGACTGCGGCTCGGACCGCATCGTGGCACACCCTGAGCTCGAAACGCTCGCCATCGCGCATATCGACTGCGACGCGTTCTACGCTTCCGTCGAGAAGCGCGACCGGCCCGAGATCCGGAACCTGCCGCTGATCGTTGGCCATCCGGGCGGGCGCGGCGTGGTGACCACCGCCTGCTACATCGCCCGGCGCTTTGGCGTGCGCTCGGCGATGCCGATGTTCAAGGCGCTGGACGCCTGCCCGGACGCAGTCGTCATCGCGCCCGACATGGCCAAGTACAAGCGCGTGAGCAACGATATCCGCACCATCTTCGAGGCAGCGACCTCCGTATTCGAGCCCGTTTCGCTGGACGAAGCCTATCTGGACTTGACCGACGACTGGCGCACCGAAGCCCCGCCCGCTGCCGAAGCGCTGAGTGTCATCGCCGCCCGCGTCGAACGGGAAGTCGGCATCACCGTGTCGATCGGCTTGGCGCCGAACAAGTTTCTCGCCAAGCTCGCAAGCGAATTGCAGAAGCCGCGCGGTTTTTCCGTGGTCGGCACCGCCGAAGCCAAGGCATTTCTGAGCGGGCTGCCGGTTTCGAAGATCAATGGCGTCGGTGCTGCCACGGCTGCCCGCATGCAGGCCAATGGTACAGCCACCATCGGCGATCTGCAGGCGATGAGCGAACAACAGCTTGTGGCCACCTACGGCAAGTTCGGCCACCGGCTATTCCAGTTCGCCAATGGCCGCGACGAGCGCGCCGTCACGCCCGACCGTCCGACCAAGAGTATTTCGGCGGAAAACACGTTCCGCCGCGATACCGGCGCGTTCGATGACCTCGCCGCCGAAGCAAAGGGGCTTTGTGCGCGCGTTGCAGCCCAACTCGTGCGCAAGGAATTCGCCGCCGGCTCGATTGTGCTGAAACTCAAGACGTCAGATTTCAAGATCCTCACGCGCCATCGCCGGCTCGCGCATCCCACCCAGCGCGCGAGCGTCATCGAGGAAGCCGCGTTGGCGCTGGTGCGGCGCGAAGTTGGCCGCCAGACCTACCGGCTGATCGGCGTCGGGGCGGCAGACCTCACCGACGCGACCAGCGCCGATCCGCCCGATCTGTTCGATCGTCCTTGATTCCGGCGCGCACTTACTTCGTGCCAAACAGCCGATCACCGGCGTCGCCGAGACCGGGCACGATATAGCCATGCTCGTTCAGGTGGCTGTCGATCGCAGCGGTGACGATGACGACGTCCGGGTGGGCCTCGTGAAAGGCCTTGATGCCCTCGGGCGCGGCCAATAGGCACAGCAGCTTGATCTCGCGCGCACCGGTTTCCTTCAGCCGCGCGACGGCTGCAATCGCCGAGTTGCCGGTTGCAAGCATCGGATCGCACACGATGACGAGGCGCTCCGACAGATCGTCCGGCATCTTGAAATAGTACTCGATGGCGGTCAGTGTATCGGGTTCGCGATAGAGGCCGACGTGGCCAACGCGGGCCGACGGCACCAGCTCCAGCAGGCCGTCGACGAAGCCGAGCCCGGCGCGCAGCACCGGCACGAAAACGAGCTTCTTGCCCTTCAGGAAAGGTGCGCGCATGGGCCCGAGCGGCGTTTCGATGTCGCGCAACTCGGTCTGCAGATCGCGCAGCACTTCGTAGCCAAGCAGCAGCGAAATCTCGCGCAGCAGCTGGCGGAACTGCACCGACGGCGTGGTCTTGTCGCGGATCAGCGACAACTTGTGTGCGACCAGCGGATGATCGACGACTGCGACGGTAGCGGACATGGCCTGGCGACCTTCTGGTTGGCTCTTAACGCATCCATGCTGAAGCACCGACGCACAAACAAAGCGGGCACTCGTAGGTTGGGTCAAGCATCTTCGCGCGACCCAACAGCAAGAAGTGCGGAACATCACATCACTGATGACCGCGTACCGTGCTTGCCTGACCCGCTCAAAACACCGATCCGTCGCTGATGATGGTGAGCGGTGGTCCGCCGTCGGCGCGCACTGTCTTGGCGATGCGGCGGCCCGCGGCCCACGTGCCGCCTTCGAGGATCGAGGCGAGCGGCATTTCGGCGGCTGACTTACCAAGACGCGTGCGAACCAGTGGCGCGATCTCATCCAATAGCGCAACGGTCAGCGCACGCCACTCGACGATCGGCTCATCGCCGGGTGACAGTGGCCGCGCGGCAAGCCCGGGGTCACGGGGCGCGATCACGCCAAGATCGAGGAAAAGTCCGCCGTTGCGATATTCGGCCAAGCCAGTGAGACCGTCGAGGTCGGTGACCTTGATGCCGGCTTCCTCCAGGGGCTCGATCAGCGAGTAGGCGAGCCACTGTGACAGTTTGTGGAAGGGGATCAAACCACGCGTCGACCCTTCCACATCGATTGCCGGATGCCGCCACGTGTCGCCGAGCGCGATGCCATCGACAGTCAACCGCTCGGGCCAGATCGGGCCCAGTGCCTCAAGCAGCAGCGCGAGGATGTCCGGCGCCGCGATGCTCCCCGCCGTGGTGCGGGCTGCGAGCGTGTCGTAGAGCCCGCCCAGGCGCTGCTCGGTGCCGAACAGGTCCGGTCGTGCCGTGATCGTGGCGCCGAGCCGGTTCAGCAGCCCGACCCGCCCCTCGAGGCCATCGAGCGGGTTGCGCTCCGTCACCGCAAACGCCCACGCCAATCTGGTCAAACTCAGGGCTGCTAGCGCGACAGCGTCCGCCCGCCATCTTTCGGAATGAGCTGTGCTGTAGCGCGATGCGGAGAACAGTCCGTGCTCGTAGGCGGCGAGGCTGGCCAGTGCTAGCCCTTCCGACCGACCGACCGTGATCAGCTTTAGGTCATGCGCTTCATCGATCGCAACCGACCACCCCCATTTCGGCCCGGCACCTGCATCGAGCAGAACACTGATAATCGCGATCTCGAACCGCACGCGGGCGCGGGCCGGCCGGTCATTGTCCCATGCGGCGGAGTTGATTGATCGCGACCGGTCCTGCCCCTGGACCACGAAATGCCGCCAGCGCGCGTGCGGTGGGACCTTCAATTTGGGATAGTTCAGGCGGATGGTCTCGGCGACGTAGTCGGCAGCTGAAGGCAGGCGGTCCCAGTGCACGGCGAAATGAGCCAGCCGCCCCTCGCGCCCACGCGCCAGGATCATGTGTGCCCGCGTCCGCACGGCGGCAGCGGTCAAGAGGGACTTGATTCCGGCTTCCATCGACATCTCCCTGGTCGCTCCGCGAACGGGGCTGCCGCCCCATGCCCCGCTCGGGGGACGCCCCCGAACCCCCGCCTTTTTACCAGAACAAACAAGAGGGAGACCGAGGGATGCATCCCTCGGCGGGGTTTGGGGCTGGCCCCAATTCGCGCAATCGCGCGAAACTCCTTCAGTACTGGTCCAGATCGCGGCCCCGCGTGCCGGCCAGGTCCTTTGGTGCCTTCACGGTTTCGTCCGTGAAATAGCCGGCTGCCTTCTTGGCGTCCATCTCGACGCTGGCATCGGGCGGGATCAACTCGTCGGGGATCGGCACCCGCGTGCCGATCTCGATGCCGTGCGATTTCATGGCGTCGAACTTCATGTTGCTCATCGACAGCCAACGGTCGATGCGCTTGATGCCGAGCCAGTGGAACACGTCGGGCATGAGATCCTGAAAGCGCATGTCCTGCACGCCGGCCACACACTCGGTGCGCTCGAAGTAGGCCGCAGCCGTATCGCCGGCCGCGGCCCGCTTGCGCGCGTTGTAGACGAGGAACTTCACCACCTCGCCGAGCGCCCGGCCTTCCTTGCGGTTGTAGACGATGAGGCCGGCACCATCACGTTGCGCGCTGCGGATGCACTCCTCGATGCCGTGGGTCAGATAGGGCCGGCAGGTGCAGATGTCGGAGCCGAACACGTCGGAGCCGTTGCATTCGTCGTGCACGCGGCAGGCGACTTCGCCCTGGCCGTCCCACAGCCGGTTCACGTCGCCGAAGATGTAGAGCGTGATGCCGCCGATGGGCGGCAGGAATACATGCTTGTCGCGACGCGTGACGAGTTCGTTAAACATGGCGCCGGTGTGTTGGAACAGGGCGCGACGGAGCGCGGTTTCCGTGGTGCCGAGGCGTGCCGCGATGCCGGGCAGATACCACACCGGCTCGATGGCAGCCTTCACCACGCTTGCCTCGCCCGACGGCATCAGGATGCGATTGTCGGGTTTGATGCGGCCGCTGGCGATGGCTTCGCGCATCTCGGGCAGCGCGATGCGGGCCTTGGTGATGGCGATGGTCGGGCGGATGTCGAAACCTGCTTTCAAGTCGTCGGCGAACACTTCGGCGACGCGATGCCCCCAGGGGTCGAGCGAGACGATCTTGGCTGGATCGTGCCACTGCGGAAACGGACCGATCGCAACCGGCGGGAACGTATTCGTCAGATCGGGACGGTGCACGGGATCGAGCTTGCCAGCGGCGATCGCCAGCGCGCGATAGAGACCATATGCGCCCGAGTGCACGCCGATCACGTTGCGCTGCTGCGGATTGCTCTGGCTGCCGATCACCGGTCCGCGCTCACGCGAGGTTGCCGCGCCCCATTTCAGCGCCGGCGGCTGCGGCCCGCCCTTCGAAGGGTGCGAGGTCAGCACGATGTGCTTGTGGTCGGTCATGGCGGCGGTCGAGCTCCGGTCCCCTACGCGCGAGGCGGCAGCGGGGCCGCCGAGTATGCGGGAGAAAGGCGCGGTGGTCGAGACGGTGGCGAATTGAGCGCCGGTTATCCTTCTACACGCAAATTGCCAGCCTCACCGGCTGAGCAGTTTCTGCAGGAACACCGCATGATTCTCGGTTTCGTTGCGCGTCGCCGTCAGCAGCGTGACGGTGCCCTTCTTCGCGGCAGCCCGGAGACTGGCGAGTTCCGCCATGGCGTCCGCCTGTGTGAGTTCCAGTCTGTAGCGCAGCTGAAACTCGTCCCAGCGCTCATGTTTGTGGTCGTACCACTGGCGCAGTTCGGTGCTCGGTGCGATGGCCTTGGCCCACAGGTCGAAGATCGCGTCTTCTTTCTTCACGCCGCGCGGCCACAGCCGATCGACGAGGACCCGGAAGCCGTCCTTATCGTCGGCCGCATCGTAAATGCGCTTGATCTTGATCATGGGGCGAACACCAGTTTTGCTTTCAGCCGTGGCAGGGCAAAATCCAGGAACGCGCGCAGCTTCTGCGGGCTGTGCCGGCGGCTCGGATAGACCAGGTGCACGGGAAATGGCTCCGGTTCGAACGGACGCATGAGCAAGTGAAGTTGGCCATCAGCAACGGCCTTCGACACTTGATAGCAGAACAGATGCGTGATCCCGAGTCCGGCAACGGCAGCGTCGAGCGCGGTTTCAGCGGTGGTCACACTGAAGCGCGAGCGGACCGGATACTTTTCCGCGCGGCTACTCGGGCTGAAGATCCACTCGCCGGGTGTTTCCCAGGGCGTCAGCGTGATGCAATCGTGTTCGCCCAACTCGCGCGGATGGGCCGGACTGCCCTTTTGTGCGAGGTAGGCTGGGCTCGCTGCGACTACATGGCGGATCTCGCCGGCTTTGATGGCCATCAATCCGCTATCGGATAATTGGCCGATCCGCACCGCTACGTCGATCTGCTCGTCGATCAAGTTCATCACGGCATCGCCCAGCCTGAGCTCGATGTCGATCTCCGGATAGGCGCCGAGGAACTCCAGCACTATTGGCGCCAGATACATGCGCCCGAACATCACCGGCGCACCGACCACCAGCAGCCCCTTCGGCGCGCGGTATTGCCCGGAGGCGATGCGCTCCGCCTCGGCCAATTGCTCCAGCAGTTGGCGGCAGCTCGCGAAATAGTCCTGCCCCACATCGGTGAGCGCGAGACTGCGGGTCGACCGCACCAGCAACTGCACGCGCAATTGCTCCTCGAGCTCCGAAACCTTGCGGCTGACGGTTGCGAGCGGCATGCCGAGTTTGCGCGATGCAGCCGAGAAACTGCCTGCCTCGACCACGGCAACGAAGGTCGACATCGATTCGAAGCGATCCATTTTGCCTTCCAAGATTTGGAACGGTCTCTCTCAACATTACGGGATACCCCCACAAACATGGAAGAGTTAAATCTTTCCTCGTCAGCCAGCCCACGCACTGGCGCCAGCAAATAGGAGATCAATCATGACCCGCATCAACACCTTCGCCTCGATCGAAGCCGCTCCCGCAGGCGCCCAGCCGTTCCTCGAAGGCGCCAAGAAGCAGCTGGGCAGCGTTCCCAACCTGTTCCGCGTGATCGCCAACAGCCCGGCAGCACTCGAAGGCTACTTCGGATTGAATGGCGCGCTGGCCAAGGGCACGCTGGATGCCAAGACCCGCGAGCGCATTGCCCTTGCCGTCGCCGAGATCAACGGTTGCGGCTACTGCTTGTCCGCCCACACCTACCTCGGCAAGAACCTCGCCAAGCTCGATGACGCCGAAATGACCGCCAACCGCAGCGGCACGTCGAACGACCTCAAGGCAGACGCTGCCGTGCGTTTCGCAGCCAAGGTAGTCCGTGAACGTGGTCACGTGAGCGATGCTGATGTCGCGGCCGTCAAGTTGGCCGGCTACGACGATGCCCAGATCGTGGAGATCGTCGCTCGCGTCGCGCTGAACACGCTGACCAACTACATCAACGAAGTCACCAAGACCGAGATCGACTTCCCCGTCGTCAAGCTGCGCAGCGCGGCCTGACGCTTATCGCCCCGCCGGACGAACAACGGCACGCACGCAGGATGCCGTGCGCGCCACCAGCGGAACTTTGCCTGCATCCAAACAGCTACACTTCTGTCGCAAACCGGAGTCTGACCATGAAAACCAGGTCTTTCATCCAAATCGCAACGCTTGCAGCACTGCTCGCCGGCGCATCCGCCCCTGCCTTCGCGGTCGAAGAGAACAACACCGCACCGGGTCTGTCGGCTGCCGGCGCACCAGTTGGTCTGCACGGCGCCGATCCCGTCGCGCTGCTGACCACAAACAAGGAAGTTCTCGGCACGGCGAAGTTCACCGTCGTTCAAGACAAGGTTGCCTATTACTTCGCCAGCCAGAAGAACGCTGACACCTTCAAGGCCAACCCAAAGAAGTACGTCGTACAAAACGGCGGCTTCTGTACCTTCGGCGTGTCGGTCGCCAAGAAGTTCGACGGCGATCCGCGCTACGCAGCCGTCGTCGACGGCAAGGTGTACGTGTTCCTGAACGAGGAGATCTACAAGATGTTCCTCAAGGACAAGGCCGGCACCATCGCCAAGGCAGCCGCCAACTGGCCGAAGATCATGAGCACGGCCGCAACCGCCCTGTGAGCTGAACACTGCAACTCGTGCTGGTTTTCCCCGGACCAGCGCGAGTTGTCGCAAAGCCTTCCGGCCTTCAAGCCCCCTCCGATGCAACCAGGAGACTTCCAATGAGCATTCGTTTCATCACCAAGCAGATCCACGCCTACATCGATTATCCCGTCGCAATCGCTCTCATCAGTCTGCCCTTCTTGCTGGGCCTCGGCGCCACCAACCCGCTTGCACTGTGGCTCTCGGTCATAACGGGCATCGCAGCATTCGTTCTGACGCTGCTTACCGATCACGAAACCGGCGTCGTCCGCGTGTTGCCCTACTGGTTCCACCTCCTGGTCGATCGCATCGTCGGCCTGACGTTCCTGGCGGCGCCTTTCGTGCTCGGTTTCAAGGGCATCGATGCCTGGTTCTACTGGGCCAATGCTGCCGCGGTTCTGGCAGTGACCTTCGTGCTGAACAAGTCGGAAAGCGAAACCGGCATGGCAGCTCGCTCGACCTGAAGTTCCAGCGCAAAAGTACGGTGTCAAATTGGCCGTCGAGCTCGTCTCGGCGGCCAATTGTGATTTTGATGCCGCGACAGTCCGCGCGAAGCCTCCTGATCACACGTTTGGAATTCCCTGCTACAGTCTTGTATCGTCACGAGGAAAGCGCTGGCCAGCGCCGGTACTTGCGGGGAAGTCAGCGTTTCGGGGCGAATGCACGTGCGCAGAATTGCGAAAGGTTCCATGGAGTTCAATCGCCTCGGCTGGCCCCCATGCCCGCCTGTGCCAGAGAAATGCAAGCCACCCAGCCGCACTCGAACGGGGTCGCACGATGGACGGTAACGCCGCACCATCACGCACCGCCGCGCTCCGCCAGTTGTCGCAAGCCGCCCATCGCGGCCACGACTTGCGGCTCGAGCAAATCACGCACCGCTTCGGTGACGGCATCGCCGTCAACGGCGTCGATCTCCACGTGACCGGCGGCGAACTGGTGGCGCTGCTCGGGCCATCGGGCTGTGGCAAGTCGACCTTGCTGCGGATCATCGCGGGCTTCATCAGCCAGACCGCGGGGCGCGTGTTGTTCGACGGCGCCCTGGTCGACCACCTGAAGGCCAACCGCCGCGGCGTCGGGATCGTGTTCCAGAACTACGCCCTGTTTCCGCACATGACAGTGGCCGAAAACGTCGCCTATGGCCTGCAGGCGCACCACTGGCCGAAGGAGCGGATCGCCCCGCGCGTCGCTGAGATGCTCGACCTCGTGCACATGAACGCGTTCGCCGAGCGCCGGCCCTCGCAGCTCTCGGGCGGCCAGCAACAACGCATCGCGCTCGCCCGCTGCCTCGCGATTGATCCCAAGATCCTCCTGCTCGACGAGCCGTTCGGCGCGCTCGACAAGAACCTGCGCCTCGACATGCAGATCGAGGTGAAGCGGCTGCAGCGCATCGCCGGCATCACGACGCTCCTCGTCACCCACGACCAGGAGGAGGCGCTGTCGATGGCCGATCGGATCGCCGTGATGAACAAGGGCCGTATCGAGCAGGTGGCGGCGCCGACCGCGATCTACGATCAGCCGGCCTCGCTGTTCGTCAACCAGTTCGTCGGCACCACCAATGTGTTCGCCGGCGAAGTGATCGAAATCTCGGCGCATTACGTTCGCGTGCGGCTCGATGGCGGCGCGGTGATCACGGCGTTGCCCGGCAGCGCGTTCAGCGTCGGCGCGAGAATCATCGTGACGATCCGCCCGCACCACCTGCGATTGGCCCCGTCCACCGGAAGTGACGGCATGCCCGGCGTCGTCAAGACGGTACTGCCGCTCGGCCCCGAGGTCGTCTACGATGTCGAAACAGCAGGAGGACGCGGGGTCAAGGTCGTCGTCGCGCGCGATGCCGACCTCGCACCGGTCGAAATCGGCCAAAGCGTCCACCTCGTGCCGTTGGCACTGCACTCCTTCCGTATCTTCGCCGCCTGACTGAACACTCGAACCAGCAAGGAACGTCCGTCATGATTACTCGCCCGAACCGCCGCCAGGCGCTGGTCCAGGGTGCTGCCCTCGGCCTGTCGTCGCTATTGCCGCACGCCGCCGGCGCCCAGTCGAAGACGCTGGTCGCGGCGACCTTCCCCGGCACCTGGAACGAGGCGCACCGCTCGCTGCTGCTGCCGGCGTTCATGAAGCGCAGCGGCGCCACGGCCACCCAGTCGATCATTCTCGGCGCCGATCAGATCTCACGCCTGGTCGCAGCCAAGGGCGGCAAGCCGCCGTTCGATGTGGCGTTCCTCGACAGCCCGCAGGTGCTCGATGCCGCAGCCCAGGGCCTGATCGTCGAGTACCCGGCGGCACAGTCGCCCAACTACAAGGATCTGCTGCCCGAGTTCCAGGACAAATGGGGCCCGCGCATTTCGATGCAGATCATCGGCATCGGCTACAATCCAAAGAAGATCAAGACGCCGCCGAAGAGCTGGGACGCGCTGTGGGACCCCCAGTACAAGGGCCGCGTCGGCCTCACCGCGCTCAACAGCCAGCTCGGCATCGCGTTCCTGGCCGAGATCAACCGGCTGAAGGGCGGCACGGAGGATAATTTCGATCCGGCCTTCAAGGCGCTGCGCGAGCTGCTGCCGAACGTCGGCGCGATCGGCGCCAACCTCGGTGCCTACGCCACGCTATGGCAGCAGGAGCAGGTCGACATCGCGCCCTATAACTTCAACTTCGTGCAGACCTTGAAGGGCAAGGACGTGCCGGTCGAACTGTCGATCCCAGACAGCGGTCCGGTCGGCTGGCACACCAGCATGCACATCGTGGCGGGTGCCGCCGAACCCGAACTCGCCCTGTCCTACATCGACACCCACCTCGATCCTGCCGTGCAGGCGGCCATGTTGAAGCCACCGTTCGACGTGATCCCGACCAACAGCCGGGTGGCGCTCGAAGGTGCGATCACGCAATCGATCGCCAAGAACCATGGCGACCTCGCTAATGTGCGCTCGATCGACTGGGCGAAGCTCAATCCGAAACGCGGAATGCTGATCGAGCAGTTCAACCGTGACATCAAGTTGTGATGCCGTGAGGCTGCGGCCGGTGACGTTCACATAATCCAAGCTGGCGCTACCGCTCGCAGCATTGTTCGTCGCATTCTTTCTGTCGCCCTTGGCCGTGCTGGTGGGGCTGTCGCTGCACGCAGAAGCCGCGATGCAGACCTGGACGATCGGCAACTACACCAAGTTCCTGGCCGATCGTTTCAACCTGTCGATCCTGTGGGACACGCTGCTGCTGGGCGTGAAGGCAACGCTCGTGTGCCTGGTGTTTGGCTATCCGATCGCCTGGGTGTCGGCGCGAGCTGATCGCCCGCGCTGGCAGTCGATTCTGCTGTTCATCGTGATCCTGCCGATCATGACGAGCGTCGTCGTGCGCACGTTCGCCTGGATCGTGATCCTGGGCCGGCAGGGAATTTTGAACCAGATCGCGCTCGGACTCAATCTGACCGACGAGCCGGTGCGACTTCTGTTCACGGAAGTCGGCGTGGTCCTGGTGCTCGCACAGGTGCAGATGCCGCTGATGGTACTGCCGATCCTGACGGTGATGTCCAGGATCGATCCCAATCTGCTGGACGCGTCGCGCGCACTTGGTGCCGGCGAATGGCGCACGCTGTGGCGGGTGACGATCCCGCTGTCGCTGCCGGGCGTGATCGCCGGCTGCATCCTCACTTATGCTGCCTGCGTGACGGCGTTCGTCACGCAGACGCTGATCGGCGGCGCGCGGCTGATCTACATGCCGTTGCACATCTACAGCCAGGCGATCGGTGCCAACAACTGGCCGTTTGCCGCCGCCCTCTCGGTGATCTTCATGCTCGCCGTGCTGGCGATCGTCTATGCGCTCTCTCTTCTGGCGACCCTGAGCCGTACCCATGTCCACGCCTGACGCACCCCGACTTCGCCGCCACCGCATCGATTGGGAGGCAGCCTCCCTCGAACTTCTGTTCAAGGCCTTGACTGCGCTCGCCGTGCTGTTCCTGCTGGCGCCGAGCGTTATCGTGATCCTGACCTCGTTCACGAGTTCCGCGTCACTAAAGTTCCCCCCGCCGGGCCTGTCGTTGCGCTGGTATGTGGCGTTGTTCGATGCCGACCAGATGCAGCGGGCAGCGTGGAACAGCCTGCAAGTGGCGTTCTGGACGACCCTGATCTCGGTGACGCTGGGCACGGCCGCATCACTCGCCATCGCGCGCAGTTCCTCGCCGTGGATACGCGCCGCCGACGTGCTGTTCATGTCGCCGCTGGTGCTGCCCGCCCTGGCGTTCGGCTTCGCATCCCTGATCTTCGTCTACCGCCTGGGCTTCCGGCCCAATTTGCCGTTCCTCGTCCTGGCCCACGTCGTCGTCTGTGTGCCGTTCGTGCTTAGAACCACGCTTGCCGCGCTGACGCAGCTCGACCCCGCGCTGCTCGACGCGTCCACCAGTCTCGGCGCCAGCCCGTGGATGACGTTCCGGCGCGTGACCCTGCCGCTGATCGGGCGAGGTGTCGCTGCCGGCGGGTTCCTCGCCTTCATGGCGTCGTTCGACAATGTCCCCGTGTCGCTGTTCCTCGCCGACGAGCGCACCGAGGTCCTGCCGATCCACCTGTGGCAGCAGATCGAAACCAACCTCGACGTGCGCACGGCCGCAGCTTCGGGCCTGATTGTCCTGTTCACGCTCGTCCTGATGATCGCCGCCGAGCGGTTCGCCGGCCTGACGCGACAATTGCGCTGAGGGACGCGCGGGCCGCCTATTGCGCGAGACCGAGCGCGATCAAATGGTCGGCACCGGCGCGAACCGTGTCATTTTTGCGAACTTCAAGGATCAGCCGCGGTTGGCTCTGCAGCGGTGCAAGGGCGCGGAATACTTCATGCCAGGCAATGTTGCCGTCGCCGGGGTTCCAGTGCCGGTCCGCGTAACCGTCGGTATCCTGCAGATGGACATGATGCAGCATGTCGCCGGCCGCATGGACAAAGTAGTCGACCGGAGGACCGCCCGTCGCACCATGGGCATAGTTGGCGTGGCCGGTGTCGATCGAAACCCTCACTGCCGGGCTGTTGAACGACCGCGCCAGCTCGACTCGGGCGTGCGCATCCTTGTCTTCGATGTTTTCGATGACGAGCGTGCAGCCCATCGTTTCGGCACGCTTCACGGCCGTGCCGAGGATCCCATGCACGCGCTCGATCAGTTGGGTTCGCGCACCCGGAGTGTAGTCGAGATTGTGGTAGTCCCACGTGGTGTAGGGTGAGTGGATCACCATCTGGTTCGCCCCCACCGCGGCGCAAACATCGAGCCCCTGGTGCATGCGCTTTGTCACGATGGCAGCCACGTCGGAGTCCTTGGTGGCGATCGAAAAGCCCCAGAACGGACCGTGGATGCCGAGACGCCCGCGATAGCCGTCGAGCTCGCGCTTGATTCGGGCGGCGAGCGGTTTCCAGTCACCGCTCAATACCTCGGGCTCGAAAAAGTCCTGCAGCTCGAGATCACGCTGCCGCTCGATGATCCAGTCCCGGTGCATCATGAGGCCGCCCAGCGGCAGCGCCACACCGAGGGTCGGCAGCTGGGACGGCGCGGTTGACATGGGCTTCCTGATGGGGCTGTAGCGTACCGTTCACGCAGCACGGGGCAAAATGGACAACACCTGGATGAAAGCAATCTCGGACGACAAACGCATGACGCCTGCCTCCGTTTAGAGGCAGGCGCCAATTTCGCCGCAATTGACGCACTGACCCCGACCAGCGGATGCAGTCAGGTTCAAGCTGGCGCTATCTCAATTCGGCCGGTGCTTTGTCCTTGATCGACGACCATTTGCCATCGGCCTTCTTGATGTAGTTGGCCTGATCGGTCGACCAATTCTTGTTCACGGCGTGGTTGTAATTGAGGTAGAGCTTGTTATCGACGATCTTGAACGCGGTTGGATCAACATCGGCCTTGTAGCCCAGCGACGCCGCATAAGCGCAAAAGCCGCCGTACTGGGGCGTGAACTTTGCCGGCTCCTTCACGAACGCGTCGCGATTGGCAGCCGAGACGAACTGGTAGGTTGCGCCTTCATGCGCAGCCTTGAACGCGGACGAGCCTGCAACAGGCTTGTTGTTCGTGAAGTAAGCAACCGGATCGTAGCTGCCGATGGCGATTTTGTCGGCGTTGGTATTGACTGCCGCTTTCGCCCGGGCATCGAAGGCATGGACGGGGGCGACAGCGGCGGACACCGCGACCAGCGCCAAGGCGGTCGCTGTAAGCATACGCCAGAATTTCGTGTACATGGGAGAACTCCTTGTTGACTGCAGCGCCTAGCGCCCGGCGGGACACCAAGAGCATTGGATTTGCGGCACGGCGATGGATTTTGGCCTCGCGGACGGACACATTGCTGTGACCGGCAAACAGGTGCCCCGATGCCCTACGCCGGCCAAGGGCGAGATGGTTTCTCGCGACAAGGTCTTCAAGAGTGCCACGCGACACCCTAAGTTGAATGGACAGCGATCTAAACCAAAACAGGATATTGCACGTTGAGCCACCTGCCCGACTCGCTCGCGGACCGATACCGACGGTTCAAGTTCCGCCACTTCGCGCCGAACCAGGACCACTATGAGAACCTGGCGACCTACGGCCAGAGTCCCGAGGTGATGGTCGTTTCCTGCTGCGACAGCCGGGTCGACCCAGAAACGATCTTTTCGGCCATGCCGGGCGAACTGTTCGTCGTGCGCAACGTCGCTAATCTCATTCCCCCGTTCGAGACCACGGGCAAGTATCATGGCGTCAGCGCCGCTCTCGAATTTGCCGCCCTCAACCTGCGCGTGAAACACATCGTCATCCTGGGCCACTCCGGTTGCGGCGGCGTGCGTGCCTGCCTCGAGGAGGATGCCGCGCGCCAGACCGAAGCACAGTTCATCCGCAACTGGATGTCGATGCTGAGCGACGCGCGTGACGCCGTCCTGCACAATCCCAACCTGGCGCCAGGCCCGGAGCAGCGCGCGGCCCTCGAACTCGAAGGGATCAAGACGTCGCTGGCCAATCTGCGCACGTTCCCCTGCATCAATATTCTGGAAGCCAAGGGCCGCATCACCCTGCACGGCGCCCACTTCGACATCGCAACGGGAACACTGGCGGTGCTGAACGACGCAGCGAACGCATTCGTTCCGGTGTGAGCTCCAGGGCCGTCGGAGTGGTCCGTTCGCCCACTGTTGTTATGGGGCGGTCACACGTGCTGCTTCGCCAGCATGCAGTGGATGCCTTTCGAGCCGTTCACCGTCTGCGTCACACGCAGGTCGGCTGCAAGCGAGCACAGCGTATAGGCGTCCTCCTTCGACAGACCGGCCTTTTCGCCGATCAGTCTGATCATGTCGCGCAACGCGCCTTCGACACAACGATCGAGATCGGGATCCATGGCCATCGTGATGTAGTGGGTCGGCGTTTCGGCGCGCGGCGTCACAAACGTCAAATCCGGACGCAGGACGAATTCGAACGTCCCTTGCAGCGCCGTCTCGATGGCGGTGACGCACACTTCACCGTCGCCTTGCGCGCCGTGCCCGTCCCCGCATGAAAACAGGCCGCCGTCGACGAATACCGGGAGAAAGAGTGTTGCTCCCGGCAGTAACTCCTTGTTGTCGAGGTTCCCGCCGAATGCGCGCGGGATCAGTGACGTCACTCGACCCCAAGCCGGCGGCGGTGCCGTGCCCATCACGCCGAAGAATGGTGCAAGTGTGAGCGATTTGCCCCACGGCAACCGTGCGACCTTGGCCTTCAGATCGAGTGGAATGTGCATCAAACGATAGTCGTGGAAGTCGTCCTGCAAGGTACCGGCCAGCGGCCGGATGATGTTGTAGCCCCAGTCCTGGCGCAACTGCACGTCCTTGATCCGCACCTCGAGCACGTGGCCCGGCCGGGCACCGGCCACTGCAATCGGCCCGGTCAGGATGTGCCCGGGCAAGGTCTTTTGCGCATTGGCATGCACCTCGGCGATCTCGGGCGGCGTCGAGAAGCCGGCCCCAGGCTTGGGGTGGATTTCGGGCGCACCCGTGACGGTATCGATCGTGACCGTGTCGCCGCTGTCGATCGTCAGCACCGGCGCCAGCGTGGCATCGAAGAAGCCCCAGTGGCAGGTCCGGCCGCTGGCTTTGAGATGATGGTGCGGCATGGGCGAGCCCTCGATTGCCTGACTGAACGGCGTTACGATCGTTGTGCGACCAGAACTCAAAGGCGGCCTTTGGCTTGAGCACCGCCGGGTTGCCATCGCACTGTTCGCACTGACGGGAGCCGACACCCGGCCGGGCGCCGACCAACGGCTAGTCACTGCTGATAATTGAGCCGCAATCCGGGCCGCTCCCATGGGAACGATACCAGGTGCCCAGGCCCCGAGAGCGTCGCAAATGCGGTGCACATGTCCGGTCCGCCGAAGCAGATGTTGGTGGTGTAAACGTCGGGCAGCGGAATGTGGCGGATGTCGCGGCCGTCGGGGCTGATGACCGTGATGCCGCCGTTCATCAGCGTCGCAACGCAGATATTGCCGGCCGCATCGACCGCCATAGAGTCGAAACGCTGGAACGTGCCGCCGACCTGGGCGACCAGACGTCCGCCGTGCGGGCTTGGCCATGCCTCGCGCCGCACCTCGCCGGGGGCGAGAATGTCCATCGCCCACAGCCGCGCCGACTCCGTCTCGACGAAGTAAAGCGTGCGACCGTCCGGCGACAAGCCGCACCCGTTGGCGGTCAATGTCGGACCCGCAACCTGCCTGATCGCGCTGCCATCGGCCTTGGCGTAGTACACGCCACCGCGGTCGATTTCGCGGGCCCGCGTCTTGCCGAGGTCGGTAAAATAGAAGCCGCCATGGGCATCGAACACAAGATCATTGGGTCCACGCAGGCCAACGCCGTCGCATGCGGTGTACAGCGTCTCGATCTCGCCGGTCGCGATTGTCACGCGCTCAATCCGGCCACCGGAATAATCGTCCGCTTGGCCCGTCGGGCGCGTGCCGTGGGTGGCATCGTCCGCCCAGTTGAAGCCGCCGTTGTTGCATAGATAGACGTGCCCGTCGGGACCGAGCGCCGCGCCGTTCGGGCCGCCGCCCATGTGCGCAATCACAGTCTTGGCGCCGTCAGGGGTAACGCGCGTCAGCCGCTGTCCGCGGATTTCGACCAGGATGACGGACCCATCCGCCATCGCGATCGGCCCCTCCGGGAAGGCGAGGCCGGTTGTGATCACCTTGATATCGGGCGTGGACATGGACGAGCCTGCTGGAGTTGCTGCAGTCGAACTGTGGAACGGAAGGGTCTCGGCTTGGGCGCACTATTGACGGCACGCGGCTAACTCATTGTCACGTTGCACTGGTTCTACTCCCGGGGCCAACATGCTATGGGCCTGGCGTGTGGCGCATTGCATTCCTGGTCTTCGCGCAAAGGACAACCCTCGTGCATATCGTCGCCCTCCGCTACCTCCTGCCCCTCAGTCATGTTTTCACATCTATGGTGCTTGGTGTCGCGGCGCTGGCAGCATGCGCCGTCTACAATGCACCGCTGTTGAACGTGATGATACGGTATGCGGGCGCGTTGCGCGAATGGATCGTGTCGATCAGCGGCTCGCCCAACATGGAGCTGATCAGCCGCTTCGTCCTGCACGACAGCTCGATCCTGCTGATGTTCTTCACGTTGCTGGCCAGAATCGTGACCAGCCTGATCGGTGCACTGCTCGCATCCCTGTTCGGCGGCAGGGCCAGCGACCACATGTAATCCCGGTCTGGAGCCAAAATTTTTGCAAGCGTTCATAAGGTTAACCACGCCTTAAGAGCTGTCGGCTATCATCTAGCGTGCCGCAAAAGTTGGTCCGCGGCGGGCGTTGGGGTGAGTACGTCGGGGCATGGCAGCGTTCGCGCGAAGCAAGTCGCGGAAAGGCAAGCGCGCGCCCGCCGTCGATGGCTGGGAGAGCCCCCTTGCCGCGCGCTCCGCATGGGACCGGTGGCGCTGGCGGTTTCGGCTTTTTATCATTGCCCCCCTCATCGTCGGACTCATTGGCACGACCGCGGCCGGCCTGCTCTTTGTGCACTATTCACTGGCATTCCCGGACCCGCTATCACTGCGCCACAAGGAGCGCGCGCCGATCGTCCGGTTGCTCGCGGCCGACGGCTCGGTGCTGGCCGAGCGTGGTACTGCCCATGACTATGTGCCGCTCGATCTCATTCCACGCCACGTGACGGATGCGGTGGTGGCAACCGAGGATCGCCGCTTCTACGACCATAGGGGCATCGATCCGTGGGGGCTGGTGCGCGCGACCTTCGCCAACCTGCGCGCCCGCCGCTACGTGCAGGGCGGGTCGACGCTGACCCAGCAGCTCGCCAAGAACCTATTCCTTACCTCCGAGCGGACCTTGAACCGCAAGCTCGAGGAACTGGCGCTGTCGTTTTGGCTCGAAATGCGCCTCGGCAAAGCCGACATCCTCGAACTCTACCTCAACCGGGTCTACTTCGGCGCCGGCGCCTACGGGCTCGAAGCGGCGGCCCAGCGCTACTTCGACAAGTCTGCGCACGCCCTGACCTTGGGCGAAGCCGCGGTGATCGCCGGCCTGCTGAAGGCACCTTCGAAGTATTCCCCGCTCGCAAGCCCGGGTGCGGCCCGCACGCGCGGCAGAGTGGTACTGAAAAAGATGCTGGCAGCCCGCCTGATCACGGCACAAGCAGAGGCCGAGGCCACCCGCAAAATCGTCAAGTTCGCGACCGTCAAGCCGGCGAAGGAAGCGAGCGGCGTCGAATATGCCGTCGAATATGTGCTGGAGCGGCTCCCCCCACTGCTTGGCAATGGCCACGCCGAAGTCATTGTCGAAACCACCATCGATGCCAAGCTGCAGCGCCGCGCCCAGGCGACGATCGAGCAGACGCTGGCGCGCGAAGGCGAAGCGGCACAGGCGAGCCAGGCGGCGGTCGTCATCCTCGATACCGACGGCGGGATCGCGGCGCTGGTCGGTGGCCGCTCGTACGCCGAAAGCCAGTTCAATCGTGCGGTCAAGTCGAAGCGGCAACCGGGCTCGGCGTTCAAGCCGTTCGTCTATCTGGCAGCCCTCGAATCCGGATTGACGCCCGACAGCACGGTCTACGACACGCCGGTCAGCATCGAGGGATGGAGCCCGCGTAACGACGGCGGCGTCTATCGCGGTGCCGTCACCTTGCGCCAAGGGCTCGCCCAATCGATCAACACGGTGGCCGTGCGGCTGCAGTACAGCGTCGGCGCGGGGCGCGTGGCGGCGATCGCCCGGCGCCTCGGCGTCACGTCGGAATTGCGGACCGGGCCAACGCTGTCGCTTGGCACGTCGGAAGTCTCGCTGCTGGAGATGACCGGCAGCTACACCGCCTTCGCCAACGGCGGCCACAAGGTCGATCCGCATATCATCAAGCGCGTGCGCATCAGCTCGGGCCGTGTGCTCTACATGCGGCCGCCGGCCGCCACGGCGATTGCGGTCGCCCCCCGCCACGTCGGCGCCATGAACGATATGCTGAACGCCGCTATGGTGACGGGCACGGGCCGCCGCGCCAGCCTGCTGCTGCATCCCGCCGCCGGCAAGACCGGCACGACACAGGACTACCGCGATGCCTGGTTCATCGGCTACACCGCACACCTGGTCGGTGGCGTGTGGATCGGTAACGACCAGGGCCGCACTATGAACAACGTGCGCGGTGGCAGCCTGCCGGCGGTGATCTGGCACGATCTTATGGTGGCAGCGCACCAGAGCCGGGCCGTCGTGGCACTACCTGGAACTGCGGTCCTGCCACCGCGTCCCCGCGAATTGCCAGCGGTGCAAACGAGCGAACAGACGCCCCTCTCGTCGCTGCGTCAACGCGAGCCGGCGCAGCCGGCACCATCTCTGGCGCCAAGGCCACTGTTGCCGCGCGATCGCCTCGACAGCGAGTTCATGGCCCGCGCGCTGGCGGCCAGCACAGAGGACCCAATGCCACGCGAACAGCAGTACCGGGCGTTCCCGCGTTTTGCTCCCGAAGGGATGATGTCGCTTGGCCGCAAAGTGCCTTGACGGCGTCCCTCAATCGGCGACGCCATAGCGGTGCAGATCGCTGCCGAACGTCCGCAGCCAGCGCTTGGCGTCTTCGGATTGCGGCATGGTGCGCCTGACGAGCGCCCAGAACCGAGGCCCGTGGTTCATCTCCGCCAGATGCGCCACCTCGTGCGCGGCCACGTAGTCGAGTACGTGCGGCGGCGCC
Organism: Hyphomicrobiaceae bacterium; assembly: GCA_021730785.1. Lineage (GTDB taxonomy): Bacteria > Pseudomonadota > Alphaproteobacteria > Rhizobiales > Hyphomicrobiaceae > JAKFWF01. The sequence goes on from JAKFWF010000041.1 coordinate 40,002, forward strand.
ATGATGAGGCGCCAGGAGAAGGACAGCGCCCCGGTCGAAGAGCACGAGCCCCAGCGGCTCGTCTGGTCACGTACCGTCACCCGGCCAGGCTTCAGTCCGAGATTGTTGGCGTGCCAATCGACCCGCTCCACCAGATCCTGGCCGGCTGCCACGGCGAGCCAGTCGCGCAGGCGCCGCGGCACATGCTCAGCCTGCCCGCTGACCAACAGCGCCGGCTTGCCATCGCCCGTCATGCCGTGTTCGACGACACGTCCACCCCGCCGCGAACCGATGGCGACGATCACGTTCGGCGCGCCTCTGAGAGGGACCACAGCGCCATCGCTGAACGAGATGTGCTCGGGCAGGTTGCCGAGCCGCTCGCGAACCCACTCCAGATGCGTGTTGAGAAACATGCCGGCCTGGACGAGATCGCAACTGACGGGGACCGTGACGATTACCGAACGGCTGGTTCGGCTGACCCGCAATGTCATGCGTCGTGCAGCCGGGTGCCGACGGATCTCGACCGGCTCGTTCAGGCCTTGGACGCGAAGTTGTTGCGCAGGCTGCGCCGCAGCGCGATGAGGCCTCATGGAGTACCCTCGTTCCAAATCGTGGATGGGATAGTTCTGGAAGCCGGCGGGGAACTCAACGAGTGAACCGTGAACGACCAAGGCAAGACATCGACAGTAAACCGACCAACATGCCAACCCGCACCTGCGGGATTACATCTGACGCGCGCCGACACATCAATCATTACCAAGCCCGCCCCCCTCAACACCACATCGATTACTGTCTCACGCGCACCATGCGGCGACAGTGTGGCAAGCCCGCCCCACGCTGTACGCGGGACGGGATGATCGGGACTGCAACTCCATTGAACAACGTGCGGCGGACGCGGAGCTTATGCGCGGGGACCACCCACAAGACGCTCGCGCGGTGGCAGCGGCTTGGCCTCCGGCTCCGGCTTGTGCGCTTGCAATCGCGGGCCGATCGACGTCAGCCGCAGCATGTTGTCGAGGAACATATTTCCAGTCGACGACCAAAGCCGCAGCCAGGGTTCAATCGACGAGTGATCGGTTGTGCCAGCCGCCGATGGCGACACCGAACCTGGGAAGGCGACGATTGCAGCAGTCCGTGGCCGCTCTTCGATGCGTTTGGGTGGTTCAATTGCGCCGACCGGAAAAGCAAACGCTGACGAATCATAACCGGCGTGGTGACCGTGCGAGGAGCCAGGATCATTCGGGCGCGGTGCTATCGCTGCGGCCTGGTCTGTCTCGACCGTGCGCGGATCCTGGCGGCGCAGGAACTTTGCGATGCGCGGCGCGATCTCGGTGCGGAACCTCGACCCGTTGAAGATGCCGTAGTGGCCGACGCCTGGGCATTCGAAATGCGTCTTCATGTCGCCAGGGATGTTGCTGCACAGGGTGAGCGCCGCCGCACACTGGCCGATGCCGGTGATATCATCCTTCTCGCCTTCGACCGTCATCAATGCGACGCGACGGATCGCGGCGAGATCGATGCGGCGGCCGCGGTGCATCATCTCGCCCTTGGCAAACAGATGCCGCACGAACACCTGGTCGATGGTCTGGATGTAGAACTCGGCGGTCAGGTCCATCACGGCCAGATACTCGTCGTAGAAGTCGCGATGCTTCTCGGCCGAATCGCCGTCACCGCGCACCAGATGGTAAAACAGATCCTTGTGCGCCTTCATGTGCCGATCGAGGTTCATGGTCATGAACCCGGTCAGCTGCAGGAAGCCTGGATAGACCGAGCGACCGAAGCCTGGATTAGGCCACGGCACCGTCGTCAGCACATTGCGCCGGAACCACTCGGTGCCCTTGGTCTGGGCGAGTTTGTTGACTTCGGTCGGATTGATACGGGTATCGATCGGGCCGCCGGCCAGCACCATCGAGGTCGGCACGTGGGGGTCGCCATCCTCTTCCATCAGCGCGACGGCGGCCAGTACCGGAACCGAAGGCTGGCAGATGGCGAACACGTGTACATCGCCGCGGAAGTGGCGGAACATGTCCTGCATGTAGACGATGTAGTCGTCGAGATCGAACGCGCCGGCCAGCGCCGGCACGTCATGGGCATCCTGCCAGTCGGTGATGTAGACCTCGTGGTCGGGCAACAGCGTCTCGACCGTGCCGCGCAGTAGCGTGGCGAAATGGCCTGACATGGGCGCAACCAGAATGATACGAGGGTCGTTGGTAGTACTGGCGGCGGCCGTGGTGCGCTTGAAGTGCACCAGACGGCAGAAGGGCCGTTGCCAGACCACTTCTTCCGTCACGTCGACCTTCTGGCCATCGATGACTGTGCTGTCGATACCGAACGTTGGCCTTTCGTAGCGCCGGGTGGTGCGCTCGAACACCTCGCAGGCGGCCGCCGCGTGGCGGCCAACCGAGGTGTGCGTCAGCGGGTTGAAGGGGTTCTTGAAGAACAGGCGTCCGGCATCGGCGGCAACCCGGGCTGGTCTGACGGCAGCGTGGCCAAGCTCATACCACTGGTAGAGCATCGGTTATTCCCCCTGGCTAGGCGTGGCAAACGAGAGAGCGCATTCTACAGATCTGCATCTATCGGCAGATTGTCAACTCAGATTGACAACTTGCGGTGACAAATCAATCTTACGTCACAGTTCTGCTAAATTTCATCTACTGCAATGCGAAAGATTGCATCGATCCACTGATTCGTAAAGGCGCTGGCCCAGTTACAACAGTTCCCTGAGCCTGTGGACAAGCTCGTCCTCAGAGCTGCCAAAGTCTAAGTGTGACAGATAAACTCCCTGTGAATTCATGAAGAAAATCAGGGAATCGAAATGCAACAGTGGCCCGGGCGCTGCTGTGGCGCTTGGGCCGCGCACGAGGGGAAGTTTGTACAAATTCGCAATTGCAGCAATCTTATTGGGAGAACCAGTAAGTCCATGCAACTTGTGATGGAATTTTGCGACAAATTCGGCAAGAATGGACGGCGGGTCGTGGGAAGGCTCCAAAGTGATGAACAATACGACCAGGTGATCCGCGCCCGGCCCAATGCGGTCGAGGGCACGGCCCAGCAGTTGCAGCGTCGCCGGCGTTTGATCGGGATCTTGCGTGGTGCCAAACACGACGACCATGGGCCGACCAGCAAAATCGCGATCCGACACGGGCCGGCCTCGATGGTCGATTAGATCGAACGGGCCGCCGATCGCCGCTTGCTCTGGCCCACGGCCACCGGCCGCGCCAAACAGCTGTTCTCGCGCCGCCGGCAACACCAGCAGTCCGCCGAGAAAGCCCAAGACGAGCGAGCAGCAGGCGATCACGGCGAGCCATTGCCAGCGCCTGTGTGATCCAGCGTCCATCATTCGCCCATCTGCACCAGCGAGCCTTTGGTGCGCGCTTCCGCCAGCAGGTAGGTGAACAGCCCATAGCAGGCCGCGACCCACAGTCCGTTCAGCGCGAACGCCCGCAACATCAGATCGCCACGGAACGTTTGCTCAAGGACGAGCGCGCGCAGGCCTTCGAAGACGTAGGTCGAGGGCAGGCATAGCGCCACCGCCTGCAGTATGGGCGGCAGGGTCGCCACGGGATAGTAGACGCAGGAGATCGGCAGCAGCAGGAAGACCACCAGCCAGGCAATGCTTTCGGCGCCCATGCCCCAGCGCAGCACGCATCCGATCGAGAACAGGCCGAGCGCCCAGCTCATGATCGTGAGGTTCGCGAAAAAGACGATGAACGCCAGACCGAGACTCAGCAGATTGAAGCCGAACATGACATGGGCGATGAAGATCACCGGCACCATGGCGACCGTCAACTTGATCAGGCTGACAACGACGAGGGCCGCCACCAGTTCGATTGGCCGCAGCGGGCTCATCAGCAGATGGCCGAGGTTGCGTGACCACACGTCCTCAAGGAAGGCGATCGAGAAACCGAGCTGGCTGCGCACTAGGATGTCCCACAGCAGCACGCCGCCGATCAGCAGGCCAGCGGCCTTGGCAGGCAAACTGGTGGTCGCCGCCAGATGGGTCTGCAGGAAGCCCCAGGTCAGCATCGAGACCAGCGGCCAGAACACCAGCTCGAGCGTGCGCGGCCCCGATGAGCGGATCACATACCAGTGCCGCCGCACCATGCCGCCGATCCGCCGCAGCGAGGCAGCGAGCCCCGATTGCGCGTGGCGCGCAACGGGCGGCAGTGCACTGATGGTGGTTTCCTTCATGGCTGGTCCTGCCCATCGGCGGCGACTGGGGTGCGCGTCCGGCTCCGCGCGATGTCGAGGAACACCTCCTCCAGATTGTCGCGGCCGAACTTGGCGATCAGGCCCGCCGGCGTGCTGTCGGCCGTGATGCGCCCGCTTTCCATCATGATCACGCGGGCGGCAAGGCGCTCCACTTCGGCCATGTTGTGCGAGGCGAGAATGATCGTCGCGGCATGGGTCCGGCAGTACAGTTCAAGCGTCTCGCGCACCCAATCGGCGGTGTCTGGATCGAGCGACGCGGTCGGCTCGTCGAGCAACAGCAGGTCCGGCCCATTGAGCAGCGCCTTGGCGAGGCTCGCGCGGGTCTTCTGCCCGGCCGACAACTTGCCGTAGCCGCGGTCGAGCAGCTGTTCGATGCGCAGCGACGAGGCGACCTCGCCGATCCGCCGGCGTAGATCGCGCACGCCGTACAGTCGGCCGAAGATCTCGAGGTTCTGCCTCACCGTGAGCCGCATCGGGATATCGACGTAGGGGCTCTCGAAGTTCATGCGGGCGAGCGCCTCGTGGCGGTTGCGCGCGAGATCAGTGCCAAAAATGCGGATCGAGCCGGCGGTCGGTGTGACGAGCCCCATCAGCATCGAGATCGTCGTCGTCTTGCCGGCACCGTTACCACCGAGCAGCGCTGTGATTTCGCCGGCACGCAGGTCGAACGAGATGCCATCGACCGCGCGCACGTCACCGTAGACCTTCACCAGGTCGCGGACGGCGACTGGCGGATCAGCGACGGCGACGGCAGGCGCGGCAGTGCGGTGCATGGGCTCTGGGCCTCGGGTTTCGCTCAAGCTTCTGCTTGGCCGAATACGCCGTGCGGCACAAGATGTGCTACGGTCGGCCGGTGTGTTCGACTCCACGATAGTGTGCGCAAATGGTCGCTGCCAAACCTTCGCTGACGTTCGACGCTGCCGAGCGGCTGACGCTCGATCCGGCGATGAGCCGCTTGCGCCTGCACACGACGATCCGGTTGCGCTGGTTTGCGGTGACTGGACAACTGCTCACTGTGGCGCTTGTCTTTTTCGGCTTCGGCTTCGACCTGCCGCTCGGCTGGTGCCTGCTGCTGATCGCCCTGTCGGTGTGGCTCAACTTGTTTCTGCGCCTGTGGTTTCCAGCCCGCCACCGGCTGGAATCGCCGCTCGCCACGTGTCTGCTCGCCTACGACATCTGCCAGCTGTCGGCACTGCTGTACCTGACCGGCGGCATAGAGAACCCGTTCACGGTGCTGCTGGCGGCACCGGTGACGGTGTCGGCCGCCACGCTGCCGCCGCGCAACACGGTGCTGCTCGGCGGCATCGCGCTGTTGCTGTCGGCACTGCTGATCTCGTTCCATCTGCCGTTGCCGTGGTTTGCAGGCCAAGCGCTCGGCCTGCCGAAATTGTACAAGGTCGGCGCGTTCGCGGGCGTCGCCGCTTGCATGGTCTTCATCGCGCTGTACGGCTGGCGGCTGTCGAAGGAGGGCCGCGAGATGTCGACCGCGCTCGCCGCAACCGAACTGGTGCTCGCGCGCGAGCAGAAGCTGCACGCCCTCGACGGGCTTGCAGCGGCAGCCGCCCACGAGCTCGGCACACCGCTGGGCACGATCGTGCTGGTGTCGAAGGAGCTCGAATATGCGATCGACCCCACCTCGCCGATGGCGGAAGACATCGCGCTGCTCAAGAGCCAGGCCCAGCGCTGCCGCGATATCCTGCAGACCTTGACCCGCAAGCCAACGGAAAGCGATCCCCTGCACGCGAGCCTGACGGTCAGCCAGTTGATCGAGGAAGCGGTCGCCCCGCACCGGGTGTTCGGCATAGCGATCGCGGTCGATTGCAGCCCCTTCGTCGGCGCCGACGTGGCCCCCTCCGGCACCGAGCCGGTCGGCGAGCGTCGCCCCGGCCTGATCTACGGCGTCGGCAACCTGATCGAGAATGCCGTCGAGTTCGCCACCCGCACGGTCGAGATCACGGCGCGGTGGAACGAGCGCGAAGTCATGATCACCATTCTGGACGATGGCACCGGCTTCGCCCCCGACGTGATCGAGGCCCTGGGCGAACCCTACGTGACGACGCGCCGCAGCTCCGGCACCAAGGCCGACGAGGGCAAGCAGACGGGACTCGGCCTGGGATTTTTCATCGCCAAGACGCTGCTGGAGCGCTCCGGTGCCAAGGTCGGGATGGCCAACCGCGAACCACCGTCCCATGGCGCCAAGGTGACCTTGAGCTGGCCACGCGATGCCTTCGAAGGTCGCGACGCCGGCTGGTCGCCATTTCCCGGGCGCCGCAACCGTCCGGAGCCGACACCGCAAGCGGGCGCGGCCGGCAGCCAAAGTCCCGTCATTGCTGATTAAGGGAAATACTTTGAAGTCGGCATTGAGGACTTGGCGTTTGTCACATAACCGCTATATCTGAGTGAGGCCAGGAGGGCCAAACCGTGACCGAAGATCTGTCGTTCAAGAAAGACGAGCTGCCAGAAGATGCTTCGCTGGTCCTGATCGACGATGACAAGTCGTTCGCGCAACGCCTGGGGCGCGCCATGGAAGTGCGCGGATTCGAGGTTCGCGTCGGCCATTCGGTCGCCGAGGGCCTGGAACTGATCCGCCAGAAGGCGCCGGCCTTCGCCGTGGTCGACATGCGCCTCGAAGACGGCAACGGCCTCGACGTCATCGCAGAACTTGCGCGTATACGTCCGAACTCGCGCGCCATCGTGCTGACCGGCTACGGCAATTTCGCCACCGCCGTATCCGCGGTGAAGCTGGGCGCGGTCGACTATCTCGGCAAGCCTGCCGATGCCGACGACGTGACGGACGCGCTGCTCGCCCCGTCGAACGAAAAGGCAGCCCCGCCCGAAAACCCCATGTCGGCTGATCGCGTGCGGTGGGAGCACATCCAGCGCGTCTATGAATTGTGCAGCCGCAACGTATCGGAAACCGCGCGTCGGCTCAACATGCACCGCCGCACGCTGCAGCGCATTCTTGCCAAGCGCGCACCCAAATAGCCGGTTCCACCGCCCCTGCTGCTGCGCCCCGTATCGGCGCCTACAATGCCTCGCGCTCAAGCCGCAACTCGGGATCGGCCAACGCCAGCAGGCGTAGCGCGCCAACCCGCGCGATCCGCGTGGTCAATGCCTTGCGGCGAGCGGCCGCCAGCGGGTGAACCGGCGCCTCGCGCAGAATTTCCCCGCCGAATCGGTCGGCTACGATGAGCCCCGTGTCGACCGGCAGCAGACCTTGGGGAAAACTTGTATCGACGGCGAAGAACAGCCGGTCGCAATACTCCCGGTACTGCGGCCACTTGTGGTCGCCGCGGAAATCTTCGACGCTCGACTTGATCTCGACGATCCAGATGTCGCCCTGCTGCGCGATGGCCAGGATGTCGGCGCGGCGGCCGTTGGCGAGGTTGACCTCGGTCAGGCTGGCCAGACCTCGCGAAAGCAGCAACCGGCGCGCGCCACGTGCTATGTCAAGGGCTGCCGGCGACTGCCGGCCATCCACAAGCTCGGGAGCTAGACGATTGCGTTTCGTCATGTGTTCGCCATCACTCGGTGACATCGCAGCTTACGCGCTGCCGGGGCAGAAGGGGCTTTAAGATATGATCTTCAAGTGGACGAAGGGTGGCAAGAGCCAGGCCCTGGTGCCGGCCGCCGCGAAGACCACGTCAGCATCTGCCCGCAGCGAGGTCGATGGCGCCTCGGGCGACCTGCGCTTGCCGCTGACCGCCGATGCGCTGCGCCGCTCGGTCGATCCCGGGTCGCTCGGTTTCAAGAGCACGGCCGAACTCGAGCCGATCGATGGCCTGATCGGCCAGGACCGAGCGCTGCGAGCGATTCAGTTCGGCGCCGATATGAAGGCGCACGATTTCAACATGTTCGTGCTGGGACCACCATCGACCGGCAAGAGCACGGCGGTGAAGTCATATCTCGCCCACAAGCTGCGCCCCGAGCAACATCCCTCTGATTGGGTCTACGTCAACGATTTCGAGACGCCGAACCGGCCGCGGGCCATCCGGCTGCCATGCGGGCGGGCGCGCGAGTTCAGCCTCGGCATGATCAAGGCGATCGACGAATTACGTGCGACGCTGCCGGCCATGTTCGAAGGTGACGAGTACCAGACCCGCAAGCGGGCGATCGACGAAGCCTTCCGCGCGGGCCAGGAAAGCGCGCTCGAAGGGCTCAACCGCAAAGCGCAGGCGCAGAACATCGCCATTCTGCGCACGCCGACCGGCTTCGCCATGGCCCCGATCCTCGAAGGCAAGGTCGTGAAGCCCGAGGTCTTCATGCAGTTGCCCGAGGATATGCGCCGCAGCGTCGAAACCAAGATCGAGGCGCTGCAGACCGAACTCGAAGCTCTACTCGGCCAGGCGCCGAAGTCCGACAAGGAGCGGCGCCACAAACTGGCAGCCCTGCAGGACGAAGTCGCCACTGCCGCCATCCACGAGGCGCTGGACGAACTGGAAGCCGCGTTCGCCGACCAGCCAGACGTCATCGCACATCTGGTGGCTGCCCGCGCCGACATGATCCGCAACGCCGCGCTGTTTCTCGCCGACGGCGAGGGCGACGGCAGCGCGATCAAGCCGCCAGCGGATACGTCCCGCGATGCCCGCTTCCGCCGCTATCTCGTCAACCTGTTCGTCGGCGGCCAGCCGGGCGATGTGTGTGAAACACCGGTGGTCGAGGAGGCGAACCCGACCTACGGCAATTTGATCGGCCGCATCGAGCATGTGGCCCAGATGGGCAACATGATGACCGACTTCCTGCTGGTAAAGGCAGGTGCGTTGCATCGCGCCAACGGCGGTTATCTGCTGCTCGACGCGCGCAAATTGCTGCTGTCGCAATTCGCCTGGGAAGCCCTGAAGCGGGCGATCAAGGGCCGTCAGATCAAGGTCGAGCAGCCGACCGAGACGGTCGGCATGATGACCGCGCAGACGCTCGATCCGGCACCGATCCCGCTCGACGTGAAGGTGATATTGTTCGGCGACCGCGAGCTCTACTACACGCTGGCGCAAGCCGACCCTGACTTCGCACGCCTGTTCAAGGTGCAGGCCGATTTCGACGATACGATTGCGCGTTCCAGCGACAACGACCGTGCCTATGCGCGCCTGATCGCCTCGATCGTCAAGGAGCACAGCCTGAAGGCGGTCGATGCCGGCGGCGTTGCCCGGCTGATCGAGGAGGGCGCGCGCCTTGCCGATGATCGCGAGAAGCTGTCGATCGAGATCGGCCGCATCGCCGACATCGTGCGCGAGGCCGACTACTGGGCCGGTCAGGAAAAGCGCAAGGTCATTGCCAGTGCCGATGTCGCCAAGGCGATCGACGAGGCGAGGGACCGGGCGAGCCGCCTGCGCGACCGCGCGCAGGAGATGGTCGAGCGCAACATCGTGCTGATCGATACGGCGGGGAGCGCCGTCGGCCAGATCAACGGGCTGACGGTGCAGCAGCTGGGCACCTTCGCTTTCGGCCGGCCGGCCCGCATCACCGCGCGCGTGCGCATGGGCCAGGGCCGCGTCACCGACATCGAGCGCGAAGTGAACCTCGGCGGCCCGCTGCACTCCAAGGGCGTGATGATCCTGTGGGGCTTCCTCGCCGGCCGCTATGCCCATGACACGCCGCTGGCGCTTGCCGCCTCTCTGGTCTTCGAGCAGTCCTACGGCGGCGTCGACGGCGACAGTGCCTCGTCGGCGGAACTCTATGCCCTGCTGTCGGCGCTGGCCGATGCGCCGATCAACCAGGCGCTGGCCGTGACAGGTGCCGTCAACCAGCGCGGCGACGTGCAGGCGATCGGCGGCGTCAACGAGAAGATCGAGGGCTTCTTCGATCTGTGTGCCGCCCGTGGCCTCGATGGCACGCATGGCGTGCTCATTCCGCAAGCGAATACACAGCATCTGATGGTGCGCGAAGACATCGTGGAGGCGGTGACCGACGGCAAGTTCAGGATCTATGCGGTCGCCTCGATCGACGAGGGGATCGAACTGCTGACCGGCCGGCCGGCAGCCGACGTGCATGCCGCGGTCGAAGCAAGGCTCGCGACCTTCGCCCGACAGTTGAAGGCGTATCAGACGCCGCAGGAGGCTACTCCCTCATGATCGCCCACGTCGCAGAGGCCACCGAAGCGCGCGGCCGCGTCATCGTGCGCACGACGTCGGCGCGGGCGAGCGACATCGCCATGCAGGCGGCGGTGCAGATCGCCCAGGCCTATCGCTCCGAAATCGAGAGCCTGTACATCGAGGATACCGAGTTGATCGCGTTGTCGCGATTCTCGTTCGTGCGCGAGATCAGTGCGTTCGGTGGCAAATCACGGCCACTGACGCCCGGCATCGTGGTGCGCGATCTTCGCAACCAGTTCGCTGGCTTGCAGCGCCGGCTCGAGCAACTTGCCGGTGCCGCACAAGTGCCGATCCGCGAGCGCTTCGTGCGCGATGATCCGCTGCGTGCGCTCGCCGTCACGTGCGCCGATTGTGGGCCCTGGAACGTGGTGGTTCTGACCGAACCGTTTGGCGGATCGTCCGGCGGCGACATCGCGCAAGTGCTCGACAACGTCGAGGATGCGACCGGTCTCGTCCTGGTCGGCCCGAGGGCCAGCCGGACCCAGGGACCGGTGGTGATGGTGCTCGAAGACATCGATGCGCTGTCCGGCATGATCCGCGCGGGCGATCGGCTGATCGAAACCTCAGGCGCGCCGCTGGTGCTTGCGATCATCGGCGCCGATGGCGATACCTCGGAATGGATCGAGCAGCAGGCACGCCTCGCGCTCGGCAATCGCAGCGATCTGCATCTCGTCCATCTGGCGCTGAACCATGCCGAGCCGGCGCTCGCCGCCGAAGCGATCCGGCGGATGGCGCCCGGCTTCGTGATCGCCCGTTTTGGTGGACTCGCCGTACCTGCCGCCGATGATCTGAGCCCGCTGGCCGCCGGCCTCGAATGCCCAGTGCTGCTCAGCCGCTAGGCGGCCTAACCTACGCCGCTGTCCGCAGCGGGCTTGCGGCCGCCGTACTACCTTTCACGAACGGGCGGCCGATCGCCCCCCATTCCTGCTCCAACATCGCATACTCGACCTGATTGACGACGGCGCCGATCACCTTGCGGCCATCCGGTCCAAGGCTCTTCAGGGCCTGCCGCGCCAGTTCACGCGGCGTGCGTCGCCACACCGTGACGAACACGATGGCGTCGACCTGGGTCGCGATCAACCGCGCATCGACCACCGGCAGCAGGGGCGGGGCATCGATGATCACCACGTCGAACTGTGACTTCAGCTGGGCCAGGACCTGGGCGAACTGAATGCTTTCGATCAGGCTCGCGGCATCGACCATGAAGTCTGGACGCCGGGCCGCCGACAACACGCTGACCCCGGTGGCACGGTCATGCAGGATGGCGTCCGTCGGCGCCACACCGCCGGCCAGTATGTCGATCAGGCCGGGCTCGCCGGCGATGCCGAGATCCACCGACAGCCCGCCAGCGCGCATGTCGCCGTCGATCAGCAACGTTCTGGCCCCACCCGATGCATAGTTCAAGGCGAGGTTGGAGGCGATGACCGAGCGTCCCTCCCGCGGCAGACTGGACGCGACGAGGATGATCGAACGCTGGCTGCGGCCGATGCGGTTTTCCATCTCGTGCCGGATGCCACGGATCGACTCGGCAAACAGCCCGTGCGGTTCTGCCTGCAGCATTCTGAGCTGCCGCATCCGGTCGCTCGACAGCATGTGGGGCGTGTCCGCTCCCGGCACCGAGCCCAGATGCGCGACATCGAGGGCGCGCTCGATGTCACGCGGCTTGGCGAAGCTGCCGCTCCCCATCTCGAGCAGCAGCGCCAGGCCGAGCCCCACGATCAGCCCGCCGGCACCGGCAATTGCCACCAATTGCTTGCGCTTCGGCGACACGGGATAGAGCGGCACATCCGACCTTTCGACGACGCGTGCGTCGGCAAACTGCAGGCCTTGGGTCTCGACCGTCTGCTTGTTGCGGGTCAGCAGGGCTTCGTAGAGCTGCTTTGAGGCCGCAGCCTCGCGCTCGAGTTCGCGCAGTTGCCACTGCTTCTCGCGGGCAATGCCGATCTGGGTCTTCAACTGCTCGATGCGGCCGCCCTGCTGGCGCTCGCCATCGGATGCCACATCGAACTCGGTCTTCAAATTCCTGATGATCTTGGTGACTTCGATGCCAAGTTCCGTCTGCGCCTTGCCGACGTCGGCGGCAATCTTTTGCATTTCGGGGTGCTTGGGACCATACTTGGTGGCCGCTTCCGTCTGCTTGCGCAGGGCCTTGGTCAACTCGTCGCGCAGCAGCCGCACGGTATTGCTCTGGAGCACGTCGGCCAGCGACTCGTTGCCTTCCCCTTCGATCATCATGCGTCGCGCCTGTTCGAAGCGCGAGCGGGCAGTGAACGTCTTGTTGCGAGACAGAATGAGCGCTTCCATCTCGCGACCAAGCTGCCGGTCGACCAGCAGCTGACCGTCGGTGTCGAAGATCTGATGCTCGGTCTTGAAGTGTTCGATGGCGCGTTCTGCGGTCACAACCTTCTCGCGCACGCCCTTGATGGCATCGTCGAGCCGACCGCTGGCGTCGACCAGCGCCCGCGTCTTCTGCTCGATCTGCATCTTGATGTACGTGTCGGCGATCGCATTGACGATGCGGGCAGCCTTCACCGGGTCGGCGGAAGAAAAGCGGATTTCGAGCACCAGCGACGCCCGCACCCGACTGACCTTCAGGCGCTGCTCGAACCCGCGCAGGACTTCGTCCCGCTCAGGCTCGGCTGACGGATTAATGATGTCTTCGATTGACGTCGGTTCTGGCCGCACGGATGGCTTGAAGGCACCGCGCGAGATGCCGAGCCGCAGCAACAGTATCTGCAGACTGGTCGGCCCGATGAACTCGGCATCGGAGCGCAGCCCCAGTTGCTCGACGACGCGCTGCGAGATCTGGCGCGATTTCAGCACCTCGACTTCGCTGTCGACGGTCGCCGCATCCGCCTTGAGATCTGAAATCACGCCCTTGATCGAGGTGATCTCCTTGTTGCGCTGGTCGATCTGGACGGTCGCCACCGCCTCGTAGCGGTTGGGCAGGATCGATACGATGACCGCCCCCACCACCGTGACGACGACGGTCGTCGTGATGATCAGCTTGATGCGCCGCCGGAACGCAGACATGACATCGCCGAAGGCGAACGCAGACCCGCGTTCCTCCCCGGCATCGTCGTCTGTCGACCGCTCGGTCATCACACTCTTCGTCTTCGTCGTCGTCCTAGAAGCGCAGCCTGGTCGTGAGCCACAATCGATTGCGGGTGAAGTTGTCTTCCTCGACGTTCGAGCGTTGCTCTTGATGCTCGTAGGCGAGTGAAAACAGCCAATTCTTGGTGTGGTAGTAGTCAAAGCCGACCCGACCGATCGTCACATGGTCGAGCCGGCTCTGTCCGAGGAACTCAGATTGCCGATATTCGCCGCCAAGTGTGAACACGAGGTTTCTAAGCGCCTCGTATTCGACCCTGGCACCCAATGAACTGTCGATCCTGCCGCCTGCGCCGTCACCGGTAATGCCCTCGGAATAGGCGCGGCGAGCGGTTGCATAGACCGTCGCCAGCTGGGTCGGCAGCCATTGCAGCTCGGCCTCGACCAGCAGGTTGCCCGCAGCGCGCAGTTTGGCGCTGTCGTAATCGCGAAAGCCATAACCGCCGAGCAAGCGCCAGCGCAGCAATGGGTTGACTTCAGCGGACAGCCCCGCCACCGCCTCATAACCGTTGGCTGAGAAGTCGATCGCGCCGGGATTGAAGTTCGATTGCCTGAGCGCGCGCACCTTACTTTCGAACTCGAAGCCCGGCGAGAACCGGTAGCCGAGCCGCAGTTGAGCGGCCGTGATCTGCGTGTCGCGCGCATTCTGGTCGATCGTAGTGCCGTCGCGCGCCCTGACATTCTGGAAGTCCCAGCGCTCGACCGACGTGCTGAAGCTCGCCCACAGCCGGCCCGCGTCACGCCTGATGCCGGCGATGGCACGGTTGTGGAACACGGCGGTGCGTTCAGCTGCATTCCTCGGCGCTTCGGGGGCGGCGCGGTCCTCGTGGTTCAATTCGCTCAGCAGGCTCAGCGACAGGGTGTGGGCATGATCGAAATGCAGTGCACCATCGACGGCGAAGTTGCCGTCGGTCGAATTGAGCTGACTGTTGCGCAGGTATTCGGTCTGCTTGGCACCGACGCTGAAATCGAGAATGTGGCGGCTGAAATCTGACCGCGCACGCACCACCGGCACGATCTCGAACCGCACATCCGAGGCACGGTTCTTGTTGGTGGCATAGATATTGTCGTCGAACAGGGCCGTGGTGCCGATGATGGGAAACACCCTGTAGGTGCCGGCGCGCAGACCATCCGGCTGATAGGGCGTGCGATCCCGCTCCGAGACCCTTTCAGCGCCGTATTTCTTGATCCCGTCCCAATTCCGCAAGCCTTCGCCGAAGGCGATGGTCTGGTCGCGGGCAAGGCCGTCGTTGCCGAGGTCTTGGCCCTTGGCAGGCGCGCCCATCACCAGCGAAGACATACAAATGACAGCAAACGGCAGCAAGCGATGGCGCCAGCTCTGTCTACCTCGCCACACGGACCGGCGCGGGCTCAAAAGAAGCGCTCCGGCACGCGGATGTTGTCGCCGGGAAGAACATCGATGTCGGCGGGCAGGGCGACCTTGATCTGGGCTGCCGATCCTTCCCGCACCAGGATGACGTGGCTCTCGTTAGCGCGATAGGTATAGCCGCCGGCGAGGGCAATCGCATCGCGCAGCTTCAGGCCGCTCTTATAGGGAAATTCCCCACCGCTGCGCACTTCGCCGTGCAGGTAGATCGGGCGAAAATTCGCGACCTCGACCGACACCTTGGGATTGGTCAAATAGCCTTGCGCCAGCTTCGTGCGCACCAATTCACGGAACTCGCCGATACCACGGCCTTTGGCTGGTATTTCGCCGACCAGCGGCACGGCAACGTTGCCAGAGCCGTTCACCTCGAAGGTGCCGGACAAGTCGGCTTCGCCGAACACACTGAGCTTGACCTTGTCGCCGATGCCCAGGCGATAGACGCGCGACACCTCCGGCGTTTCCAAGCGGGCGATTGAAGCCGGGGCCGCAGCGGGGCGATCGTTGGCGCAGCCGTTCAGCGCGACTGCGACCACGAGGGCTGCGATCATCGTCACGGACGGCAGATGGGGCGAGCTACGCGACAACATGCGCTCGAGCAATCAGGTTCGAGGAAACTGAGCGGCGGACCGGCCCCGAACTTTGGATACCCGCCCGCCTTGTCGTCACAAGACCCTGATTCGCTTAAAGTATGGTTAACGCGGCGAACTCCACCGGCCAGTCGCCCCTGTCGCGTTAGCTCCGCCTTCAGCACTCCAAGTTAGGCTTGGGCGTTGAAGTCGAGGTCGGATTGGCTCGAGGGAGTTGCACGCGTGACGGTCGAAATTGCCACGGCGACGCCCGAAGACGGCCCGGTTCGCTTCTACCGCGCCAAAGAGAGCCGCTACTTCTCCGGTGCACGGGCAGACTTCGTCGCTCGGCTACCCGAAGACAAATCCGCCCGCGTCCTCGAAATCGGCTGCGGCACCGGCGCCACCGGCGCGCTCGCGCTATGCAGCGGGCGGGCTGGCCACTACACCGGAGTCGAATTGTTCGAGGGTGCGGCAGCCGAAGCCCGCCAGCACCTTAGCGACGTGATCGTTGGCGATGTGGAACGGCTGGCGTTTTCCTGGCAGCCCTGCACGTTCGACGGCATGATTTTGTCCGAGGTCCTCGAACATTTGATTGAGCCGTGGGCCGTCCTGCGGCGCCTGCATCCCTATCTGCGCCCCGGCGCGCTGGTTTTGGCAAGTTCGCCCAACATCGCCCATTGGCGCGTCCTGCGGGAGCTGTGGCAGGGTCGGTTCCAACTCGCCGACCAGGGTGTGTTCGATCGCACCCACATGCGCTGGTTCACGCCCGAGAGTTACGCTACGATGTTCGAGCGCGCCGGCTACGAGGTGGTGCGGGTCTATCCGGTGACGCCGTTTGCGCCGCGCACTGCGTTACTGTCGCGCTGGACCCAGGGGCGCTTCGACCACCTGTTCATGACGCAGATCAGCCTGGAAGCACGCCGCCGGTAGGACGAAATCACGCGCCGACGAGCTTCACCGCCTCGTTCGGCTTCACGTCGACCGTCTTGACGCGGGCCAGGTGCTGTTCGACGACCTGCCAGATCGGCGGGCCCTGGGTGCCTTCGTTGACGCTTGCCCAGCCGGCGACCACATACTCGCGGTTGGCATCGATCGGCGCGCCGGACTTCAGATGCACCATGCGGGAAATCCGCTGGCCGACGGCACCGGCCACATCGAGCGTGAAGCCGAGGCCGCCGGTACGCACCATGTCGCCGCCCTGCTGATAGTAGGGGTCCGGGTTGAACAGGTTGTCGGCCACGTCTTCCAGAATTTCCTTCAGGCGGGCACCGGTCATCATCACGCGATAGCAGTTCGGATAGCTCATGGCACAACCGTTGGTCACATCCTCGAAGGTGATGTCCTGGCCCGGCAATAGGCTGTTGCCCCAGCGGATGCCGGGCGACAGGGCGATCTCGGCGTCACGCTCGGCCAAAAGGGCGGCCGTATAGACGTCATCGAGCGTGCCGGCGATGTTGCCGCGGCGGTAGAGCAGGCCCTCGGTGCGGCCAAGCACGCGGGCAAGGTCGCCCGCATAGGGCTTGCGCACTTGCGCAATTTTCGCGGCCATCTCCGGATCCGGCGCGATCCAATCGGAGAACACCGGGATCAGCCGGAAGCGGAAGTCCTTGATGCGCTTGTCCTGCACATCGAGATCGAGGCGCGAAACGAACTTGCCGTGGCTGCCCGACGAGATCAGCAGCGTGGTACCGACCTTGACTGCTTCCGGCACGGCGTCGTGCGTATGCCCGGTCAGGATCACATCGATGCCCTTGACGAGGCGCGCCATCTTGCGATCGACGTCGAAGCCGTTGTGCGACAACACCACGACGAGTTCAGCACCCGCCGCACGCACCGCGTCGACCTGCTTTTGCATATCCTCGTCGCGGATGCCGAACGTCCACTTCGGGATCATCCAGCGCGGGTTGGCGATCGGCGTGAACGGGAAGGCCTGGCCGATGACGGCGACCTTCACGCCGCCGCGCTCGAACACCTTGTGGGGCTCGAACACCGGATCGTTGAACTCGGATTCGCGCATGTTCTGGGCGAGAAACGGAAAGCCCAAGGTGCCGGCAATTTCCTGCACGCGCTTTTCGCCGAGCGTGAATTCCCAATGCCCGGTCATGGCGTCGGGCTTCAAGAGCGCCATGCAATCGACCATGTCCTGACCGTTTGTCTTCAGCGCGGTCCAGCTGTTGGTCCAGGTGTCGCCACCGTCCAGCAGGAGCACCTTGTCGCTACGCGCGGCGCGGATCGACTTCACGATGGTGGCGATGCGATCGAGACCGCCCATGCGGCCATAGGACTTTGCCAGCTGCGCAAAATCGACGTGGGTCAGCGCGTGGGCCTGCGGTGAGCCAGCGACCAGGCCGAAGGCCTTCACGAACGCTTCGCCCGACAGATGCGGCACCTTGCCAGCCGCCTCGCCGACGCCGATGTTGACGCTTGGCTCGCGGAAATGCAGTGGCATCAGCTGGCCGTGGATGTCCGTCACGTGCACCAGCGTCACGTTGCCCACGGCGTCAAACTTGAGCAGTTCTTCCTGCGTGAGGCGGCCCTGGGCTGCGGCGCGGCCGACGCCACCCAGTCCGCTGCCGGCGGTGATCACAGACGCGGCGAGGGCCGCCTGGCCGAATTCACGTCGCGTGATCATGACACATCCTGGCCGGGAATACTCTGGAACATTCGCATTTATGCATGTATCAGGTCGAATTTCGCCCGGTTACCTCCGAGGCAACCGGGCCAATTTCAACCGATCGCGATCTTTTGTTCGGACTTGTAGACCGAGCCGTCATCGTCGGTCCAGGCGAACTCGAACGTGCCCGCTTCCGGCACCTTGACAAAGAACGACATGAACGGATTGGCCGAAATCGCCGGGTGCCAGACGGTCTTGAACACCTGCTTGCCGTTGAACTTGGCCTCGAACCCGTTGATGATCTTGCGCGGGATCACCTTGCCGTCCTTGTCCTTGCGGTTGCCCGATTCCATCTCGTGACTGATCAGCGTCTTGATCTCGATCGTCTCGCCGGCTTTTGCCGTCGCAGGCATCCGGACGCGGGGGGTGGGAGTGGCCATGGTGGGGGTCCTTGCGATGAATGGGTTCGAAGCGTTCAGAGGCGTGCAGGCGGACTAGCCGCCGCAGCCACCGATCGTGACCTTCACTTCGCGCTTCAGGGTGTAGAGCTTGCCATCCGCCATCTCGGCGACCGCGACGATGTTCTGCGTCTGGGCGAGCCGCATGCGGACCTGGACGGCCGCTTTGGGCATCATGGTCGTGAAGAAGAACGAGGCGACGCTGGGGTTCGGGTTGCCATCGGCGAACACGTGCAGCGCCTTTACGTTGTCCGCATCCGTCATCGCGCTCTCGACCTCGACGCCGAGTGGCACGACGAGCCCGTTCTCGGCGATCGAGGGCAGATCAAACTTGATCTTCCCCTCAGCGAGCGGACGCCCCGCATACAGCTTCTGGATCTCGGCTTCCACTTGGGCCGGTGCCGCCACTGCCAGTCTTGGCGCCAGGAGGGCCGCGATGGTCGCCGCACCGCCGGCCATCATCAAAGTGCGACGATCGGGATGTTTCAGCAAATCGGTCATTGGGCTCTGCTCCCGCGCTTGGTGACTGGCACATGGCGACCGGGTGATCAGTGCGGATTGATCGCGCCGACACCTTGTCATATCGCAATTTCTAAATGTATTCTGCTGCGCGGCGCAAGTGGCAAGTTGCGGCAGCCAACCGCCGACGCCATGTTTCGCTGAAAAGTCAGGGGAGATGAAATGCTCGATCACGTCAGACAAGGCACGCGACTGGGGTGGACCATCTGTGTTTCGGTGACACTGACCGTTATGCTGCTCCAGATCGGCACCGCCGTCGCACAATCGGCCGACACGAGCGAAAAGGAAATCGAGCGCTACCGGGCGATGATCTCCGATCCGTTCTCCAATCCGGGCTATCTCAACGTCGACCGCGGTGAACTGCTATGGAAGCAGGCAGCCGGCACGAAAAAAGTGTCGCTCGAGACCTGCGATCTCGGCATCGGACCGGGCAAGCTCGAAGGCGCGTCTGCCGCAATGCCACGGCACTTCGCCGATGCGGGCCGCGTCATGGACCTCGAACAGCGGCTGTTGTGGTGCATGGAAAACATCCAGGGCGCCGACACCAAGGATGTGATCAAGCGCCGGTTCTCCGGGCCAGGCGTGTCATCGGACATGGAAGACCTGGTCGCTTTCATCTCCAACAAGTCCAGCGGCCTCAAAATTTCCCTGCGCAACGACCATCCCAAAGAGCAGGAAATGCTCGCGGTCGGCGAGGCGATGTTCTTTCGCCGCTCGTCGATCAGCGATTTTTCGTGCGCCACCTGCCACGCCGAGGAGGGCAAGAGGATCCGCCTGCAGGGCCTGCCCAACCTATCGAAACCCGGCAAGCAGGCCCAGGAGACCATGGGCTCGTGGCCGACCTATCGTGTGTCGCAGAGCCAATTGCGCACCATGCAGCACCGCTTGTGGGACTGCTACCGCCAGATGCGGATGCCGGCGCCCGACTATGCCTCGGATGGCATTACAGCGCTCACGCTTTACTTGAACACGCAGGCCGCCGGGGCCGAAATCAACGTGCCCTCGATCAAGCGCTGAAACGGGACCCACACCAGATGAAACGCTTTTCCACTTTGCTGCGGGTCACAACGCTTGCCACTCTCTTGGGTACGGCGCTGACGCTCGCGACCGCCGCCCAGCAAGCGGCCAAGGTCGATCCCAAGATCGTCGACGCCTACATCAAGGGCACCTGGAAATCGCCGCCGGAGGGCTGGCAGGTGCGCATCGACCAGGACGAAACCCAGCGCGTATGCTCGGCCTATCGCAACGATCCGCCGACCGCCGAGTTCGAAAAGATCCGTGCGCGCGAATTAGCAACCGTCGTCTTCCCGGCCGATGGCACCGTGCTCGGCGACTGGAAGGCCGGCGAAAGGGTCGCGCAAACCGGCGTCGGCGGGCAGTTCTCCGATGCGCCGGGCACGGTCGCTGGCGGCAATTGCTATGCCTGCCACCAGATGGCCAAGGCCGAACTCAGCTACGGCACGCTCGGCCCGAGCCTGCTGGAGTACGGCAAGATCCGCAAGTTCGATGCGGCGGAATCCAAGCAAGCCTATGCCAAGATCTTCAACGCGCAATCGGTGCAGCCGTGCTCGAACATGCCACGGTTCGGCTACCACAAGTTCCTCACCGAGCAGCAGATGAAGGATGTGACGGCCTACCTGATGTCGCCCGACAGCCCGGTCAACAAGTGATCCCGGCCGATGGCCGCCTGCACGATCAGGACCGACAGCGCGCGAGCCCGCCCGGCGTAACCAGCCAGTCGAGCCGTTCGTCATAGGTCTCGGTCGGCACGGCATCGACCACTTGCACGGCAAACGCGACGCCAACCGCCACGATCGTGCGGGTTGACCGCAGGTGTCGCAGCGTCCGGTCATAGAAGCCGCCGCCGTAGCCGAGCCGCGCGCCGGTCAGATCGACCGCCAGCAGCGGCACCAGCAGCAGATCGGGCACGACCACTGCTGCCAGCTCGGACGGCTCCTTGATGCCCCAGGTGCGCTCGACCAGCGCATCGCCGTGCCCGAACTTGCGGAAGACGAGCGGCTGCGCCCGCCCCGCCATCACCGGCAGGCACAGCGTTGCACCCCTGCCAATCAGCGCCGTTTCGAGCGGCTTTGGAACGAGTTCAGGACCGATCGCCCAGTAGGTCGACACGGTCGGCGCTTGCACGCCTCCTGCCAGCGACAGCAGTTGGCCGGCATGGGCTGCGAGCGCCTTGGCCGCGCCCTCGCGTTCGGCAGCGCTCAGCCCGGCGCGCCGCGCGTGCATGTCAGCCCGAAGGGCCGCCTTGGTCAGCGTCATGGGTGGCTACGCGAAAGACAAGTTCAAGTGCCGCAGAGGCCGTTGGGACCAGGTGATCCCGCCGAGTCCCTTCTGTGAGAAGGTGGGTGCCATATGTCCGGGACCACGGCCCCGGTCAGGAACAGCTCCCTAGCGGATCTTATAGGCCCAGGGGATGTTAGGTCTCTGACGCGCCTCCGCAGCACTTGTGCAGATAGAGTGTTCGCCGGCAAAGATCCAGTACGATCTGCTCAATGGGCGCACGCCCCTCGCATCGCGGTCATGTGGCCGGCGCCGGCTTGCGCTGTACCGTGACGACGTGCGCTGCCACGGTGGTCTTTGCCGGCACCTTGGGCGGTGGTTCGGCGATACGGCTGGCAGGGGATGATGCCGCAGGCGCCGCGTCGCTCGAAGCAGGGGGCTCGGAAGGATCATCGGCGTCAGCGCGCTCCCGCGCCTCGAACAACTCGTCAGCAATCAACAGCGCCGCCATAAGCAGCAACCGGTTCTCACCGGCCTGGCCGAACTGCTCGGTCAACGCATCGATCTTCGCCTTGACGTGATCGGAGAGCAGTTGCAGCCGCGCTTCCTCGCCATCGCCACAGGCGAGGCGATAAATGCGGTTGTTCAACGTGACCGTCACACGGCCCATGCTTTGATAGCCTTTGGCTTGCAATGCGACAGTCGACAAAATCAGCACCGAGACATTGGCCTGCTCAGCGGACACCCTCGGTCAGGCTGTTGATGGCATCGATCACCCACTCGATGCGGTTCAGCGCCTCGTCGCGCTGCAATTCGAGATCCGTGATCCGGCGTTCGGCCAGCGCGAGTTGCTCCAACAGGGCAGCATTTTCAGCTTCCAGATTGGCCGCCTTCGCCTTCACCGAAACTGCCGCCAGCTTCGGCGCGGCAGGGCGTTTTGGCTTCGATTTGACCTTCTGCGTCATCGCCGGACCTTTCCCGCTTCAATCCCCGCATGTGCGCGGCGAACAGCAACTCAAGCACCGGGACACTTGGGCCGGACGATAAGAGCCGGAATCAGCTGCCGTCAACCAAGGGCTTGCATAACCTCGTGCGTTTCACCGTTGCGCCGTGTCATCGAGGTCGTGCGATGTGCCGCCGTTGACGGCGATGGCTTCTGAATTGCATAACCAGCGCCTAGAGTTGCGTGCGCCTTCGCGCCCGAACGCTTATCTCATACACAGCCTGTCCCAGAGGAACCTGCCCATGGCCGTCAAAGTCGCAATCAATGGATTTGGCCGCATCGGCCGCAATGTTTTGCGCGCAATCATCGAATCAGGCCGCACCGACATCCAGGTGGTGGCGATCAACGACCTGGGCCCGGTCGAAACTAACGCGCATCTGTTGCGATTCGATTCGGTCCACGGCCGCTTCCCCCACAAGGTAACGGTCGACGGCGACACCATCGACGTCGGGCGCGGGCCGATCAAGGTGACCGCCGTCAAGAACCCGGCCGAACTGCCGCACAAGGCCATGGGCGTCGACATCGCCTTGGAATGCACGGGCATCTTCGCGGCGAGGGACAAGGCAGCCGCCCACCTCACCGCCGGCGCCAGGCGCGTGCTGATCTCCGCGCCCGCCGAAAACGCCGATCTGACCGTCGTCTACGGCGTCAACCACCACAAACTGACGAAGGATCACCTCGTCGTCTCGAACGCGTCCTGCACGACCAACTGCCTGGCCCCCGTCGCCAAGGTGATGAACGACGCGTTCGGCATCGACAAGGGCTTCATGACCACGATCCACGCCTACACGGGCGACCAGCCGACGCTCGATACCATGCACAAGGATCTGTACCGCGCGCGTGCCGCGTCGCTGTCCATGATTCCAACCACCACGGGTGCTGCAAAGGCGGTCGGCCTCGTCCTTCCGGAGCTCAACGGCCGTCTCGACGGCACCTCGATTCGCGTGCCGACGCCAAACGTCTCGGTCGTCGACTTCAAGTTCATCGCCAAGAAGGCGACCACGGCTGCGGCGGTGAACGCGGCGGTTCTTGAAGCGTCGAATGGTGCACTCAAGGGCATCCTCGGCACCACCGATCAGCCCAACGTTTCGTCGGACTTCAACCACGACAGCCATTCGTCGATCTTCCACCTCGACCAGACCAAGGTGATGGACGGCACGCTCGTGCGCGTGCTGGCGTGGTACGACAACGAGTGGGGCTTCTCCAACCGCATGAGCGACACGGCGGTCGCCATGGGCAAGCTGCTGTAGGGCTGCCATCGCCGGTCGAAGCTGCGAAACCTTCGACCGGGTCCGGCGTCGAATGGGGCATCCGGCCTCACGCCAAATAGTCGTGCACCACCTCGCCGAGGCCGAGCGTGAGGTCGGCCAGGATGTGCACGCCGCCCACCACCTGGCGCACCGGCAGGCGGGCCACCGGGGCCAATGCGTGCTCGAACAGTTCCAGTGCTGCCGGCCACGTCCAGGCGCCGCGAACCGTAATATCCTCCAGATGATAGCGCACGAGTTCGCAGATGCGCGGCGTGCAGTCGACGTGGGGAATGACCTTGAGCAGGTAGTTGGCTTCCTGCATCGCGGCCTTCACCTTCTTCGCATCGAGTTCCTTGTGCTTGAAGCCCATGGTGCCGGTGGCAACGCGCACCGGACCGTAGTCGAGCGTCCCGAGCAACACGTCCTTGGCAGCCGTCAGGGAGGGTTGCGCGAGTTTCTTGGGAAAGCCCCAGATCTCGCGTCCGCCAGCGATCGGCGCGTCGTCGTCGAGGTACATCGAGTGCACGTAGCCGCCCGGCTTGCCCTGGTAGGTCACGGGAATGACCTGGCCGGATTCGGTGTAATTACCGAAGCCGGTCGAATTGGGCATCCGGATGAATTCATACTTGACGAGCGGTTCGCTGAACGTCAGCGGCTCGGGCACCACGGCGCGCAAGGTGTCGGGGTCCGTCAGATAGCTGATGATCATGTATTCGCGGTCGACGAAGCGATAGGGGCCCCGTGGATAGCTCGGGCTGGTGAGCGGCATGGCGAAGGCAGTGGCCTTGACGTCTGCGAGTTTCATGAAACGTTATGCTCCCAGGTTGGCCCGATTGAGTAGTGGATAAGTGTGAGCTTGCCGTCGACGCAAAACGCACGCCATTGGTGTCCACGGGCGAGAAACCTTGCGTGCCACCGCCCCCGCGTCTCGCATCGCGTGTCAAAACAGAAATCGCCGGCACTCGTTCAATTCCCATCTTGCTATGCCGGTCCTGACACGCTCATATACGACCTCGCAATGGTGATGCACATTTGAAATTGAGTGACGGGCCATGACATCTCCAGAACGTAAGACCCACGCGCGAGAAGGTCTTGACGGGCGCGCGGTGCATGATGTCGGGGGGCTCGATTTTGGCGCCATCGACCGTCACGAGCATGACCTTGCCCAATGGGAAAAGCGCGTCGACGCGATGTTGATCCTGTTGTACGCCAAGAAAGGTATCTTCAAGGTCGACGGTATGCGCCGCGTGATCGAAGATTATGGCCAGCAGGCCTACGACAGCACCACGTATTACGAGAAATGGGTGCGCGCGCTGCGCAATCTCATGGTCGAGCAGGAAGTGCTTTCAGCCGAGCAGATCGAGGCAAAGATTGCAGCCGTCGCGGCAGCTTTGAAGGCCGAGGGCCGTGCCGTTGCCGCCAAGTCCGTGCCGTGGGACAATGATCTGGGGCCAAAGCCAGTTAAGAAGCCGTCGGGCGCCAAAAAAGCCAAGGCTGCCAAGTCATGAGCGCGGCGCTGACCAGGATCACTCCCGAGTTCAGCGTCGGCGATCGGGTCGTCATCCGCAACTGTGCGGCCCTCGGCCATTGCCGCACCCCCTGGTACGTCCGCGGCAAGTCCGGCACGATCGTCGAGATCCACGGCGCATTCCGCGATCCGGAGCGGCTCGCCTATCATCGCCCGGGATTTCCCGAACGCGTGCTCTACAAGGTGCGCCTTCGTCAGCATGACTTATGGGCCGAGTACCAGGGCGGCAAGGACGACAACCTCGACGTCGATATCTACGAGCCGTGGCTCGGCGCAGCCGCGGCAGCCGCCAAGACAGGGCGCAAAGGCCGATGATGATGACACACGACCACGACCACGACCACGATCATGACCATGATCACGGCGATCCGCACGCGCCGCGCAAGGACCACGATGCCGGCCCGGCTTCACCCTACGAAGTACTGGAACGGGCGCTCCGCGAGCTGCTGATCGAAACCGGCGTGCTGACCGCCCGCGAAATTGCCGACCAGATCGACCTGATGGACAGCCGCTCACCGGCGCTCGGCGCCAAGGTGATCGCCCGTGCCTGGACCACTCCGGCGTTCAAGGCGCAGCTGCTGTCGGACACCCGCTCGGCGCTCGCCAGCATGTCAATCGACATCGGCGGCCTCGCCGAGTTCCGCGTAATCGAGAATACTCAGCAAGTGCACAACGTCGTGGTCTGCACATTGTGCTCCTGCTACCCGAAAATGCTGCTGGGCGTTCCCCCGGCCTGGTACAAGAGCTTAGCCTATCGCTCGCGCACAGTCGTAGCTCCGCGCGCCGTCCTCGCCGAATTCGGGCTCGAGCTGCCGCACTCGGTCGAAGTGCGGGTGCACGATTCAACCGCTGATCTGCGCTACATCGTCCTGCCTGAACGCCCCATGGGCACGGACGCATGGAGCGAACAGCAGTTGGCGGCGATTATCACACGTGACTGCATGATCGGCACGGCGGTGCCGGTGGTTTCGGCCAACAGGGCGGCGGTATGAAAATGACCCGACCATTACGATTTTGCGCTGCCGGGGCGGCTTCTGCTTTGTCGACATCGTTCTTTACGGCGTCGGCTGCACTCGCGCACCACGGCATTGATGGACAGACGCCGACAAACTTCGAAGACGGACTGATGTCGGGCTTGGCGCATCCAATCGTCGGGCTCGATCATCTGGTTTTCATTCTGGCCGCTGGCATGGCGTCAGGGGCGCTCGGGCTTGGATTGCGGATGCCATGCCTGTTCGTGTTGTCGTCCGTCGCCGGTCTGTATGTTCATCTGGCCCGTATCGCGCTGCCGCTCACTGAAACCGCGGTCGGCGCATCGATCCTCGTGCTCGGCCTGTTTCTCGGCAGCCGCTCCGGTTTCGGCATGAGGGTGTGGGCAGCCCTTTTCGTCGGTGCCGGACTGTTTCACGGCTACGCTTATGGCGAATCGATCGTCGGTGCCTCGCGCTGGCCGCTGTTTGGCTATCTGCTCGGCCTCGCTGTTGTGCAATTGGCCCTGATCAGTGCGACCCATTTTGCCGGACGCAAACTCGGCGAGGGAATAGACAATGCTGGGCCGGAATTGCGCCATCTGGGAGCATTGCTGTCGGTCATCGGTACGGTGTTTTTCGTGGTCGCACTGCGCCACGGCGCTTGACGTCGCGGTTGCGCTAGCGCCCCTCGCTACGGCCTTGTCAGCCCGGGCCGGGAGATTGCGCCGGACAGATGAGTGCCATGAGATCCGCCCCCGCCCCGTTGCCATTCGACATCGCAACTTCGTCAACCACGGTGTTCGGCGCGCTGCTGGCGGCGGCACGCCTGCATGGCGCCGGCAAGCAGATCCTCGAAGACCACGAGCGCCAGCCGCTCACCTACAAGCGCCTGATCCTTGGCAGCCTCGTCCTCGGCCACAAACTCTCGCACCACGCCAAGCGCAGCGAGGCGGTCGGCGTCCTGCTGCCAACCGCGAACGGCATGGCGGTGACCGTTCTCGGCCTGAACGCGTTCGGCCGGGTCGCTGCCCTGCTGAACTACACGGCGGGACTGCGCAACCTGCGGGCAGCGCTCGCGACCGGCACGATCCGCACGCTGGTGACGTCACGCCGCTTCGTGGCCGCAGCCAAACTCGAAGACGTGGTGGCCGGATTGGCCGACTTCGAGGTCGCACCGGGACGTAAGCTCGCGATCGTCTACCTCGAAGACGTGCGCGCTTCAATCGGTGGACTCGACAAGGCGCGCGGTCTCGCGCGGTCGCTGTATGCCGACCGCCTGCATAGCCGCCACGGCCTGCGACCGGACCAGCCGGCCGTCATCTTGTTCACGTCCGGCACCGAGGGCGCACCCAAGGGGGTCGTGCTGTCGAACCGCAATCTGGTGGCCAACGCCCGGCAGATCTATACGCACGCGCAGGGCATGCTGTCGCCGGCCGATACCGTGCTCAATCCGCTGCCTATGTTCCACTCGTTCGGACTGACGGCTGCCACCTTGATGCCGCTGCTGTCGGGCATGCGCACGGTGCTCTATCCAAGCCCGCTGCACTACAAGCAGGTGCCCGAACTGGTGGCAAAAACCAGCGCCACGGTGCTGTTTGCGACCGACACGTTCATGCAGGGCTATGCGCGATCAGCTGGCGAGGGCGAACTCAAATCGGTGCGCTATGTCGTGGCCGGTGCCGAACGGGTCAAGGACCAGACGCGGGCGACGTGGGCCAAACTGGGGGCGATCGTCCTCGAAGGGTACGGCGCCACCGAGTGCTCGCCGGTACTCGCCTGCAACCTGCCGACCAGCAACGGTCCTGGCACGGTCGGTCCGCTGCTGCCCGGCATCGAGGCGCGGCTGGACGCGGTCGACGGCATTGCCGGTGCCGGCAAGCTGTCGGTCCGCGGGCCCAACGTGATGCTGGGCTACATGCTGGCCGACAAGCCGGGTGTGGTGGTGCCGCCCGAGGGCGGCTGGCACGACACCGGCGACATCGTCGCCTTCGACGACGCCGACCGCGTTGCAATCAAAGGGCGCGTCAAACGGTTCGCAAAGCTCGGTGGCGAAATGATCTCGCTGGCGGCCGTCGAAGGACTGGTGTCAGAGGTCTGGCCCGAGCACAACCACGTTGTGGTCTCGGTGCCCGATCCCCGCAAGGGCGAGCACTTGGTTCTCATCACGGAACGCAGCGACGCGGCCCGCGACCCTTTGCTGGCAAAAGCGCGCGAGGCCGGCGTGCCCGAGCTGTGGGTGCCCCGGCAGATCATGGCAGTGGCCGCGATCCCGCTGCTTGGGTCCGGCAAGGTCGACTTTCCAGCCGCCATCCAGCTGGCGCGCGCAGAACGCACCGTAGCGCCTTAGCGCTTTATGCCGACATCGGACGACCCGCCGGTTTTGCGCGGCCGCACCATGTCGTACAGGTTGCACTTCTTCTCCGGCCGGTAGTACTCGATCATCACGCACCGGCCGTTCGTCAGGCACCGCTGGGCGCAGGCATCAAAGGTGCCGCCGTAGGTGATCTCGAATCCGGGTCCTTCGATCCACACGCCCGACAGCTTCTCGATGCGGACACTGAGGGCAGCGGCCGGCGGCGGAGAGGCTGCCGGAGGCGCGGGCTGCGCCATCGCCCGCCCGTTCAGGATTGCGATTGCCGCCGCGGTCAGAGCCATTGCCAAGGCGGTACCAACACTGCGTCTCGACATCACGATCCCCTCCACGTTGTTGAACTGCATCTATTGGCGCCGCACGATGCGATCCGAGGACGCCAGCATTTGCAATGCCGTCAGGATGTCCTGGCGGTCCTGGTAGGCGAACTGGAAGAAGATGCCGCGCAGCAGCGGATCGTCGGACGGCTCTTCATTGCGCCCCATGTAGAAGCGAAACAGCTGGCGCACGAAGCATTGCTTGAACGCCATCGAGTTTGTCAGCAGCTTCAACGCATCGACCGCGGTCTCGGTTCTGGCCGGTTCCTCGTCGAGAAAATTGATCATGGTGCTGGCGTCGATCGGCACGCCGTTGTCGAGCGTGCGCCAACGCCCGAGCGCATCCCAGTTCTCTTGGAAGAACGCAAACGGATTGATCACCTTGTGGCAGCCGATGCAGGCAGGCCCGCCGGTCGACTGTTCGATGCGCTGGCGTTCGGTCGCGCCTGTGAGTTCATAGAGCTTCGCGTGCAGCTCGGGCGGCGGCGGCTCCATTTCCATGCACATCACCTTGCGCACCCAGAACACGCCGCGCTTGATGGGCCGCGTGTCGGTCGGGCCCGAGTGCGAGGCGAGGACGGCGGCGTGTGAAAAAATTCCAAGCCGCTGCTGCGGATCGATGGGCACGAGCGCGGTGCCGGTCGATGTACTGGCCTGGCCGGCATAGATCGCAGCAAGCGATTTCGGCACGTAGGAGTGCGTCGCCTGTGTGATGTCGGTGAGTCTGGGCGCTGGCTTTGCCAACTGCGTGCGCAGGAACTGGCGTGTCTCGGCACGCATGGCGGCCGACAGCTTCGCATCGAACTCCGGGTAGACCTTTTGCGAAATCGTGAACTCGCCCGGCTCCTTGATCTCGAGCCAGCTCGTGAAAAAGCGCAGCAGCTTATCGCGCGACTCTCGTGAGGCGACCACCGCGCCAATGGTGGCTGCCGCGTCCGTTCCCGAGCGAAGGTACTGGGCGGCACGATCGGAGCCTAGATTGAGCGCTTCGGGCGGCACGTCGGCCGCGGTATAGGTTATGGCTGCGAGCAACTGTGCGGGCGCCAGCCGGCCGGTGCGGGTCACGTCCAGTTCCTTGCGGAACAGGAAGGCCGGCGAGTTGAGCACCACTTCGACGAGATCGCCGGTTGCCTGGTTCAGTCCGACCGATTGCACGCTTGCCAGAAAGAATTTCGTAAACTGTGCGATCTTTTCTTCGGCTGCATCGCCGCGAAACGCGCGGATGACGAAAGCGCGTGCTTGCGCGGCGAGGCAGTCGGTCGCGCTGGCGCCGGCCGGGCATGTAATTACGCCGGCAGGGTTTGTCCGCACCCGCGCGGCAATGGCGCCGATCCATTTCGACAGCGCCGTGATGTTCGCCTGGTTGAGGCTCAGCAGTTCGGCGTACTCGTAATTCGTCTGCAGCGCGTCCCTGGGCAGCGCGTCCTTCGCCGATTGGCCGACATACATCGGCAACAGCGAGGCAACCGTCGCGTCCAACTGGTCGCGCGTCAGGCGAAAGATTCGCTTCTGCGGCGCCTGTGCATCGTCGCTCGGGAAGTACTGCCGTGCGGTGGCATAGAGCGCGGCATCGGCCTGCTGCATCAACTGGTCGGCCGTCGAAGCCGGAGCCGCTGCGGCACCCGCCGCTGCCAGCACGAGTGCCGCAATCGTAAGCCCCAGACGATATGGCCAATGGTTCATCATGGCTCGAGCATCAGATGATCGGCCCGCGGCACAAACTCGCAAGGCCGAACGTGTTGGTCTGCACGCCAGCCGCGTTCAGACAGGAGATGTGCAGGTCGTTGTTGTTGCGCCCCCCGGCATTTACGATCTGCCCGGTCTTGAAGCGGCCACCGCCTTGCCCGGCGAAGACGAACGGAATGTTCGTCAGATAGTGCCCGCTCGAACTGTTGCTCCAGCATTCCATGCCGAGCATGACCGAGCTGTTGTGCAGCGCACTTTTACCGCCGCCGTCGTCGACCGACTTCAGGGCCGTGAGCAGGCCTGCGAACTTTTCCGAGTAGTAGGTGTCGAGCTTGACGAGACTTTCCACGTCACCGTTGTGCTCCAGCGTGTGGTGCGCCTTATGGATGCCGCGGCTGGGCCAGGTCTGCCCGCTCGATGCGCCAGACAACGTGAAGGCGACGACGCGGGTCAAATCGGTTTCGAAGGCGAACTTGATCAAGCTGATCATCTGGTCGTGCACGGGCGAGAGATGGTCGAGATTGAATTTGTTGGCGCCAAGGCCATTCGGCCGTCCCGTCAGCGCGCAATCGACCTTCGTGGTTTTCGCACTCGTCACCGGACCGCCAAGGTTCTGCCGCGCCGATTTCTCCGACTGGCTCCAGCTGTCGAGCAGGCCGTCGAGCTTGCGCGCATGCTCAGTGTCCATGCCGAAGTGCCGCTTCGCATCCTTGATGTCCGACAGGATGAAATCGACGACGCTGGCGCGCCGGGTCAGGGCCGCACTCATCTTTTCGGCATCGCCGCCGGCCTGGTTGGAATGCGGCCGGCACGACGAACTCGCGGCCTGGATCAGCATGTCGTAGACTTGGCCCGCATCCTGGATCGGCTCGATGGCGTTGCCATAGCGCGTGTCGCCGGGCTGGCGGTTGCGGAACGAGATGTAGCGGCTGCCGACGCCCACGTTGTCGGCGTCCGAATGGGCACCGCCTCCGATGTGCAGGCTCGCCAGCGGCACATCCCTCAGATCGGCGCGCCCCTTGTAGTGATTGGCGATGCGTACATCGATCGATTCATTATCTGTATAAGCATAGTAAGCGTCGTTCTTCGAATACTTGTAGCTGTTGCCGGTGGTGCAGCCGATCACGCCGGCGGCATGCTCTTCCTTGTAGCCCTCGCTCTTCGGGCTGCCGCCGTGGATGTTCATGTTCTTGAACAGGATCAGGTCGCTAGCGTGCGGCTGCAGCGGTGCGATCGGCGTGCCAGCGAGATTGGTGAGCGACGTCGGATTGGTGCGGCTTGGATAATACGACCCGCCCTTGAAGAACATGACGTAGCGCGGCGCGCTTGCGAACGGCGTCTCGGCGGCCTGTGCCATGCTGCGCAGCACGGGATGGATGAGGATCGCCGAAAGGCCGAACGTCTTGATGAGGGAGCGGCGCGAGATCCCGCCGGTGTTGCGACGCATTACAAGTCCTCACTCGGAGTGGCTGGCTCACCAGGGAGCCCGACCTGAGAGGACGCAAAAAACGTGTCTGATTTTTGTTGCCGGTTCACGCCTCGGATGAAGCTCGCGGCATGCAAACTCAACGAAATTACCCGTTATTTGTGAGTAACGAAGCGAATTGTGTTGACCCGCTGGTTCCATGGTGGCGCGGCCGTGGCAAAGGCAACGACGCTGCGCACGGAGCAGCGACCACCGGCCGCAGATCTCACTTGTGGGCGAGCACGCGCGATAGAACCTGGACCTACCCCAACGTCACGCCGAGTGCCTTGGCCCAACCCAGACCTTCGACCGTGCCGCGGCGCGGCTTGTACTCGCAGCCGACCCAGCCTTTGAAGCCGCTGTCGTCGATCTTCTTGAACAGATAGCGGTAATTCATCTCGCCCTCGTCTGGCTCGCCGCGGTCGGGTGGGTTGGCGATCTGGTAGTGGCGGGCGAGCGGCCCGAATTCGTCGATCGCCTTGGCGACGTCCCCCTCCATCACCTGGCGGTGGTAGAGGTCGAACTGCAGACCGAGATTGGGCTCGCCCACCTCGTGGATGATCGAGCGGGCGTCGCCCGTGGTGTTGAGGAAGTAGCCCGGGATATCGCGACTGTTGATCGGCTCGATGATAATGTCGACGCCGGCCTTGGCGGCCATGCGCGCCGCGATCTCGAGATTGGCGACGTAGGTCTTGCGCTCGGCACCGTGGTGCCTGAGGCCGGCCATGGCGAACATGCGCTGGCAGCCGAGCGTCTCGGCATAGTCGAGGCCGGCTGCGATCGCTTTCTCGAACTCGGCCTCGCGGCCAGGGATCGCCGAGATGCCGCGCTCGCCCTTGGCCAGGTCGCCATGCGCCACGTTGAACAGCGCCTGGGTCAGGCCGTTGGCCTTGAGACGGGTGGCAATCTCGGCCTTGGGGGCTTCGAACGGGTTCATGTACTCGACGCCCTTGAAGCCAGCCTTGGCGGCTGCCTCGAAGCGATCGAGAAAGGGTACCTCTGTGAACAGAAACGACAGGTTGGCGCAGAAGCGTGGCATGGCGGGGCCCTTTGGAAACCATTGATGGGTCCAGGGGCTAAGCCCCTGGCGCGGGAGCGTGAGGGGCGCGCAGCCCCTCACACGGTTTCAAAGCGCGAACCCACCATCAACCAGCATCGCGGTGCCGGTGGTGAAGGCGCTTTCGTCGGACGCGAGATAGACGGCCAGGTGCGCCACTTCCTCCGCCGTGCCGAGGCGACCCATGGCTTGGCGGTCGACGAACATCTGGCGCACTTCGGCCTCACTCTTGCCGAGCGACTTGGCCTGGGCGGCAATCCGATCATCGAGCGAGGGTGATTGTACCGTGCCGGGACAGATCGCGTTGCAGCGCACGCCCTTGCGGATGTAGTCAGCCGCGACCGCCTTCGAGAGGCCGATCACGGCGGCCTTTGTCGCCCCATAGACGTAGCGGTTCGGAATGCCACGCACGGAGCCGGCGCCCGAGGCGATGTTGACGATCGAGCCGTTGCCCTTGGCCAGCATGCCGGGCAGGAACGCGCGGATGGTGCGGTGCATGGAGCGCACGTTGAGGTCGAAGGCGAAGTCCCACTCCTCGTCGGTGCAATCGAGAACGGTGCCGTGATGCACGAAGCCTGCTGCATTGAACAGGATGTCGACCGGGCCGACGGCCTTGGCCGTTTTCTCGACGGAGGCGGTATGGCGCACATCGAGCAGGTGCGTCTCGGCGATGCCGTCCTCGCGCAGGCCCTTCAGCTTGCCGAGGTCGATGTCGGTTGCAATCACCTTCGCGCCCTCGCGGGCGAAGGCTATCGCCACCGCACGGCCGATGCCGGCTCCGGATGCGGTGCAGAATGCGGTTTTGCCCTTGAGGCGTCCGGTCATGGCTTCACACCCTTGATCAGTTTGGTGACTTTGCCGAACGGGGCCGCATCACGAC
This sequence comes from Hyphomicrobiaceae bacterium, assembly GCA_021730785.1. GTDB lineage: Bacteria > Pseudomonadota > Alphaproteobacteria > Rhizobiales > Hyphomicrobiaceae > JAKFWF01. Next base: position 73,706 of record JAKFWF010000041.1, read on the forward strand.
CGTAGGTAAACGTGCCGTGCGCCTTCATTTCCTCGGCGCCGCGCAGGAAGCCGCCGAGTGCCGCCAGCGCCAGCGCACCGCCGACGCTGATGCGCTTGACGCCGGCTGCTGCCGCTTCGGCCTGGGTGATCGGGGTTGGGCCGCCTGAGATCAGCAGATTGAACGGCTTGTTGAGGGCAGCGAGCACCTGCTTGACGGCCGCCATGTCGGCGAGCCCCGGCGCATAGAGCACGTCGGCGCCGGCCGCCTCGAACGCCTGCAATCTCTTGATCGTATCGGCAAGATCGGGCCGGCGATGCAGGAAGTTCTCGGAGCGCGCGCACAGCATGAACGGAAACGGCAGGGCGCGAGCGGCAGCGACGGCTGCCTTCACGCGCGCAACCGCATGGTCGAACTCATAGATCGGGTTTGCGGCATCGCCCGTCGCATCCTCGATCGAGCCGCCAACAAGGCCGACGCCGGCGGCAAGCGTGATCGTTTTCGCCGCCTCATCGGGCGCATGCGCGAAGCAGTTTTCCAGATCGGCCGCCACTGGCAGGTGGGTCGCGTCCACGATCTGCTTCGCGTTGGCCAATATTTCGGCTCGGGTCACCTCGCCCACGCCATCACGCTTGCCTTGCTGGAAGGCGACGCCGGCACTGGTGGTCGCCAGCGCCTCGAAGCCGAGCGTGGTCAGTATTTTCGCCGTGCCGCCATCCCACGGGTTGGGGATGATGAAACAGCCCGGCCGCTGGTGTAGGTCGACAAAGGCTGCTGCTTTACTCTGTTGCGTCATCATGCGGTTGCCTATCGCTGGATCGCCTGGAATTTCGCCGGCACTGCGGGCAAGCTAATCCAAAATGCGCCGTCAAACGAGAGGACAATCGCCGTGAATGCCGCCAAACTCCACTGCATGCTGCACGTCGGTCTTGCAATCATGGCATGCCTGTCGCAGCCGGTGTTGGCCCAGTCGACGCCCAAGATCGACTGCGACAAGGCGGTGACCACGCCCGAGCTCAACTGGTGTTCCGGGCAGGAATTGGACAGGGCCGACAAGAAACTCAATGCAGCCTATCAGAAGGCGCTGGCGCAAATCGCCCAATCCGACGGCATGACGAAAAAGCAGCGCGAACAATGGGCGGCGTCCCTTCGCGAGGCACAGCGCCACTGGATCGCCTTTCGCGACAAAGACTGCGGCGAGGTCATCGGTTACGAGTGGTTCGGCGGCACCGGCATGACGAGCGCCTCGCTCGGCTGCATGATCACCAAGACCGACACGCGCACGCAGGAGTTGGAGGCCCGTTACGGCGAAAGGTGAAGAGGTAGAGGTATAGTTATCCGATCACCTTGACATCGATGCCCGTGTCCACCTGTTTCCATGCCTTGTCGGCCGTCAGCACGGTCGCCCCGAGCTTGGCGCCGAGCGCAAGGCAATGGCGGTCGCCGACGGACAGGCCTTTGCTCTTGGTGGTAGCCCGTAATGCGGCTGCGGCGAAGGCCTGGGCCTCGTCGATCGTTTCCACATCCATGCCGAGCATCGCAATCGTGCGGCGCGCTTCGGCGATCGACTGGCCCTTCTCGACCAGCTTGGTTGCGACCTCGGTCAAATTGATGGCCGAGATCGCTGCTTCCTTGAGATGATCCATGACCACGTCGGCTCCAGTTTCGAACTGCAGCACGGCCAGAACCGCAGACGAATCGAGCACCACCCTAGCCACTCTTGCGCTCCTTCAAGACTTCCTGGCGCCGGTCCTCCAGCAACTCGTCGACGAGGCTGACACCGGGCGGCACCAGGCCGCGGACAATGGCCTGCGCCTGTCTGACGGATTGCGCTAACGACACCATCCGCATTTCGCCGTTTTCGAAGGTGGCCATAAGTGCGTCGCCTTCGCTCAGGCCCAACTTATCGCGGATCACGGCCGGTATGACGACGCGACCGCCCGGTCCAACTTTCAACTTGGCCCGGAGAGGTGCTGTTTCGGCGAAGCCTGGTCCATCGCTGACAGGTATGCCTGCCAAGCCTACCTGCTGCTCTTCTGCGAATCCCTTTTTCATGGCGGAACTCCATTTCGTGTCACATTTTTGAAAATGACACATTCTGACGCACGTTTCAAGTGGTCTTTGCGAACAACTCGCGCCCGATGAGCATACGGCGGATTTCTGACGTGCCGGCACCGATCTCGTAGAGCTTGGCATCGCGCAGCAGGCGGCCGGTGGCGTAGTCGTTGATATAGCCGTTGCCGCCCAGCAGCTGGATCGCATCGAGCGCCATCAAGGTCGCCTTCTCAGCAGCGATCAGAATGGCACCGGCAGCATCTTCGCGCGTGGTCTCGCCCCGGTCACAGGCTTTGGCGACCGCATAGACATAGGCCTTGCAGGAATTCATCGTGACGTACATGTCGGCGACCTTGCCCTGGACCAGCTGGAACTCGCCGATTTCCTTGCCAAACTGGCGGCGCTCGTGGATGTAGGGCAGCACGATGTCCATGCACGCCTGCATGATGCCAAGCGAGCCTGCCGCCAGCACGGCGCGCTCGTAGTCGAGGCCGGACATCAGGATGTTGACGCCGCGGCCGACGGCGCCCATCACATTTTCCTCCGGTACTTCGCAGTCCTGGAACACCAGTTCGCAGGTATCCGATCCGCGCATGCCGAGCTTGTCGAGCTTCTGGTGCGTCGAGAACCCTTTCATGCTCTTTTCGACCAGGAAAGCGGTCATGCCGCGCGGGCCGGCCGTCGGGTCGGTCTTGGCATAGACCACGAGCGTTTCCGCCACGGGACCATTGGTGATCCACATCTTGTTGCCATTGATGATGTAGCGGTCGCCCTTTTTGTCGGCCCGCGTCTTCATCGACACGACGTCCGAGCCGGCGCCGGGCTCCGACATGGCCAGCGCACCGACATGCTCGCCCGAGATCAGCTTGGGCAGATACTTTTTCTTCTGCGCCTGCGAGCCGTTGCGACGGATCTGATTGACGCACAAATTTGAGTGCGCGCCATAGGACAGCCCGACGGAGGCTGAGCCGCGGCTCACTTCCTCCATGGCAATGCAGTGCTCGAGATAGCCGAGGCCAGAGCCGCCCAACTCCTCCTCGACCGTTATGCCGTGCAGCCCGAGCGCCCCCATCTTCGGCCACAGCTGGCGCGGGAACTCATTGCTCTGGTCGATTTCGGCGGCGATCGGCGCGATCTCGTCGGCGGTGAACGCACGCACCGCCTCGCGCAGCTGATCGGCCGTTTCGCCCAGGCCGAAGTTCATGGTGGGATAGACGTTGCGAATGGACATGGCGTGCCTCGTGCCGGTCGGCGGTTCAAAACCCGACCGCCAGTTTGCACGATGTTTTGCGCGAGCGCCACGCGATGCGATTTGATGCGATCGCCAGCCTGCTGCCGGCTCCTGCGCCAATGACCCACTCAGTTGCCGCGGGCGATATCCACTTGATTTGCGAGATCCCGCAGCGCCTTCTTTGCAACGGTCTCCGACGCTGGACACTCCTTCGCCCGCAGCCGGTCATAGATCACCGGCACGTCGCCGCGAAACGTCTGGCCCTGGGCACGCTTGGCGATGCCGGTCGCGACCGCGCCGCTGCTCCAGCGCGATTTGCACATAAGTCGGCTCAGATACTCGGTGATCTGAGCCTTGTAGATTTCTGTGGTGGCGACCGTGCTCGACGCCGCCATCAGGGCCTGCCATTTCTGCGACTCTGGCGCGGACGCCCACTTCTGGCCTGGAGCAGCGGTCATCATGCCGCCAAGACCTTCCATGAGGCGTATCCTCATGGAAGGGCTCTCGATCTTGTCGATGATCTCCTGTAGCCGCTTGACCTCCGCCGCATCGAGGGGCTTTGCCGAAATCTCCGACAGATCGGCAATGTGCAGATTGTCGTCGGTCGGCGGCCGGGTCATCCAGATTGCCGCGCCCCGTAGGTCCGCGGCCTTGAGCTTGGCGCGCGTCAAGTCCGCCCCTTGCAGTTTCGCGCGGTCGAGATCGGCACCTTCGAGATCGGCGTCGCGCAGCAGCGCGCCGTGCAGTTCTGCGTGTGCGAACACGGCGCCCTGCAGCTGGGCACTCGACAGATCCGCAAGTTGCAGCGACGCGCCGCCGAGGTCGGCGCCCTGCATCGTTGCAATGAGGAAATTGGCCCCTTGCAGCTGCGTGCCACCGCTAAAATCGGCGCGTTCCAGGTGCGCGCTGGAGAAGTTCGCGCCGACCAGGTTCGAGTAGGTGAAATCTGCACCCTCGAGGTTGGCTTCCTCGAACTTGGCACCGCGCGCATCGATCCCAGCCAGGCGTGCTTCTTTCATTTTCGCACGACTGAAATTGGTGCCGCGCGCGGAGGCGCAACGGGCCGCCTGGCGATTATCGGCCAGGTAGAGCTCAGTGATGTCGGCGCACTGCATGCGTACATTGCTGAGGTCGGCGCCGACGAAACTCGCCCCGTCGAAGTCGGCGTTGGTCAGGTCGGCACCGCGAAAATCGGTGCGGTCGAGGCGTGCGAAGCGCAGATCGCGGTTGCGCAGTGAAATTCCGGTTTCACCGCCCTTGCCATCCTTGGTCGTGGCGAGATCGAGGTCGGTCGCGACGATGTTGCGATGGAACATGCCAAACAGAGCGCCATCAGCACGGGCGCGCAGCAGCTGCAGCGCGCCCACATTGGAGGCGGCGGCCGGTGCCGACGTCGCCAGTCCAGCGGCCGAAGTGGCGTTGCGACCCGTGATCCACGATACCGGGCCCGTCATGCGATCGAGCGGCTCGCCGGGGATTGTCGCAACGAACAACGAGAAAAAGGCGATCGCCGCCAGCAGGCCAGCCGTGCCCAGGAAGGTCAGCGGATGATCCTGGGTCGTCCGCCAGAACGCCAGGATGAACGAAGTCTCGGCGCGCGTCAGGAACACGCCGATCAGCACCAACACGCCGATGTCGACCAGCAGCGCGACACGATGGGCCCATGTCACCGCGGGATCGTGAAACGGCAGATAGCTGATCTGGATGAACAGCAGCAGCACGACTGGGAGGATCACCAGCGACAGCCAGGACATGCCGTGTAGAAACGCACTCACCACATAGCTGCGGTGCGGGCCGGCCACGGCCTGGACGAAGAAGAAATTGTGCAACTCCAGCCGCAGCGGATGGGTCCGCAGATCGGATGCCTCAAGGCTCTGCACCGAACGATCGAAGGCGAGCGTCTTGCGGGCCAGCAGCACTAGTTGCGACACCAGGCCCAGATGCAGCAGCACGAGGACGACCGGCGCAAACAGGAAGAACTGCGCCTGCTGAATGCTCACCTGCAGCAACGGCAGGGATACCGGCGTCTCGAGCAGCAGGTCCTTGTGCGTGACGCCGGCCACCGCGATCATCAGATAGGTCATCAAGCCCAGGAACAGCATCCAGGCCGTGTGCGAGGCGTCGCTGGAACTGTTGACGGCTTCGAGCAGGCTGTAGGGATTGACGGGCGTCTCGGTCTCCGGACCGGGCTGAAGCTGATCTGTCATTTGGTCCCCACGCACTCCCATTCCCACCAGCAGCACCGAGCGGGCTTATGCCAAGCTATAGCGGAAAAACTGTGGCGTCGAACCCCGCCAACTCCCCAACGGCAATATGATGAACGCCCATTCAACTTATTGATCCAAAATACTATAGTGCTGTTCTGTTGGCACTGCTACTGGCCTACCTAGCCGAAAGCGAGGCGGCGCTGCCACGGCTGGCCGCACGGCGCCACAATTCGCTCCTATTGACCGGTGTGGGAAAATCGCTGCAACTGGGCTCACTTTCGACCCGACGAGTTCGCTAGAACATGCCGCGCCTCATGCGCCTTGCCGTAGTGATGACGATGCCGCTGTGGGCCGCCGAGGACCTGCGGGCTCAATCGCTCCAGTCATCCGCGCCCGATCTGCCGGCGACTGGCAAAGCGCTTGAAACTCCAGGCGCGGCGATTTTAAAGAGCAGCCCCTCGACTGCCATCGCGCAGTTCAGCGAAGCGCTGAAAGATCAGACCCTGCCGGCCGACCGGCGCGCCGCCTTGCTCAATGATCGTGCCGTCGCTTACGGCCGCCTCGGGCAGACCCGTCTCGCGATCGACGACTTCAATCGGGCGGCCCAGCTCTTCCCTGAATACGCGGCCGTGTACAACAATCGCGGCAACGCGCTGCTCGCGGTCGGGCAGGCCAAGGAAGCCATCAAGGACTTTGATCGCGCGATCCTGCTGACGCCGGGCTATGCCGTCGCCTACCACAACCGCGCCAGCGCCCACCTGCGTCTTGGCCAGACCGGCGATGCCATCCGCGACTACACCAAAGCGATCGAACTGATGCCGACCAGTCCAGCGCCGCTTTCCGGCCGCGGGCGCGCATTTCTGGCCGAAGCCCGCCCCTATGCCGCCATGCGCGATTTCTCCCGCGCCCTGCAGGCAGACGCGCGCTTCAGTGCGGCCTACCGTTCGCGCGCGGAAGCCAAGATCGAGGTCGATCGCTTCGAAGATGCGACCGAGGATTTGAGCCGGGCCATCGCCTATGAGCCAGGCAACCCCGAGATCTTCATCCTGCGTGGCTATGCCTACCTCGCAGCCAAGAACGCAGCCTCCGCCGTCAAGGACTTCGCCCGCGCAATCGAACTCGACCCGCGCTCGGTCGCAGCCCACCAGGGCCGCGGCCTCGCCTACGCGAAGGCGGAAGCCTTCGAGGAAGCGGAAGTCGACCTAGCGCGTGCAATCGAACTCGACCCGCGTGCGGCCGTCGCGTTCGCGTATCGCGGCTTCGTCTACAAGCTCACCGCCCAGCCCGAGCTTGGCATGAAGGAGATCGAGAAGGCGCTGCGCATCGATCCCACGCGGGCAGAGGTGCACTGGGCCAAGGGCGAGATCGAGGAGGCGCTCGGCCGTATCGACGAATCGATCGCGAGTTTCCGGCGCGCAATCGGCACCAAGCCGAATTTGAAGGACGCCAGCGACGGTCTCGACCGCTTGGGCGCTGCCCAGGACAACACCGGCGACGTCGAGATCGACGGCGCCGGCATCGGCCGGTGGCGCGTGGTGGCCCGTGCCGGGCGCTTCTACGGCGTGTCGGCGGATTACCCGCGGGTGCGGGTGCCGCTTGAAATGATGGCCGAGGGGCGCCCGAAGCTGCTCGAATGGGAGCCGCGTAAGGCGCCGCTGCAGGGCATCGGCACTTTGCGGTTCCATGCCGGCAAGGCTGGCGCGCTCGAAATCGAGCAGACCGCGCTGATCGATACGCAGACCTCGGCCGTGCTCGGCATCCTGCCGCAACGGGTCGGTGACCGCACGTCGAAATGGACGTGGGATGAGTCCCGCGTCGCCGTGGCGAGCATTGATGGTGTGACCGACGAATTCACCCTGCGTGCGGAAAAGGTGCCGAAAGAGGCGGTACCAGTGGCCGCCGCACCTGCCCCACGGCGCGTGGTCTCGAGCGAGCGCAGCGATGGCGGCAGCCAGCGCGGCACGCCGTTCTGGGCGCCATGGGCGCAATCGGGCTGGGGTGGTGGCAGCTCGCAGCCACAGCAGCGCCAATCGCAGCGATCGTCCGGCTCGAAGCCGAAGACCCTGTTCGACGCCTTGTTCGGCAACAACTGATCGGATCGGCGGCGCAGCTCGTTTGTTCAGTGCAACTGCTGCACGCACCCAAGGACCAGTTGGATGACGCCCGCGCCGACGATTGTATGGTTCCGGCAGGATCTGCGCCTCTACGATCATCCAGCTTTGGCGAATGCGGTGCAGGGCGGCGGTCCCGTCATCGCGCTCTACATCCTCGACGAGGTGTCGCCCGGCACCTGGAGCCTGGGCGGGGCCAGCCGCTGGTGGCTGCATTTCAGCCTTCAATCGCTGGCGAAGGACTTGGCCGCGCGCGGCGTCCCCCTCGTCTTGCGCCGGGGTGGCGCGGGCGAGGTGTTGCGCGTGATCGCCGCCGAGACAGGGGCCAAGCGCATCGTCACCAGCCGCTGCTATGAGCCGTGGGCCCGCCATCTCGAACAGCAGCTGCACGACGGTCTGCGCAACGTCGGTGTCAGCTTCGCGCGCTTTCCGGGCTCGCTGCTGTTTGAACCCGACCACGTGCGCACCAAGACCGATGTGCCCTACAAGGTTTATACGCCGTTCTGGCGTGCCGTCTCGGCGTCGGCGCAGCGGTCGCTGATACCTGCCCCAGCGACGATCGCGGGGGCGGGGGCGCCACCGCGCAGCGACAGTCTCGACGACTGGGCGCTGCTGCCAACCAAGCCCGACTGGGCCGGTGGCCTGCGCGAGACATGGACACCGGGGGAAGCCGGTGCCGCGGCCCGGCTCGACGCCTTCCTGCAGTCCGCCTTGCGCGACTATGACGCCAAGCGCAATCGCCCCGATCTGCCCGGCACCTCGCGATTGTCGCCGCACCTGCACTTCGGCGAGATCAGCCCCGCCACCTGCTGGCATCGGGCATGCGCCTACGCTGCCGGAAAATCCGAACTCGACAAGGGGCTCGAGACGTTCCTCAAGGAACTGGTGTGGCGCGAGTTCTCCTACCACCTGCTCTATCACTGGCCGACCCTGCCCGAGGTGTCGTTCAAGCCGGAGTTCGAGCGCTTTCCCTGGCGCGGCACCGATGCTCAGTTGCGCGCCTGGCAGCGCGGGGAGACGGGCTACCCGATCGTCGATGCCGGCATGCGCGAGTTGTATGCCACCGGCTGGATGCACAACCGCGTGCGCATGATCGTCGGCTCGTTCCTGGTCAAGGATCTGCTGATCCCCTGGCAGCAGGGGGAGGCGTGGTTCTGGGATTGCCTGGTCGATGCCGACCTCGCGTCCAACGCCGCCAGTTGGCAGTGGGTCGCTGGCTCAGGCGCCGACGCCGCCCCGTTTTTCCGCATCTTCAATCCGCAAAAGCAAGGCGAAACGTTCGACCCCGACGGCGCCTACGTGCGCCGCTGGGTGCCGGAAATCGCAAAGCTGCCGGACAAGTACTTGCATGCGCCAGCCACCGCTCCGCGGGAGATTTTGGCACGTGCCGGCGTGGTGCTAGGCCAGACCTACCCCGCGCCCATTGTCGACCACGGTATCGCGCGGGACGCAGCACTCGCCGCGTTCAAGGGGCTGCGGGGGTAAGGGGGTGAGGGGAAACGGCGATCCGCAGGGTGGAAATGCCCCCTTGCGTAATCCGCCAACACGCCCACCGAACAAGCGACCGGCGCAATACACAAGAGGGTTATTGCGCCCTACGAATAACGCCCCCCGCATTGGCAGGCTCCGGCAAATCTGCTTTACCCGCGGCCATGCACGATGCCCCACCCGCGACCTTCGCCTTCCGCACCCACAGCACCTCCGGCGCCGCCCGCCAGGGCCAGATTGCGACGCCGCGCGGGCTGATCCGCACGCCCGCGTTCATGCCGGTCGGCACGGTTGGCACGGTGAAGGCGATGTACCCGGAACAGGTCGCCGACGCTGGCGCCGACATCCTGCTCGGCAACACCTATCACCTGATGCTGCGGCCGGGCGCCGAGCGCGTTGCCCGCCTCGGCGGCCTGCACACGTTCATGCGCTGGGACAAGCCGATCCTCACCGACAGCGGCGGTTTCCAGGTGATGAGCTTGTCGGCCCTGCGAAAGTTGTCCGAGGACGGCGTCACCTTCCAATCCCACATCGACGGCTCGACGCACCACGTGACGCCGGAGCGCTCGATCGAGATCCAGTGCCTGCTCGGCGCCGACATCCAGATGCAGCTCGACGAGTGCATCGAGTTGCCGGCAACCCGCGAACGCGCGGTCGCGGCCATGGAGTTGTCGCTGCGGTGGGCTGCACGCAGCAAGGCCGCGTTCGCGCGCCTGAGCAAGCCTGGACAGGCGCTGTTCGGCATCGTGCAGGGCGGCACCGATCTGGAGCTGCGGCGCCGCTCGGCCGAAGCGCTGGTGGCAATGGACCTGCCGGGTTATGCGGTCGGCGGCCTCGCGGTCGGCGAGGGCCACGAGATCATGCTCAGCACCCTCGACGGCACGATGCCGCATTTGCCCGTCCACAAGCCGCGCTACCTGATGGGGGTTGGCACGCCAGCCGACATCCTGGAGGCGGTGGCGCGCGGCATCGACATGTTCGATTGCGTGATGCCGACGCGGTCGGGGCGGCACGGGCAGGCATTCACCTGGGGTGGCAAGATCAACCTGAAGAACGCCCGCCACGCCGATGATCCGCGTCCGCTGGATGGCTTGAGTTCCTGTCCAGCCGCACGGGACTATTCGCGCGCCTACCTGCACCACCTCATGAAGTCGGGTGAGTATCTGGGCGCCATGCTGCTGTCGTGGGTCAACACCGCCTTCTACCAGGACCTGATGGCGCAGATCCGCCTGGCCATCGCCGAAGACCGCTACGCAGCGTTCGTCGCCGAGCACAAGGCAAGGCTGGTTACGGCGGAGGTGGCGTGAGGGTTTTGGAATTGGGGTGCACGGTATTGATCTGCCAAACCCAAAACCTACTCCCCGCTTAAAAACGCTGCCGCGATCAGCTCGCGCGTATAGGCTTCCCGCGGCGCGGTCATGATCTCGCGCGTATCGCCCTGCTCGACGATGCGGCCGGCCTTCATCACGATGATCCGGTCGGCCATGGCGCGCACCACGGCGAGGTCGTGGCTGATGAACACGTAGGCAAGGCCGTGCGTCTCCTGCAAGTCGCGCAGCAGATCGACGATGTCGCGCTGCACGCTGCGATCGAGCGCGGACGTCGGCTCGTCGAGGACAACGAGCTTCGGCTTCAGGATCATGGCGCGCGCGATGGCGAGGCGCTGGCGCTGGCCGCCGGAGAATTCGTGCGGATAGCGCGTGCGCGTGTCGGGATCGAGCTGCACCTCGCGGAACGCTGTTATGGCACGAGCATCGCGGTCGGCCGTTGATAGGGCCGCCTCGTGCACCAGCAGACCCTCGGTCACGATCTCGCCGGCGGTGAGCCTCGGCGACAATGATCCGTAGGGGTCCTGGAACACCACCTGCATGCGCGCCCTGAGGGGGCGCAGCGCGACGCGGTCGAGAGGCGCCAGATCGCGATCCTCGAAGCGCACCGTGCCGGTCGATGGCAGCAGGCGCAGGATCGCGCGGCCTAGCGTCGACTTGCCGGAGCCAGACTCGCCGACGATGCCGACCGTTTCGCCTGCGCGGACTTTCAGATCGACACCATCCACGGCGACCAGCGTGTGCGGCGGGCGGTGGCGCAGCGTATCGAGCAGGCTGTGCCGACTGCGAAATGCAACGCGCACGCCGTGCGCATCGAGGATCGTCGCAGCCCCCGCCGCCACGGGCTGCTTGTGGCCGCTGGGTGCCGCCTCGATCAGCCGCCGCGTATAGGCGTGCGCGGGTGCCGTGAACAGCGCCGCGGTTTCGCCTCGCTCGACGCACAGCCCCTGGTGCATCACATGCACGCGCGTTGCGATGCGCCGCACGAGCCCAAGATCGTGGGTGACAAAGATGATCGCGAGGCCGAGCCGCTGCTGCAAATCGGCCAGCAAGGCGAGGATCTCAGCCTGCACCGTCACGTCGAGCGCGGTCGTCGGCTCATCGGCGATCATCAGTTCCGGCCCAAGCGCCAGCGCCATCGCAATCATGACGCGCTGCCGCTGGCCGCCGGACAATTCGTGCGGATAGGCATCGATCTTGCGCGCCGGCTCCTGGATGTGCACGAGATCGAGCAGTTCGAGCGCGCGCGCACGGGCGGCGATCTTCGACAGGCCACCGTGGCGGCGCAGCGGTGCCGCCATCTGCGCTCCGATCTGGTACAGCGGGTCGAGCGAGGTCATCGGCTCCTGGAAGATCATGGTGATCTTCGAGCCGCGAAAGCGGTCGAGCGTTGCTGGCGGTGCGCCGATCAATTCAGTGTCGCGAAATCGAGCCGAGCCGGTGGCCGCGCCATTGCCGGCGAGCAACCCCATGACGGCGAGCATCGCCTGGCTCTTGCCAGAGCCCGATTCACCGACGATCGCGATCGTCTCACCGGCATGCACATCCAGATCGAGGCCGCGCACGGCATGGATTTCGCCAGCAGACGCACGAAAGCGCACGTGCAGATCGCGCAACTGGAGCAACGCAGCGGCAGGCGCGTGCATGCGCTTCACACGTTGTCGATGAGCCGGGTCTTGCCGAGCCAGGCCGCGACCAGCACGCGCGGCGGATTCGAGCTGCCGGGCTGCCAGGGGTGTAGGGTCTGCGCTTCCCGCACCGCCAGATAGTCGGTGTTGAACCCGGCGGCCGCGAGTGTTGCCGTGGCCTCGTCAGTGGCCGCATCCAGCGACGTGCCGGCCTTCACTTTGGCCGCCACCTCGACGATGACCTTGTGGATCAACACCGCAGTCTGGCGATCGGCCGGCGTCAGGTAGCGGTTGCGCGAACTCATGGCGAGGCCATCCGCCTCGCGCACCGTCGGCATGCCGACGATCTCGATTGGCAAGTCGAGGTCGCGCACCATCTGCCGTACGACACACAGCTGCTGATAGTCCTTCTCGCCGAAGATCGCGAAGTTCGCCTCGCTCTGCGAGAACAACTTGCAGCAGACCGTCGCAACGCCTTCGAAGAAGTGCGGACGGAAGTCGGTTTCGAGGCCAAGGCCTGCGCCCTTCGGAATAATCCTGGTGGCAGCACCCGGCCGATACATTTCCTCGACCGAGGGCGCCCACACCGCATCGCAGCCGACGCTTGCAAGCAGCGCCACGTCGCCCGCCTCGTCGCGGGGATAGCGGGCAAAATCCTCGTGCGGGGCAAACTGCGTGGGGTTGACGAAGATCGACGTGACGGTCCGGCGCGCATGCTTTTGCCCAACGCGGACGAGGGCCAGATGCCCTTGATGCAGCGCACCCATGGTCGGGATGAGCGCACTCGTCTCGCCGGCGCGGCGCCAGCCAGCAGTCAGCGTGCGCAACTCGGCCAGCGTGCGCACGACCAGGGGGGCCGCTTCAGTTCGGACGGGCGTCGATTTGGTCAAGGCGGCAGTCTCTTCAAGGGGTTGAACGGTCGATCGCCTGCAACGGTCCAATGAGTTGCGCTGAACGTCAAGGGCATGGCCGCAAGGCAAGAAAAAAGGCAGGACCGCGGGGCGCGATCCTGCCTGTTGTTCTCACGCCGTGGAACCGGTCAACTCCGGTTCCATAGCCCGATCAGTGCAGACCCCAGACCTCGACCACGGCCTTGCCGCGGCCAGTGGCGCTGCGATCGAGGAGGCGCGAGCGGTAGAACGCCACGATCTCCTTGATCGGACGGTTGCCGCCCTTCAGGTCGATCGGCCCGTAGGTGGAGCCGGCTTCGACCTTGGTCTTGATCGGGATGATGTCTTCCTGGCCCGACGCATAGACGACCCGCAGTTCGTTGAGCGTGATGGCGCGATCACGAACCTGCACACGGATGCGCTTGAAGCCACCCTCGTTGCGACCGACCGAGATCACATCGCGGTCGAACCCGAGTTTGCCCGAGGTCAGCTTCAGGAAGTCGGCGGTCTGCGCGCCGAGCAGCACCCAACCCTGATTGAACTTGCGGCCTTCGCCGGTCGGTGCCAGCCAGCCCTCGGCATACTGGCCGAGCACTTCAACGTGCGCCTGACCACGGAAGTTCGGGCGCGAGCGGTAGTTGAGCTGGATTTCCTTGATGAACCGATCGCCCTTCAGCGACAGGTAGTTGGTGCGGCTGTTGGCCTTGATCTCGGCATTGACGGCCAGGGTATCTGGCTCGCCGTTCGCGTAAATCACCTTCAGTTCGTTCAGGAAGACATCGTTGTCGAGTACGCGCAAGCGGATCTTGTCGAACTTGCCGATGTCGGCGCCGACGCGGATCACATCGCGGTCAACACCAAATCCGACCGACTGGGTGCCAAACAGAACGTCGCCACCAGCGAACGCAGCAGCAGTGCCAGGCGCTGCTGGCGTCGGTGCCGCCGTGGTTGGCGAGGACTTGATCGGCTGGGCCGGGTCCGCCGAGGCAGGACGCTGTGCCGCGGCCGAGCGGACTGCCCGCGCGTCATCGACAAGTCCCCAGACCTGGATGGTCGCATTGCCGCCGCGCGAAACCGCGCCGTAGGTGATCGCAACCGCGTCGACGAACTTGCCGCCGCTGCGCTGATCGATCGGACGCGACCGCTCGCCGCTCAGCAGGTTGATGGTGCGATCTTCTACGTGGGACGAGTTGTCCCCATAGACCACACGGGCCTTGCTGATCGAGATGTCGTCACCGGTATTGCGAATACGGATTGCTCTGAAATTGCCGCGAGCAGCAGACACGTCAATCGTGTCATTGCCGGCTCTCAGGTCTACGGTCTTGGTGCTCAACAGCACCCAGTTGTCATTTCCTTGCTGGGCTTCAGCGGTGGCGACTGCGCCAGCTGCGGCCATGGCAAGGAGCGCTACGAACAGCCTCCGGAACATGACTAGAACTCCCTTGTGGATCTACGAAGCCCCCGGCTTCAAGTTATGGTGCTAATGGAAAATTAACGAGAAAGAAAGGCGGGCCGCCGTTGAAAATGGCGATGGCGATGCGGGAATGCCGCTCTGTTCTCGCTTATTCCGTCATTTATCGGTCACTCTAGCGCCGAACGCCATTGCGTCTGAGGGGCACGTCACTCTAGATTTTGCGGATGGTGCCTGGTTCTCGCGCCGCTCGGACATCCCTGTGCATAACGGAATAATTCCTATGACGAACAGCACAAGCCTGATCTCGGAGCAGTCCGGGACGGAGGCCCGTCGAACCGCGATTTCCATTCTGCGTCAAAGATTTGGCGACCGCCTGCAGACCGGCGAGGCGGTTCGCAGGCAGCACGCGCACACGCTGACATGGCTCGCCAATCAGCCGCCCGACGCGGTGGTGTGGGTCGACACCACCGAAGAGGTCCGCGAGATTGTTAACGTTGCGAGCACATATTCGGTGCCGATCATACCATTTGGCGCGGGCACGTCGCTCGAAGGCCACACTAATGCGCCTGAGGGTGGCATTTCGATCGACTTCTCCCGCATGAACAAGGTGCTGCAGGTCAACGAACGCGATCTCGACTGCGTGGTCGAGGCCGGGGTCTCGCGCAAGGCGCTGAACGACCACGTCAAGGACATGGGGCTGTTCTTCTCGGTCGATCCCGGCGCCGAGGACGCAACGCTCGGCGGCATGGCTGCGACCCGGGCGTCCGGCACCAATGCCGTCAAGTACGGCACCATGCGCGAGAACGTGCTGAGCCTGAAGGCGGTCATGGCCGACGGCTCGGTCGTGACGACGGCGAGCCGTGCGCGCAAATCCTCGGCCGGCTACGATCTGACCAAGCTGCTCGTTGGATCGGAAGGCACGCTCGGCATCATCACCGAGGTGACGGTCCGCCTGAACGGCATTCCCGAGCAGATCCTGGCTGCCGTCTGCACCTTCGACTCCACCGAAGCCGCCTGCAACACTGTCATTCAGTCGATCCAGCTCGGCCTTGGCGTCGCCCGCATGGAGTTGCTGGACGAACTGATGATTCGCGGCATCAACGCCTATTCCAAGATGACGCTGGAAGAGAAGCCGACACTGTTCCTCGAGTTCCACGGCACCACGGTTTCCGCCCGCGACCAGGTCGAGCAGTTCGAGGCGATCGCCACCAGCGAAGGCGCACGCGGCTTCGTGTGGGCCGAAAAGGAAGAAGACCGTCGCCGGCTGTGGAAGGCGCGGCACGACGTCTACTGGGCGACCAAGGCCCTGCGGCCGGGTACCGAGGCACTGGCGACCGATGTATGCGTGCCAATCTCGCGCCTGGCCGAATGCCTGATTGCGACCCAGAACGACATCAAGGAATTAGGAATTATTTCACCAATCGCAGGCCATGTCGGCGACGGCAACTTCCACTGCCAGCCCTTGATCGACATGGGCAGTCCGCAGGAAATCGAAGCGGCAAAGGTGTTTCTTTCCAGGCTCGCAGATCGCGCCATCGCCATGGCCGGCACCTGCACTGGCGAACACGGCGTCGGCCAGGGAAAAATCAAGTATCTGCGGGCCGAACACGGTGCGGGCGTGGATGTGATGCGGCTGATCAAGGGTGTGCTTGATCCAAAGAACATCCTCAATCCAGGCAAAGTGCTGCCCGCCGGCGCCTGAGGCCAGACACGCCGTCCCAGCGTCGTGAAGTGAATATTAAGACCCCTATGTGAAAACGTATCGGTGCGCCGGGGTAACTCCGCGCACGCGTTCGACGTGCGTGTGTGGGTACGAGTACCAATGTCGGTCAAAGTCAAACGCGAGAAGGCTGACCAGCGTCGCCATCACCGCGTGACCGCGCCCATCTTCGTTGAGGTGGGCGGTCACCGCCTGCGCGCGGCCGATTGGAGCCTGGGCGGTCTGCGGATCGAAGGGTTTCCGGAGACCATCCCCGAAGTCGGCGCCGAAGTTCTCCTGCAAATGACGCTGCCGTTCCAGGGCTTCGACGTCTCGTTCGACGCCAAGGGCCAGTGCGTCCGCGGCGATGCCGCGAGCGGCATGTTCGCCGTGCGCTTCACCGCGCTTGGCGAGCGCGAACGCGAATTGATGTCGCACTTCATCGAAGAGCTGGTCCGCGGCTCCATGGTGAACGTGGGCGACACCATCCAGCGCATCGACGTGCCGGTGACGCCGGCCGCGCTGACACCGGATCCAAGCCCCACTTCGAAGCTGCCGATCCGCCGCTGGCCGGTCAAGACCGTGGTCATGACCACGGTCTACGGCTGTCTCGGCGTCGTCGTGTTTGCCTACACGGGCCTGCTCGGCTACACGAACTTCTATCGCATGGAAGTGCAGACCGCCGTCATCACCGCGCCCGTCGACACGGTGGCATCGCCCGTCGACGGCCGGGTCGGCTGGACCGAGGTGAAGCCCGGCGATCAGGTGAAGACCGGCGATGTCATCGTCAACGTATTCGACAGCCAGCTCGAGCGCGAGATCGAGCTGGCCGACATTGCGATCCGCGAACAGAAGGCAAAGCTGCTGTTTGCCAAGCAGCGCCACGCCGACGAACTGGAGCGGCTGAAGAGTTTCGCCGGCGTCGAGTTGAAAAACCTCGAACAGTCGCGCATCGAGGTCGAGGGGCTCGAGGCGCAGCAGAAGGGCGCCGAACAGCAAGTGAAGCGGCTGAAGTTCCTGCACGCCAAAGGCTTCGCCACCGACACCGTGCTGGAGATCGCGGAAAAGCAGCTCCTCACGGTGACGAAGCTGCTGGACGGCCGGCGGGTCGAGCTCAATGCGCGGGTGGAACTGGCCGGTGACAATATCGGCAAGCGCTTCTACAGCGGCACCAACCTGATCGGCGACGTCGGCCTGACCGAAGCCCAGGTGCGGCTCGCCGAGAATGAAGTGAAAGTGACCCAGCAGCGGCACGCGGCCCTCCTGCATCACCGCGACCGGCTGGCGGTACATGCGCCGTTCGACGGCAACGTGCTGGAACTGCCCCGCGTCAACCAGGGCAGCATCCGCCGCGGCGATATCATCGCCATCGTCGAACAGCGGCGCAACCGCCAGGTCACGGCCTTCCTCAACCAGGACGAGGTGCTAAAAGTCGGCCAGGGCGACGAGGCCATGATCTTCGTTCCAGCCCTTGGCGAAACGCTGAAGGGCCGCGTGACCAAGATCGACCGCACGTCGGGTTTCATCACCGAACAGAACCAGCGCCAGACGCCGGGCTACAGCTGGCGGGGTGCGACTGACCGTTCGGCAAAGGTGACGATCAGCTTCGATGACACGAGCCGCGTCGCCGATTCCGAGCGCTACCGCTCGGGCCTGCCTGTCGTCGTCATCTTCCCGCAGCGCTCGACCAACTCGCTGCTGACCTCGATCAAGCAGAAGTTCCAGATGTCGCTCTGAGGGGACGGCTGAGCAGCCGCCGGTACGCATGGCGACAGAGACCAAAGTCCGGCCGGCCGCGAACCTTGGTGCAGGCGCACCATCGCCTGCCCGTCCGCATCAAGTGACATCGAGCACGCGCGCCACGCGACCAGCCCTGCAACGGCCGCAGCTGCCGAATCGCCCGCTCGACCAGCGCCTGGCCGACCCGTCGGAAAAGCTCTCGTTCATCGAGAAGTGGTCGCCACTGACGCAGCTGAAACTGCTGCTGTTTTTCAGCTGCTGCGCGATCGCGCTGATGCTGTTGCCGAACTCGATCTGGGACCCGGCTGCCCACGAGTTCGTCTACGTGATCGGCGTGCTCGGCATCTGGCGCTACGGCTGGTGGCTCAACCATTGGATCCGCGCCGGCATCTACGCCAAGATCACTTACCCTCGCATCCGCGCGCGCGGCCAGGCGGTGTGGAACTCCGGCTGGCGGCCGGAACGCGTTCACTTCATGATGACGACGTTCCGCGAAGCCCGCTCGACGGCAGAAGCCGTGGTGCGCTCGATCGTCGGCGAGATCCGCGCGACCGGGCGCCCGGCGACCGTCTGGCTCGGCTCCAGCGAGCGCGAGGACGAGGAAACGCTGATCCGCCACTTCAAGCTGGTCGGATCGGACCTCGACATCGAGCTCCGCATCATCCGCCAGAACCAACCCGGCAAGCGCATCGCCATCGCGCTGCTGCTGCGTGCCATGAGCCGCGAAGGGCTCGGCGCAAACGACATCGTCGCCTTCATGGACGGCGACTTCGTGCTCGACCATGGCGCGCTGACGAAGTGCCTGCCGCTGTTCGCGCTCGATCCTGAACTGCATGCGGTGACGACCGACGAAGATGTGATCGTCAAGGGTCCGTGGTGGATGCAGTCGTGGCTGTCCATGCGGTTCGCCCAGCGCCGTCTCGCCATGCAGAGCCATTCGCTGTCGGCGCGGGTGCTCACGCTGACCGGCCGCTTCTCGGTATTCCGTGCGACCCACCTCGTCAGTCACGACTTCATCCGCCTGCAGGAAGCCGACTTCCTCAACCACTGGCTCTGGGGCCAGTTTCGCTTCCTGTCCGGCGACGACAAGAGCACCTGGTTCGCGCTGCTGCAGCACAACGTCAAGATGCTCTACGTGCCGGATGCCTGCGGCTACACGGTTGAGATCATCGAAGGCTCGGCCAAGCAGCGCATGGTGGAAAACCTGCGGCGCTGGTCGGGCAATATGTTGCGTAACGGCCAGCGCGCGATCGCGCTTGGACCGCGGAAAATGCCGTTCTTCATCTGGTGGTGCTGCGTCGACCAGCGCATCGCCATGTGGACGATGCTGTTTTCACCGCTGCTCGCCATTGCCGGTGCGATCAAACTGGGTGTGCCGTTCGTTCTGTCCTATTTCATCTATATCGCCATATCCCGCGGCCTGCTGGCGATCGTACTGTTCATGTACGCCCATCGAGTCGATATGAATTTCATCTGGGCGCTTTACATCAACCAGCTCGTCAACGCGGTGGTGAAGGTCTACATGCTGTGGCGGCTCGCCAAGCAGAAATGGACCAATCGCGGCAACCAGAAGCAGGGCTTCTCTGGACCCGGCTGGGTGGCCATGGCCCGCGAGTATATGGCGATCTGGCTCACTGCACTTTCATTTTGCGGATTATTTCTTATTGTTATGATTTATTCAAAGCTTGTCACTGTCCCAAGTTGGATGTTTTTGAAGGTCATGATGTTTTCTTGAGTTACCTACAATTGCGATAACTTAATTCAGCGTTCACCCACTTGTCTTTGGCATTCTGAGATCGAGCGACGACGGGATACGCGATTGCCGAAATGGCAATTGCATCGGGCAAGAACCGCATGATGCGGCATCCTTAGAGACCCACGCGCGACGAGAGCGTCAATCCGGCCCTTTTGGGCTCAAGTGAAGTGGGGAGCACTACCAAAATGACTATGTCTCGTATGGGAAGCGAGAGCCTGCGTCTCGAAAACGTGGCCGCGCTGCCGGCGGTGCATGAGAAACCGTCGATCAGCGTGATTGGCCTTGGTTATGTCGGCGCCGTTTCGATGGCGTGCCTCGCCCACCTCGGTTTCCGCATGGTCGGCGTCGATATATCGCTCGACAAGGTGCGGGCGATCAAGGAAGGCCGTTCGCCGATCGTCGAAGCGCGTCTTGGCGATCTGCTGCGGGAAGGCGTCGACGCCGGCTTGATCGACGCGACGCAGAACCTCGTCGCAGCCGTCCTCGATACGGATGTGACGTTCATGTCGGTTGGCACTCCGACGTCGCCCAACGGCGATTGCGATCTCACCTACGTGCGCCAGGCCAGCCGTGCCATCGGCCAGGCGCTGAGCTTGAAGTCGGGCTTCCACGTCATCGTCATGCGCTGCTCGGTGCCGCCCGGCACCACGCTCGACTGCGTTGCGCCCGAGATCGAAGCCGCATCGGGCAAGAAGATGGGCGTCGACTTCGGCGTCTGCTTCAATCCGGAGTTCCTGCGCGAGGGCGTCGCGGTCGCCGACTTCTATGCGCCGCCCAAGACCGTCATCGGCGCCTGCGACAAGCGCTCGGAAGAGATCGTTTCGCGCATCTACTCGGCCGTCGACGAGCGCATCCTGTTCGTCTCGATCGAAGCAGCCGAGATGGTCAAATACGCCGACAACGTCTGGCACGCGACCAAGGTCGCCTTCGGCAACGAGATCGGCCGCCTGTGCAAGGCGCTTGCGATCGACAGCCACGAAGTGATGAACGTGTTCGTCAAAGATCTGAAACTCAATCTGTCGCCCTATTATCTGAAGCCCGGCTTCGCGTTCGGCGGTTCGTGCCTGCCGAAGGAAGTGCGCGCCGTGGCCCACCTCGCCACCGACTTGGGCATCAACCTTCCCCTCATCCAGAACCTGACGGCATCGAACGACCGTCACGTCGACCAGGCCGTCCGACTGCTGAAGCCCTTCGAAGGCCAGCGGATCGGTTTTCTCGGGTTGACGTTCAAACCGGCGACCGATGATCTGCGCGAGAGCCCGACGCTCGAGCTGATGGCACGGTTGCAGGCCAAGGGCGAGACGCTGCTGGCCTACGATCCGAACATTGCCGAGGGCCCGCACCTCCAGAGCCAGATCGACTACGTGCGCCACGCGTGCCCGAGCCAGGCGCGCCTGATGGACGATTTGAAGTCGCTGACCGTGCAGTCGGCGGACGACGTGATGGCCAACAGCGATATCGTCGTCGTGTCGCACGCGACGGACGAATTCCGCGCAGCCGTGAAGGCCCGCCGCCCGAACGTGCATGTCCTCGATCTTGCGCGCCTGTTCGCCGAACTGCCGGCCGGCGATGCGACCTACCAGGGCATCGCCTGGTAGACAACTTTCGACTGGGCACTCCCACCCCATCGACACCCGGGCCATGGCAACGTGGTCCGGGCGGCGATGTTTTAGGGCAAGCAACGGGCTGCCACGACCCGCAGGGTCGCGACGCCTTACGCTCGCGGCATGGCGGCCGGCCTGGCGAGGCGAGCCTGGGCTGCGAGCCGGATCGGCGCGTTGACTGCGCCGAAACTGCGATAGCCGCCGCGCCGCTCGACGAGTTCGAAGAAAAAGCGGTCATCGAATGTCTCGGTGTAGGCCTGCAGGAATTCCGCGCCGCCCTCGCGATCATAGAGAATGTTGTGGGCCTTCAGTTCGTCGATGCGCGCTTGCGACAGATCGGTCTTGGCTTCGAGGTCGTCGTAGTAGTTCTCCGGGATCGGCAGCAGCTTCACCCCGTTCGCCGTCAGCTGCTTGACCGTCGCCAGCAGATCGTCGGTGGCGAAGGCGATGTGCTGCACGCCGGAGCCGAAGGTGTCGGCGAGGAAGCGCGAGGATTGCGTGCGGGTCGACTGCGATGCGTTAAGGACGAGACGCAGGTTGCCGTCAGCCGCCTGGATCACCTGACTTTTGACGAGCCCGCCCGGATCGAGCACGTCCTGCTCGCTCGACTGGTCGAGGTCGAGAAGTGAGGTGTAGAACAGCAGCCAGGTCAACAGTTCCTCATAGTGCATCGACTGCGAGATGTGATCAACGGACGTGAGGCCGCAAGCACCGCCTGTTGGCTTGTCACCGGTCGCATCGAACTCGATGTCCCAGACGCGGGCAAGATCACTGTGGCGATCGATGAAGTAGACGAGGCTGCCACCGAGACCGCGCACCGCTGGAATTTCGAGTTCGTTCGGTCCGACCGCCTGGCGGAACGGCTGATCGAGCAGGCGTTGGGCACGGTCGAGGGTTGCTGCCGCATCGCTGACATCAAGGCCGATCGCGCACACCGAGGTGCCGTGCGTGATGTTGAAGGAGTGGGCGAAGCCTTGGCTCTCGGTATTGACGACGATGTTGATCGCTCCTTGCGTCCAACGCGTCACGGCTTTGCTGCGATGCTCGCCGGCACGTGCGAAACCGAGGCCGCGCAGCAGCGTTTCGAAGGTCGGGGTGGCTACGCCGTCGAGCGCGAATTCAAGGAAGGCAGTGCCGCGGCACTGGGAGCGCGGTGGCAGAAAGGCCGTGCCGCTGCTGTCGATGCCGGTGCGCTGGCGCAGTTGATCGAGCAGGAAGATCAGCGAACGGCGGCCGTCGATGGCAACGCGCCGCGCAGCCCCCGCGCGGAACTGGTCGTTGAAGATCTCAAGCGACAGCGGACCCGTGAAGCCGGTGGTCTGGAGCGCCGTCATGAACTCCAGCAGCGGGAAATTCCCCTGGCCTGGAAAATTGCGGTAGTGCCGGCTCCACGACAGGATGTCCATGTCGAGGATGGGCGCATCCGCCATCTGCACGAGGAAGATGCGGTCGCCTGGAATGGAGCGCATGGCGCCAAGATCGGTCTTGCGCGCGAACGTGTGGAAGCTGTCGAGGACGAGACCCACATGCGCGTGGTCGGCGCGCCGCACCACCTCCCAGGCGTCGCGATAGTCGTTGATGTTGCGCCCCCAGGCCAGCGCCTCGAACGCCACCCGCATGCGGCGCTTGGCCGCCCGCTCGCCCAGTTCCCGGAAGTCGCTGGCGGCGCGGTCGATGCCGCCGAGGCTGTCGGGCGCCACATTCGAGCACACCATCAGCAGATCGCAGCCGAGTTCAGCCATCAGGTCGAACTTGCGTTCGGCGCGCGCGAACGTGCGGGCGCGTTTTTCCGGCGGCATGCCCTCGAAGTCGCGGAATGGCTGGAAGGTGATGATCTCGAGGCCCAAGTCACGGCAGCGGCGGGCGATCTCGATCGGCGTGCCGCCGTATGACAGCAGATCGTTCTCGAAGATTTCGACGCCCTTGAAGCCGGCCGCCGCAATTGCCTCGAGCTTCTCGTCGAGTCCGCCGCTGAGGCAAACCGTTGCGATTGACAGTTTCACGTTGTCGTCCCGCCCTGGCTATGGCGCGCAGTTTAACCGCTTTCATGGCGCGATTTTACGGCGCCACGCAAGAGCCAGACAGCAGCTGGCAGCCGGGCTACAGGTGCCGATCAGGGGCGTTCGTATGAACAAGCATACCGCACCACTCTCTCCAGCATCGAAACCACGCGCGGAAAACGAACCGCACAAACAACGCCATTGAGTGCTGTGCGGTTTCCCTGTCACCCCCACCTAGGCGCGCCAAGGACGAGTTACGCCGCGCCATGAGTTGAGCCGCGCGCGGCGATGACGAGGCCCACGCGTTGGCGCGCGGTAACTCATTCTTGGCGCGACCAGGTGGGGGTGGCCGGGGTTGACCGGTGCTGGCGCCGTGGTCGCGGCACTTGCCGGCCGAGGGAGTGGGGACACCAGCGCCTGCGCAGCGCGACGGGACCCAGGCGTTGGAGTCGTTACACTCGGTCGTTCATGCAATTGCGCCGCTGGTCAAGCCGCGCCCTTGCTGCTGGCGCCGTGCGGGTCTATGTGTGCGCCCTTGCAACCCGAAGGATCTGGTGATGCGCCTGCTGCTGCTGGCAACCGTGGGCGGCGCGATCGGTGCTGGCGCGCGCCACCTCGTGAACGTCGGATTTGCCCGATTGTTCGGAACCGATTTTCCGTGGTCGACGGTGGTCATCAACATCGTCGGCTCGCTGCTGATGGGTGTCGTCGTCACCGCCGTTGCGCTGCGCTTTGACGGCTCGCCCGAGTTGCGCACGTTCCTTGCGACCGGCATTCTCGGCGGCTTCACCACGTTTTCGGCCTTCTCGCTCGATGCGCACATTTTGATGAGCCGCGGTGATACAACTGCGGCCTTGCTGTATGTGGCAGCCTCCGTGCTGTTGTCGATCCTTGGGCTCTATGTCGGGCTTCTCTTCACAAGACAGGTGCTCGCATGACAGATCCGGTCGAGACGATCCGGGTGGCGCACGGCGAAGCAGGCGTGCGCCTCGACAAGTGGTTCAAGACGCACTTCCCGGACATCACCCATGGCTATCTGCAGAAGCTGCTGCGGTCGGGGCAGGTGCGCGTCAACAGCCGCCGCGTGCAGGCGAGCGAACGTCTGGAAGTGGGTGCCGAGGTCCGTGTGCCCAAGGTCGCCCGCCAGCCGGCCAAGACGAACCCCGCCGCCAAGCCGCAGCCCAGCCTGTCGAAAGCCGACCGCGACACGATCGAACGCATGATCTTGTTCGAGGACGACGACGTTCTGGTGCTGAACAAGCCGTTCGGCATCGCGGTGCAGGGCGGCACCGGCACGTCGCGGCACATCGACGGGCTGCTGGCCGGCATGGTCGACCGGTTCGGCGACCGCCCGCGCCTCGTCCACCGCCTGGACCGTGATACCACCGGCATCCTGCTGATCGCGAAACACCGCGATGCGGCCGCCAAGCTCGGCCGCACGTTCCAGACGAGGTCGGCCGCCAAGACCTATTGGGCCCTCGTCAAGGGCGTCCCCAAACCACCCCAGGGCAAGATCGAGGCGGCCCTCGTCAAAGCCGCGGGCCCCGACGGCGACCGCGTGCGCAAGGCACTCCCCGGCGAGCAAGAGGTCGCCATGCACGCGACCACGCACTACTCGGTGATCGACCGGGTCGGCTACAAGGCATCATGGGTGTCGCTGAAGCCGGTGACGGGGCGCCAGCACCAGTTGCGCGCGCACATGGCGCTGATCGGCTGTCCGGTGGTCGGCGATAACAAGTATGACGGCGAAGACGTGCTCGTCGACAGCGGCATCGACAAGATGCTGCACCTGCATGCGCGCCGCCTGATCATCCCGCATCCAGACGGCCGGAACCGCATCGACATCACGGCGGAATTGCCGGCCCACATGAAGCGGACATGGGAGATGCTCGGTCTCGATGCAGAGCGCTTCGACGCCGACAAGGAGTGATCAACGCAATGGTGCCGCCCATGCGATCCTGCCCCCCATGAACCTGATCATTTTCGATTGCGATGGGACGGTTTGCCTGTGAAGCGTCATCCGCTTCCCTGGTTCGAACCGCTGCAAAGTGATACCCTTGCCAGGTGTCGAACGTGGCGTTGGATGGTGAACACGTGAGTCGGATCGAGGACATCGAGAAAGCAGTTGCGCAACTCTCACCAGCAGAGTTCGCCCGGTTTCGCGCGTGGTTCGCGGAGTTCCAGGGCAAGTTGCTCGATGAGCGCATTAGAGCCGATGTGGCAGCCGGCCGTCTCGATTGGTTGGCCGACGAGGCGCTAGCCGAGCACGCGCGCGGCGAAACCAGAAAGATCGATTGAGGTCGAAGCCGGTGAGATCAAGTCCATGGCAAACCGTGCGACCGCCCGGTTCTGGAAACTCTACGAGGCATTGCCTCCCGACATTCAACGCCTTGCCGACAAGAACTATGAGCTATTTCGGCAAGATCCTCAGCATCCCTCACTGCACTTCAAGCGCGTGGGACGGTTCTGGTCGGCCCGCGTCGGGGGCGCCCACCGCGCGCTTGCCGTCGACGTCGATGACGGCTTGCTCTGGGTGTGGATCGGCGGCCATGACGACTATGATCGACTTATCTAAGAGCCTGTCCGGATGATTTTCGTGAGATTTCATCGCGTCGGGAGGGGGCATCTGCGGCGTCGCAGCCCTTGGCCGTAGCTAAGGCTACGGACGGCGGGCTGCTTCTTGCGGATCGACTCGAGGGTGGGTCATGAAAAGCCACGAAAATCATTCAGACAGGCTCTAAGCTGCACCCCATGAACCTGATCATTTTCGATTGCGACGGGACGATCGTCGACAGCCAGCACATCATCGTCGCGGCGATGGAGCGGGCGTTCGCCGTGCATGGCGTGGCCGCGCTGCCGCGCGAACAGACGCTCTCAATCATCGGGCTGTCGCTCACGCTGGCAATCAGCCGGCTGCTGCCCCATGCCGACGATGCGCTGGTCGATGCGGTCGCCCAGACCTACAAGGCCGCGTTCGGCGCATTGCGGCGCGACCCCGCGCACCAGGAGCCGGCCTATCCGGGCGCACTGGCGGCGATCCGCACCTTGAGTGCGCGGCCCGACACGGTGCTCGGCATCGCCACCGGCAAGTCGCGGCGCGGGGTCGCGGCCGTGTTCGAGCGGTTCGGCCTGCACCCCCACTTCGTCACCATTCAAACGGCCGACACCCATCCCTCTAAGCCGCACCCCTCCATGATCATGGCGGCGATCCAGGAAACCGGCGCCACGGCGGCCACGACCGTCATGATCGGCGATACCACGTTCGACATCGAGATGGCCAAGAACGCGGACGTCGCTGGCATCGGCGTCGCCTGGGGCTATCATCCCGTCGACCAGTTGAAGCTCGCCGGTGCACACGCGATCGTGCCGGACTATGATCAGCTCATCCCGGCGATCGACCGGTTGCTGTCGCCCGAAGTCCAGCCCTGAGCCCACGCTCCCATGACCGACCCCAAGAATGACACCTGGAAGCGTGGCGTCACGGCGGTACAAGCCGGCCAGCGCGCGGCCCCCCTTCCGAAGCGCTTCTACTCGGACGCGGCGGTTGGCAGCCGAGACGGCGGCTGGGCGATCCTGCTCGATGGTCGCCCCGTGCGCACGCCGGCCAAGAAGCTGCTGCTGGTGCCCTCTGAGCTGCTGGCCACGACGCTCGCCGCCGAGTGGCAGGCGCAGGTGACCCAGATCGATCCGTCGACGATGCCGCTCACCCGTCTCGTCAACTCGGCTCTCGACGGCGTCACGGGCCGCGAGGCAGAGGTTGCGGCCGAGGTCGTGACTTATGCTGGCAGCGACCTGCTGCTCTATCGTGCCGACGGACCGGCAGCCCTCGTCGCACAGCAGGCAGCCGTTTGGGACCCGATCATCGCCTGGGTCGAGCAGTGGGCGGGCGGCCGCTTCATCCTGGGCGAGGGCATCATGCCGGTGACCCAACCGCAGGGCACGCTCGGCAAGATCGCGGCGAAGATCGCGGGCGTTCCTGCACTTCCACTCGCCGCGCTCAACGTGATGACGACGCTGACGGGATCGGCGTTGCTGGCGCTGGCCCATGCCCATGGTGCGGTCAACCTGACGGAGGCCTGGGTGGCCGCCCACGTCGATGAAGACTACCAGATCGCAAAGTGGGGCACGGACACGGAGGCCGAAGTCCGCCGGGCCAACCGCTGGCGCGACATGCAGGCGGCGAGCCGGTTGTGGCAGCTCAGTGCAGCTTGAAGTCGGCGGTAATGAGCTTCAACTCGCTGGGCCGGATCAGCTGGCGGTGGGCGACGCGCACCTTGTGCAGGCGACCCTCCAGGTTCTTTGACCAGAATTCGAGAAAGCCCTTCAGCTTAGGATACAGCGGGTGCAGGTCGTAGTCCTGCCAGACGTAGGTCTGCAGCAAGCTCGGGTGATCCGGCAGCCGGTACAGGATTTCGGCGGTGGTCAGACTGAAGCCCTCGAGTTGTCGCTTGAAGTCGCTGTCGGCCATACGAACCCCTGGTTTCGAGTTTCGATCGCGTTGCTTGTCATACTCCTGTCTTGAAGTGTACCGAAGATTCGTTCATGAGAAAGACCAAAATTCGTTCAAATTCAGCAGCTTAGCAGCCATTCTTGACGACTGCTGCCAGACGATGACACGAATGTCCTTGACGGTGTGCGCAACCCCACCCAAGACACAGGCTCTCCAGTCGGCCGGGCGGCCGCTGCTCGCCGGTCCAGGATCGCAAGGTCAAGCGCCAGCGGGTGGAGGAAAGTCCGGGCTCCAAGGACGCACGGTGGCGGCTAACGGCCGCCGGGGGCGACCCCAGGGAAAGTGCCACAGAAATGAAACCGCCTGCGCTTGCGCCTTCGGGCCGGACGCGGGCAAGGGTGAAAAGGTGCGGTAAGAGCGCACCGCGGTTCTGGCAACAGCGCCGGCATGGCAAACCCCACCGGGAGCAAGACCAAATAGGGGTGACCGGGCGCGAGGGGAAACTTTCGGCGCCGAGCCTGTTTCCTGGCCGTCACCCGGGTTGGTTGCTTTGAGGTCTGCAGCAATGCGTGACCAAGACGAATGGCCGCCGCGGGGGGCAACCCCCAGACAGAACCCGGCTTACAGGCCGGCTGGAGAAACTTGCTGTAAGCAGAGGCGGCGCACTTGTAGAAATCGGTGTGCTACTGGGCTGCTCGAACGGCTATCGATGTCGCGCTGCCAAAAGGGTCGAACAGTTGCAGACCGCCGTCGGGCATCCCATCAGGCGCAGTCCTACATCTGCTTGACCAGCGCCCGATACTGCCACGTGCCCTCGACCAAACCACTCGATGCCGGCTGCTCGATACGCTGACGGTTCAGGTCGTCTGACTTGCGCTGCTGGTTCGCTGCGGCGGCGGCCTTTGCTTTGGCGGCGGCTTTCGAATTGTTTTCCTGCGCCGTAACCGAGAAGGCGGTTGCAACAATCAGTGCTATGGTCAAGGCGATGATGGACATCGCTGTCAACAAGCTTTTCATGTGCGATTCCGCTCGTTAGAGCCAAATTTCTGACCACGGAAGTGGTAGCCTAGAGCGAAGGTGCCGACGCCCGTTCGCAACTGCAAACAAACATTACGTGATTTGTTTTTGAATGTTTCCAGGATCAGCTTCGCCGTGCGACCGAATCCGTCGCGGTATCGCCGCAAAAGGCCGCCCGGCGGGCGATTTCGCAACCGTTGCGACCACGCCCGTGTCGAGACAAACATGCTTCAGGTATGTGTACGACAAATGCGAGCGTGCAAGGACAACGCCCTCGCACGCCTCGCGATTCACTCCTTGAACGGCACGACTTTCTGCATCTGCTCGCCAAGACCGGCGATGTGCAACTTCATCGTGTCGCCAGCCTTGAGGAAGTGCGGCGGCTTCATGCCGAGGCCGACGCCGGGCGGCGTGCCGGTGGTGACCACATCGCCCGCTTCCAGCACCATGAACTGCGTGATGTAGTGCAGCTGGTGGGCGATCGAGAAAATCATGGTCTTCGTGCTGCCGGTCTGCATGCGCTTGCCCGATACGTCGAGCCACATGTCGAGGCTCTGTACGTCCTCGATTTCGTCGGGCGTCACCAACCAGGGGCCGAGCGGGCCCGAGGTTTCGAAACTCTTGCCCTTCATCCACTGGCCGCTGCGCTCGGCCTGGAAGTGACGCTCCGACACGTCGTTACAGATGCAGAAGCCGGCGATGTACTTCATCGCGTCCTTCTCTTCGACGTAGCGGGCGCGGGTGCCGATCACGAACGCGATCTCCACTTCCCAGTCGAGCTTGATCGAGTTCTTCGGGATCATCACATCGTCGTTGGGACCGATGATGCAGTTGGCGAGCTTGTTGAAGAGTATGGGCTCCTTGGGGATCGCGGCGCCCGTCTCCTTCGCGTGGTCAGCGTAGTTGAGGCCGACGGCGATGAAATTGTGCACCTTGGCGACCGGCGCGCCGATGCGCACGCCCTTCGGCGCCAGCGGCTGCGACTTCGGGTCGATGGTCTTCAGGTGTGCGAGGCGGGCCGGGTTCAAGGTCTCGCCTGTGTAGTCGGGCACGTGGCTCGACATGTCACGGATGTTGCCGTCAGCATCGACAATGCCGGGTTTCTCGTGGCCGCTGGCGCCAAAACGAACCAGTTTCATGGGGGGTCCTTCCTCGGGAGCTGTTGCTGTTGAAAACCAAGCCTATCGCTAGGCCGCCGGTGACCGACCGTAAAGGCCCGGCAGGTAGTCGCACATATGCCGGTTGCGCCGGGCTGGCGGCGGATTCTTGCGGCGTGTCGCGTCGAGTGGCAGGCCGTGCATGCTCCGGCCGAGCCTGCTCAGTTCTGGCAGCAGGCAGCCGTTGCTCAGGCGTGCGCCGGGGTTACGTTCGTGGGGCTGCGTCCCATTATGGCGAAGAAGACATGCCGCGCGCGAAGCGCATCATCAGATGCGACGCTGCCAAAGGACGGTGGGTCGGGAGGCGTCTTCCCCACCGGTGCGCGAGGGCGGGCACTCGCCCCTGGCCACGACACGGGCAGGTGCTTCGACCAACGGGTTGTTGGCAGCTCCCGCCTTGGTCGCTACGGTGGCGCATCGGCCCACGTCGGGTACGACAGGCGCAATTCACACAATAAGAGGGTGCATCATGAAATTCACGTGGGGTCGGCGACTGGCGGCCGCAGTGATGGTTATGGCCGCAGGCGCCGTCATAACGGGCGCCTTTGCCCAGGCCAAGAAGACCAAGGTCGCGTTCGTCTACGTCGGCCCAATCGGCGATCACGGCTGGTCCTACCAGCACCACCAGGGGCTGCTACAGGTCCAAAAGGAACTTGGCGACAAGGTCGAAACGACCCACATCGAGAACGTGTCGGAGGGCCCCGACGCCGAGCGCGTCGTCGACCAATTGGTACAGGCCGGCCACGAGATCATCTTCACAACGTCGTTCGGTTTCATGAACCCGACGCTGAAGGTCGCCGAGCGCAATCCCAAGATCAAGTTCGAACACGTCTCGGGCTTTAAGCGCGCCGACAACATGGCGACGTCGAACATCCGCTACTATGAGGGCCGCTATGTCGCCGGCATCATGGCCGGCAAGCTGTCGAAGTCGAACACCATCGGCTACATCGCCTCGTTCCCGATTCCAGAGGTCGTGATGGGCATCAACGCCGCCTACCTCGGCGCCAAAAGCGTGAACCCGAATGTGAAGTTCAAGGTGATCTGGGTGTCTAGCTGGTTCGACCCGGGCAAGGAAGCCGACGCCGCCAAGGCACTGGCCGACCAGGGCGCCGACGTCCTGTTCCAGCACACCGACAGCCCGGCGCCGATGAAGTTCGCCGAGGAGCGCGGTATTCTGGCCGTGGGTCAGGCGTCGAACATGGCAGCCTTCGGTCCCAACGCCCAGATCACCGCGCTGGTCAACAACTGGGGCCCCTATTACGTCAGCCGCGTGAAGGCTGCGATGGACGGCACCTGGAAGACTGGCGACGTGTGGGGCGGCCTCAACAGCGGCATGCTGAACATCGCGGCTTACGGCAAAAAGGTGCCGGCCGATGTGGCAGCGCTTGCCGATGCGGCCCGGGACAAAATCGCCAAGGGCGAGTTCCACCCCTTCACCGGCCCGTTGAAAAAGCAGGACGGCAGTGAATTCCTCAAGGCCGGCGAGAAGATCGCCGACAAAGACCTTTCAGGCATGAACTTCTACGTCGAAGGCATCGACGGCGCACTGCCCAAGTAGGGGAGCAACGGTCGCGCACATGACAAGTGGCGCGGACTGGTCATCGACCGGTCCGCGCTTGGCGTCCTAATCACTCTTTCCGTTACCGATTGAGGCTCATGACCGCGGTAGCCCCACCTCCGATGAGGGATGCACTCAATGAATTGCCGTTGACCGTGACCGTGATCGAGCCGGACACGCCGAATTCGGTATTCTCGAAGCTGCCGGAAAAACGGTTCGATCCGCTGCGCGTCAGCTCTGCCGTTTGGGTCGCTTTGGCGGATGGTGTCGCGCACGTAGCCGTCATCACGAAGCCGTTGACGCCGCGCTTGCGGAAGCTCGCGCGGCACGTCGCGCGTTCCGTTTCGCCCGTCGCGAAGCGCACGTTGCCGCTGCCGCGCCAAGCACCTTCAAGGCTTGCCGGTTCGGCTGCAATCGACGCCATGCTGCCGGCGGCCGTTGCGGCGGCGCCCACCAGAAGTGCGGTCGCCAACTTCAGTCGCAAGCGAGAGTGCAACGTTGACATGAGTAGTTCCTGTACCTGTTGTCCCAAGCCGCGCATGGTTATTGAACTCCACCTACGTCAGGGTCAACACGATAGTACCTGCACAAGAACTTTTGATCACAGCTTACACGGCATCTTGAACTTGCAATTCGAATTGACGGCCCGCACGACCTGACTGACTAGGCGTCAATCGGTCGCGTGGAGTTGGCGCCAGTCGCGTCGCCGATTTTGCCGGTCTTCGGGATCAGCGTGCCACGGCTGCGGCAACGGCGCTTGACTTGGCCGGCATCGGTTGCGACCGTTTCGGCAACACCATGCGTCAATCGATCGGGAGGCGTCGCCCATGGGGCAGGAGCGGACGACAAGTGCGGCGGGGGAACTGGGACCTGAAGCACGGTTCAAGGCCTACCTCGCGGACGGCCGCTTCATGCTCCAGCGTAGCCGGTCGACGGGCAAATTCACGTTCTATCCACGCGTCGCCATTCCAGGGACCGGTGAGACCGATCTCGAGTGGGTGGCCGCCAGCTGCCGCGGCACTGTCTATGCCATCACCGTGAACCGCGGGCGCGACAGCAGCTACAACATCGCTATTGTGCAGCTGGCAGAGGGCCCGCGCCTGATGAGCCGCATCGAAGGGGTCGAGACAGCCGCAATCGGCACGGCCGTGAAGGCGCGCATCGCAACCCTCAAGGGCGAGCCGGCGCTCGTGTTCGATGTCGAGAAGGCGGGAGCGTGACCATGGCCGCACATCCATTGCGAGGGCGGACCGCCATCGTCGGCATTGGCAGTGCCGGCTGCGGCGAAGCACACGGTCGCAGCGCCACGGAGTTGATGGCTGAGGCCTCGCTCGCCGCGATCGCCGATGCCGGCCTGAAGCTGTCCGATATCGACGGCATCTGTGCCGCGACCTCGACGCATGCGTTTCCCACACTGACGGTCGCCGAGTACCTCGGCATCAAGCCGCACTTTTTCGATGGCACCAACGTCGGCGGTTCGTCGTTCGAGATGCACGTGCTGCAGGCAGCCCTCGCGCTCGATGCCGGGCTCTGCAATGCTGTGCTCATCTGCTACGGCTCGAACCAGCGCACGGCCGGCGGCAAGCTCGTCTCCATGAGCGAGCCGCAGTGGCATGAGAGCGCGTACGAGCCGCGCCATCCGATCACCGGCTATGCGCTTGCCACATCGCGTCATATGCATGAATTCGGCACCACGCGCGAACAGCTGGCGGATATCGCCGTTGCCGCCCGCGCCTGGGCGAACCTCAATCCGGCGGCGTTCGCGCGCGGACCGCTCACCCGCGCCGACGTACTCGCCGCCCGCATGGTGAGCGATCCGCTGACGACGCGTGACTGCTGCCTAGTCACCGACGGCGGCGGCGCCTGCGTGATGGTGCGTGCCGACCGCGCCCGCGATCTGGCAAAGAAGCCGGTCTATTTCCTTGGCACCGGCGGCGCCCATTCGCATCGCTCGATCACGCAGATGGCCGATCTGACGACGACTGTTGCGGTCGAAAGTGGCCAGCGCGCCTTCGCCATGGCCGGCCTGAAACAAAGCGATGTCGACCTGCTGATGCTCTACGATGCCTTCACGATCACGACTTTGCTGTTCCTCGAAGACCTCGGCTTCTGCCCCAAGGGCGAAGGCGGGCGGTTCGTCGCGGACGGCGCCATCGCGCCCGGCGGCAAACTCGCCGTCAACACCAGCGGCGGCGGGCTCTCCTGCGTGCATCCCGGCATGTACGGCATGTTCCTCATCATCGAGGCCGTGACGCAACTTCGCGGTGCTGCCGGCGAGCGGCAGTTGAAGCAGTGCGACGTCGCGTTGTGCCATGGCAACGGCGGCACGCTGTCCAGTCAGGTGACGGCGCTGTTTGGTTCGGCGGCAACCCTATAGCCTCAGAGTTCAAATGACCCAGGCGAGCGGCGACGGCCTCGACCATCTGTTCCAGCCGCGCTCGGTGGCGGTGATCGGCGCGTCGGCAGACGCAGCCCGCATCGGCGGACGGTCGATCGCCTACATGTTGGCCCGCGGCTTCGAAGGTGCAATTTACCCGGTCAATCCCAATCGCGCCGAGGTTCAGGGCTTGAAGGCCTATGCGTCGGTCGCCAGCCTGCCTGCAGCGCCTGACGTCGGCATCGTCGTGGTGCCGGCGCCTGCGGTCGTGCAGGCGGTGCGGGATCTGGGCGCACGCGGCTGCGGCACGGCGATCGTATTCAGCTCGGGCTTTGCCGAGGTCGGCGCGGCGGGTGGCGCACTGCAGGCCGACATGATCGAAGCTGCGCGCGCACACAACATGCGCGTGCTCGGGCCCAACACCCTCGGTGTGTTCGATCCTCGTGCCAATTTCTACGGCACCTTCGCTGCGATATTCGAGGGTGGCTTTGCAAAGCGCGGCGGCATCGGCATTGCCAGCCAATCGGGGGCCTATGGCGGCCACCTGTACACGCTCGCCCGTGCCCGCAGCCTTGGCCTTGCTGCCTGTGTCATGACCGGCAACGAAGCCGACATCACCGTCGGCGATGCCATTGCCCGCATGGTCACCGATCCCGACATCGACGTGATTGCGGCCTACGCCGAGGGCATCAACAATCCCGACAAGCTGCTCGCCGCACTGGAGGCCGCGCGCCGTGCCCACAAGCCGGTCGTGTTCATGAAGGTCGGCCGCAGCGTGGTCGGCGGTCTGGCCGCGCAGTCGCACACCGCCTCGATCGCCGGCGACGACGCGGTGTTCGAGTGCATCCTCGACGAGTGCGGTGCGGTGCGGGCACGCAACACGGAGGAGATGCTCGATATTGCGCATCTGGCGACCCGCAAGGTCTATCCCGTCGGCAACACGCTTGGCGTGTTCACGATCAGCGGCGGCGCCGGCGTGCTGATCTCGGATGCGGCGGAGGCGCTTGGCCTGCCCATGCCGCCAATGCCGGCCGTGGCCCAGGCCCGGCTGAAATCACACATTTCATTTTGCTCGGCGGTCAACCCGGTCGACTGCACGGCCCAGATCGTCCAGGAAGTGTCGCTGATCAGCACGTTCGGCGAAACGATGATGGTCGACGGCGGCTATCGTTCGCTGCTGTCGTTCTTCACCTATACCGGGGCCTCGTCGACGTTTGGACCGCAACTGCGCGGCCAGCTCGCGGCCCTGCGCCGGAAACATCCCGACCGGCTCTTTGCACTCAGCATCATCGCCCCGCGCGAGGTCATCGCCGAGTACGAAGCAGACGGCCTGACCGTGTTCGAAGACCCGTCGCGGGCACTCGCCGCGATCCATGCCATGGGCCGGTTCGGCGAGGCGTTCGCGAGGCCGCCGCGCGCCGTGCCGCTGGACGGCGCCGTGATGCCGCTGCCCTCGGTAACTCCCAACGAGGCGGAAGCGAAGCGAATGCTGGCCAACGCCGGTATTGCCACATCGCCGGAGGAACTCGCAACCTCCGCGGCGGCGGCGGTGACAGCGGCGGCAAGGCTCGGATTTCCTGTGGTGATGAAAGTGGTGTCGGCCGACATCATGCACAAATCGGAGATGGGCGGCGTGCTGCTCGGCGTCGATTCGGCAGACGCGGTGCGCACCGGCTTTGCCACGCTGCAGGAGCGGGCGAAGGTTCATGCGCCGGCCGCGCGCATCGACGGGATCCTGGTTGCCAAGCAGCTGACCGGCGGCGTCGAGTGCATCCTCGGCATCAAGCGTGACGCGGTATTCGGGCCGATTGTGCTATTCGGGCTCGGCGGCTTGTTCGTCGAATATTTCCATGACGTGCAATTGCGCCGCTGTCCTGTCGACGAGCGGGAAGCCGAAGCCATGATCCGCGCGATAAAGGGGGCGCCGCTGCTGCTTGGCGCGCGTGGCCGCCTGCCGGCCGACATCACGGCGCTGGCCCGCATGCTGTCGCGGCTGTCGCAGGTGGCAGTGGCGGCAGGTCCACGCCTCGCAGCGATCGATCTCAATCCCGTGCTGGCGATGCCGGCGGGCCAGGGCGCCATCGCTGTCGACGCGGTGATCGAAATCCGGGAGCCCGGCTGATGGCGATCGTCTACGAAAAGCTGCTGAACCATGCGATCCCCGAAGTGCGGCAGCGGCTGACCAGACGCGACACGATCCTCTATGCCCTCAGTGTCGGCCTCGGTCACGATCCCCTCGATCCCCGGCAACTGGACTTCGTCGACCACCAGCGCGATTTGAGGGCGCTGCCGTCGATGGCGGTCGTGCTGTGCCATCCGGGCTTCTGGCTGCGCAACCCGGCGACCGGCGTCGATGCATTGCGCCTCGTACATGGCGAACAGGCGATCACCTTGCACACGCCACTGCCGGTCGAGGGCGACCTCGTCGGACGCACGCGCGTCACCGGGCTCATCGACAAGGGCGTGGGCAAGGGTGCTTTGCTTTACTCGCAGAAAGAGGTGCGCGATGCCGCGACCGGCGACCTCTATGCGACGACGCGGTCGACCACGTTCCTGCGCGGTGACGGTGGCTTTGGTGGTCCGGCCGGCCCCGTTCAGGCGCCGCATCCGATGCCGGAGGGCGCGCCCGACCTCAGCCTCGATCTGCCGACCCGACCCGAGCAGGCGCTGTATTACCGCCTGAACGGCGACGACAACCCGCTGCATTCGAGCCCCGAGGTGGCGGCCAAGGCCGGCTTCCCGCGTCCGATACTGCATGGCCTGTGCACGCTGGGCGTCACCGCGCATGCGATCCTGCGCGCGCTGTGCGGCTATGAGCCGGCCCGCCTGCGCGAACTCGACCTGCGGTTCTCAGCACCCGTTTTTCCAGGCGAGACGATCCGCGTGGAACTCTGGCGCAGCGGCGCCTTCCGCGCCCGCGCCG
This sequence comes from Hyphomicrobiaceae bacterium, assembly GCA_021730785.1. Taxonomy (GTDB): domain Bacteria; phylum Pseudomonadota; class Alphaproteobacteria; order Rhizobiales; family Hyphomicrobiaceae; genus JAKFWF01. The sequence continues at coordinate 110,318 of JAKFWF010000041.1, forward strand.
TCGAACGCGATATCCTCGTCATCAACAACGGCCGCGCCGTGATCGCCTAGGCCAAGGAGTGTACCCCGCCATGCAGACAAAACGGATGTTCGAGGGCAAGGTCGCGCTCGTCACGGGGGCGGGCGGCGGCATCGGCCGTGAGATCGCGGTGGCGATGGCGCTCGCCGGCGCCAACGTCCTGATCAACGACATCGGCGTCGGACTGCGCGGCGAAGGCGGATCGGCAACGCCCGCTGAGCAGACCAAACAGATCATCGAGCAGCGCGGCGGCAAGGCTGCCATCAGCACCGACAGCGTTGCAGACTGGGCATCCGCACAGCGCATGGTGCAGGCAGCCGTCGACGCGTTCGGCCGCATCGACATCGTCGTCAACAACGCCGGCATCCTGCGCGACGTGATCTTCCACAAGATGACGCCAGAGGACTGGCTGTCGGTGATCAACGTGCACTTGAACGGCTCGTTCTTCGTCAGCCGGGCGGCAGCCGAATTCTTCCGCGCCCAGTCGAGCGGCGCCTACGTGCACATGACCAGCACTTCGGGCCTGATCGGCAATTTCGGCCAGGCCAACTATTCGGCCGCCAAGCTCGGCATGACCGCGCTGTCGAAGTCGATCGCGCTCGATATGGCGCGCTACAACGTGCGCTCCAACTGCATCGCGCCGTTCGCCTGGAGCCGCATGACGAGTTCGATCCCGGCCTCGACGCCGGAGGAAAAGGCGCGCGTTGCCAAGCTGCAGCAGATGACGCCCGACAAGAATGCGCCGCTCGCGGTCTACCTCGCCTCGGACGCGGCGAAGGATGTGTCGGGCCAGGTGTTTGCCACCCGCATGAACGAGATCGTGCTGATGAGCCAGAGCCGGCCCCTACGCACCGTGCATCGGTCCGAGGGCTGGACGCCGGAACTGATCGCCGAGCACGGCGCGCCGGCGCTGAAGGCCTCCATGCTGCCGCTCGACCGCAGCGGCGACGTGTTCTCGTGGGACCCAGTGTGAGGACGGCTTTCACGTCGAGACTTTGAAGTGACTGATACCCTCGTGCAAAACGCTTGACCTGAATGAGGTCAAGAGTTTTGCGTCCGGCGCTCGCGCCGGCGGCCCTTGGCCGCTCGGCCAGCGGATAAGGAAAAGGGTCATGTGTTCCGCTGGCCGGTATGAGTTGGGCGATGGCCTTGGGCTTGACGCAGATCAACGCTGCGGCACCGCCGCCTGCTGCACGGGCTCGGTTTCGATCGCAAGCGCAATCAGTCGCCAGTGGCCCTCGACCGGCACGAAGCCGAGATCGAAGGCGATCGCCGGTGTGATGGTGGTCATCCGACCGTTGATGCGCAGGTTGCCCTGGGCATCAGGTGCCACGGGCGTGGCGATCTGGGGGGTGAGGATCGCGACCGGACCAAGGTCGACGCCTTGCCGCCGCAAGTTGGCGAAAATCAACGCCAGATCCGCGACCGAGTTGCGGCGCTGAAATTCAGGTGCTGCCGAATCGCGCAGCACCGAATAGTTGCCGGTGCGGTTCGCGCCATCCAGCGTCAGCAGCGTCGAGCGCACGAGGAACAGCGCCTGGTCAGGCGCGAGCGGGGCTGCGACTGCGGGCTTGGCGGCCGCGGCTTTCGGCGCCGCCGTGGCGCTCTTGGCCTTCAGCAGCGGCACACCACTTTCAAACAGGCTTGGCGTGCCGCCAGCATACACATGCTCCGGCGCGATGAGGAACAGCGCAACCGTAAACGACACGACGGCAACGATCAGAACGCTGAGTGTTTTCATGGCGAACTCCACACCTCGACTTTGCTACGCGGCAATCGATCAGGTTCATTTCCACGTCAGCTGTAGGCCGACACGACCGCCGACCTGGCCGCTGTCGGACCAGCCGACGCCGCCACTGATCGCCAAGGCTTCGCCTTCGCCGAACAGGTTGCGCTCGAGGAGTGCGATGCCGCTGACGCTGTAGGCCTTGTAGCCGTCAAGCACGCCGATGTTGCCGCGCAGGCCGTAGCGATCGCCTGCTGCCAGCACCGGGTCCGCCAGCGACAACGCGATGGCCGCACCGTTGAGCGCCTGGGTCGCCTTCTTGTCGACCTGCTCGATGCGGGCATTCGTGGTCTGGAACTCGCTCGACACATTGGTCGTGTATCGCTCGACGTTCGAGAGGCGCTGTTCGGTCGAGGTGACGCGGGTATCGAGGGCTGCCACCTGAGTTTGCGTGCGGGCGATGCCAGCGGTGTTGGCGTTGGCCTGCGCCTGCACGTTGGTGATGTTGGTCGTATTGTTCGCGATGTTGGTCGTGTTGTTGGTGATGTTGGTTTCAGCCGTGCCCACGCGTCCCCTCAGACCGGCGATATCGGTCGTGTTGGTGGTGGTTTGCGCCTGCACATTCGTAATGTTGGTCGTGTTGTTCGTGATGTTGGTTTCAGCCGTGCCCACGCGCCCTCTCAGCCCGGCGATGTCGGTCGTGTTAGTCGTGGTTTGCGCCTGCACGTTGGTGATGTTGGTGGTATTGGTGGCCACCTGGTTCTGCAGGGTAGTGACAGAGCCTTCGACCCTGCCAACCCGACTGCCAAGCGCGTTGATATCGGTGCGGTTGGTGGCGATATTCGTCTCCGCGGTGGTGACCCGGCCGCGCAGGTTACCGATGTCGGTGGTGTTCGTTGCCACCTGTGTCTGAACCGCCGTGAGGCTCGTCGTGGTCGCACCGATCTGGGACTGCAGATTTGTAATGTTGGTCGTGTTGATCGTGGTCTGGTTTTGCAGGTTGGTGATGTTGGTTTCTGTCGTGCCAACCCGCCCCCTGAGCGCGCTGATATCGCTGGTGTTGGTCGCGATGTTCGTCGTGTTCGTGGTGGTCTGATTTTGCAGGTTGGTGATGTTGGTCGTGTTGGCCGTCACCTGCCCCTGCACGGTGTTGATCCGCGTCGAATTCCCGGTCACCTGGGCCTGGAGCGCGCCACCGTCGCCGGCCAGATTGCCGCTCGCATCGGTCGTCACCACCTGCAATGGGCCGCTCTGTGCTGCCGTGCTGGCAGTAGAGGCGACGCCGCTCAAGGTGTAGGTATTGGTCGTCGTACCAAACACCTGCTGATTGGCGCGCGCCGCACTCGCGCCCTGTCCGAAGGCTGCGCTGTTGGCAAATCCAGCCGTGCTGCCCTGGCCGATCGCCGTTGCGCCGATCGCCGTTGCATTCGCCCCTTGTCCAAATGCGGCCGCGTTATTGGCTGATGCAATGGCGCCGGTGCCGGACGCCGTTGCCGAAATCCCGGTTGCTTGCGCATTGGCACCCAGTGCGGTGGCCGACGACTGGTTGGCCACCGCCGAGCGACCGAAGGCAGACGACACATCGGCCGAAGCCTGTGCGCTGGCGCCCGTCGCCGTCGCACCGGTGCCGAGCGCCCGCGTATCGACGCCGATGGCGGTCGCGTAGTCCGACTGGGCGCGTGCGACGGAGCCGATCGACGTGGTATTGAGGCCGGTCGAGCGGGCGCCGCGTCCGATCGCGGATGAATTCTCACTTTCCGCGCGCGCCGAACTGCCGACCGCGGTTGCGTTGAGGCCAGTCGCATTCGAATTGCTGCCGACGGCCGTAGTATTGGTTGTGCCCGCAAAGGCCGCGCTGCCCACCGACGTCGCGAAAGTCCCGGCCGCTTCGGCCGCGCTGCCGACAGCAGTCGTGTTGCCGGCGGACGCCCGGGCCAGACTGCCGATCGCTGCTGAATTGTCACCGTCCGACAGCGAATTGGAGCCGACGGCAATAGCATTTTCGCCACTTGCCCTAGCCGTATTACCGGTGGCCAAAGAGGAGCGACCGGACGCTTGCGCGAGATTGCCGAAGGCCGACGAGCCGATGCCGGTCGCGGCTGCGTCCGTGCCGCAGGCGACGGACAGGTTGCCTGCGGTCGCACCGCCAAACATGCCGCCATACTGCTGGCAGATGAACTGGGCCTGCGCCGGCTCGCACTGCAAGCCAAGCACACAGGTCAGCGCCAAGACGCTGGCACTGGAGCGCCAGCGCGCCGCAGGTGCAGATCTTGTGACTGCTGCGGTGCCTGCTTCGTGGCTCCACCGCGCAAGCTGTTCTTCCACGTGACGCAATACACGCACTCCTTACAAACACACCTAGCCAGGCACAGCTGCAAACAGCAGATCAGACACACGATCACTGCAACCCACTGACAGCATCGATCAAATACGCCTCAAAATTGCTTAAAATTGATTAACTCAACCTATGGATGAGTATCCTGCCGAGGGCCGGCTCTGCCCATCCGTCCCGCCAGGATACACGCCCCGTGGTTCGATCATTATTGAAGATTAGATTGCCATTATTTGTATAAAATACAAATTGGATTTAACTTAGCGTTATATATATTTCAGATTCTCAAATTGCAGATAATTGAATTACTAAGAATTCTGCGATAAGCATTTCCACCAATCGACAATAATGGCACTTGCAGCGAAAAATGAAAAATATGACCCAACTTGTATCGCCACGGTGCACATATGACGCGGCGACGCGCCAGAGCACAGCCGTGTTCCGATACGCTGCCGACGCACGCGGCAACGTCGCGATCATAACCGCACTGAGCTTTTCACTGCTGATTGCGGCTGCCGGCGGCGCGGTCGATTTTGCCCGTGCCTATCATGCGCAGAATTCATCGCAAGGCGTCATGGATGCCGCGGTGCTCGCGGCCGGCCGCGTGCTGCAGACGACCCAGAGCGAAAGCGAGGCGATCGCTGCCGGCAGGAGCTACTTCGAGACCATGAAGTCTCCGCTGCTGAGCGGTCTGCCTGCTTCGTTCACGATCGAGGACAACAAGACGGTCGTCCGCGGCGTGTTGGCGTCCAAGGTGGACACGCTCCTGCTGGGCGCCCTCAACATCTCCGAATTGCCAGTCAGGATCGAGGCATATTCTGCCCTCTCGGGCGGCAGCAGCACCGGCACGAACTACGAAATCTCGCTGATGCTCGATGTCACCGGCTCGATGTGCGACGACGGGATTGGTCCGTGCACCAGCGGTACCAAGGTCACGGCGCTGAAGGCAGCGGCGACCGATCTCATCAACATCGCGGTGTGGGATAACCAAGGGACCTATACGTCCCGCGTGGCGATCGTGCCGTTCGCAACCCGCGTTCGCATCGCTCCCGATGGCGCGGCCGGCCCGATCATGAAGCAGTTGACCAACCTCGACCCGACCTGGAACGGCTGGGTCGAGTATTGCTCAGCATACACCGGTGGCGGCGGCAGCGAAGGGAATGGCAACTTCTCCTGCACGGCGACGGCAGTCACCTACACCGCGAACCAAGCGGTCTTCTCGTGTGTCACCGATCGCACGGGACCGCAGGAGTTCACCGACGCGTCGCCCGGCGCCAACACCTGGTTGGTCGGCCATGGCGGCAACCGTTTCCCGTTCAGCTACGACAGCTCGAACACGCCCATCACGACAGGACTGGGTGTGACACAATCCGACCCGGCGGGGCAGTGGAATTTTGGCGGCGGAGGAGGGTGTGCCGACATCGACAGCACCAACGAAATTCTGCCGCTCACTTCGGACAAGAGCGTGCTGAAAGCCAGGATCAACGGCCTGTCCGCCTTTGGCTCAACGGCTGGCGCGCTCGGCACGGCGTGGGCCTGGTACATGCTATCGCCGAATTTTGATCATATCTGGACCGGACAAAGTCGCCCCGCCTCCTACGGCGACTTGACCGAGTTTCACGACGGCCGGCCGAAACTGAAGAAGATCGCCATCCTCATGACCGACGGCGAATACAACACCTATCGCGGCAACAAGGACACCGATCCCGCTCTGGTCTCGGCCAATGCACAGGCGATCTGTCAGAACATGAAGGCCAAGGGCATCGAGATCTACACCGTTGGCTTCGGGCTCGATCAGTTGCCCGGCAGCAAGCGGGCCATCGCGGAGGCAACGCTCAAGAACTGCGGCTCGGACATTCAGCACTTCTACAACGCGCTGAACGTCGAGGAACTGAAGGGCGCCTTCCGCGACATTGCGATCAAACTCGCCGTGTTGCGGCTGAAGAAGTGAAGGGTGGGCGTCAGGCCCTCCCCACGGTTGCGGCCGCCCCGCCGTTGAATGGGGCCGCGTGCACTTTCAGCGACAGCAGATAGAGCGCAGTCATTGCGGCCGGCGCCACGCCAGCCAGCGTCAGGTTGAAACTCACATACGTGTACATTGGCAACAGCGGGATGACCCATGCGAGCAGCACTGGCCCGCGCCAGGACAGCGGCACTGCGAGCCGGCCGGTGAGTATCCAGACGAGCCCGACTGTCGCTGCAACGAGATCGTAATTAAAGGCATAGGGCAGGGCGAGCGGCGTTGCCAGCGCCACTATGAATGCGCGCCATGCGGGATCGCGCGTCCGGCCAACTGCCCAGCAGCAGGCTCCAACCACCGCCAACGCCACGACGCCTTGCAGCACTATCGCCGCTTGATAGGCTACTCCCGCCGTTCGCAGCGCGCCGAGCCAGGTTGGCATCATATGAACATAGATGCCGTGCCAGGCCTTCAGCAACTGTAGCTGATACGTGCGCGTGCCATCGAGGTACTGCAGCCACGGGTCGACCCCAAACAGCAGCAGCGACAGGCCGACCAGCAGGCCGGCCGTGATCACCGCGCTGGCCACCGCGCGCCAGGCACGCAATGTGAGCAACACGAATACGAGCACGAGTCCAAGGTGCGGCTTGAACGTCAGCAAGCCGAACAGGATGCCGGCCGCAATCGGCCGCCGGTCGAGCACTATGATGCCGCCCAGCAGTAGCGCGCCGCTCAAAAAGCCGTTCTGTCCGCTCACACCATTGATCAGCGACGCCGGTGCGATCGCCAACAGTGCGAGCGCGAACGCCCACAGGCGGCGCTCAATCTGCGACAGCATCACGGCTGCCAGCGTGGCGAATGTCGCGACTGTCCACACCGCCAAAGCCACCCGATGCGGCAGCAACCCAAGAGGCCGGAACAACAGCAGCACGAACGGCGGGTAGCTGAAATTGAAGAGGTCTGGCAACGGCCGTCCGAACAGCGCAGCGGCCGCCTCGTTATAGGCGTTCAAATCGTAGATAATGCTGATGTCGCCACGTGCCGCCAGTTGCGGCCCGGCCCAGGCGTTCAGGAAGTCACGGCCGAGCGGCATGCCGATGACATCGATGCCGTGGCCAGCGGGCCAGTACAGGTGCAGTAGCAGCGGCGTAATCATCGCTATCGCCGATCCAACCAGCGCGAGGATGAGGCGCGGGTCGCTCATTTCGGAAATGACGCGCTGCGGTGCCGAAACGATGCCGGTGTGCTGCAACATGTGGATGTGGTCCCACCGGCGAATGCTGTCTGCGTCCAGTAGAGCGACCTTGCCGCTGAAAGGTTAGCAAAGGCTTGTCAACCGCCCGGCAATGGGCTGTTCGATCGGACGGGAGTGGCCTCGCCGCTATCGACCGAGCGTGGGATGCGGCCCCGGCCACAGGCTGTCGGTCCAGCCGCGCCAGCGGTAGATCACGAGGCCGACGTACTCCTTGGCGGCGACATCGATGCGGCGTAAGCCATGATCCAAGCTGTCGGAAAACTTGAGCAGGTCGGCTGTGCCGACCGTGCGATAGTCGACCGGCCAGGGCACACACTCGAACCCGGCCTGGCGGAAGGCGCCGATCGAGCGCGGCATGTGGAATGCCGAGGTTACGAGGACCCAGCGCGAGTTGGCGCGTGGTTCGAGGATGGCGTGCGTCAGCGTCGCGTTCTCGCGCGTGTTGCGGGACGCGTCTTCCAGAACGATGCGCTCGCGCACGACACCGGCATCGATCAGGAACGCGCGCACTTCGTCGGCGGCGACGTCACCCTTGCCGAGGATCGTGCCCGTACCGCCGGTGAAAATCACCTTCGCCGCGGGAAACCGCCGCGCCAGACTGACAGCTTCGGTCAGGCGTTCGGCTGCCTCGTTGAGCGACAGCGTCTGCCGGCTCTTGGTGACGCGCCCCTCCTCGAAACCGCCGAGGATGATGATACCGTCGACGATACCACCAAGATCGGCGAGTGGTGGTCTCGGGAATCGTTCCTCCAGCAGCAAAATAAGCGCGTTGCCGAGCGGCGACAGCCCGGCGATCAACAGGATTGCGATGCCAAAGCCGGCAAGCCTTCCGCCCAGTCGCCGCCAGCGCTCGCCCCGTGCCAGCACCAGCCCTGTCACGATCAGCAGCAGGCAGATATTCGACGGCTGGATGAAAAAGAAGCCGACCTTCGACAGAGCGTAGAACATGGTGTTCAAAGGATGCGTTCGATGGCGACCGCGGTCGCTTCGCCGCCGCCGATGCACAGCGACGCGACGCCCCTGGTCTTGTCGTATTTCTCGAGTGCCGCCAGCAGCGTGACGATGATGCGTGTGCCGGACGCGCCGACCGGGTGGCCGAGCGCACACGCCCCCCCGTGCACGTTGACCTTGTCGTGCGGCAGGTCGAGGTCGCGCATGGCGGCCATCGTCACCACCGCGAACGCCTCGTTGATTTCGAACAGATCGACATCCTGGGCCTGCCAGCCGATGTCGGCGAACAGCTTCTTCATGGCGAATACGGGCGCGGTCGTGAACCAGGCCGGCGCCTGGGCAAAGCTCGACGTCCCGACGATGCGGGCGAGTGGCTGCAGCTTGCGGCGGGTGGCCTCCGACCGGCGCATGAGCACGAGGGCCGCCGCGCCATCCGAGATCGACGACGAGTTGGCCGGCGTCACCGTGCCGTCGGCGCGGAAGGCGGGCTTCAGGTTCGGGATCTTGGCCGGGTCGGCCGTGAACGGCTGCTCGTCGCGAGTGATCTCGACGTCGCCCTTCCGCGACTTCACGGTGAAGCTCGTCATTTCGCTGGCGAACGAGCCATCCTCGTTGGCCCGCTTTGCGCGCTTCAAGCTCTCGACCGCGAATGCATCTTGCGCGGCGCGAGTGAACTGGTAGTGCGTCGCCGTATCCTCGGCATAGGTGCCCATCAGACGGCCCTTGTCGTAGGCATCCTCCAGGCCGTCGACGAACATGTGGTCCAGCACTTGGGTGTGACCAAGGCGGGCGCCGCTACGCATCTTGGGCAGGATGTAGGGCGCGTTCGTCATGCTCTCCATCCCGCCGGCAACGATGACGTCGCGCGGACGGGCATGCAGCGCCTCATAGGCCTGCATCACGGTCTTCATGCCCGAGCCGCACATCTTATTGACGGTGGTGCACGGCGTGCTGTCGGGAATCCCGGCATTGCGCGAGGCTTGCCGCGCAGGCGCCTGGCCGATGCCGGCCGGCAGCACGCAGCCCATCAGCACTTCCGTAATGTCATCGGGCTTGACGCCCGCACGCGCGACGGCGGCCTTGACCGCGACGCCGCCGAGTTCGGGCGCCGTCGCGCTCGCGAACATTCCCTGGAAACCGCCCATGGCGGTGCGGGCGCCACCAACGATGACGATCGGATCGGCGGACGAGGACATGGGCGGGCTCCGTTGTGGCTGGTGGGCCACTTTAGCCCGTCGGCGCGGGGAAGTTTAGAGGCAAAGGTGCGATGCCTGCCCGACCGTCAAAACCACTTCGGTTGCCACCAGTGCAGGGCGGCCGTCACGTAGGTCGGCGCGATCAGGTAGGCGATGCCGGCGATGACGACCAGCGCCACGATGCCGACGGCTGCGGTCGCGTTCAGCGGCAACTGGTAGCTCATGCCTGAGCCTGGAATGCCGAGTGTCACCGTGCGCTTGCCGCTGGTGCCGACGTTGACGGTGGCGCCGTGGCCGCCAATCGACGTGCTGACACCCGACTTCGACAGGTTCAACCTCACGCCCGGCAGAACGCTGATGATCTTGCGGAAACGGAAACCCATGGTGTGCTCCTGTTCGTATGTGCCCGACCGGCTGCGACTCAAGGAACAACATCGAGCGATGCCAATTATTTAGCACGAACACGCGCGCATTCAACAGGGCCGAAGCTGTTTCAACGGGAAAGCGGGAGGGCGTCTGCCAGGGAGCCTGCAAATAGCCGTCTAAGTGTGGGTGTATCTACACACCACATTGCGCAACTTTTCGATCGGCGCAGTCAACTCCCCTGAGGGGCGCGAGGTGGCCGGAGGCCGCAGCGGGCCTTCCGCGAGTCGTTGAGAGCAGCTTCGGGCCACCTCACGACAGGATTTTTCGGCCTTCCCACAGTGATTAAGGGATTGCGTCCCACGCCGGGTTCCACGGCGCCAGTGTGGCGAGCCTCCGATCGGCACCGCGTGCGGGGACCGACGCCTTTGACGGCATCGGCCTTCGGCTCCCGTCTTTCGGGTGTTCGACCGCTTCCGAAGCGCTCCGCCCGCGTGATATTCCACACGCAGAGCATTCTGCTCCGTCCACCAATCGTCAACCCTCGAGACAGGTGCCACGCGGGTTTGACCCTCGGACCTGTAACCACCGCGCCGTCCTGGTCGCCACCGGTGACGTCCCCTCATGCGCTGCGGTCGAGGGGTAGAATAGCGCAGGCTGAGGAAGCGGGGATAACTCTGGAGCGGTCGCCATGCGGAATTTCCGCTTGGCGGGGTTAAGCGAGGGTGGGAGTGTGAGGGAGAGCGAGGGCGGACGTGACCCGGTGCGGAAGTTTGAAACGGGCTCCACAATGACTTGTCAAATCTGACGGTGCATCCACATCATCCAATCACCGGGCTCTGGCTCAAATTCGATGAACGGGACAAAGGCTACCGATTGATAGAAATGGCGCGTCAACTCATATTCCCGGCTGCCGGAACGTGGGCTCATTGTCTCAACCGTGAGTTTTTTGCAGCCACGAACCTTCGCTTCATTTGCGGCTCGTTCGACCAGCGCCCGGCCTGCGCCTCGCCTGTGGTGGGCCGGACTGACGCCGAGCCACCAGATGTTACACGTAACGCCGAAATGATACTCGACGGCGACGAGACCACAGGTTCGGCCATCAATGACCGTTGCAAAAGCATCTCGCGTGGCCATCCCTTGGATGTATTTTGCGTTGGCTGCTGTCCGTCCGAACCACATCGGTAGTTCAACAATGATTTCGGCGCACGCCGCCGCTTTGGCCGCCGGGTCGTCCAAACGCTCAACGATCCACGCCATACTATGCGGCCTTTGCGCGGCGTTTGGCGCGTGCACCTGCTTTTGGCGGCGATTTGACTGTCTCAATTGTCACTCGGACCTTTTGTCCAAGCACGCCGAGAAGACGAATAAGCTGATCGATGGAGAACCCGTAAAGATCGCCGCGCAGTAGTCGTGAGACTTTCGGTTGGTCGATGCCCAACGCCTTTGCAGCCGCCGTTTGGTTCAATCCGCGCTCCTTGAGGATCGCAGCAATCGAGATTGCCAGATCGGCCTTGATCAAGAGTTCATCGGCGTCTTCGAGCCCGATATCGGCGAAGACATTGCCGCTACTCGGCGTCACAGTCTTATCATTCGTGGTCATGATTGCTGCTCCTTCGTCTGTATTTCGATCCAGTCCTGGTGGTCTTGTTCCGCTTGTTTCAAACGCCTCTTGATCCGCTCCAGGTCGTGCTTGGGCGTGGCAATGCCGGCCTTCGACTTTTTCTGGAACACGTCCAACACATAAATCCGGCTTTCGAGGCGCACCGTGTAGACCGCCCTGAAAGTATCGCCGTCGTTGTTGGCGACAACCTCAAGCACTCCGGCGCCACCGAACCCCTTGAGCGGCTTCGCGTCCGGATGTTTGCCGCCCATTTGGGCCACGCGCAGTGCAAAACCGAAGACCCGCCGCACGTCTGCTGGCAACTCGCAAATGTCGTCTCTCGACGACGCAATCCACACGAGCGGCTTTATATCCGGGGCAGTTTTGTCGTGTCGTTGCGGTCTTTTCATGATGGCATTATGCCTATATTGGCATAATTCTGCAAACGAACAACCATGCCTGTGCGCGGTTTTTATCGTCTGCACCTGGCCCACACTCACCTGTCACCCCACGGCGATCGCATGAACGAGCCACCGCGTCGGCTGCATCTGCGCAAACCCGTTGAACTTCCGCAGTTTTCGCCTCCTCCCCCCTTGAGGGGGAGGACAACGCGGCTCGATTTTTGTTCTTCACAAAAATCGATTTTGCCGCGTGAGGTGGGGGGTGCTTTCTTGCAACGAATCCAGCAGCTTGATACCCCCCACCCCGGCCCTCCCCCTCAAGGGGCAGGGCAATTCAATTCACGACCTCATGACCAGGCGGATCGCAGTCCATTTGCTTTCGGCGAACGCTTCGCGGGCGTCGCGGGGCTTGTGGCCTCGACGCCGGATGAGGTTCAGGGTTGCGTTGCGAATGTCGGCGAGGGCTTCGGGGG
>JAKFWF010000058.1 GCA_021730785.1 Hyphomicrobiaceae bacterium
ACTATGGAGCTGGGAAACCCAGGCGTCAGAATTGTTGATGGAGCAGGCGCGGTGTGGACGATGAGCAATGGAAATCTGACCAGGGGAGGGCGGCCGTGAAGAAAGATGCCTATTTTCACAGGTTCTACGGACCTGGTTGGCCTAGCCTCGCATACCTAAAACCATTTTTCTTCTCTCCACCGGCGCCCCATGGATGGTTTCACAACTCAGGCAATGATAGCGCCACGCTCGATTTATTGGGCGTTGATGGCACTGACGATCTTCCGGCTGGGGCAGGTCGAATTGATATCCGACTTTCGCTGTGGGGTAATCCAGATCTCGGTGTGCTGCTGATCTATTCCAAGTTTGGCAAAGCCCCGCGCGAGGATTATTCCTCGATGGGCGATCTTACGCGCCTCAAGGAGTGGGTCCGCACCACGCATGACGACCCCATGCCGGTGGGACTCTTCATTCCCTTTGACCAGGCATGGCTCGCGGTCAAGGAATTCATCGAGACCGAAGGGCAATTGCCAAAAAGTATCGAGTGGGTGCGAAATCGCGACTTGCCGAACGGCACGTTTCCCGATCCGTGAATTCCAACGCGCCGGGCTATACGGTGGCCGACCAGACGGCCGCGGAAGCCATGCGCGACCGACTGGTGCAGCGGTATCCCGATGTGATGAGGTCGGAAAATCTGGGTTGGAAGCCCAATGATGCAGTGTTCCATGCGGAAGCCAATGCCCTGCTGCGGGCAGCTGCAGCCAATGGTGGCACGCTGGCAGGACGAACTGTGGAGATCCGAGTCGACCGAAGGTTATGTGGCAGCTGCGAGGCTGTCCTGCCCTTAATCGGCCTGCAACTGGGCAATCCAACGGTGCGCATTCGGGACGGTGCAGGACGCGTCAATGTCATCAGCAATGGAAACATCGGTCAGTGAGGTTTGATATGCAAAAGCATGTGAATTTCGACGACCATTGGGGCAATTTCTGGCCGTCGTTGGTAACGCTCCAGGCTTATTTTCAACCACCTCCGGTGGGGCGTGGCTGGTTTCACGACACGGGCAATGACAGTGCAAGTATCAGTTTACTAGGAGTCGATGGCACCGACCATCTCGAGTTTGCGAGGGGGCGCGTGGATATCCGACTTTCGCTGTGGGGTAATCCAGATCTCGGTGTGCTGCTGATCTATGAGAAAATTGGCGGTCGCGATAGGCAGGCCTTCTGCTCAAAGGGCGATTTCCGTCGCATTCGCGAATGGGTGCGCTCCACGCATGATACACCGTTGCCAGTCGGCTTGTTCGTGCCATTTTCTAAGGCCTGGCTTGCGGTCAAGGAATTCATCGAGACCGAGGGTCGACTGCCAGAGAGTATCGAATGGATCAAAGGCAGCGACCTGCCGAACGGCACGTTTCCCGATCCGTGAATTCCAACGCGCCGGGCTATTCGGTGGCCGACCAGACGGCCGCGGAAGCCATGCGCGCTCCCTGCCAACCTGGCGGGCGGCAGTTCTCGAGGCACTGGCAACCGTGCCTTGCCCCATGAAATGAACGCACCGCACGGCAAAATCGGCTGCGCACGCCTGATGGTCCCCAAACGCCTGTCCCCGAAATGCCGCTTGGCAGGGTGGCCGTGGCCTGTATACCTTCGTGACACTCGGCGTCGGCCCTCATCCGTGCCATAAGACGGGCAACAAGCAAAAACGGGTCTGACCCGTCGCTTTTTTCGGAGGAATTTACTGTATGGCGTCGGTAGACATCCGCGACGTGCGGAAATCATTTGGCACGACCCAGATCATCAAAGGCGTGAGCGTTCCCATCTCGGATGGCGAGTTCGTCGTCCTCGTCGGCCCGTCGGGCTGTGGCAAGTCCACGCTGCTGCGCATGGTGGCAGGGCTGGAGAACATCACCGGCGGCACCATCTCGATCGGCGACCGGATAGTGAACAACGTGCACCCAAAAGAGCGCGACATCGCCATGGTGTTCCAGAATTACGCGCTTTATCCGCACATGACGGTCGGCGACAACATGGGCTTCTCGCTGAAGCTGCGCAACACCGACAAGGCGCTCATCAACGAGCGGGTGCAGAAGGCGGCCGGCATCCTCGGCCTGCAGAGCCTGCTCGAGCGGTTTCCCCGCCAGCTGTCGGGCGGCCAGCGCCAGCGCGTTGCCATGGGCCGCGCCATCGTGCGCGATCCGCAGGTGTTCCTGTTCGATGAACCGTTGTCGAACCTCGACGCCAAGCTGCGCGTCGCCATGCGCACCGAGATCAAAGAGTTGCACCAGCGGCTGAAGACCACCACGGTCTACGTCACCCACGACCAGATCGAAGCGATGACCATGGCCGACAAGATCGTCGTCATGCACGATGGCATCGTCGAGCAGATGGGCGCGCCGCTCGACCTTTACGACCGGCCGCAGAACCAGTTCGTCGCGGGCTTCATCGGCTCGCCGGCTATGAACTTCCTGACCGGCACCGTGACGGCCAACGGCACAGCCGGCGTGCAGATGGCCAACGGCGCCCACCTGCCGCTCGCCAAGGCACCTGCCGCCAGCGAAGGCCGCCCGGTGGTGTACGGCATCCGGCCCGAGCATATGGAACTCGGTGGTGATGGTCCAGGTGTCGAGGCCGAGGTAGTGGTGATCGAGCCGACCGGCTCGGAAACCCAGCTCGTCGCCCGCGTCGGCGGCCAGGACATCGTCGCCATCTTCCGCGAGCGCCACCAGCTGACGCCGGGGCAAAAGATCAAATTGCGGCCACGCGCGGACGTGGCTCATCTGTTCGACAAGGAGACCGGCAAGCGGCTGTAGGTGCAGCCGGATACCAAGACATACTCATTACCAACACGACAAAAAGCCAACCTGGGAAGGAACATTGACATGACATTCAAAGGGATCAATCGCCGCGCGCTGATCAAGGGTGCTGCAGCCGGTGCCGCCGTCGGCGCCGCAATGACGGCCGAGCAGCTCGCCGGCTTCGCGCAGGCCTGGGCCCAGGCGGCGCCGTTCAAGCCGGAAGCGGGGGCGGCCGTGCAACTGCTGCGCTGGAAGCGCTTCGTACAGTCGGAGGAGGATAGCTTCAACGCCATCGTCGCCTCGTTCGAGAAGGCGACCGGCGTCAAGGTCACGGTGATCAACGAGAGCCTCGACGATGTGCAGCCGAAGGCATCGGTCGCAGCCAACACCAACCAGGGTCCCGACATCTTCTGGGGTCTGTACTCGCTGCCCCACTTGTTCCCGGACAAGTGCTCCGACGTGACGGACGTCGCCGACTACCTCGGCAAGAAGTATGGCGGCTGGGTGCCGACCGCCGAGACCTATGGCAAATCGGGTGGCAAATGGATCGCCATTCCCGTCGCCTACAATGGCAACCTGATCAACTTCCGTCAGAGCATGATCGAGAAGGCTGGCTTCAAGGAAGTGCCCAAGGATACGGCGGGCTTCCTCGAGCTGATGAAGGCCTTGAAGGCCAAGAGCGTGGCCGGCGGCTTCGCACTCGGTCGCGCATCGGGCGACGGCAACGCTTGGGTACACTGGGCGCTCTGGGCGCACGGCGGCAACCTGGTCGACAAGGACGACAAGGTAACGATCTCGTCGCCGGAAACCGAAAAGGCGCTCAACTACGCCAAGGAACTGTCCGACACGTTCGTCCCCGGCACTGCAGCCTGGAACGATGCCTTCAACAACAAGGCCTTCCTGGCCAGCGAAATTTCGCTGACCAACAACGGCGTTTCGATCTATGCCGCTGCCAAGGCCGGCGCCGCCAAGGGCGATGCCAAGTTGAAGGAAATCATGGACGACATGAGCCACTCCCTGTGGCCGGTCGGTCCGGTCGGCAAGCCGACCGAGTTCCACATCGCCTATCCGATGATGGTGATGAAGTACTCAAAGGTGCCGAACGCTTCGAAAGCCTTCATCTCGTACCTGATGGAAGCCGAGCAGTTCAACAAGTGGCTGATCGACTCGGTCGCCTACCTCACGCACCCACTGAACGCCTACGACGCCAACGCCGTGTGGAAGACCGATCCGAAGCTGTCGATGGCTGGTGACGTTGCCAAGCGCACGTTGACGGCGGGCGGCCTCGGCTCGGTCGGCGAGAAGGCCGCTTCCGCACTCGCTGACTTCCTGATCATGGACATGTTCGCGACCGTCTGTACCGGCCGCGCCACGCCCAAGGAAGCAATGCAGGTAGCCGAGCGTCAGGCCAAGCGCATCTATCGCTAGTGCGGATTGCGAGCGAGGCGGTTCACGCGCTGTGAGCTGCCTCGTTCGGCGTCTGTTGTTTGTGTGTTGAGAGCTCTGCCGAAAGCGATATGCCGATGTCTGATACTCTCGCTGGTGCCCCGCCAAGGGCCGCAATCGCAATTCCGGAATTGACCGCTTGGCAAGCCTTGCGCACGAACCGCAACTGGCTCGGCTTCTGGTTCATGCTGCCGGCGATCGCATTCCTGGTTCTGTTCCTGGTTTATCCACTCGGCCTTGGCATGTGGCTGTCCTTTACGGATGCCAAGATTGGCTCGGCCGGTAAGTTTGTCGGACTAGACAACTACGAGTGGATCATTGGCGACAGCAAGTTCCAGGGCGCCGTATTCAACACGCTGTTTTATACCTTCGTGGCGAGCGTCATAAAATTCGCGGTCGGCCTCTATCTGGCGCTGCTGTTGAACGAGAATATGCCTTTCAAGGCGCTGATCCGGGCCCTGATCCTGATCCCCTTCATCGTGCCAACGGTGTTGTCTGCGATCGCCTTCTGGTGGATTTACGATCCAACCTTCTCGATCGTTTCCTGGTCGCTGCGAAAAATGGGTTGGATCAGCGGCAATATCAATTTCCTCGGCGACGCGTGGAACTCGCGCTGGAGTGTGATCTTCGCCAACGTCTGGCGCGGCGTGCCGTTCATTGCCATCACGCTGCTGGCCGGCCTGCAAACCGTGTCGCCATCGCTCTATGAGGCGGCCACCCTCGATGGCGCCACGCGCTGGCAGAACTTCCGCCACATCACCTATCCGCTGCTCACGCCCATCATCGCGGTGGTCATGACGTTCTCGGTCCTGTTCACCTTCACCGACTTCCAGTTGATCAAGGTGTTGACCAACGGCGGTCCAGCCGGCGCCACGGAACTGATGGCGACGATGTCCTACAACACGGCGATCCTGGGCGGACGCATCGGCGAGGGCGCGGCAATATCGACGGCGATGGTGCCGTTCCTGCTCGGCGCCATCATGATCAGCTGGTTCGGACTGCAGCGCCGCAAGTGGCAGAGTGGTGAAAACAATGAGTAATTCCCCAGCCACGCCATCTGCTGTCACAGCTAAGAATGACGACAGCGTCGGCATGACCTATCTGGCAACGCTGCCGCAGCAGATCGTGACGGTATATACGCCATTGCTGCTGATCGTGTTCGTGCTGCTGTTCCCGTTCTATTGGATGGTGATCACGGCCCTGAAGCCGAAGGAGCATCTGCTCGACCTGGAGACGCACAATCCGTTCTGGACGTGGTCGCCCACCTTCGAGCACATCAACGATCTGCTGTTCAAGACCGACTATCCGATCTGGCTCTGGAACACGATGTTGATCTCGGTGGCGGCAACCGTGTTGTCGCTCATCGCCAGTGTGTTTGCCGCCTACGCCATCACCCGGATCCGATTCCGTGGTGCGCAGATGGTGGGCGGGTTGATCTTTCTGGCCTACCTCGTCCCACCGTCGATTTTGTTCATTCCACTGTCGACCGTCATCTACCAGTACGGGCTGTTCGATACGCCGTTTGCGCTGATCCTCACCTATCCGACGATCCTGATCCCATTCTCCACCTGGCTGCTGATGGGATACTTCAAGACCATCCCCTACGAGCTCGAGGAATGTGCGCTGATGGATGGCGCCAGCCGCTGGCAGATCATGACCAAGATCATCTTGCCATTGGCAGTCCCGGGCCTGATCTCAGCCAGCATTTTCTGCCTGACCCTGTGCTGGAACGAGTTCATCTACGCACTGACGTTCATCAATACGACCAGCAAGAAGACCGTGCCGGTCGCCATTCTGTCGGCCTTCACCGACGGTGACCAGTACCGCTGGGGCTCGCTGATGGCCGGCGCCCTCGTCGGTTCGCTGCCGCTCGTCATCCTGTACGCCTTCTTCGTCGAGCACTACGTGTCGGCGATGACGGGTGCCGTCAAGGAGTGATCGCGAATGGTGAGGCCCACGTCACCGTGTTGAACCATCATGATCGCTGATGCCGCAAATTGACCTACCGCATTCACACAAGTGGTTCTGCATTCGAATTACGCAGGAATTGCAGCAACTTAAAATATCTCTGTGCGGTTCATGCGCTCCCTCTTCTCGTCTTGGCCGCGTAGGCGGCCATCCACGACAACGGGCCGCAAGTTTGGAGCTTGGGCGAAAGACAGCGCGGGACACGAGTCTGGCGTTTCCTCAAACACCATGGGGTTGAACTTTGTCGTGGACGGCCGCCTATGCGGCCGTGACGAAAACCGCCGAGATTTGGCCGAACAAGACTTCGACCAAATCTCGGCTCGTGGGTTCCCGCAACCGAAATGTGTGGATCCGGTAGCGCAAATTGACAGCGGACCGTACGTGACGCATTGCATAGTCACGCGATGTCGGCAGGAGGTTGCCATGGCAAATACCTACGCCGTGATCTTGCGACCCGAACCCGATGGCGGCTACACGGTCAGGGTACCGGCTCTGCCCCAGATCGTCACGTTTGGAGCTGACGAGGTCGAAGCCATGGCAATGGCCAAAGTCGCTATCGAACTCGTATTGCAGAGCCGAACGCAAGTGGGCGAACCTATCCCACCTGCCGACGCCCCCCACTATCGCGAGGTAACGGTGTCGGTCGCATAAGCCGGCTCCCGAGCCTTCGTGCAAAAGATGTTATTCGTGCTCTCGAGCGGACTGATTTCGAGGTCGTGCGGATCAGCGGCAGCGATGACAGACAGCGGCACAAGACTGATCCAAAGCGCCAGACCACGGTACCGTTCCAGAACAGCCGCGACCTGCCGCGTGGCATACTGCGCGACAACATCGACCAAGCCGGAATGCCGGTCGACGCATTCATAACAAATCTGTAGGCGACGCAGAATCAGGTGCTGCCCCTTTTGCAGGTTCCGCCGCACCACACCTAAGCTTAGAATTGACGCGGCGTGTGGCTCGATCCGGAGTTGTTTTTGCCGAAGTGACGCCGCCACTTCGCAAACGCCAGCTGCCGTCCTATATGCAGCTGCCGTTCGTCCATCAAGCGCTGGAGCCTGCCATGACACCTGCTACCCAGAACCCGCTGCTGGAGCCATGGACCACTCCATTTGAGGCACCGCCCTTTGTCGCGATCAGGACCGAGCATTTCGCCCCTGCCTTCGAAGCAGCCCTCAAGGAGCACAACGCCGAGATCGACGCGATCGCCGGCAACCCGCAAGCACCGACCTTCGCGAATACGATCGAAGCCATGGAGCGGGCCGGCGACGCGCTGATCAAGCCGTCGGGCGTGTTCTGGAACCTGTCAGGCAGCAACACCAACGATGAATTGCAGGCGCTCGAGCGCGAGTGGTCGCCCAAATTTGCTGCGCACTATACGAATATTTCGACCAACGCCGCCCTGTTCAAGCGCGTCGATGCTTTGTTCGCGCAGAACGACAAACTCGGTCTGAACCCTGAGCAGTTGCGACTGCTGGAGAAGACGCACAAAGGCTTCGTGCGCTCCGGCGCCAAGCTCGAAGGCGCAGCAAGGGAGCGGTTCAAGGAGCTGTCGCAGACGCGGGCGAAACTCACCACGCAGTTCGGGCAGAATGTGCTCGCCGATGAGAAGGCCTTCATGCTGGTGCTGAAAGGCGAGGCAGACCTTGCCGGCTTGCCGCAGTTTCTGCGCGAAGCGGCTGCCGGCGCCGCCGACGAACGTGGGCAGAAGGGTACCCATATCATCACACTGTCACGCTCGCTGATCGAACCATTTCTGACCTTCTCGACCCGGCGCGATTTGCGCGAGCAGGCGTGGAAAGCCTGGGTCATGCGCGGCGAAAATGCCGGCACCACTGATAACCGCCAGACGATCACCGACCTCGTGCGCCTGCGCATCGAGACGGCAAACCTGCTCGGCCACAAGTCCTATGCCGACTTCTCGCTCGACGAGAGCATGGCGAAGACGCCGGCGCGCGTGCATGAGCTGCTGGACCGGGTTTGGGTGCCGGGCGTCCAACGCGCCCGCAATGAACTCGCCAAACTGCAGGCGATGGCGGCGTCCCTTGGCGACAACATAAAGATAGAGCCGTGGGATTGGCGCTACTACGCCGAGAAGGTGCGCAGCGCCGAGTTCGACCTGGACGAAGCCGAGATCAAGCCCTACCTGCCGCTCGATCGCATGATCGAGGCGGCGTTCTACACCGCGACCCAGCTGTTCGGCGTGACCTTCAAAGAGCGCAAGGATGTCCCGGTTTATCATCCGGACGTGCGCGCCTTCGAGGTCACCGACCGCGACGGCCGTCATGTAGGCCTGTTCTATGGCGACTACTACGCGCGACCCTCAAAGCGGTCGGGCGCCTGGATGAGTTCGTTCCGCCGCCAGGACAAGCTCGATGGCGGCACGCGGCCGATCATCGTCAACGTGATGAACTTCGCCAAGCCCTCCGCTGGCGAGCCGACGCTGCTGTCGTTCGACGACGCGCGCACGCTGTTCCACGAATTCGGCCACGGCCTGCACGGGCTCCTGTCGGACGTAACGTACCCGTCGCTGTCGTGCACGAGCGTGGTGCGCGACTTCGTGGAACTGCCCTCGCAGCTGTTCGAACACTGGCTTGGCACGCCAGAGATCATGACCCGCTTTGCCCGCCACGCCAAAACCGGCGCGCCGATGCCGGACGCGCTGATGGCCAAGCTGAAGGCCGCCCGCACCTTCAACCAGGGCTTCGACACGGTGGCGTTCCTCGGCAGCGCGATCGTCGACATGGAATTCCACGCGCTGGAGACGGCAGAGAACCTCGATCCGCTGGCGCTCGAAGCCGCAACCCTCGCCCGCATCGGCATGCCGCCTGAAGTCGGCATGCGGCACCGCTCGACCCACTTTAATCACATCTTCTCCGGCGGTTATTCGGCGGGGTACTACAGCTATCTGTGGTCGGAGGTGCTCGATGCCGATGCGTTTGCGGCCTTCGAGGAAACCGGCAACGTGTTCGATGCTGCGACCGCCGACAAGCTCAAGCGCTTCGTCTATTCGGCCGGCGGACTGCGCAAGGAAGACGAAGCCTACATCCTGTTTCGCGGCAAGATGCCAAGCGTCGAGGGCCTGCTCAAGAAGCGGGGGTTGGCTGCTTGATAATCGTGGTACCGGTTACGAACGCAGGTTGGGTTAGCGCCCTGCGTGGCGCCTAACCCAACATTTTGCGAACGGCGCCCGAAGTCGTTGGGTTACGGCGCAAAAGGGCGCCTAATCCAACCTACGAGTTCCACCTCCGTTTCCTTCAACGACCTCAGGACACTCTAGCAATGACCAGATCGATCCTCGGCATCATGGGCGGCAGCGGGTTCTACGACCTGCCCGGCTTCGAGAAGCCCGAGTGGAAGACCGTAACCAGCCCCTGGGGCGAACCGTCGGACCAGATCCTGCATGCCGAGGTCGATGGCCTGCCGATCCGCTTTCTGCCCCGCCACGGCCGCGGTCATCGCATCCCGCCATCGGCGATCAACTACCGCGCCAACATCGACGCATTGAAGCGCGCGGGCGTCACCGACCTCGTGTCGATCTCGGCCTGCGGGTCCTTCCGCGAGGAATTCCCGCCAGGCCACTTCGTGCTGCCCGACCAGTTCATCGATCGAACCTTCGCGCGGGAAAAGAGCTTCTTCGGCACCGGCCTCGTCGCCCACGTGTCGCTCGCCGATCCAGTCTCGCCGGGCCTCGTCGATGAAGTCGAGAAGGCGATGAAGGCCGAGACCATCCCGGGTTCCCGCGGCGGCAGTTACCTCGTGATGGAAGGCCCGCAGTTTTCGACGCGCGCCGAAAGCCACCTCTACCGCGCCTGGGGCTGCGCCGTGATCGGCATGACCAACTTGCCGGAAGCCAAACTCGCCCGTGAGGCCGAGATCTGTTACGCAACCGTCGCCATGGTCACCGACTTCGACTGCTGGCACGAGGAGCACGCCCACGTCGACGTGACTTCCGTCATCCGGGTGATGACCGGTAATACCGCAATGGCCCAGCGCCTCGTGCTGCGGTTGGCAAAGAACTTCCCCCGCCAGCATCCGGCGTGCCCCATCGGCTCCGACCGCGCGCTTGACCATGCGCTGATCACGGCACCAGCAGCGCGAGATCCAAAACTCGTCGCGAAGCTCGATGCGGTGGCCGGGCGCGTGCTCAGGCCAAGCTGAGGCGCTGCCCCGGGTCGACCAGGGTCGGCCGCCGCTATCAGCCGCGCACCGCTTCCGGGTAGAGCCCGCGCAAACCGTCGGCCGTTGCGGGCGCAACGCCGCGTTCGGTGATGAAGCCCGTGACGAGGCGGGCCGGCGTCACGTCGAAGGCGGGGTTCGCCGCCGGTGAGCCAGGCGCTGCGATGTCGACCGTCACCACCGATCCGTCCGGCAGCCGGCCCGGCATCTTCAGAACCTCGTCGGCGGAGCGCTCCTCGATCGGGATCTTGAAGCCATCATCGAGCGTCCAGTCGATGGTCGAGTGCGGCAAAGCGACGTAGAATGGCACGCCATTGTCATGGGCGGCGAGCGCCTTGAGATAGGTTCCGATCTTGTTGGCGACGTCGCCGTTGGCGGTCACCCGGTCGGTGCCGACGATGCACACGTCGACCTTGCCAGCCTGCATGTAGTGGCCGCCGGCATTGTCGACGATGATGGTGTGCGGCACGCCGTGGCCACCAAGCTCAAAGGCGGTCAGCGAGGCGCCCTGATTGCGCGGGCGCGTTTCATCGACCCAGACGTGGATTTTTATGCCGGCGTCATAGGCGTGATAGATCGGCGACGTGGCCGTGCCCCAATCGACGCAAGCGAGGAAGCCGGCATTGCAGTGGGTCAGGATGTTGACCACTTCACCGGGCTTCTTGCGGGCGGCAATGGCGCGGATGACCTCGCGTCCGTGCACGCCAAGCATCCGGCAGGTTTCCACGTCGTCATCACAGATGCGTGCCGCCTGGGCGTAGGCGGCAGCAACCCGTTGGCTGGGGGGTAACGGCGCCAGCGTCGCGCGCATCACCTCCAGGGCCCAGCGCAGGTTGACCGCGGTCGGCCGCTGTTCGTTCAAGAAGGCAATGGCACGGGCGAGACCCGCGTCACTAGGGTCCTCCCGCATGGCGAGGCACATGCCATAGCCCGCCGTCGCGCCGATCAGCGGCGCGCCGCGCACCTGCATGGATTTGATCGCATGGCCGGCCGCCGCCATCGAGGTGAGTTTCTCGATCACCACCCGATGGGGCAGCAGCGCCTGATCGATGATCTCGACCGACCAGCCGTCGGAGCCAAGCCAGATGGTGCGGGTTTGTCGGCCGTTGACTTTCATGTTCCGTCTAGCTCCAGGAAGTGGCGGTGCCGCCCAAGGCATAGGTGATCGTGTCGTCCAGACCGCACGTGCCGCACGATAACGCGAACCACGCGGTATAGGGCCGCGCCGACCGATCAAAAATGGTCAGCGCCTTTGCCCGGCATAGCGGACAGACGGGTGGTTGCCCCGGCGCCTGCTGCCAGGCTGTGATGGTGGCCACTGCCGCCGGCATCGCATCCAGCGGCAGTTTGCGTGGCGTGACGCCTGTCATGTCAGTGCCCGTCGTAGGCAACCAGTGCGCGGGCATCGACGCCGAGTGATTTGAGCAATTTCATGCCACCGAGTTCCGGCAGATCGACGACGAAACTCGCGCCCGCGATGATGCCGCCGATGCGGGTGATGAGCTTGACGGCAGCTTCGGCCGTGCCGCCGGTCGCGATCAGATCGTCGATGATCAAGACGCGCTCGCCGGTGCGCACCGCATCGAGATGAACCTCGATCGTATCGACGCCGTACTCAAGCGTATACTGCTGTCCAATCGTGGTCCAGGGCAGCTTGCCCTTCTTGCGAATGGGAACGAAGCCGCACCCCAACTGCTCGGCGACCGGCCCGCCGAAGATGAAGCCGCGCGCCTCGATGCCGGCGACCGCGTCGATGCGCTGGCCGGCGAAGGGTGCCGCCAGCGCGCTCACCGCCGCCTTGAAACCGGCCGCGTCGCGCATCAGCGTCGTCACGTCTCGGAACATGATGCCAGGCTTGGGGTAGTCGGGGATCGTTCTTATCAGGCGCTTCACGTCGTCCACCAGCATCTTGTTCCACCCTTCATCCGTCAAATTCACGGCGCAAAATAGCAATATAACGATTTCGGCGATAGAACCGCAGCATGGCAAAGCCACGAATCAGTGTTGCTTCGTTATCGCAAGCCCTCGCTCGCCAGCGCGATGAGGGCAGCGAGCCTGCGGCCACGACAGGAGCAGCGACTGCCTTCGACGAAACGGGGAGCGAAGCTGCTCCGGTGATGGAGACGAACATGGCCATGGCCGACGGGGGCCCGGACGATCTGCCGCGCACGTTCAGGCGCGAGCGCGACGCCCAACGGGAGCAGCGCGAGCGGGAACAACGCGAGCGCGCAGCCGTGGATCAGGCGTTCGCGCCGCCGCCGGAGCCGGGCTTTGTCGAAACGGCAGGGCTCGAGCCGTATGGCGGCCAGCCGTTCGGCACACCCTATGAAAGCGGCGTCGTGACTGCGATCAAGGTGCCGTTTTTCCGCCTGATGATGTTCTTCATCAAGGCGGTGCTCGCTGCGATCCCGGCCCTCATTCTGCTCGGCATTCTGCTGTGGGGCGCGGGCCAGATCCTCACGGCCTACTTCCCTGCCCTGCTCAAAATGAAGATCCTGATCACTTTTCCGAATTGAGCATGACAGTCCCGGGCTCGACCGGGCCGCCGGCCGCCTTCCAGCCGCCGAACCCGCCGACGATGTGAGCCACGGGCTTCAATCCCATGTCCTGCGCCAGTTTGGTCGCCAGCGCGGAGCGAAATCCGCCGGCACAAAAGAAGATGAACTCCTTGTCTTCGCCAAACACCGGTTTGAAATAGGGGCTCGCAGGATCGATCCAGAATTCGAGCATGCCGCGCGTGCAGGAAAAGGCGCCAGGGACCTTCCCTTCGCGCTCCAGTTCGCGTGGGTCGCGGATATCAACGAGCACAACATTGGGGTCCTTGGCGCGTTGCATGGCCTCGGCGGCAGAGTATTCCTTGATGGCGGCCTTGGCTTCGTCGACCATCGACTTGACGCTACGCGTAATGTTCTGGGGCATGACAGGCTCCACGATGGGGATATGAGGGATTTTTTCGCGACTGTGCTATGCGGCGAGGCAAATTGCCAGCCTCGCCTGTGGGTCAGCCACGGCGATCGCATGAACGAGCCACCGCGTCGGCTGCATCTGCGCAAACCCGTTGAACTTCCGCAGTTTTCGCCTCCTCCCCCCTTGAGGGGGAGGACAACGCGGCTCGATTTTTGTTCTTCACAAAAATCGATTTTGCCGCGTGAGGTGGGGGGTGCTTTCTTGCAACGAATCCAGCAGCTTGATACCCTCCCACCCCGGCCCTCCCCCTCAAGGGGGGAGGGAGGGAAGACCGAGAGAGCGTTGCCAATTTATTCGTTCATGCAATCGCCCTGGTGGGTCAGGTCGATCGCGCCCTAGATCCGCCCGCATGCCACGCTACTATGTCACCTGCCATGACGATGAGAGCTCCTCCGCCGCACCACGCACCCGCATTGACCGCCGCACTGTGCGTGCTGACAGCGGTACTGAGTGGCTGTGCCCAGGGCGGCGTGCAGAGCCTGTTGCCATCGATCGGCCAAACCGCACCCGATACCTACAAGCCCGGCCAGCCCTACCAATTGAGCAAGGACGAACTGGCGCTCGACTGCAAGAAGCTGACCGGGCGCATGCAGTTGCGCATCCTGCAGGCGCGTGACGCGAGCGTGCGCGGCGACAGCAGTGCACTTGCCCGCACGATTCAGGGGACTGTCACGCCGTTCGCTGGCGGCGCAACGCGCGGCGCCGACCGGGCCAAGGACGCCGCACGCGACCGAGCGGTGCTCGACGCGATGAACCTGCAGTTGGCGTCCAAGAACTGCGCCACCTTCGACCTCGACTCGGAACTGCAACCACGCTCGATCCGCGATACGCCGGCGCCCGTGCCGAAGGCTGGACCGGAGGCGACCAAGGCAAAGAAGCCGAGTGCGGGTTAACTTGAGCCCGTAGCACTGTGGCACACCGCCTCGATGCGGTTGCCGTCGGGGTCGCGCAGGAAGGCTGCGTAGTAGCCGGCATGATAGGTCGGTCGCAGTCCAGGCACCCCGTCCGAAGTGCCACCGTTGGCGATACCGCTCGCATGGAACGCATCGACGGCGGCCCGGTTCAACGCCCGGAAACACCAGTGGCGGCCGGGCGCTTGGAACGACGCCGGGCCCAAGCTGGAATCGGCGCGCAGCGTCAGATAGGTGTGGCCGTCATCGCCTGGCGCATTGCGGATGCCGTAGCCGATGGCAGTCGCCTGCCGCCACACGCACGGCACGCCGAGCGCCGCCATCACCACGTCATAGAACGGCGCCGAACGCTGCAGGTCGGCAACGGCAATCGAAACGTGATCGAGCATGGGAGGACGCCTTCTCGCGCGCTCAAGCCTTGAGCCGCGTGTTGTCGGGGTCGAACGGACTCTCGGGGATGACAACAGCGCGGTGCGACTTGCCGAGAATGGTGATGTCGAGTTCCTGGCCGACTTCGCCCAGGTCCGGGCGAACCATGCCGAGCGCGAGGGATTTGGCCACCCGCCAGCCATAGCCGCCGTTGGTCGCGCGGCCGATCATGCGGCCCTTGTGCAGGATCGGCTCGGAGCCACGCACATCCGAGCCATCGTCGGTGACGCCGTGCACTTCGAGCGCGACGAAGCGGTTGGCAAAGCCCCGCTGTTGCCACGCGACCAGTGCATCGCGGCCGACGAACGCGCCCTTGTTCAGGTGCACGAAGCGGTTGAGGCCGCTCTCGAGCGCGGCATACTCGATCGACAGCTCGCGGCCGATCAGGCGATAGGACTTCTCGATCGACAGCGCGATCATGGCCTTGATGCCGTAGGGGCGAATGCCAGCCGGTTTGCCGGCCTCCATCAACAGATCAAAGATGTAGTTCTGCATCTCGATCGGGTGGTGCAGTTCGTAGCCGAGTTCGCCGACATAGTTCACGCGCAGGACTTTCACTGTTGCCGCGCCAATCGACATCGTCTGCCCCGACAGCCAGGGAAACTTCGCCGTCGCCAGATCGGTGTCGGTGAGTTTCTGCAAGACCTCGCGCGAGCGTGGACCGGCAAGCACGAGGACACCCAGTTGCGACGTGATCTTGCGCAGATCGACCGAACCGTCGCGCGGCCGCGCCTTTAGCAGGTAATCCCAGTCGTGCCGCTCGAGGGCACCCGGGCCGACCAGGTAGAACTGCTCCACACCTTCGCGGTACACGGTGAATTCCGCGCGCACGCCGCCGTTGTTCGACAGCATGTGGCACAGTCCGACGCGACCGACCTTGGCCGGCAAGCGGTTGGCGAGGAGGCCATCGAGCCAGGCTTCGGCACCTCGGCCTGCCACCTCGTACTTGGCGAACGGCGTCATGTCCTGCAGGCCGACCGCATCGCTCACATGGCGGCATTCGTCGCCGACGAACCTGAAATAGTTCGACCGCCGGAAGCTCCACTTCTCCCGTGGCGGCTTGCCATCGGCCGGCTTTGCCGGATGATTGTGATTGAGGAGCACGTCGGGATAGGCCATCTCAGCGGCACTCAGCTGGTAGCCTGCGGGAGCAAACCAGCCGGGCCGCTCCCAGCCATAGACCGAGCCGAACACGCCGCCGAGCGCTGCCATCCGGTCATAGCAGGGCGCCTGCTTCAAGGGGCGCGCCGCAACGCGCTCTTCGTCCGGATAGTGCATCGTAAAGACGTTGGCGTACGCTTCCTCGTTCTTCTGGCGCAGATAGCCGCGGCCGGCATAGGGCCCGAAGCGGCGCGGATCGACGCCCAGCATGTCGAGCGAGCTTTCGCCCTCGACGATCCATTCGGCCAGTTGCCAACCAGCGCCTCCGGCCGCCGTGATGCCGAACGAGTGCCCTTCGTTGAGCCACACGTTCTTCAAGTCGGGCGCGGGGCCAATGATCGGGGAACTGTCCGGCGTGTAGCAGATCGCCCCGTTGTAGACCTTCTTGATGCCCACCTCGCCGAAGGCCGGCACACGGGCGATCGCCGTTTCGATGTGCGGGGCGATGCGTTCGAGGTCTTCCTGGAACAGTTCGTATTCGCTCATCTCGCTCGGACCGTCGACGTAGCAGCACGGCGCGCCGGTCTCGTAGGGTCCGAGGATCAGCCCGCCGTTTTCCTCGCGCATGTACCAGGATGAATCGCTCTCCCGCAGCACGCCCATCTCGGGCAAGCCGGCTTGCCGGCGCGCGACGATGGCTGGATGCGGCTCGCTCACCACATACTGATGCTCGACGGGGATGACGGGAATGTCGAGACCCAGCATGCGCCCCGTCTGCCGTGCGAAGTTGCCGGTCGCGCAGACGACGTGTTCGCACGTGATCGTGCCCTTGTCGGTGATCACCTGCCATTCGCCCGAGCGCAGCTGCGCGATCGCCGTCACGGTCGTATGCCGATGGATCTCGGCACCGCGAGCCCGCGCGCCCTTGGCGAGTGCCTGGGTCAGGTCGGCCGGCTGGATATAGCCGTCGTCTGGATGCTGGATCGCGCCGAGCACACCGTCGATGCTGGCCAGCGGCCAGACCTCCTTGACTGCGGCCGGCGTCAGGATGTTGACCTTTACGCCCAACGTCTCGGCGATGCCCTTGTAGTACAGGAACTCATCCATGCGGTCGCCCGTGCGGGCAAGGCGGATGTTCGACACCTGGGCAAAGCCGACCGGCTGGCCGGTTTCCGCTTCGAGCGACTTATAAAGCGCGACGGAGTACTTGTGGATCTGGCCGACCGAGTAGGACAGATTGAACAGCGGCAGCAGGCCCGCTGCGTGCCAGGTCGAGCCCGAGGTCAGCTCCCGCCGCTCGAACAACACGCAGTCGTTCCACCCCTTCTTCGCCAGGTGATAGAGCGTCGAGACGCCAACCACGCCGCCTCCGATGACGACGACCCGCGCGTGGCTTTTCATGGGGAATTATCCGTTGAGGCTTCCGCGAAAACGAACGATCGAGGCTACCACCGCCGAGGTCTAACGGGAACACGACCAGCCCTGCTCCCGCAGCGACAGGCACAGGATCCGACCCCATCGCCATCAGCGCTGGACAAACCTACGATTCACTGCCGTTCGATCGCCCTTTTCTGCGGCACATGAGCATATCAAAACATGCGATAATCTCCTGCGTTTCCTTAGCAAAATCGAAACAGTCCATGCGCTTTAGTAGGACTAGGGCACGCGTTCCGCCCGCCTGTAATTGCGTTGAGAGTTCGATGTCAGCCCATCTGCAAGTGTTCGACGATCTCGGCAATCTGTGGGACGGTGCCTCGCCACGCCTGCGGGCAGCCTTCGGCAGCGCGGCGACGGTCGAAGAATTCTCGACCTATGTCGTCAAGAACATGGGCTTCATCGCCATTCACAGCTATGGCCGTTCCTGCGAAATTCGGCTGCGGCCCCAGGTGGTGAATGCGACGGCATTCGCGGCACTCAGGGTCTGGATGGCCGAGCGTGCCTACGAGCGCATCGTCACCGCCTGCTTCGATGCCGACTGGAACTATGGCCTGCACGCGACCCAGCAGAAGGCGCTGGCGAAATTGGAGACGATCATTTCGAGCGCACGGGGCGTGCGCCCGGGCGACTATCTGGTCCGTTCGCTCCTGAAAGAGGAATTGCCACGCACGACGCCGCTGCACCAGGCCCTGCACTCGCTGATCGAAAACTGGCCCATGCTGTCGCAATCGGTCCATCAGGACGGATTGTCGAACATCATAACGCAGTCGCTGCAGGGCCGGTATCACCTGATCGACGCGGACGCCGACAATCACCGCATGATATTCCGGGAAATCGGCGACGGTTTCGTCAGCTACACCGCAGAATGGGCCATGCAAGCGATCGGAAAACCGATCAGCGAGCAGGACGATCGCGCTTATGGGCAATGGGTCGAAAGCGTCTATCGGCAGGTGCTGGCGACCGGCTTACCGGCCGTCGCCGACGTGGATGTCGTGGTCACGACCAGCAAACTCGGCCGAACGCGGTTGCGCTACAAGCGCGTGCTGCTGCCGGCACGCACCCTAGGCGGCGGCATGTGGCTGCTGAACAGCTCCATCATCGACCCGTCCATCGACCTCAGAGCCGAACTGCTGAAGAAAAGTGCTTAGATCGGAGAGCATCTCGGCGGTCGTCATCGTCAGAAGCGCGCAGCGCACCGTCCCGGTCCGGGTCTGATCGAGGGTCAGATCCCAGCCGACCTGGCTATAGCCGCACCGCGCCGCGACGCCACTCGCAACAATCCGCTCGGCCATGATCGTGGTGGTGTAATCCGTGTACCATTTCGTGAAGGCGAGCGCGCGGCTGATCCGCGGCAGGATCGCCGTCAACAGCCGGCCGCGGTAGTCCGGCCGCAGCCAGACACCGCCCGAATAGGTGACGCGGCCGGTGACGTCCCACGCCGACCGCGCGGTGATCCGCACCTCCTCGTTCGGCAGCCGGTGCTCGTCCACATCGTCGTAGAAGAGGCGCAAGCTGGTCGCTTCCTGCGCAAAAGTGCTCTCGGGCCAGAGAAATAGCCGTGCGGCCTGGGTGGCCACAACCTCACCAGCGTTGTCCCGGCCGAGCAGCACGAACGAATTGCTGCCATCCAGGGCGCAGAATGTCTGATCAAAGATCGGCAGCAGCGGCCGCCAGGTGTCCGAGTTGCGCTTGTTGACGGCAACGAGTTCCGGCATCGTGCCGAACGACAGTGTGACCCCGCATCGACGCACCGCCGCATCGGCGAGCAGGAAGAAGCGCCCCAGATGGTCGACCGGACCAAAGTCCACCGTGATGCCGTCGAGCAGTGCTCGTCCGGCGAGGTCTGGACCAGGTGATGGCGCGTCCTGGACAACTTTTGTGCGATTCGGTCGGATCGCTCTTGCTGCCTCGCTCACGTGCCGCTCCTTCGCATCCAATGGTGAGACAGATGTTAAGGCGGCAGTTACGATTGACAAGCGGGATCGCGATCGACGTCGTAAACTTTATCGCCAGGCAAGACAGGGCGACGACGACCGGAGGCGATGGCGAAGATGTGATCACACACCTCGCATCCCGCGCCGATACTGTTCGGCGGCGTCGCGGCCACAGACCAACAGAATGCTGTTGGAGCGCGACCACATGACGTCTCAAACGGGCCGCGAACATGCTACCAAGCTCACGATCTTTCGAGACCCATCGCGAGGACACCGGGACCGATGACGCTCATGGACACCAGCGCTGCACCGCAACCAGAAACGCCGGCGGCGGCATTCGGACGCTCGGCACGGGCTGCGGGCCATGATCTGAAAGCGGCGGCGCGGCGGCTCGCGGCCCATTGTGCAGCCTATCGCGGCTCGTCGCCTGGCACCGCGATCTGGCAGGTGACAACGACGGCAGCTGCGTTCGTCGTGCTCTTCGGCCTGATGCTGGCATCGCTGCGGGTGTCCTATGTGATCACCCTGCTTTTGGCGCTACCGGCGGCGGGCTTGCTGATTCGTTTCTTCATCATCCAGCATGACTGCGGCCACGGCTCGTTCCTGCCGACCAGCTTCGCCAACAATATCCTGGGCCGGCTGCTGAGCGTGCTGACCTTGACGCCTTACGGCCTCTGGCGCCGCGAGCATGCGGTGCATCACGCATCCTCCGGCAATCTCGATCGGCGCGGCATCGGCGACATCACCACGCTGACGGTGAGCGAATACCAGGCCCTGTCGCTGCGCGGCCGCATCCAGTATCGCATCTATCGCAATCCAGCGTTCCTGTTCGGCATCGGACTGCCGATCTACTTTCTGTTGATCCAGCGCTTGCCCTGGTTCCACCCCTACCCGTTCCGCCAAAGCGCCGGTAGCGTCATGCGCCTGAACGCCGGCCTGATCGCGTTCTATGCGCCCCTCATGTGGCTGTTCGGCTGGGCCCAGATCCTGATGGTCGCCCTGCCGATCCTGGTGCTGTCGTCAGCGATCGGCGGCTGGCTGTTCTTCATTCAGCACCAGTTCGAGGAGACCCACTGGGACGCGGACCCGTCGTGGGATTTCCAGGTCGCCGCCATCTACGGCAGTTCCTACTACGTGCTGCCGCCCGTCCTGCAGTGGTTCACCGGCAACATTGGCCTGCATCACATCCACCACTTGTGCAGCATGATCCCGAACTACAAGCTGCAGGCCTGCCTCGATGCGAGCCCGGAGCTGAAGGCGCTGAACCGCGTCACGCTGTGGCAGAGCCTGATGTGCGCCCGCCTCACCCTGTGGGACGAAGCCAATCGCCGCTTGATCGGTTTCCGCGAACTGCGTGCCATGCAGGCCTGCTGACGGCCGTGTGATGTCGGCGTGCCGATCAAGAGTGTTCGCTGGCCGGGGATTGCTGTAGGGTCCCCGCGGTTGCAACACCCCTGACGGAGACATCCCCCATGATGAAATTCTACTTCAACGGTTCGCCGAACCCGAGCAAGGTCGCCCTGTTCCTCGAGGAAGCCGGCCTGCCGTACACGCCGATGCCGGTCGACACGCGCAAGGGCGAGCAGTTCAAGCCCGAGTTCCTGAAGATCAATCCGAATGCCAAGGTGCCGGTGCTCGAGGACGATGGCGTCGTCGTCCGCGACAGCAACGCCATCCTGCTCTATCTCGGCGAGAAGACCGGCAAGTTCATGCCGGCCAATACGCCGGCCAACCGGGCCGAACTGCTGTCGTGGCTGATGTTCGTTGCGACCGGCGTTGGCCCGTTTTCCGGCCAGGCCGTGCACTTCAGGCATTTCGCGCCGGAGCAGGTGCCCTACGCCAAGAACCGCTATCACTATGAAGCCATGCGCCACTTCGCGGTGTTGGACGCGCACTTGGCCAAGCACAAGTACATGGTTGGCGAGACCTACACGATCGTCGATATGTGCGTGTGGGGCTGGGCCCGCATGATCCCCTTCATCCTCGGCGACGACGCCTGGGCGAAACTGCCGAACGTGAAGCGCCTGCACGATGAGGTCATGGCCCGTCCCGCTGCCGCGCGCGCCATCGCGCTCAAGGACAAGTTCCCCTTCAAGACGGAAATGGACGCCGAAGCCCGCGCCCACAATTTCAAGCATCTGGCCACGAACGCGGCCTGACGATAGGCAAAGCTGACCGGGCGCGCCACAGCGCTCGCCCGGTCAGTGGTGGCCTATGCCTATGTGTTGGTCTCGGCGCCGCCGCTAATCAGCTGGTCTTTGCCTGCTTGCGGAATTTCCGAATCACCATGTCGCGGCGCAGCTTCGATAGAAAGTCGATGATCAAGCGGCCGTCGAGATGGTCGATCTCGTGCTGGATGGCGGTGGCGAGCAGACCGTCCGCATCGCGCTCCTGAACCACGCCCTGTTCATCGAGATAACGCACCCGTACCGTCGCTGGCCGTTCGATGTCGACGTGGGTGTCGGGGATCGACAGGCACCCCTCTTCATGCAGGCGCAATTCATTGCCCCGCGTCAGGATCTGCGGGTTGATCATGGCGATGGGTGCCGGCGGATCATCCTTGCCAGCCACATCCAGCACCAGAACCCGCCGCGGCACCGCCACCTGGATGGCGGCCAGCCCGACGCCTGGCGCGTCATACATCGTCGCGAACATGTCGGCGACGAGCCGGCGCACGCCGTCGTCGACTCGTTCGACGGGCTTTGAGACTTGCCGCAGGACGGGATCGGGCAGGATGATGATGGGAAGCAGGGCCATGGTCGGCGTGCAATAGTCGAGCGCACGCAGGCGGTCAACGGCTGGCCAGCGTTGCTATTTGCCCCCGCAGCCTTCAGCGCTGGCGCAAGCTGATCTGCAGGTCGGACCGGCCGGCCGCTGGGACCAGAAGCTGTTCCTGGCTGGTACCGTCGGCACAGGCATCGAAGCTGACGCCGGCGCGCACCGTCACGTCTTCACCGCGCGCGACCCGTCCCAGGATCAGCGACAGGCCCATCGCACTTTGACCGGGCACGCGGCGCAGGCCGAACGTGCCGCCCTCGCACAGTGCCGAGCAGACCGCCAGATCATCGACCCATCGGTCGCAGCGCGCCTCGATGTCGCGCAGCAGGCGACCGGCCGACACCACGTAAATATGCGCGCGAAACAATCCCACCTCGCGCTCGAACTTTACGCCGTTGCCGGCCCGCAGCGCGGCCACCACGTCGCCCCCCGGTAGAGCGATCCGCACCATGAGATCCGATATGGCGCGGCGCTGTGACCGCCCGCTCGCTGGATCCGGGATCTGGATTTCAATCAACGCGGCATCGGTCGCGCTGATGGGCCGGAACTCGGCTTCATTGGCAACCGCACGCCCCGTGCTGCGTTGCGCATTGGCAGTCGGCACGAGTGCGAACAGCGCCGCCAGAGCGGCGGCCAGTACCCATCGATGGTGGCGCATCCTGTCGGCTCCCGAGCGCGAATCGTTCGGAGGTAGCTTACCTCAGGCCTTGCCTGCGCGCTGCAGGGCCACCATCAGCGCATCGACCTCGCGCGCATCCGCCGACGTGAAATCGACCGTGTGTTGGTCCGCCGTCGTGATCCGCAAGCGAAACAGTCGGATCGGCGTTGCGAGCGTGATGTCGATCAGGCTGGTCAGGCCGACGATCGCGAAGAACAGCGTGGCCAGCAGGAACCGCTCGCGCCAGCCGCCCTGCAGCGCGAGCACCATGAAGACGCCGGCCACGATCAAATAGGCCGAGAAGTTCAGCAGACTGCCGAGGAAATCGCGTTCTTGGCTGGCCGTGAGCGCGACCGTGCGGATGTCGGCGACGCGCAACCGCTGCTCACCTATGCGCAGGATGGGGTTGGCACCGCCGGTCATGTCCCAGGGTCGATTGGTTGATGATTTGGGTTGCATGGGCGTCGCGCATGTTGCCGGGATCGCCTCCGAGTTTCGCAAACAAGCGTCACGAAGCTGCTAACGCGTCGCGCATCAGCGGCTATTTCAAGGCAACCGCCACCAGATACCGGCACGGGGTGGCGCTGCGGTTGGCAAAGGTGCAGTCGGCCCCGCCGGCAAGCTCCAGGCAGTCGCCGGGCGCCAGTTCATGCACGTCGGCACCCTCGATGAAGGTCAGATGGCCATCCTGCACCCAGATCTGGTGGCGCGTGTAGAGATAGCTCGCCGCCGGATAGCTGACTTCGGCGCCCGGCGGCAGTTCCACAGCCACCAGATCAAGCGGTCCGCCGGGATTGGGTGACAGCGAGCGGCGCACATAGTGGCTCGCCGGATCGCGCCACACCTCCTGGTCGGCTGCACGCCGCAGGCGACCCATCTGCCCTTCCGCCCGCGACAGCAGCGTCGACATGGTGAGGCCGAAGGCGCCCGAAAGCCGGCCGAGCAGGACCGCGGTCGGGCTCGATTCCGCCCGCTCCACCTTGCTGATCATCGCCCGTGACACGCCGGAACGGATTGCCAGATCAGCCAGTGACCAACCGCGCAGCTCCCTTTCTGCTTTGAGGCGGGCGGCGATGCGCGCGGTCGGATCTGTGATGATAGTGGACATCTCTCCACTTTTATGGAACTTCGCTGGTCCTGCAAGGGGCAGGATCAGCATGACCATGGACATCGGGCATAACGGCGGGCCACCGATCGACGACGAGGAGCCGCCGGGCAAGCTGTTGTTCGTGCACTGGGCTTGGCGCCAGGCGCGTGCCAAGGCCTTCAAGGCGCCGACCCACGAGATCGCCCTGTTCCGCCTTGCCCGTGCCGAGGCCGCCGGCATGACATATGAAGCCTATGTCGCCCAGCTGCTGGATACGGGGCGCTACGACCAAACCGGGGACAATCGGCCGCGTCGTAATCGCCCCGACACAATTCCCAGGCCCAATGCATTAAGTTTAGGTGCTAAGCCGAACTTGCCGGTATTGCAGTCGCGCGCAAAATCACCACATCCACCGCAAGTGTCGAAACGCAACGGGAGCCCCAAACCATGACCCCACAAGAACGCCAGATGATCGATGGTGTGTTCCAGCGCATGCGCCAGGTCGGTGCGCTGGATAAGGATCGCGAGGCCGAGACCTTCATCAACATGTCGGTCCGCCAGATCCCTGACTCGGCCTATATGCTGGTGCAGTCTGTTCTCGTTCAGGAGCAGGCGTTGCAGCAGTCCGAGCAGCGCATGCAGGAACTCGAGGCCGAGGTCGCCAATCTCCAGGCCCAGCTGCAGCGCAGCCAGCCGGCAGCTGCCTCGAGCGGTGGCTTTCTCGGCGGTTTGTTCGGCGGCGCCAAGCCCGCGCCACAGGCCGCTTCCCCCTGGGGCGGCAGCGTGCCCGCCGCTGGTCGCCAGTCGGCCGGCTACAGTGGCCCAGGCCAAGGCGGGGCGTGGGGCAACCAGCCACAGCAAGGCGGCTACGCCCAACAGCCCATGCAGGCCCAGCCCGCTGCCGGCGGTGGCTTCATGCGCTCGGCGCTCGCCACCGCGACCGGTGTCGCCGGCGGCATGCTGGTCGCTGGCGCCATCGGCAACATGATGAAGGGCAGCAGCGAGAGCGGCACGCACACTGCGGCCAACAGCGGCACTGCAGCGTCCGAGCCGACCTACCAGGATACGTCGAGCAACGACCAGGGTGGCACCTACTCGCAGGGCCCGCAATACCAGGATGCGTCCGATAACGACCAGGGCGGCTTCTTCGGTGGCGGCGCGCAGGATGCCGGCAATGACCAGGGCGGTGACTGGGGCGGCGGCGGCGATATCGAGACCTGAGCGCTGATCCCTGCGCCATGTATCAAAACCGGCGCGGCCCAGTCGAGCCTGGACCGCGCCGGTTGTTCGCTCTGCAGTGACGAATTTTGCCGGTTGCTATGATTGGCCCGCGATCTCGATCTCGCGCATGCGGAATTTCTGCGCCTTGCCGCTGGCGGTCACCGGGAACGCGGTGACGATGCGGATCAGCTTGGGGATCTTGTAGCTGGCGATGTGCCCGCGGCACTGTTCGCGGATCGTCTCCGCATCGACCGCATGCCCCAGCGCCGGTCGAACCCACGCCGCGACCTCCTCGCCATAAGTCGGATCGGGAATGCCGAACACATAGACCTCCTCGACGCCTGGCAGGCGGATCAAAAACTCCTCGATTTCGCGCGGATAGATGTTCTCGCCGCCACGGATGATGGTGTCCTTGATGCGGCCGGTGATGGTGACATAGCCATCCTCGCGCATGGTGCCGAGGTCGCCCGAGTGCATCCAGCCGCCGAAGTCGATCGCCTGGGCCGTCGCCTCTGGATTGCGCCAGTAACCGAGCATGACCGAGTAACCGCGCACGCACACTTCGCCAACCTCCCCGCGCGGCACGGTGGCGCCGGTCACCGGGTCGACGATTTTGCAGGCAACATGCGGGTGGATCGCGCCGGCCGTGGTACAGCGCAACTCCGCATCATCCGCCGGCAACGACTGGAACGACAGCGGCGACGTTTCGGTCATGCCATAGGCGACCGTCAGCTCTCGCAGGTTCATGCGGGTAATCGCCTGCGTCATCATTTCCAGCGGGCAGGGCGCGGCGCCGATCACACCGGTGCGCAACGTCGAGAGATCGAACGAGTTCTGATCGAGCTGCGCCAGCATGGCAATGAACATCATCGGCACGCCATAGATCGCGGTGCAGCGCTCGCGCTCTACGGCCTTGAGCGCTGCAACGGGATCGAAACTCTCGCCCGGCAATATCAGCGCGCAGCCGTGCACGATCGCCGCCAATCCGCCGACAACGAGGCCGAAGCAATGGAAGAACGGCACCGGCAGGCAGATGCGATCATCGACCGAGAACTCCTGGCGCTGGCCGGTGAAGGCGCCATTGTTCAGAATGCTGTGATGACTGAGCAGGGCGCCCTTCGGCCGGCCCGTGGTGCCCGAGGTGTACTGCAGGCTGCAGGGCATGTCGCTCGTCACGTGCTCGATTGCCGTGGCCAGTTGCACGTCCGTGACATAGGCGCCCTGATCGATGAAGCGCTCCCAGCCGAGGCAGCCGGCCGGGGCGGCATCCGCCCACACGATCACCGTGCGCAACAGCGGTAGGCGCGAGCGCACATCGCGGATCGCATCGAGGTAGGAGAACGCGCGGAAGCCTGGAGCAGCCAACAGCACCGCGACACCGGCATCGTCGAGCAGATGGTGCACTTCCTCCGACCGGTACGCTGGATTGACGGTCACCACGATGGCGCCGATCCGCACCGCGCCGTGATGCGCAACCAGCCAGTCGATGCGGTTGGCACTCCAGATGGCGACGCGATCGCCGGCCACGACGCCGCAGGCGAGCAGGGCCTTGGCGGCAAGGTCGGCTGCCCGGTCGAGGTCGCCGTAGCTGAGCTTGCGGTTCTCGTGCAGGCTCACGATTGCGTCGGCCGTGCCAAAACGGGCGGCAGCGTCGCGCAGTGCCACCCCGATCGTCTGGTCGAGCAGCGGCGTGTCGCAAGGGCCGGCCACGAATGACAAGTCCGCCATGTGCATGTCCCGCCGGTTTCGCTCCCCAGGCCCGAGGTCAGCCGTTCAGACGCCGCCGCAGTTCGTCGATGGCGACCACGGCGCGCTCGTGCGTCACCTTGCCGATCGCGCGGCCGGCCAGCGAGACCACGGCTGTGAACCTGAGCCGGCGGCCCTCGACGCGCTCAAGCACGACCTCGATGTCCACCGTCTGGTCGAGCTTGGCGGCCCCCAGGTGATGCAGTTCGACGAACGTGCCGACGGTGTCGTGGCCCGCATCGAGCATGGTGAGCGCGAGGTCGCGGGCGGTATACTCCACATCGCTCAGCATGGCCGGAGTTGAGTAAACGCGCATGTCCGGGCCCATGAACGAGATCGCACGCGCGTCATCGACGGTCACGTGGCGGCTGGCCTTGGCACCGGCGGTCGGGGTCATGAACCACTCCATCGTTGATTTGCACCGGCGCGGCGCCCTGGTAGTAAAGCGGCTCTTGACGCGTGCCGCAAGCGGCCGAAAACTGTACTTTGTCCAAGGGTTGGCCGTGCCATGACCGACGCA
The DNA here is from genome assembly GCA_021730785.1 of Hyphomicrobiaceae bacterium. Lineage (GTDB taxonomy): Bacteria > Pseudomonadota > Alphaproteobacteria > Rhizobiales > Hyphomicrobiaceae > JAKFWF01. The sequence goes on from JAKFWF010000058.1 coordinate 27,150, forward strand.
CCGCTGCTGTCCGGCGACTACGATCGCGACCGCACCGAATTCAGCGCTTATTGGGTTGCGCAGCGGGTCGCCCTCGATGCCCTGCCACCGAAAGCAGTGCGCGAGCCCGCGCAGCAGCAACAGGCGACGCGCCTCCTCGATGCGACCCGCACTGCGCGCCGAACCTTCCTTCAGCGTCACGTGGCAACGCTCTATCGCAAGCTGACCGACGAGCATCGGCAGCTGATCCGCCTCGAAGACATGGCCTTTGCGGCGGCCGAGGCGGTTCCGGGCCTGTGTCCGACGCGGGCGCAAGTCGCACAGGAGCTGGCACTCGCCCAGAAGCACAAGGACGGCCATGAGATCGACCAGGGGCTGCTGTTCAACCACATCCTGGCCGACCCGCAGTGCGGCATCCACCTGTGCCACGCCATGCTGCTGCCGAAACCCCAGTCGCAGGCGCTGCGCGCGGCCTATGCGCGTGACGGGCGCGTGGACCTCGGCACTGCGCGCATCGAGCGCCGCGGCGCCGTGTCGGTCGTGTCGATGTGCAACCCGCGCTATCTCAACGCCGAGGACGACACCACGATCGATGCCGTCGAGGCCGCGATCGACCTCGCCCTGCTCGATGCTGCAACCACGGTCGGCGTGCTGCGCGGCGGGCCGATCGACAAGGGCAAATATGCCGGCCAGTCCGTGTTCTCGACCGGCATCAACCTGACCCACCTCTACAACGGCCAGGTCTCCTACCTGTGGTACCTCGAGCGCGAGATGGGGTTCATCAACAAGATGTACCGCGGCCTCGCCCTGCCAAATCAGCTGGCCGACGAAATCCACGGCGAAACACAGGAAAAGCCGTGGATCGCCGCGGTCGAGAAGTTCGCCATCGGCGGCGGCTGCCAGTATCTGCTGGTGATGGATTATATCATCGCCGAGCGCGGCGCCTATCTGACCCTGCCGGCCCGCAAGGAGGGCATCATCCCGGGCGCAGCCAACATGCGCCTGCCCCGCTTCGTCGGCGACCGCATTGCCCGCCAGGCCATCATGGCGGAACGCCGCATCGACTGCGACAGCCCCGAAGGCCGCATGATCTGCGATGAGATTGTCGCTCCCGGCGCCTTGGATGCAGCCGTCATGGAGCGGGCAGCGCTGCTTGCCAACTCCGGCGTCGTAAGTGCGGCCAGCAACCGCAAATCGTTTCGCATCGCGCACGAGACGCTCGACCAGTTCCGCTGCTATATGGCGGTATATGCGCGCGAACAGGCCTATTGCCATTTCTCGGCAGCCCTGATCAGCAATCTGGAACGCTTCTGGGATGCCCAGAACCGGCGCATGTGAACGGCGCCAACCAAACGAGTTCGGATCAGATGCTGCAAACCCTCCGTGCCAGCGGCCTGTTGTGGGTCACTGGCTTTGCCCTGGTCGCCCTTGCGGTCCTGCTCGGCCTCGGCACGTGGCAGTGGAACCGCAAAACCTGGAAAGAGGAGCTGGTGGCGACCATCCAAGCGCGGCTTAAGGCGCAACCCATTGATGCCGCCGCTTTCCGCGATCTGAAGTGCGCACACGTCGACGAGGTCGGCCTCGCCGCATCGTGCGAGTTCACGCCCCTGCGCCTCACCGGCACCTTCGATCACGACAACGAGCGCCACGTGTACACCGGCATCGCCAAGCCGGCGGGCGGCGGTCTCGGCGGCCAGGGCTACTGGATCGTGACACCGTTCCGCATTACCGCGACCGGCGAGACGGTCGCGGTCAGCCGCGGCTTCATCCCCGACAGCCAGATGGACATTGCGATCCGCGAAAAGACCTGGATCCAGGGCGAAACCACCATTACCGGCCTGATCCGCAGTGGCGAGCAACGCCAGACATTCACCAACGCCAACAATCCGAAGAAGAACGACTGGTACCTGCGCAACACCCGCGAGCTGTTCAGCGGCGATATCGGTGCGGCGATCACCCGCCGCCACTTGTTCATCGACCTCGTAGCCCCGACCCCGGCCGGTGGCCTGCCGCAACCGACCGCGGGGCGCATCGACATCCCCAACCGGCATCTCGAATATGCGCTGACCTGGTGGGCGCTCGCTGCGACCCTGCTCGGCGTGTTCGGCGCTTTCGCGGCGGGGCGCCTCAGGGCCGTCAAATCGCCTTGAACACGATGTTGTTGGTCCGCATCATATGCTCGGGTTCGTTACTTGTTCGCTGGCCGGCGCGGCTCTATCGTGATGTTCGACCCGTTTCCCGATCTCGCAACAGGCGACCCACGTGAACTATATTTCAACGCGCGGACAGGCGCCGACCCTCGGCTTCGACGACGTGATGCTCGCCGGCCTCGCCCGCGACGGTGGCCTCTACGTGCCGCAAACCTGGCCGCAGCTGTCGCGCGAATTGATTGCCAGTTTCGCTGGACGCCCCTTCCACGAGGTGGCGGTCGAGGTGATCGCGCCGTTCACCGGCGGCACGATTGCGCGCGCCGACCTTGCCCGCATGGCGAGGGACGCCTACGCGACATTCGGCCATCCGGCCGTGACGCCGCTGGTGCAGATCGGGCGCGACCGGTGGGTCCTCGAGCTGTTCCACGGGCCGACACTCGCCTTCAAGGACGTGGCGATGCAGTTGCTCGCCCGCATGATGGATCATGTGCTCGCCGAGCGTGGCCAACGGGCAACCATCGTCGGCGCCACGTCAGGTGACACCGGCGGAGCTGCGATCGAAGCGTTCCGCGGCTCCGCCCGTGTCGACGTGGTGATCCTCTTTCCCGAGGGCCGCGTGTCGGACGTCCAGCGCCGCATGATGACGACGGCTGCCGAGGCCAACGTGCATGCGGTGGCGATCAAGGGCACGTTCGACGACTGCCAGGCGCTGGTGAAGGGCCTGTTCAACCACCACGCCTTCCGCGACCGGGTCGCATTGTCGGGCGTGAACTCGATCAACTGGGCGCGGATCGTCGCGCAGGTGACCTACTACTTCGTCGCCGCAGCAGCGCTTGGCGCCCCGCACCGGCGCGTGTCGTTTGCCGTGCCGACCGGCAATTTCGGCGACATTCTGGCAGGCTATGTCGCAAAGCGCATGGGGTTGCCGATCGACCAACTGATCATCGCGGCCAACAGCAACGACATCCTCGCCCGCGCGGTTGCAACCGGCGTGTACGAAACGCGCGGCGTACATGCCACGACCTCGCCGTCGATGGACATCCAGGTGTCATCGAACTTCGAGCGCTATCTGTTCGACGCAGCGGGGCGCGACCCGCAGGTGATCCGCAACCAGATGGCAAGCCTCGCCCAGTCCGGCCGCTTCGAGATCGGCGCCGCCACTCCCGCCTTGCAGCGCGAGTTCACGGCCGCCGCCGCATCCGAGGCGCAGGTGGCCGCGGCCATCACGCGCACGATCGCAGCCAGCGGCTATGTCGCTGATCCCCACACCGCGTGCGGCATCGTCGCGGCCGACGCCGTGGGCCGCTCCGACGGCGGCGCCATCGTCAGCCTCGCCACCGCCCATCCGGCGAAGTTTCCCGACGCCATGCAGACAATCACCGGCACCCGGCCGGCACTGCCCGCCCGACTGTCGCAGCTGATGAGCACGCCTGAGCGCTTCGACACGCTGCCCAACAGTGCCGCGGCCGTGGAAAGTTATGTGGCAGCGCGCGCGCGGGCGATCCGCCAGGGGGTGGCATGAAACTCCCGCCCGGCACCAATTTGTCGACGCTCGGCAACGGGGTTCGCGTGGTGACCCACCACATGCCGCACCTGGAGACGGTGGCGCTCGGCGTGTGGGTCGCGACCGGAGCCCGGCATGAGCGGCTTGGCGAGCAGGGCATCTCGCACCTCCTCGAACATATGGCGTTCAAAGGCACGGCCAAGCGCACCGCGCGCGCCATCGCCGAAGAGATCGAACAGGTCGGCGGCGACCTCAATGCCGCGACCAGCCTGGAGATGACTGCCTATTACGCCCGAGTCCTGAAGGGCGACGAAGGGCTGGCGCTCGGCATCCTGGCCGACATCCTGCAGGCGAGTTTGTTCGCCCCCGATGATCTCACACGCGAGAAGGAGGTCATCCTGCAAGAGATCGCCGGCATCAAGGACAGTCCCGACGAACTCGCCTACGATCTGATCCAGGACGCAGCCTACCCCGACCAGCCCGTGGGGCGGCCGATCATCGGCACTCCGGAAAGCGTGAGCGCCATCACCGCCGACAACCTGCGCGGGTTTCTGGCCGCCCACTACCGTGCGCCGCATCTCGTGATTTCCGCCGCCGGCGCGGTGGATCATGCAACCATGACCCGTCACGCTGAGGCCCTATTCTCGACACTAGATGTCCAACCGCAGGAGCCGGAAGTGCCGGCTCGGTATGTGGGGGGCGTCCGGCATTCGACGAAATCGTTCGAGCAGAGCCATCTGCTCGCCGGCTTCCGCAGCCCGTCGTACCGCGACCCGTCGTTCTATGCCGCGCAAGTGCTCTCGGGCGTGCTCGGCGGCGGCATGTCGTCGCGACTGTTCCAGGAGGCACGGGAAAATCGTGGGCTTTGCTACTCGATCTACTCCTCGGCCTGGGGCGTCGGCGACACCGGCATGCTGGCGATCCACGCCGCAACGGGAGGCGAAATGATGGCCGAACTGATCGAAGTGATCAGAGGCGAACTGACCGGCATGGCGCTCAAGGCGGCGCCTGAGCGCGAGGTGGCACGCGCCCGCGCCCAGCTCAAGGCCGGGCTGCTGATGGGGCTCGAAAGCTGCTCGGTGCGTGCCGAACAGATGGCCCGCCAGTTGCTGGTCGCCGGCCGGCTCATTCCGCAGGAGGAGATCGTCGCGAAGATCGACGATGTGACGCCAGAATCAGTGCGCGCCCTTGCCGAACAGATGCTGCGCCGTGCCCCCCTTTCGATCGCGGTCGTCGGCGCCGGCAAGCGGTCCCGGCGCTTTGCCGAGGCGGCGAGCCGGCTTGGCGAAGCTGCATAGGTGGAGGGGGGGACCATGGCATTTCTGCGCAGTGGCCTGATCGGCGACAGTCACCCCCTGATCCAGGGGCGGGGCCTGCACTTGCGCCCACCGGTCAGCGTCGACTACGGGCCGTGGGCTGAGCTGCGCAACCGCAGCCGCGATCATCTGATGCCGTGGGAGCCCCAGTGGTCGCGCGACGAGCTGTCCCGCTCGGCCTTCCGCCGCCGCCTGCGCCACTACAACCGCGAAATGAAGGACGACCAGGGCTATGCGTTCTTCATATTTCGCGATTCGGACCTGGCCTTGCTGGGCGGCCTGACCTTGAGCAACGTGCGCCGTGGCGTCACGCAGGCCGCAGCGCTTGGCTACTGGCTGGGCGCCCCCCATGTCCAGCAAGGCCACATGAGCCTGGCGGTCGCTGCCGCGCTGCCGTTCGTGTTCGACGAGTTGAAGCTGCATCGGCTCGAAGCGGCCTGCCTGCCCCATAACGTCGCCTCGATCCGCGTGCTGGAGGCGAATGGTTTCACGCACGAGGGGCTGGCCCGGCGCTACCTGAAGATCGACGGCGTGTGGCTCGACCACCTGCTGTTCGCGCTTGTCGCCGACGATCCCCGCCAGCGACGAGGGGGCGGCCTATGACCGTTCACCGGCCAGCCTGTTCGATGCGACAGGGAGCGCAGCGCACCACCTGGCTGTGGGCGATGCTGGCTGTCTTGCTCACCGGTCTCGTGTCGTGGTGCGATGCGGCAGTGGCACTCACCGCGACCAGCGTGCCGGCCGACCAGGACAGAATCGAGATCACCGCCTTCGGCGAGCTGTTCGAAGCGCGTGGCGACAGCCTGCAGGTCGAGACGGCGGTGGGCGCGGACGGCGTTCCCGGCCGCATGTCGGTGCGCGCGACAACGCCCGGCACCAGCCCCAACTGGATCGTGTTCGCCTTGCGCAATACCAGCGACAAGCCGATCGAGCGCTGGATTACGGCCGAGCGCTACAGTCCCGTCAGCTCCGGCATCATCTGGCCCGACCTCGACGCCCGCCGCATCGAGGCGGTGACGCCCTCGCTCGGCTTCCTACCCGAGCGCATCAAGAGCGATCGCGCCGATTTGTTCCGCATCACCCTCGATCCCGGGCAGACGATCACCTATGCGGCCGAACTCGCCAACGAGCGCTTCACCCGCATCTATCTATGGAAACCGATCGACTACGAGGTGAAGGCGCGTGACCGGCTGCTGCTGAGCGGCGTGCTGCTCGGCATCACCGGCTTGCTGGCGATCTTCCTCACCGCGGTATTTGCCGCCAACCACAAGGCGATCTTTCCCGCCTCTGCGCTGCTGACCTGGTGCGTGCTGGCGTACCTGTGCGTCGACTTCGGCTTTTTCCATAAGCTGTTCCAGCTGCGCCCGGAGGACAACGCGGTCTATCGCGCCGCGACCGAATCGGCCATGGCGGCGAGTTTCGTCATCTTCCTGCATACGTTCCTGCGCATCGGCTCGTGGCACGGCTTCATCCGCATGCTGGCGGGCGTCTGGATCGTCGGTCAGCTCGCGCTCGTCGCGGTTGCCATCATCGACCCGCGGTTGGCCGCCACGTTCGCGCGACTGTCGTTCGCCGCCATCGGCGCCATCGGCGGCCTGCTGATCCTGTTCCTCAGCATTCGCGGGCAGGACCGCGCGTTGGCCCTGGTACCGACCTGGCTGCTGCTGCTGGTGTGGATCTTCGGGGCCGCGGTCCTGCTCTCCGGCCGCATCGCCGGCGATGTTGCCGTCTCGGGTCTCGTCGCCGGCCTGGTGCTGCTGGTCGTGCTGATCGGCTTCACGGCGACCCAGTTCGCCTTCCGCAACCTCGATCCCCAGTACGGTGCGGCACCCGATGAGTTGCAATTGCGCTCGGAGGCGATCGAAAGCGCAGGCGCTGCCACCTGGGAGTGGCGATCCAGGCGCGACGAGATCAAGATCTCGCCATTGGTTGAGGTGATCCTGGGCCTCAATCCGGGTGAGCTGTCGTGTAAAGTTGCTGACTTCGTCAAGCATATGCACTCGTCCGACCGCGAGCGCTTCAACCTGCTGCTGTGGTCGACCAAGGAGAAGGGCGGCGGAGTGATGCGGCTCGAGTTCCGCATGCGGCACACCGACAATTCCTATCGCTGGCTGGAACTCGACGCAGCCAGTGTGCCGGGAACAGACCGAAAAGCGCTGCGCTGCGTCGGCCTGATCCGCGACGTGACCGAGCAGAAGCGCTCGCAGGAACGGCTGATCCACGATGCGGTGCACGACAGCCTGACCGGTCTCCCCAATCGCGCCTTGTTCTTCGACCGCTTGGCCATGGCGGTGAAGCGCGCGGCGGTGGAAACGCAGGTCCACCCGACCGTCATCTTCATCGATATCGACAAGTTCAAGAGCGTCAATTCCTCGTTCGGCATCATTGTCGGCGACAGTCTGTTGCTGACGATCGCGCGACGCCTGTCGCGACATCTGACCGAGTTCGACACGCTCGCCCGCGTCGGCGGCGACCAGTTTGCCCTGCTGCTGATGAGCGAGCACGACCCGCGCGAGCTTGCCATGCTGTCGGAGCGCGTGCGCCGCAGCCTGCGCTCGCCGATCAAGATCGCGGGGCAGGACATCGTGCTCACCGCTTCGATCGGTATTGCCGCGTTCGGCAGCGTCGGCATGACGCCAGAAGAGCTCATGAAGGATTCCGAAATCGCCATGTGCCGCGCCAAGCGCGGTGGCGCCGACAGGATCGAGATCTTCAATCCCGAGATGCGGGCCGAACGCGATGACCGTGTCGCGATCGAGAGCGACCTGCGGATCGCGCTGGAAAAGAAGCAGCTGCGCGTGCTCTACCAGCCGATCATCTATCTGCCGACCGAGGAACTCGCGGGCTTCGAAGCACTCGTGCGGTGGGAGCATCCCAAGCACGGCATGCTCAATCCGGGCGAGTTCATACCGGTCGCTGAAAGCAGCGATCTGATCGTCAAGCTCGGCTCCTACGTGCTGACCCAGGCAGCGGGCGAAGTGGTGCGCTGGCACAAGGAACTGCCGCGCCTGGAAAACCAGTTGTTCGTCAGCGTGAACGTGTCCAGCCGGCAGCTGTTCCGCCAGGACCTGATCCAGGAAATCCGCCACTTCCTCGGCCGCAACCTGGTGCCGGCCGGCGCGCTGCGGCTCGAGGTGACGGAAAGCCTCGTGATGGAAAATCCCGAGCAGGCGATCGAAGTGCTGGAAGGGCTGCGTACCGCCGGCGCCCTGCTGTCGCTCGACGATTTCGGCACCGGCTATTCGTCGCTCGCCTACTTGCAGCGCTTTCCCTTCGACACCATCAAGATCGACAAGGACCTCGTGCAGAGCGGCGACGGCGGGGGCTCGCCGATCGTGCGCTCGATCGTGGCGCTCGCCCAGGAACTCGGCCGCAAGGTCGTCGCGGAAGGCGTGGAGCGGGCCGAGGATGTGGGCTTCCTGCGTTCGATCGGTGCCGAGTATGCGCAAGGCTACTACTATGGCGAGCCGATGCCGGAACGCGATGTGATGGCGATGTTGCGCGTCATTCGCAAGTCGGAGCGCAAGTTGCAGCGGCGCGGTTATTTCCGCACCAAGCCGAAGCGTACGGAGGCGCCATCTGCCAACGCCGATGCGACTGCCAAATCGGCACCTCCATCAAACGGCACGCACGCTCCGGGTCCGGGGCGCCAGCCGAAGGCGAAACGCCCAGCCCCTGCCAATGGCCGCGCGCCGGACGCGCCCGCGCCACCCGCAACCGTCGTCGGGGTCGCAGGAGCAAATGGCGTCGCCCCCGCCTCACCCCAGGCCATTGCTGCGCAGCTGAAAGCCGCCGAGACGACCGGACGCCCACCCCGGTTGCAGACAGCCCCTGAGCTGCCTTCGCCCGCCATGCGGCTGCGGCCGCGCGCTGCTCCAAGTAATGGGCCCGCGCCAAACGTCCAGTCCGAGCCCCGTACCCAGGCGCCGACCGGACAGCCGACGGCGCCGCCCTCCCAGCCCGTCAGGCCGCAGATGCAGCCCTCGCCGTTCAGGCCGGCCGCGCCACCGCCAGTGTTCGCCTCGCCGCCACCGGGGCAGCCTACCCATCCGCCGATGTCGCGCGCGACTGCCGATCCGACGCCGTTGCCGGCGATCGTCATGCCGCCCGATCCGGCCCCCGAGCCAGCGCGGCCGTTCCACTTTCCAGCCGTCACGCCCGGCAGCCTGCAGTCGACGGCACGGCCCCAGTGGACGCAGCAGACCGCTCCGCCGCCGCCCGAGCCAGTGAAGACCGCCGCACCGTTACCGGCCAATCTCGAGGGTCTGCCGCCGGCCATTGCCGCCAGCATTGCCAGATTGGCCGGCATGAACGGCAACTCACCGAAGGCCGAAGCGCCGGCCGGCGGCCTGTCCGGCCTGGCCAAGAAGCCGCCGGATGGCGCCTAAGCAGGCTTGGTCGCAGCGATGCGCCGGCGCATGGCGGCGAGGTGCAGCGTCACCGCCGCCGCGTTCGACACATTGAGGCTGTCGAGCGGCCCGCTGCCTGAGATCCGTGCCAGCACGTCGCAATGCTCTTGCGTCAGCTGACGCAAGCCGCGCCCCTCGGCCCCCAGAATGATTGCGACGTTGCCCTTGAATGTCTCGGCCTCCACGGTCTTGTCACCGGTGCCATCCAGTCCGACGCGCCAGTAGGCGAGTTGGCCCAGTTGCGCCAGCGCGCGCGCGAGGTTGGGCACCAAGACGATCGGCACGTGTTCGAGCGCGCCCGACGCCGACTTGGCGAGCGCACCGCCAAGCGGGGGGCTATGGCGCCTGGTCATCACGAGACCCTGGGCGCCGAACACCGCCGCCGACCGCAGGATCGCGCCGACGTTGTGCGGGTCGGTGACCTGGTCGAGTATCACCAACGGGCCGGCCGACTCAGGGCTGTCGGCCAGGTCCTCGAGCGACGGCTCCGCCAGCGCCTCGACTTCCAATAGGATGCCCTGGTGCACCGTATCGGGCCCAAGCTTGCGATCGATGTCGCGCGGCATGACGCGGGCGAACTTGATGCTGCCCATGGCCGTTCGCGCGGTAATCGCCTCTTTCAGCCGGTTCTCGCCGTTCTCAGTGATGAGAGCCTGGCGGATGATCCGCTTCGGGTTGCGCAGGGCCGCATCCGCCGCATGCACGCCGAAAATGTGGATCGGCCCCTCCTCGCTGCCCGCGCCGCGACCGCCATCGCCCGCACTGCGGCGGTTGGGATCGCGCTCCTCGCCGCGCTCGACCCGCTGGCCGCGATCGGCGTTGCGATCCTTGTTCGGATAGTGACCGTAGGGGCGTTTTGTCATTGCGGTGCCGATGGTTGGATCGAGTTAAGCGAGGCTTAGCCCCTTCACCGCCAGAACCAAAGGGCTTATCGCAGCATCACCCGCCGCAAGGTCAGGTTGATCCGCCCGCCCTCGGCCAGCAAGTCCGAGGTGCCCGGGTGGATGCGGTCGATGCCGTGATAGGCGCGGCGCGACGCTCCGCCCAGGATGACGACGTCACCGGAGTGCAGCCGCATGCGCACCTTGGGATCACTGCGCCTTGTCCCGCCCACGTGAAACGTCGCCACATCGCCGAGCGACACCGACAGGACGGGAGCGGCAAACTCCAGCTCATCCGTATCCGCGTGGCTGCCGAGTTTGGCGTCGGCACCATAGACGTTGACGAGGCAAGCCTCGGGCGGTGCCGGATAGCCCGACAAGGCGTCCCACAGGGCGAGGAGCACGGGCGGGATCGGCGGCCAGGGGCGTCCCGTCACCGGATGCGTCGCTTGATATCGATAGCCGCCGTCCTTGTCCGACACCCAGCCGAGTCCGCCGCAGTTGGTCATGGTCACGCTGAACGGCTTGCCGGTGCGCGGCATGGTTGGCCGGTACAGCGGCGCTGTGGCAATTACGCAACGCACAGCGCCAAGCAACATTTGCTGGGTTGCCTCATCGAATTGGCCCGGTAGATGGCGGAAACCTTCAGGAACAAGGGTCATCCAGCGCGTTTTCCACAACAAGGTTGAACAAGCCTACGGGAGCGGCCCGTGCGGGCTGCCGGCGGCAAGGCTACAGAGAAAAATCATCACACCTCAGCGGCTGACGCCGTTGCGGGCCGGGAAGTCGCCGCCTATATAGCGAACACCACAGACCATGCTCCAGGGGACCGAAGTTCGACACGTCAATCGTGTCGTAGTGCCTCGGGTGCCGAACCAAATCGGGCCTGGGCGGTCCGCCGCCACAACAAGGAATGCACTGAAATGTCGAAAGTCATCGGAATCGATCTTGGCACCACCAACTCGTGCGTCTCCGTCATGGAGGGCGGCGTGCCGAAGGTCATCGTCAACGCCGAGGGCATGAACACCACGCCGTCGATCGTCGCCTTCACCGAAGACGGCGAGAAGCTCGTCGGCCTGCCAGCCAAGCGCCAGGGCGTGACCAACCCGACCAACACGTTCTTTGCGATCAAGCGTCTGATCGGCCGCCGCCACGGCGATCCGCTGGTCGAGAAGGACAAGAAGCTCGTTCCCTACCAGATCGTTGAGGGCAACAACGGCGACGCCTGGGTTGCGGTCAAGAACAAGAAGTATTCGCCGCAGGAAATTTCCGCCTTCATCCTGCAGAAGATGAAGGAAACCGCGGAAGCCTATCTCGGTCACTCGGTCAGCCAGGCCGTCATCACGGTACCGGCCTACTTCAACGATGCCCAGCGCCAGGCGACCAAGGACGCCGGCAAGATCGCCGGCCTCGAAGTCCTGCGCATCATCAACGAGCCGACCGCGGCCGCGCTTGCCTACGGCCTCGACAAGAAGAAAGAGTCGAAGACCATCGCGGTTTACGACCTCGGCGGCGGCACGTTCGATATCTCGGTGCTCGAAATCGGCGACGGCGTGTTCGAGGTGAAGTCGACCAACGGCGATACGTTCCTCGGCGGTGAAGACTTCGACATGCGGCTCGTCGCCTACCTCGCCGACGAGTTCAAGAAGGAAAACCAGATTGATCTGAAGAACGACAAGCTCGCGCTCCAGCGCCTCAAGGAGGCGGCCGAAAAAGCCAAGATCGAGCTCTCGTCGGCGGCCCAGACCGAGATCAACCTGCCGTTCATTTCGATGAACCCGCAGACCCAGTCGCCGCTGCATCTCACCATGAAGCTGACGCGCGCCAAGCTCGAAAGCCTCGTGTCGGACCTGATCGACAAGACCATAGGTCCGTGCAAGGCGGCGCTCAAGGATGCCGGCATGCAGGCGGCCGAGATCGACGAAGTGGTGCTGGTCGGCGGCATGACGCGCATGCCGAAGGTACAGCAGGTGGTCAAGGAGTTGTTTGGCAAGGAGCCGCACAAAGGCGTCAACCCCGATGAAGTGGTCGCCATCGGCGCTGCCATCCAGGGCGGCGTGCTGAAGGGCGAAGTGAAGGACGTGCTGCTGCTCGACGTGACGCCGCTGTCGCTCGGCATCGAGACCCTGGGCGGCGTGTTCACCCGCCTGATCGACCGCAACACCACGATCCCGACCAAGAAAAGCCAGGTGTTCTCCACCGCCGACGACGGGCAGACCGCGGTCACCATCAAGGTGTTCCAGGGCGAGCGTGAGATGGCGCAGCACAACAAGCACCTGGGCACCTTCGATCTCGTCGGCATTCCACCCGCCCCACGCGGCGTGCCGCAGGTGGAAGTGACCTTCGACATCGACGCCAACGGCATCGTCAACGTGTCGGCCAAGGACAAGGCGACGAACAAAGAACAGTCGATCCGCATCCAGGCGGCCGGCGGCCTGTCGGATGCCGACATCCAGCGCATGGTCAAGGAAGCCGAGGCGCACGCGGAAGAAGACAAGAAGAGCCGTGAGCTGGTCGAGACCCGCAACACGATGGAAGCACTTGTGCATTCGACCGAGAAGTCGCTCAAGGAAAACGCTGCCAACGACAAGGTTGCAGCCGTCAAGGGCGAGGTGGAAGCAGCGATCGCAGCCGCCAAGGAACTCGCTGGCTCCGAGGACGTCGAAAAGATGAAAGCCGCCACGTCAGCACTTGCGACCGTATCGATGAAGATCGGCGAGGCGGTCTATGCCAACATGCCGCCGCCCGATGCCAACGAGGGCGGCCCGGGCGCCTCCCAGGCCAAGGGCGGCAAGGGTTCGGGCGGCGAGAACGTGGTCGACGCCGACTTCGAGGAGGTCAAGGATGACAAGAAGAAGAGCGCCTGACGGACTGACCGCGGGTCCGCGCTTGACCACACTGTAATGAACTAATTCTAGCAGGCCCCCGCATAGTGTGCTCGAACCGGCCACAAGTCGCCGATCCGGGCCGTTGGCGGGGGTCTTATTCGTTTGGCGACACGACCACTTGTCGATGAAGTCACTCGGCGTCCAGCAACAGACCAACCGGACCTGCGTCCCATGGCCAAGCGCGATTACTACGAAGTTCTGGGCGTCCAGCGGACCGCAACCGAGGCGGATCTGAAGTCGGCGTTTCGCCGTCTCGCCAAGGAACACCACCCGGACAAGAACCCCGGCGACAAGGTGGCCGAGCAGAAGTTCAAGGAACTTGCCGAGGCCTACGAGGCGCTGAAGGACCCACAGAAGCGCGCCGCCTATGATCAGTTCGGCCATGCCGCCTTCGAGAACGGCCGCGGCGGACCGGGCGGCCCCGGTGGGTTCGGCCCCGACTTTGCGACGTCGATGTCGGACATCTTCGACGATTTGTTCGGCGAGTTCATGGGCGGCCGCGGGGGCCGTCCCGGTGCCGGTCGCCAGCGCAACGGCCGCGAGCGCGGCTCCGACCTGCGCTACAACATGGAAGTTTCGCTGGCCGACGCCTATGTCGGCAAGAACGCCCAGATCCGGGTGCCAACCAGCGTCGGCTGCGAAACCTGCGCCGGCACCGGCGCCAAGCCCGGCTCCAAACCATCCGCCTGCAGCACCTGCGGCGGGCAAGGCAAGGTACGCGCCGCCCAGGGCTTCTTCACGATCGAGCGGACTTGCCCGACCTGCCAGGGCCGCGGCGAAATCATCTCGGACCCGTGCAGCCCATGCAGCGGCGCCGGTCGCGTCGTCAAGGAGCGCACGTTGTCGGTCAACATCCCAGCCGGCGTCGAGGACGGCACGCGCATCCGCCTTGCCGGCGAGGGCGAAGCCGGCCTTCGCGGCGGGCCCGCCGGCGATCTCTACATCTTCCTGTCGATCAAGCCGCACGATCTGTTCCAGCGCGACGGCGCCGACATCTTCTGCCGCGTGCCGATCTCGATGATCACGGCAGCGCTCGGCGGGCACATCGACGTGCCGACGGTCGAGGGCGCGATGACGCGCGTGAAGGTGCCGGAGGGCACCGAGTCGGGAAAGCAGTTCCGCCTCAAGGGCAAGGGCATGCCGGTGCTGCGCTCCAAGGTGCAGGGCGACATGTACATCCAGGTCGACGTCGAAACGCCCAAGAGCCTGACGCGGCGCCAGCGCGAACTGCTCGAAGAGTTCGAGAAGGAAAGCCACAAGGACACCTCCCCCGAGAGCAGCGGGTTCTTCGCCAAGATGAAGGAATTCTTCTCAGGTCCGGGCAGCTGAGGCCGAGGGCTGCAGAGCAGATCGCTGAAACCGTTTTCCGCCCCGGATCCCACTCATGCCGCACACCACCAAGCTGCTGTTCCTTGCCGGCTCCGCCCGCGAAGGCTCGCTGAACAAGCGACTCGCCCGCCTCGGCGTCGACATTGCAACTGCCAACGGACTGCACGCAACCTTTGCCGATCTCGGCGATTACCCGATGCCGCTCTATGACGGCGATCTCGAAACCAAGTCCGGCGCGCCCGACAACGCGGTGAAGCTGAAGGCGCTGATGTCGATCCACGCCGGCGTGTTCATCGCCGCGCCCGAGTACAATGCCGGCATCACGCCGCTGTTGAAAAATACGCTCGATTGGATGAGCCGCGTCAAGGCGGAGGGCGAGGCGCCGCTGCATGTGTTCAAGTCGCGCGTGTTTGCGCTCGGCGCCGCTTCGCCCGGAGGCTTCGGCGGCCTGCGCGGGTTGATGGCTGCGCGCACCGTCCTGGAACTCGGGCTCGGCGCGCTGGTGCTGCCCGACCAGATCGCGATCCCGCGCGCCATGGATGCCTTCGACGAGCGCGGGCATCTGAAGGATGCGGCCCAGCAGGCGAGCCTCAAGGCCGTGGTCGAAAAACTCGCCCGCGCCGCCAGAGTTCTGCACGGCGAAGGCTGAAACGCGGGCATTTCAACCGAAATCCGGCGGTTGGGCTGCGCGTCACCGAAACTAAGGGACCTTGGCGACCTGGGAGGTGCGCTCGGCCGCCGCCCGCATTTGCGCGGCCTCGCGGCCTCGGTCGCTGGCCGCCGGATCGCTGTCGACCTCGGCGGCCAGCGTCGTCACCCCCATGAATCAGAATTCGTCCTATCCGTCACGATTGCTTCACATGCTCGCAGGCGACCAAGACGAGAAGGGGGAAGAACGCCAAACGCGATCGCCCTGCCCTTGCGGGCTACGGGATTCACACAAGTGAGTCGGCGTTAAAATTGCGCTGGTATTGCAGCGGCTTAAAAAAATCTATGTTCCGATTATTCGTTCCCCTTCTCGTCTTGGCCGCGGAGGCGGTCCTCCACGACAACGGGCCGCAGGCGCGGTGCCTCAGCCGGGGCAATCAGGTCGCAAAAATCTGGTTTCTCCAGCGAAACCATAGGTTTGAACCTTGTCGTGGACGGCCGCCTACGCGGCCGTGACGAAAACGCCCAAGATTTGGCCGAACAAGGGTTCGGCCAAATCTCGACTTATGCGGCACCGCAACCGACATGTGTGAATGCCTCCCCCTTTGACGGGGGACGGGGACCGAGCGCTTGGGGACCGCAGGTGGCCCACACGCGGATCACGCTGCGACGGGCAGCATCGCTGGGTGGCTCGCGTGTGTGTTGGCTGACCGCCGGCTTCGCCTCCCCCGTCGCATGTGTGAACCTCGTAGCCTCAAGGGGGAAAGCGGACGGGCACAGTGTGCATTGAGTTGCCCTGGTCAGCCTTTCACCCCAGCAGCCGCTCGAGCCCGCGCTTCAATTCGTCCTTGGCGGGTCCAGCGGCGCCCATGATCTCGCGGATCTTCGTAAAATCCATCGTGCCATAGGTGCCGACCGCCGGGCGGATGAATAGATCGGGCGCACGCTTGCGCATCTTTTCCCGCGTGATCGCGTGGAACAGGATCTGCGTGCAGCCGATCCACGCATCGATGGTGTTGGGCATGGTGTCGGTCGCGCCAAGATCGGTCTGCCCGGTGACGTCGACGGCGACCGTGATGTCGGCCCGCTCCTGCACCACATCCCACGGCGTCGGATTGGTGAAGCCGCCATCGACAAGAATGCGGCCGGCAATCGCCACCGGCTTCAGGATGGTCGGCAGTGCCGAACTCGCAGCAATCGCCGGGATCACCGGCCCGTGCTCGATGACGACCTCCTCCATCGCATAGTAATCGACGGCGACCGCGCTGAACGGGATCTTGAGCGTGGAAAAATCGCACCGCAGCTGCGGCGGCATCAGCAGCTCGAACAGCGTCACACCATCGACCACGTTCGGCCGCCGCACGCTCCACAAGCTCGGCAGTCCGCCGTAGGACATGGCCAGCCGACGGAACACTTCGGAGCGCCGCGACAGCAATTCCTCGGCGAAGGTGCGGATGTCGCTGGCCGACAGCCCGGCCGCATACAGGCCGCCGATGATGGCGCCGATCGAAGTGCCGGCGATGGCGACAGGCTTCACGCCCAGTTCGTCGAACACTTCCAGGATCGGGATGTGGGCGAGGCCGCGGGCCGATCCACCGCCGAGGGCGAGCGCAATGCGTGGGGGTGAACTCATGCGTGTCCATCTTTCCGGGAACTGACGTGAACCGTTGCTGGCCCCGGCAGCGTTTCGGCGCCAACGATGCGCTCCAGATGACGCTTGAGGCGGTCCTTGAGGGGCGCGCTCGCCGCCAGAATGTCCTTCACCTTGTGGAACTCCAGGGCATTGTACTGGTCGAGTTCGACGTCGATATAGACATCGGGCTGGGTGTGCTTGAGTTTCTCGCGCGTGATGCTCTTTTCCAGGATCTGCAGCGACTGGGCGGCGACCACCATGGCCGACGGGCGTGCGCCGATCGCGATCTCGGACGCAGCTCCGCTGACGTCGATCGCGACCGTGATGTCGGCGTCGCCCGCCAGCAGGTCGAAGGGGAGTGGATTGACGAGACCGCCATCGACCAGCGTGCGCCCCTCGATGATCACCGGCTGGAACACAATCGGAATCGCGATGCTGGCGGCGACCGCGGGGCGAAGCGCGCCGCTGTGCAGGATGACGGCCGAGCGTGAGCCAAGGTCGGTCGCCACCACCCGAAGCGGGATCGCCAGGGCTGCAAAATCGTTGGCGATCTGGGTGGGAAATACCAAGTCGAGGAGCGTTTGCGAGTTCAGCAGTGCCGAGCGCAGCGGAAACAGGTTGAGCAACTTCTGGACGGGGTCGGAGCGTGCCTGGAATAATTGCCGGGCGATGTCCATGCGGCGGCCGAGCGTCTCTTCGGTCAATGCGCGGATGTGGCGGGCCGACATGCCGGACGCATAGGCCGCGCCGAACAGTGCACCGATCGACGTGCCGGCGATCACCTTCGGCCGGAGCCCGAGGTCATCGAACACCTCCAGCACCAGGATATGGGCGAGGCCACGTGCGCCGCCGCCGCCGAGCGCGAGCGCGATCGAGGGCGTTGCCGTCGGCAGGTGCTGGTTTGCTGGCGTCAGCGCGTTGCGCATGGGCTATCCTGCGGCGTCGGCGGTGATGAACGGCAGCAGGGCGGCCAGGGTATCTGCCGGGTTCTCTTCCATCAGGAAGTGCCCGCTGCGGATTTCGGCGCCGATCACGCCGGGCGCCCAGCGGCGCCACACGTCGAGCGACGTGGCCGTACCCTTGGCAAGATAGTCCGAACTCCACAGGTGCAGGGTCGGGATCGAGATTTTGGCGCCCGCGTCCCGTGAAGCGGCGTCGGCCAGCCGGTCGTAGGTGGCGCCGGCGCGGTAGTCCTCGCATACCGCATGGATGCGCTCGGGCGCGAGCAAGGCCGCGCGATAGTGCTGCAGCGCTCGGGGCGCGAATGCGGCGAGCGACTTCGTCATCGTCCAGCTGGCGAGCGTGTGGTCCACATAGGAGGCGGGGTTGGCCGCGATCAGTGTTTCCGGCAGCGACGCCGGCTGAGCCAGGAACGACCAATGATAGGAATTGATCGCAGCCTGCCAGCGCCAGCCGTCCCACACGTCGATGGTCGGCAGGATGTCGAGCGGCATCAGCTTGGTGACGACCTCTGGATGGTCGAGCGCCAGGCGATAGGCGACGCGAGCACCGCGATCATGGCCTGCCACCATGAACCGGCTGTGGCCAAGCGCTGCCATGACGTCGCGGATGTCACGTGCCATGGCGCGCTTCGAATAGACCTCGTGGTCGGGGTCCGTCGCAAGCGTGCTCAGCGGGCAGGAACTGGCCCCATAGCCACGCAGGTCGGGAATGACGAGCGTCGCATGGCGGGCCAATTCGCCTGCGATTTTGTGCCAGCATACGTGCGTCTGCGGATAGCCGTGCAGCAGGACGAGGGGCGGACCCGAGCCGCCCACTCGGGCCTGGATCTCGGCGCCCGTAGTCTTGAGGCGGCGCGTCGCGAATCCGGGATAGAGATCGGGCAAGTCGTTCATGACAGTTTCCCTTCGCGCTCCCGCGCAATGGCCCGCCAGCCGATGTCGCGGCGGCAGAAGCCGCCGGGCCAGTCGAGCTGGTCGATCGCCACATAGGCCTGGCCCTGGGCTTCGGCTACACTGTGGCCGATTGCCGTGATGTTGAGGACACGGCCGCCGTTGGCCTGGATCTGGTCGCCGCGGCGGATCGTACCGGCATGGAAAATGGCGACGCCATCGATCTTGGCCGCGGCGTCGAGCCCCTTGATCTCGCTGCCTTTCTTGATCTTGCCGGGATAGCCCTTGGCGGCCATCACGACGGTCAGCGCCACCTCGTCACGCCAGCGCAGATCGAAGGTCGACAGCACGCCGTCGGCAGTGGCGAGCAATGCTGCCAGCAGGTCGGATTTCAGCCGGGGCAGCAGCACCTGCGTTTCCGGATCGCCGAAGCGCACGTTGTACTCGATCAGCTTCGGCCCGGCTTCCGTGATCATCAGTCCGGCATAGAGGACGCCCTTGAACGGCATGCCGCGCTTCATCATGCCGGCAACCGTCGGGCGGATGATCTCGTCCATCACGCGGGCATTGAGGTCAGGCGTCATGACGGGGGCCGGCGAGTAGGCGCCCATGCCGCCGGTGTTGAGCCCGACGTCGCCGTCGCTGACCCGCTTGTGGTCCTGGGCGGTGGCAAGTGCCAGGGCATACTGGCCATCGCACAGGGCAAAGAAGCTCGCTTCCTCGCCGTCCATGAACTCTTCGATCACGACCTCGGCGCCGGCTGCGCCGAAGGCGCCGGCAAAGCAGGCGTCGATCGCGGCTGCGGCCTCCGCCTTCGACATGGCGATGACGACGCCCTTGCCGGCCGCGAGCCCATCGGCCTTGATGACGATCGGCAGCGGCTGGCCGGCGAGGTAGGCCTTGGCAGCGCCCGCCTCGCTGAAGCGACCGTAGGCCGCGGTCGGAATGGCGAACTCGGTGCAGAAATCCTTCGTGAAGCCCTTCGAGCCCTCGAGTTGGGCGGCAGCCCGGGTCGGCCCGAACGCCTTGATGCCGGCAGCGGTCAGATCATCAATGAGACCAGCGACGAGGGGGCCTTCGGGGCCAACCACGACGAAATCAATTTTGTTGTCGTGGCAGGCGCGAATGATCGACGCGTGATCGGTGAGGTCGAGCAGCAGGCAGGTTGCGACCTCGGCGATGCCGGCGTTGCCCGGCGCACACCACAGCTTGGTGACCAGCGGGCTTGCCGCGATCGCCCAGGCGAGCGCATGCTCGCGGCCGCCGGAGCCGAGGAGAAGGACATTCATGGAGCGTGCCTCAACGATCAACCTGCTGCGTTCGGCTCGATGTAGGCAGCCGTCGTTTGAAAATCCATGCCCTTCTCTGGCCTTGTCCTGTGCCAAACACCAGCCTTTGCATCGCAGCGCAGGCGCGCTATGAGCACAGGCGAAATCAGCGGCGCACCGACCCAGCACGGGAACTGACCATGAACATCCACGAATACCAGGCCAAGGATCTCTATCGCCAGTACGGCATCCCGACCACCAAGGGCTATGCTGCGTTCACGGTCGATGAAGCGGTCGAGGGCGCGAAGAAGTTGCCGGGTCCGGTGTGGGTGGTGAAGTCGCAGATCCATGCCGGGGGCCGCGGCAAGGGCACGTTCAAGGAAGCTGCCGCCGGGACTGCGGGCGGCGTGCGCCTCGCCAAGTCGATCGACGAAGTGAAGATGTTTGCCAAGCAGATGCTCGGCAACACGCTCGTCACCATCCAGACCGGCGACGCGGGCCGCGTCGTCAAGCGGCTCTACGTGGAAGATGGTTCGGCGATCGCGCGCGAACTTTATCTCTCGGCCCTGGTCGACCGCGCCACCTCGCGCATCGCCTTCATCGTGTCGACCGAAGGCGGCATGGACATCGAGAAGGTGGCGCACGACACGCCGCAGAAGATCCACACCTTTTCGATCGACCCGGCGTCCGGCTACTTCCCCTATCATGGCCGCAAGATCGCCTTCGCCCTCGGCCTGACCGGCGCCCAGGTCAACCAGTGCGTCGCCATGGTCGGCAACATCTACAAGATGTTCGTCGACAAGGACATGAGCTTGCTCGAGATCAACCCGCTGGTCGTCACCAAGGACGGCAACCTGATCTGCCTCGACGGCAAGATGGACTTCGACGGCAACGCCCTGTTCCGCCACAAGGACATCGTCGAGCTGCGCGACCTTGAGGAGGAAGATCCAGCCGAGGTCGAGGCCTCGAAGTACGATCTCAACTACATCAAGCTCGACGGCCAGATCGGTTGCATGGTGAACGGCGCCGGCCTCGCCATGGCCAGCATGGACATCATCAAGCTCTATGGCATGGAGCCGGCGAACTTCCTCGACGTAGGCGGCGGCGCGACCAAGGAAAAGGTGGCGGCGGCCTTCAAGATCATCCTGTCCGACAAGAACGTGAAGGGCATTCTGGTCAACATCTTCGGCGGCATCATGCGTTGCGACATCATCGCCGAGGGCGTGGTGGCGGCGGCACGCGACATGGCGATCAAGGTGCCGCTGGTGGTGCGCCTCGAAGGTACCAACGTCGACCTCGGCAAGAAAATCTTGTCCGAGAGCGGCCTGAAGATCGTGCCGGCCGACAACCTCGCCGACGCTGCCAAGAAAATCACGGATGAAGTGCGCAAGCTCGGCTGAGCGGACAAGTATTCGGGGCCAAGGGTGACACCACCGTTCCCAGTCCCGCGACTGGCCGATGCGCCTTGGCCATGAGCATTCGCCCGCCAACCTTCCCCCGCGCACGAGTTCCCGATGACGACCAGCGACACTGACCTATTGGCCCGGATCGCGGCCGCCCTGGAGCGGCTCGCGCCGACGCCCCCTGCCGCGCCCGACTTCGAACGGGCAGAAGCGTTCGTGTGGCATGCGACGCCCGAAGGCTTCCAGGCCGTGCCGGAGATCAATCGCGTACCGCTCGCCCTCCTCAAGAGCATCGATCGTGCCGCCGAACAGTTGCTCGACAACACGCGACGCTTCGCCGACGGGTTGCCGGCCAACAACGCCCTGCTGTGGGGCGCGCGCGGCATGGGCAAGTCGTCGCTCGTCAAGGCGGCCCATGCCGAGGTCGGCCGGGCGCTCGCCAAGAAAAAAGCCGGCCACGGCCTGAAGCTCGTCGAAATCCACCGCGAGGACATCGACAGCCTGCCGCGCTGCCTCGGCCACATCCGCCCGAGCCGGCACCGCTTCATCATCTTCTGTGATGATCTGTCGTTTGACCGCGACGACACATCCTACAAGTCGCTGAAGGCGGTGCTGGAAGGTGGCATCGAAGGACGTCCGGCCAACGTGGTGTTCTACGCCACCTCCAACCGCCGCCACCTGATGCCGCGCGACATGGTCGACAACGAGCGGGGCAGCGCCATCAATCCGGGCGAGGCGGTCGAGGAGAAGGTGTCGCTGTCGGACCGCTTCGGCCTGTGGCTCGGCTTCCACAACGGCAGCCAGGACGACTATCTCGACATGGTCCGGGGCTATGCCGCTCATCACAAGCTGAAAGTCGCCGACGATGCGCTCGTACACGATGCCCTGGAGTGGAGCATCACGCGCGGCGGGCGCTCGGGCCGCGTCGCCTGGCAGTTCATCCACGACCTGGCCGGCCGCCTCGGGCAGCAGCTCAAGGTCGAGTGACGAAATTCAGCACACATCATGCGCAAAACGCACAGAACATCAGCTCCGTGCGTTCCAGTCAGATTGCGGCGTCGACGTAAACCGATGATCCCTCAACCGCGCCAGCGGAACCCACCGCACCGGCGGTCGAGATCGGCGCGCAGTTCGTTGTGGATCTGGCGCTCGCGCCGATCGAAGCGACCGTCGTTGGAAAGCGCGCGGCGGTCGAAGTCGCGCAGGCGCCAGGCCTTCTCCTGGCAGACGCGATGGTGACGCTGCTCATAGCGATGTTCGCCACGATTGTACGGTGACAGAACGAATTGGGCAGACGCCGAACTTGCGCCAACCGCGAGCAGTGCGGCCGCAAGGATAACTTTCTTCATCGAGATGATCCCCTCATGCATGATGCCGCTGCTGGAACGCAGGGACAGGCTGCTCAACTACAGATGCGCCATGAACCCGACATGAATATCCGATCCTTCGTCGCGATCCAGCATGTACGAGGTGAGCATAATCGTTTGCAAGGGCGCGGCTGCGGAATTTGTTTCACCAATCAGTCAACAGCGAGCACGTGCACGACCTCATGCGGCCGCAATCCGTATCTATCGCGACGCGCGGATTGTCCCTATGGTCGAGGCCACGCTCCATTTCTGGTCCCATATCCGGCGTCCTTACAACGGAACCACTGCCATGAACCGTCGACACGTGAAGGCGCTGCAGTTTGCAATGACACTGCCTCTCATCATGGCCGGCACCGTTCGTGCCGCCGATCAGCCTACCCCCACGGGGCGCTTCGATCTCGCGCAGGCTCAACCAGCCGAGGATCCAGCTGTCCGCAAGCGGCGTGAGGAAGAGCAGAAGCGCCGCCAGCAGCAGCAGCCCCAGCAACAGCAGCGTCCGCCACAGCAGCAACAGCCCCAGCAGCAGCGCCCAGCGCAGCAGGCGCCACAGCAACAGCAGCGACCTGCCAGCCAGGAAGGTCCGCGTCGCGAGCGGCCATCGCAGCCGCCGCAACAGCAACAAGTCCAGCCGCAAGTGCCAAAGCAGTTCGTGCCGCCGCCGGTTCGCCAGGCAGCGCCTCCCCTGCCGCCGCCGGTTGCGACACCGCGCGCAGCGCCAGCGCCCGCACCATCGGCCCAGCCGGCGACGCCATTCATTCGCCCCTCCTCGCCTGAGGGCCAGCGGGCCGCACCATCGACGGGCGGACCCTCTCCTTTCGCGCGCTCTCAGGGCGGCTCGCCGCCGCCCGTGCGCCTCGACCAGGTCCAGCGGAGCCGTGAAACACGCATTGAAGCGGGGGGCCGCCGCACCGTGGTGCAGGAGAACAACCGTTTCATCATCAGGCAGGACAATCGGGTGTTCGTCCGGCATGATGAGGCTGACCGGTTCCGCCGGCTGCAGAACGCACGCACCGTGTCGATCTCTGGTGGCGGCTCGCAGACCTTCCATACGCGGCCCGACGGCTTTCGCGTCATCACCGAGACCGATCGCAACGGCGGTCTCGTCCGGCGCTATCGCCGTGGTCCCGACGGCCGTGAGTTCAACATCATCGACAACCGGCGCTTCTGGCGCAATGCCGCGATCGGTGTCGGCGTGGGCGCGGTCACCGCGGCCATCATCCTCAATTTGCGCCGTCCTGTCGTGACGATCCCGCGCCATGCCTACATCGTGGATTATGCCCGTGCATCAGATGATGATCTCTACGAAACGCTGAACGCGCCGCCGGTCGAAAATCTGGATCGCGCCTATTCACTCGAAGAAGTGCGCTACAATCTGCCACTGCGCGAGCGCATGCGCAGCATCGACCTGGACGACATCACCTTCGGCTCGGGCGACATCGACGTATCGCCAGACCAGCACCGCAAGCTCGAGCGTCTGGCTCGCGTCATCGAGCGGGTGCTGCGGTCGAACCCGGATGAAGTGTTCTTGATCGAGGGACACACCGATGCGGTCGGCGACGATGTCGACAACCTCAGTTTGTCGGATCGCCGCGCCCAGTCAGTCGCCCAGATCCTCTCCGAGGAGTTCGGCGTGCCGCCCGAGAACCTCGTCACCCAGGGCTACGGCGAGCAGTTCCTGAAGATCGACTCGAGAGAGCCCGAGCGTCTCAATCGGCGCGTCACGGTGCGTCGCGTCACGCCGCTGCTCGGCGACCAGTGAGCCGCGGCAGTCGAGTGCAGTTACCGGATTTGAAGGTGAGTGCCGACACACAGCAATATGAGAGATCGGCAACTGTGCCTGATTGAGCCCGATCCGTGCTAGAGTGGCGGCAACGTTTCCCACCGCCACTGGTGACCCATGCGGATCTTGATTATTGAAGACGACATCGAAGCCGGGCTTTTTCTGCAGAAGGCTTTGAAAGAGAGCGGCCACACCGTCGACCAGGCACACGACGGCGACGACGGCATCGCGCTCGCCCGCGACGGCGGCCATGACGTGCTGATCGTCGACCGCATGCTGCCGAAGATGGACGGCCTGACCCTCGTCAAAACCCTCCGCGCCGAGGGGGTGCGAACTCCCGTGCTGTTCCTGTCGGCGCTCGGCGCGGTCGATGATCGGGTGAAGGGCTTGCGTGCTGGCGGCGACGACTACCTGACCAAGCCCTACGCTTTCACCGAGCTGCTGGCCCGTATCGAAGTCCTGGTGCGGCGCCGCGAACCGCAGGAGACGCAGACCCGCTATCAGGTCGGCGATCTCGTGCTCGACCGGCTGTCGCACCGCGTGACGCGGGCCGGCGAGGCGGTGCTGCTGCAGCCGCGCGAATACCGGCTGCTCGAATACATGATGCGCAACGCCGGGCAGGTGGTGACGCGCACCATGCTGCTGGAGAAAGTCTGGGACTACCACTTCGATCCGCAGACCAATGTGATCGACGTGCACGTGTCCCGCCTCCGGGGCAAGATCGACAAGGGCTTCGACCGCCCCCTCCTGCACACCGTGCGCGGCTCGGGATATATGCTGCGTGATGGCACTATCTGAACCCGTGGACACCCGGCTCGCAAGCGCTACGTCGTCCGACCGGCTGCGCGGTTTCGCCCGCCTGCTCGCAACATCGGCTTTCCGCGTCACGGCGATCACGGTTGCGACCTTCGTGCTGACGGCTGCGGCCGTCGTTGGCACGTTGTTCTGGCAGACCAACGCAATGCTGACCGCCCAGGTGCTGCGCGGCCTCACCCAGGAGCGCTTAGCTTTCGAGGACATCGCCCGCAGCGGCGGCCCGGGCGCCGTGCAACGCGCCGTGGAGGCGCGGGCCGGTCCGATCATGCCGGGCGCGTCCCTGCTGCTGCTGCAGGAGCAAGGCGGCTCGCGGCGCGCCGGCAATCTCGATGCGTGGCCAACCGAACTCGCCGACAAGCCGGCGGGCGGCGCGTTTCACCATGGCGCCGGCCAGCCGGCAGCCGGCCTGCCGCTGCGTCTGCCCGATGGCACGCGCCTGCTCGTTGCCCGCGACCTGCAGGACCAGCGCGCGCTGATCGATCGCATGCGCTGGCTGTTTCTCGCGGGCTTCGGGCTGCTGAGCCTGATCGGCCTCGCCGGTGGTTTGATCGCGAGCCGCCTGATGCTCGCCCGGGTCGCGCAGATCACCGACACGGGGGCCGAGATCATGGCGGGCGACCTGTCGCGGCGTATCGCGCTGTCGGGCGGCGACGATGAGTTCGATCATCTGGCGGCCCACCTCAACGCCATGTTGGCCCGCATCGAACAGCTGATGGCCGGCATGCGCGAGGTGTCCGACAACATCGCGCACGATCTGAAAACGCCGCTCAGCCGCCTGCGCAGCCGCGCCGAAGCTGCATTACGCACGCCCACCGGCGAATCGGCCCACGTCGAGGGGCTTAGCCGTGTGATTGAGGATGCCGACGCCATCATCCAGACCTTCAACGCGCTGCTGCTGATCGCGCGGCTGGAGGCTGGCGCCGTCGAGCGCAGCGCCGAGGTGTTCGATCTTACAGCGTTGATCGGGGACGTCGCCGAGCTGTACGAGCCGGTCGCCGAGGAAGCCGGGCAGCGGCTGATCCGCGGTGCGCTGCCGCCGCTGCGCGTGCGCGCCAACCGCCAGTTGCTCATCCAGGCACTCGCCAACCTGATCGACAATGCCCTCAAGTACGGCACTCCAGCAGCGGGCCGGGCAGGCGAGATCACGCTAACGCTCGCCGTGGTCGAAGGCTGGGTGCGGATCGCCGTCGCCGATCGGGGCGCCGGCATTCCCGCCGCCGACCGCGACCGCGTGCGCAACCGTTTCGTGCGCCTCGACCAGAGCCGGTCGCAGCCCGGCACGGGCCTGGGCTTGAGCCTCGTCGCAGCCGTCGCCCGCCTGCACGGCGGCACCATGCTGCTCGAGGATCACGCGCCGGGGTTGCGCGTCGTCCTGGTGCTGCCGGGCACGGTGTTGGCATGCCGGGAGGCACGACCATGATCGCACTCAGCGGTGCGCCACTCTGGCAACGCCTGATCGAGGCCCCGGTGTCGGTGCCGGGCAACGGCCAGGTCGAGGCGCAACTGGCCGAGCTGCGTGCGGCGTTCCCCGACCAGTCCATCATCGATGTGCCGAACGTGACGACGCTGCTGCGCGGCACCATCGCCGGTTCGCCCTATCTCACGCGCCTCCTGCTGCGCGATCCACAACGCACAGCGACCATCCTCGCTGCGATGCCCGAGTCGTTGTTCGAGCACTGGCGTGCCGACGTCGTGGAGACGGCCAGGGCGTCGCAGTCGCTGGCCGAACTGATGGCGACCTTGCGTCGGTTCAAGACCGACGTCGCGCTGCTGACCGCGCTCGCCGACCTTGGCGGAGTGTGGCCCGTCATGACGGTGACGAACGTGTTGACCCGCACGGCAGACACCTGCCTGCAGGCCGCGGTCGATTTTCTGTTCGGCCAGGCGATCGCTCGTGGCGATTGGCTGCGAGTGCCCGGCGATCGCCAGGCGGTTGCCACGTCCGGCTACATCGTGCTCGCCATGGGCAAGTATGGCGCCTTCGAGCTCAACTACTCGAGCGACATCGACCTGATCGTATTCTACGACTTGGCCAAAGCGCAGGTGAGACCCGGCCTCGAGCCGCAGCTGTTCTTTGTACGCCTCACCCGCGATCTCGTGCGCATCATGCAGGAACGCACCGGCGAGGGCTACGTGTTCCGCACCGACCTGCGGCTGCGGCCCGATCCGGGTGCGACGCAGGTGGCGCTCTCGACGACGGCAGCACTCCACTACTACGAGAGCTTCGGGCAGAACTGGGAGCGCGCCGCCATGATCAAGGCGCGCCCCGTCGCCGGCGACATCGCCGCGGGCGACGCGTTGCTGCGCGATCTTGCCCCCTACGTCTGGCGCAAATACCTCGACTACGCGGCAATCGCCGACATCCATGCCATGAAGCGGCAGATCCACGCCGTCCGCGGCTTCGGCGAAATTGCGGTGGCCGGACACAACATCAAGGTCGGCCGCGGCGGCATCCGCGAGATCGAGTTCTTCGCCCAGACGCAGCAGCTGATTGCCGGCGGCCGGCAAGCAGATGTGCGCACGCCGGCGACCCTCGATGCGCTCGACCGGCTCACGAACCGCGCCTGGATCAAGCCCTGGGTGCGCGACGAGCTGGCGGAGGCCTACCAGTTTTTGCGCCGCCTCGAACACCGCCTGCAGATGGTCAACGACGAGCAGACGCACGCGCTGCCGAGCGATCCGCTGGCGCTGGAAGCATTAGCGCACCTTGCAGGCTTCGCCGACACCGACGCACTCGCTGCTGCACTGGTCCAACGGCTGGCGACCGTCCAGGGCCACTACGCCGCGCTGTTCGAAGACAGCCCCAAGCTGACCCGCGACGGCGTCAACATGGTATTTGCCGGCGCCACCGACGATCCAACCACCCTCGCGGCGCTCGCTGCCATGGGCTATTCGCAACCCTCGCAGGTGATCGAGACCGTGCGCGGCTGGCACCATGGCCGCTACCGCGCCGTGTCCTCAGCCAGAGCCCGCGAGCGGTTGACGGTCGTGCAGCCGCTGCTGATCGAGGCGCTTGCCGGGACCGCAAACCCCGATGCGGCGCTGGCAGCCTTTGACCGCTTCCTCGCCAAATTGCCGGCCGGCATCCAGCTGTTCGGGCTGTTGCGGGCCAATCCGCAGCTCCTGCATCTGGTCGCGGCCATCATGGGATCAGCGCCCCGCCTCGCCAGCAGCCTCAGCAAACGCCGCCGCCTGCTCGATGCCATACTCGATCCGAAGGTCGTTGGCGCACTGCCTTCGCGCGCCGAAACACGCGCGCTCGTGGCTCACGAAATCGGCGGAGCGGCCGACCTGCAGGACAAGCTCGACCGCGCGCGCATCCTGGGTGCCGAACAGGCCTTCATCATCGGCGTCCGCGTGCTGTCGGGCAGCATTCGCGCGGCCGAAGCGGGCGGCGCCTATTCGATCCTCGCCGAGGAACTGATCAGTGGACTGCAGGTAGCAGTCGAAGCGGACTTCGCCCTGACCCACGGCGAGGTGCCAGGCGGCGGCGCTGCAATCATCGCCATGGGCAAGCTCGGCGGCTCGGAGATGACGGCCGCGTCCGACCTCGACCTGATCGTCGTCTACGACCACCCAGTCGACGCCCTCCAGTCGAACGGTCCCCGGCCATTGCCGGTCAGCCAGTACTATGCCCGGCTCACGCAGCGGCTGATCAGTGCGCTGGCGGCGCCGACTGCCGAGGGACTGCTGTATGAGGTCGACATGCGGCTGCGGCCCTCGGGCCAGAAGGGGCCGGTCGCAACCCATCTGTCGAGCTTCGTCGAGTATCAGGCCAAGGACGCCTGGACGTGGGAGCATCTGGCGCTGACGCGGGCGCGTGTGATCACCGGGCCGGCTGGCTTGCGCGCCAAGGTCGAAACCGCGGTGCGTGCGACCCTGTCACGCCAGCGCGTCCCTGCGACGATCGCAGGCGACGTGCGCCGGATGCGCCAGTTGATCGCGGCCGAGAAGGGCACGACCGATATCTGGGACCTGAAGCAAGTGCGCGGCGGACTCGTCGACCTCGAGTTCATCGCGCAGCATCTGCAGCTGATCCATGCGGCAAGACATCCCGAGATCCTGGTCACAGCCACCGCCACTGTGTTCCAACGCCTTGAAACCGCCGGACTGCTGGCGCCCGCAGACGCCGATCTGCTGCAGACAGCCACCAGATTATTCTCCGACATGACGCAGATACTGCGGCTGTGTTTCGAGGGGCCGTTTGCGCCAGCGACCGCGCCGGAAGGGCTGAAACGCCTGCTGGCCCGCGTCGGCGATATGCCGGATTTCAATGCCCTGGAAGGGCAGATCCGGCACCTTCTGACCGAGGTCAGCGAACGCTATGAGCGGCTTATCCCGAATTCGCCATAACGGCGCGACGGAATGGGAACGCCGCAACCGTTGTCAAGGTCATGCAAGGTCTGGGTGGCGCAGGTGGCACACGAACGCAAGCACGGGCTCTAACGTGGTGGTGTCAGCCAGAGTCGGCACATGGTGGCAATGGTGAACGATCCGGCGACTGGTAGTGCGTCCGCCGGAACGGGCGACCCTGCCGGTGACACGGCGCTGATGCTCCGCGTGCGGGCGGCCGATCAGGCTGCCTTCCGGCAACTCGTCGACCGTCATCTGGCGGGCGTTCTGGCGGTCGCGCGGCGCATCCTGCGCGACGATGCCGAGGCGGAGGATATCGCGCAGGAGGTGATGCTGCGGTTGTGGCGGCAGGCAGAGGGTCTCGAAGTCGGGTCGGCTGGCATCGGTGGCTGGCTGCGGCGGGTCGCGTCCAACCTGAGCATCGACCGGATCCGCTCGGGCCGCCGCACGGATGTGACGGACGAAGTGCCCGAGCAGATCGAGGAGGCCGACCAGTTCACCGGCTTGGCGGATGCCGAACTCGGCAAGCGAGTCGACCGGGCGCTCAAGGCACTGCCCGAGCGCCAGCGCGCAGCCCTCACGTTGTTCCACTTCGAGGGCTTGAGCCAGATCGAAGTGGGGCAGAAACTGGGCGTCTCGGACGAAGCAGTCGAAAGCCTGCTCGCCCGCGCCCGGCGCGCATTGAAGGCCGATTTGCAGTCGGATTGGCGGCAGTTGCTGGAAGATTGAAACGAGCTGAGGGTTGGATTTCGATGTCACAAGATGCAGACGATGGCGGCGCTGATGGTCGCGTGGCGGCAGACGCCTTCGTGCGGCTGTTGGACGCCTACGGGGGCGAGCCCTCGCGCTGGCCGCAGGAGCACCGGCGCATGGCCGAGGCGGTACTGAAGCGCACGGACGCGGCCGGTCTTGTCGCCCGCAGCGCCCTGGCCGAAGCGCGGGCGCTCGACGCCGTGCTTGCCGTCGCGCCGTTGCCGCTAGATGCAGCACGCATCGCAGCGCTCGCCGACCGCATTGTCGCCACCACGCGGCGGGCGCCGCGCGCGGCCAACGTTGTGGTGCTCGATGACGCGCGTCGGCGTCCCATGGCACCGGTCGCGGCTAAGGGCACGTTGGACCGTCGCTGGACTGCGGCGGCACTGCTCGCCGCGTCGCTGCTGCTGGGCGTCTTCGTTGGTCCAGCGAGCGATAGTCTGCCAGCGTTGCAGGAGACCGCGGACGCGCTGGGGCTCGGCGCCTTCACGGAGCAGTTGGCGCTCGGGCCCGGTGAGGACGGCGGCGTGCATGACGAGGATACGCTATGAGTGATGTCGCCACCGTGTCCGCCACTCGTCGCCGCGTGCCGCGCTGGGTGTGGATTGTCCTGCTGCTGTCGCTTGCCGCCAACATGTTCGTCATCGGCGCGGTGGCACGCGTCGTGTGGCCCTCTCGCTATGCGGCGGCCCAGGCAGGCGCCGGCGGATTGTTCGGCAACCTGATGGCCTATGCACGGGAACTGCCGCCGGAGCGGCGCCCGCTCGTGCGTCAACCGAAGGCCAAGGAGCGTCCCCACCTCACCGTGCGGCCGCTGCGCGAAGAGGTGCGCGCGGCACGTCGCGAGGCAGCGCGCCTGTTCCGAACCGATCCCTTCGACCGCGAGGCGTTCCTGGCCGCCGAAGGACGGGTAGGTGCCGCTGAAGCAAAACTGCGCCAGACCCTGACCCAGTTCGCAGCCGACATCGCCGGCCGGATGACGGCGACCGAGCGGGCGGACTTTCTCAAGTGGCGCGAGCTGCGCCGTCCTGGCGGTCCCGCGCGGCAGGGTGACGGCGATCCCGATGGAGCGACGCAGGCACCGACCAAGACCACGCCTTGAAGGGGGAGTGCCTTCAGGCAGTGGCCGGCACGCGCAATTGCGGCGGCATGTCGAAGAAGTCCGATTGGGCGGCATCCTCGAGCGACAGCGTCACCGTCCATGTGGAGCTGGTATCGGTCACAACCGTGAGCGGAATGCCCTGCAGCCCGAGCAACCTGCGCGCCAGGCCGATGGGCAGTTCATCGACCGAACTTGCAGCACTCGTGCGCGGGCGACAGCTGGTCGTTGCGCGCGGACCGGCCGCGGCATCGACCGAGGTGCTGATCCACATCTGGACCCGGCCGTGGCACCGTTGCACGTGGATCTCGATCAATCCGCCCGGTCCGCTGCGTCCACGCGCTGTGGCAAATAGGTGCGTCAGGCTATGGCGCAGAACAGCGTCCTCGGCACGGACACGCAAATTGCAGGGGCCCACGACCTTGAACCGGCAGGCGTCGTGGGCCGGCTCAGCGATTGATGCTGCCCGGGCGCAGTCGATTGCCACATCGAGGTCGATCGGCAGGACCGCACCGCGAACAGGGTTCGACAGCAACTCGGCCATGGCAAGTGTCGATTCTGTTGCGCGCAGCAGTTCCTGGCCGCAGGACTGCATGTGTGCCGCGTAGGAGCGATAGCGCTCGTTGCCCAGTGGTCCGAAGGTTTCGGCCTGCATCATATCGGCAAAGCCCATCATCGCGTTGAGGGGCGTACGCAGATCGTGATGCAGCCGTGCCATGAGGCTCGCGTGGACGTCGACCGGTACGTCGTCTGGAGAGCGCGCTGGCGGCGCCGAACCAGTTGCCGGCGCACCAAACGGCTGCATCTTGCGGTCCGCAGATGGCTGTTGCGCCCGGCCGCGTGCAAACAGCAGGAATGCCAACATGAGCCCGGTACACAAGGCGAACAGTGCTGGACCATTCACGTCGCCAGGCAGGTTGAGGCTGGCGTGGATCACCGACTGACCGTGCGCGGGACCGCCGTCGCCCACCGGTCGGCTGCTCGACAGCTCGACCAGCATCGCAAGATGCGTGACGAGAAGCAGTGCCACCAGCAACGACGTCCGGCGATGGGGCACAAATCTTCCGCCCGTGGCGGACGTGGTCGACGCCATCCCCTGCTCCTGTCAAAATGTTTGAATGCCCGCTGCCCCGCGACTCAGGAAAAACCCCGACTCGAATCGCATAAACAGTTGACTTCAATGCGACTTGACTGTCGAGAGAGTTTAAATCTCGTGCGCCTGCACTCGCGAAATTGACGCAATCATGTGGATGCGGAGCAACGCAGTCGGATCATGCCTCCAGGATGCGCGAGACGATTTCGTGCACGTCCCGCGACGAGGTTCGCTCTTTGGCGATGCGGGCGAGTGCGCGCCTGGCAAGTTTGCGGCGGCCCGATTCCAGGCTGCGCCAGCTGCGGAACGAGGTGAGGATGCGGGAGGCGACTTGCGGGTTGAAGGCGTCGATCTCCAACACCTTGGTCGCGACGAACTCGTAGCCGGCGCCATCGGGTCGGTTGAAGTTGACCGTATTGCCGGCGAACACGCCGATCAGGCTGCGCAGCTTGTTCGGGTTCTTGGGCTGGAACAGC
Organism: Hyphomicrobiaceae bacterium; assembly: GCA_021730785.1. Lineage (GTDB taxonomy): Bacteria > Pseudomonadota > Alphaproteobacteria > Rhizobiales > Hyphomicrobiaceae > JAKFWF01. The sequence continues at coordinate 60,148 of JAKFWF010000058.1, forward strand.
GGATCGCGGGTCAGCCGTCGCACGGTTGCCAGGCACGACGGCAGCTTCGACGCGGCTTGCAGGGCGAACCAGTTGTCGATCACCAGATGATCGCCCTGCCATTTGTCGTAGAAGTGCTCGAAAGCGCGTGTCCGCTCCGGTCCCCGCACGTCGGCCAGTATTCCCAGGGCATCGATTTCATCCGTTGCATTGCGCGCGGAGGAAAAATGCAGCGCCGTACGCGCCACATCCTCGGCCCGGCCGCGGGCGGTCAACAGAGCGAGCGCGGTGTTGCGCGCGGCTCTGCGGCCGGCACTTTCCGCGTCGGGCGCATAGCGGCCCTTGGCGTCCATCGCCTGGTAAAGTGCAACGAGAACGGGACCAAGTGCCGTTGCAACCTGCCGGCGCAAGGTGCGGCAGGCCAAATGGATCGCCGCCGGATCGATGTCGTGGGCGATCTTGCGGGCGACCTCCGACTCGGCCGGCAACGCCAGGATATGTGCCGTCAGTGCCGGCTCGATGCCCGTATCCGCGAGACAGGCGGCCATCGCCTCGATCAGTTGCACCGGCTTGCCCGGCCGGCGCCCGGCCCTGATGTCGGCCACCGCTGCGACCAGTATGCGCAGCGCATAGTCCTGGCCCGCCTGCCAGCGATTGTAGAGATCAGGGTCATGACGCATCAGGAACGCCAGGTCGTCGTCGCTCTGGTCGAACGTCAAATTGACCGGCGCCGAGAAGCCGCGCAGTAGCGACAACACCGGCCGGGCCGGCACGTTGGCAAAACGGAATGTCTGGCTGCGCTTCGTCAGGTGCACGAGCCCCTGGTTGGGACCCTGACCATAAGTTGCAGCACCATCTGGCGTGAGTGCCATGTCGCGGCCGTCGGCGCCGACGAACCCGAGCGCCACGGGAATGTGGAACGGCTTCTTCTTGGTATCACCGAGCCCGGCCCGCATCACCTGCTCCAGCGTCAGCTCGGCGCGGCGGCGGGCGGCATCGTGGCTGAACCGGGCAATGACCTCGGGCGTGCCGGCCTGCGAGTACCAAAGTTTGAACTGGTTGAGGTCGACGCCGGTCGCATCGGTAAAGCAGGCGAGGAAATCCTCGACCGTCGCCGCCTGCCCGTCATACCGCTCGAAATAGAGATCGAGCCCGCGGTCGAAGCCCGCAGGGCCAAGAATGGTCTGCAGCATGCGGCACACCTCGGCCCCCTTCTCGTACACCGTCGCCGTATAGAAGTTGTTGATCTCGATGTAGCTTTCCGGGCGTACCGGATGCGCAAGCGGGCCTGCGTCCTCGGGAAACTGGCGGGCCTTGAGCTGGCGCACGTCCTGGATGCGCTGCGCGGTGCGGCTGCGCTCGTCGCTCGAGAACTCCTGGTCGCGAAAGACCGTCAAACCCTCCTTCAGGCACAGCTGGAACCAGTCGCGGCACGTGATGCGATTGCCAGTCCAGTTGTGGAAGTATTCGTGGGCGATCACAGCTTCGATCGCCTCATAGGTCGCGTCCGTTGCGGTCTCGGGACTGGCAAGCACCAAGCGGTCGTTGAAGATGTTGAGCCCCTTGTTCTCCATGGCGCCCATGTTGAAATCGGAGACGGCGACGATATTGAACACGTCGAGATCGTATTCGCGGCCGAAGCGGCGCTCATCCCAGGCCATGGAGCGCTTCAGGCTGTCCATGGCCCAGCCGCAGCGCGCCTCTTTGCCGGGCTCCACATAGATCGTGAGATCGACCTTGCGACCGGACCTGGTGTGGAACGTGGAGGCGGTCGACATCAGGTTGCCGCCGACCAGCGCGAACAGGTAACAGGGCTTGGGATGCGGGTCCTTCCACACGGCATAGTGGCGTCGGCCCCGCTCGAGGGTGCCGCGCTCCACCGGATTGCCGTTGCCGAGCAGGACCGAGGCTTCCTCGATATCGGCCTCGATGCGGGTCGTGTAACGGGCGAGGATATCGGGCCGGTCGAGGAAGTAGGTGATGCGACGGAAGCCCTGCGCCTCGCACTGGGTGCAGTAGATGCCCTTGGAGCGGTAAAGTCCCTGGAGGGCGGTGTTGGCGCCCGGATCGATCACCGTGACGATGTCGAGCTTGAACGGCTTTTCCGGCGGTCGCGGCAGCACAAGCGCGGTCTCGGTCAGCGTGTAGTCGGCGGGGCTGAGGACATGTCCATCGATCTTGATCTGTTCGAGCGTCAGGCCTTCGCCGTCAAGATGCAAGGGGCCTGCGAGGTCGGACGCCGGATTGCGCCGCACCTTCAGGCGGGAGCGCACGCGGGTCGCCGAGGCGTGCAGCACTACGTCGAGATCGACGGTGTCGATCAGGTAGGCGGGCACTGCATAATCCTTCAACTGGATCGAGCGCGGCACATCAGTCTTCATGTGCGATTGGTCCTTCGGCGAGTCGGGCAATGGAGAGCAACCCTCACCATCACGGCGAAGCGGGCGAAACGCAAGAACAGGCAGCGTAACGTTTGGTGTATCTGCAATCAATTTGATCTACCGTCAGCATACGAGATTTTTGTTTTTCAAATTCACCCCTCATTTGAGGGGTTGCGGGGAGCCGTGGTCCACGGCGGTCTTCCGCGATTTGTAACAAGGTGGGCCAGAGCCCCCCGCATCGAACGGATTTTTAGTTCGCACCGCGTCCAAGGCCTGGCCTTCCGGCTTTACCACCCCTACGTCAGGGCACGCGATATCCTCCGCCGTCCCCGAAGCGTCGGGATTTTTTGGACGGACCGTTCATCCCGATCCCGCACTCAGAACGCCTTCGAAGCACGCCCCTCGTGGATCAGAACGGGGGAAGAATAGCGCGGGCGGTGAGAGCGTGGATAAGTTTGATGAGGAGCGAATAGGGAGTAGGGAACCGCGCGGACCCGTCGGGCGCAATAGCCCAATTGCGTAGTGCGCCGATGCACCCTCCGAAGGCGAGGTCGGCGCATGACGCAAACGGCTCATGCGCCTCATGGTTCGCATTCTGATTGTCATCTGAGTCAAGCTCTCTTGCGCGACCCGACGCTGCGGGCACCGATAGTGGGGTTTCCCGCAGCACTCCCCGCCATCTGCGCCGGAGCGCTACTCGAACACGCGCTCGACCGAACTGACCGGGGGTTTGGCGCGGATGCCGGCGACGATGCGGTTCAGATGTTCGAGATCCCACACTTCGAGCACGATCACCATGTCGGTGAAGTCGGCGGCAGCCCGGCGCATGTGCAGCCTGTCGATATTGCCGTCCGCTTCGCCGATCACCTGGGCGATCTGGGCGAGCGTTCCCGGCTCGTTCAGTACCGTGACGACGATCGTCGCGCGGAATCGCTCCGGCACTTCTGGGTCGATGTCCCATGTCACGTCGATCCAGCGCTCGTGCTCGAAGGCTGCGAGCCGCGGCGAATGGATCTGGAAAATGCGGATGCCAGCGCCCGGCATCAACACGCCGACGATGCGATCCCCCGGCACCGCGCCGCCCTCCTCGAACGTCACGGCCACATCGTTCTTCTGGCCGCGGATCGGCACCGCACCGCTCGTGCGGCCGGCGTCCAGTGCTGCGGGCTCGGCGCTGGTGCCGGTGCCGGGAAACCGGAACTTGAGACCGATCGCCTTGGCCATGTTGAACCAGCCATCCTGGCCCTGGCTGTGATCGTGGCGGCTCTTGGGGCGCGCCGGTGCGGCAGCCGTGACGGCGTCCGCGGCTTCCGGGGCGACCGCGCGCAACACGTCGATGGTCAGCAGTTCGTTGCGCCCGACGCCAGCCAATACGTCATCGACGGCGCGATGGCCGAGACGGGGCAGCACACGCTTGATCTTCTCGTCGGTGTAGGTGACGTTCGCCCTCTCGAAGCGAGCGATCAGCAGGCGGCGGCCGAGTTCGTAGTATTGCCTGCGGCGCGCATCGCGGCCGGCCCGGCGGATCGCCGCGCGGGCGCGTCCGGTGACGGCGAGGCGCTCCCAGGCGATCGGTGGTGTCTGGCTGCCGGCGGTGAGCACATGGACCTCGTCGCCGTTGCGCAGCAAGGTATGGAGTGGCTTCTGGCGGCCGTTGATCAAGGCGCCGACGGCCGAGTTGCCGACGTCGGTGTGGACCGCATAGGCGAAGTCGATCGGCGTCGCCCCGCGCGGCAGCGCGATCAGCCGGCCCTTCGGCGTGAAGCAGAATACCTGATCCTGGAACAGCTCGAGCTTGGTGTGCTCGAGAAATTCTTCCGGATTGGAGCCTTCGAGCAGGGTCTCGACCAGCCGGCGCAGCCACATGTAGGGGCCGCTCTCCTTGTCGTAGACGCTCGCCGCATGGCCATTGGCGAGCGGCTTGGCCACACCGGGACCCGCGTCCCGGGCGCCGACGTCCTTGTAGATTGCGTGCGCTGCGACGCCCAGTTCGGCCACATCGTGCATGGCCCGGGTGCGCACTTGCAACTCGACGCGCTGGTGACCGGGCCCGACGATGGTGGTGTGGATCGAGCGGTAGCCGTTGAGCTTGGGCGTCGAGATGTAGTCCTTGAAACGACCCGGTACGGTGCTCCAGGTCGTGTGGACGACGCCGAGCACGCGATAGCAGTCTTCTGTCGACTCGACGATGACCCGGAACGCATAAATGTCGGACAGTTGCTCCAGCGAAATCTGCTTGTTCTGCATCTTGCGCCAGATCGCATAAGGCTTCTTCTCGCGCCCGGCGATCTCGGCTTTGAAGCCGGCGGCGATGAGCTTGTCGCCAAGCGCGCGGCCGATCTCCTCGACAAAGCTCATGTTCTTGGTGCGCAGCGCTTGTAGTCGCTCAGTCACCGCCAGATGCGCTTCGGGATGCAGCCAGCGAAACGACAGATCCTCGAGCTCCTCGCGGATCGTCTGCATGCCCATGCGGCCGGCCAGCGGCGCATATATATCGAGCGTTTCCTCCGAGTTGCGCTTGCGACTCTCGGGATTGTTGTGCTCCAGCGTCCGCATATTGTGCAGTCGGTCTGCGAGCTTGACGAGCAGCACGCGGATGTCGGAGGAAATGGCGACCAGCAGCTTGCGGAAATTCTCCGCCTGCTCGGCCTTCTTTGACACGAGGTCGAGCCGCTTGATCTTGGTGAGCCCATCGACCAGGGCACCGATTTCGGCGCCGAACAGCTGGTCGATCTCGGCGCGCGTGGCCGCCGTATCCTCGATCACGTCGTGCAGCAGTGCGGTTGCGATCGTCGCGTCGTCGAGGCGCAGCTCGGTCAGGATCGCGGCCACTTCTAGGGGGTGGGAGAAATACGGATCGCCGGAAGCCCGCTTCTGATTGCTGTGCGCCTTCATCGCGTAGACGTAGGCGCGGTTCAGCAGCGCCTCGCTCGCCTTTGGGTCATACTGGAGCACGCGCTCGACGAGCTCGTACTGGCGCATCATGGCGGCGGCTTCACCTCTGCTGCAGGGCCAAACACCTTTACTCTAGCAGCATCCGCCGCGGCCGTGCCAATCCAAATGCACGCAGCCAACGCAAGCCGGGCACGCCGCATCGTCGCGACATGCCCCGCCCTGGACGTTGCTTTCGTTTCTTGCGCGCCGGTATTACAGGCTGCCGCGGCCGGTGCCGTTGCCGCCCAGCGCCGCCGACGGCTCAGTCGGAGTCTGGCTTTCCATGCCGCGCAGCATCTGCTCCTCGGTCATGACATCGACCGAATTGTCCAACGACTGTTCGTCACGGCCGAGCATCGGGCCCCGGCGGTCGTGTGCCAGGATGGGGGCGGCCTCTGCCTCCGGCTCGTCGACCTCGACGTTCTTCTGGATCGAGTGGATCAACCCCTCGAGGAGGTCGGCCGGCGGCACGGTTTTGTCGGCGATCTCGCGCAGGGCGACCACCGGGTTCTTGTCGTTTTCTTGCTCGACCGTCATCGGGCTGCCATTGGTGATGGCGCGCGCCCGGTGAGCTGCGAGAAGTACCAGTTCAAAGCGGTTGGGAACCTTGTCGACGCAATCTTCGACCGTGACGCGTGCCATGGTGGTTCTCCTCGTGCTGGATGATCAACAGACAAAACGGCCCATCCGTCGCCTGTCACACAGGTTCGGACCGCACCGATCAAGGCACCCAATTGCCATAGATGCCACTTGCGATCAAGCCCGTCGCACAGTCCTGCCGTCGCCGAGCCGGTGCAACAGGCGGCGACCCGGCTGCCGCAGGGCCGGGTGCCACCAGTGCGGTTGCACATCGAGCACCGGCCTGAGGACAAAACGTCGCGCATGGGCGCGGGGATGCGGCAGGATCAGATGCACCGGCTCCCGGCCGGGACGGCCGGTTTTGGATTCGATTCGCCGCCACCCCGTCACGCGGCCGGCATGATCAATGATGTCGATATCGAGGGGGCGCGGGCCCCAGCGCACGCCCGTGGCCGGCCTGCGTCCAGCTTCTCGCTCGAGTAATTTAAAAAGCCGCAACAACCTGGAAACCGGCTGATTTACCTGAATAAGAAGAACACTGTTCAAGAATGCCTGTTGACGGACTGGGCCTACGGGCGCTGTCACATAGAGCGGAGAGGTGCGCGCCGATGATCCCACAATTGCCTCGATCTCACGTGTAGCCCTCAGCAAGGCCTGCCGTGGCGTTCCCCAAGCGCCCGCGACATTGCTGCCAAGTGAGACTAGCAGAGTTGACATGCTGATTTCGCATTTGTGATTTGCATGACCGTCATATTCCCGCAACATATTAATCGTCGTAGAGCTTGCATCGAGACCGCTTGAAGTTGTACCAATTAGTTCACGGGTGAAACCCGTGGGAGTGGTCTTCAGGTTTCGAACAGGTTTCTTACAGCAAGTCGCAAATTTACGGCCCCGGGCTACAAATCATCACAAAGGTCAACGTCATGCATTTCTACCAAAACGAGAGAGTTGCACTGTTTATCGATGGCGCCAATCTTTATGCCACCGCGAAGGCATTGCAATTCGACATCGATTACAAGCGACTCCTCATGTTGTTTCGCAATAAAGGACATCTGGTTCGAGCGTTGTACTACACTGTACTCGTCGAAGACCAGGAATATTCTTCGATCCGCCCGCTGGTCGATTGGCTCGACTATAACGGTTACACCATGGTGACCAAGCCCACCAAGGAGTTCACCGACTCCATGGGCCGCCGCAAGATTAAAGGCAACATGGATATCGAACTCGCGGTCGATGCCATGCGGCTGTCGGAAACACTCGACCACATCGTGCTGTTCTCGGGTGATGGAGATTTTCGCCCCCTGGTCGCCGCACTCCAGCAGAAGGGCAAGCGCGTCAGCGTCGTGTCCACGCTACAGACGGCGCCTCCGATGGTGGCCGACGACCTGCGCCGTCAGGCCGACCAGTTCATCGATCTGGCCGATCTGGAGACGATGATCTGCCGCGATCCAACTTCGCGCCCGATGACACCCGCTCCTGCTCTGGCCGCACGCGCAACCTCAGAGCGCCCGCCAGTGGAGCGCGCCTATACCAGCCGGCGTGAGACAAATTCACGAACGGTGTCGATCGATGCTTCGTCTGGTGCCGATCAGTCGGCTCCCGCCGTTGGTCCGCGCACCTGACCGTTGTGAGCTAGTGGGTACGCCATGGTGGCCCACCAGTGTGGATGGCGCAACTAATGACAGCGCCTCCCGAAGCGCCGCACGACTGCGCGCTGTGCCCCCGACTGTCGTCGTTTCTAGCCGCTCATCGCCTGCGGGAACCCGTTTGGCATAATGCGCCGGTGCGTTCCTTCGGCTCGCAGCAAGCGTCGCTGCTGATCGTCGGCCTGGCGCCCGGCCTCAAGGGCGCTAATCGAACCGGCCGCCCGTTCACTGGCGACTATGCCGGCGACTTGCTCTACAGCACTCTGATCGAATTCGGACTGGCAACCGGCGCCTTCGAAGCCCGCGCCGATGACAGCCTGCACCTGCCTGCGACGATGATCACCAATGCCGTGCGCTGCGTACCGCCGGAAAACAAGCCAACTCCGGCTGAGATCAAGGCTTGCCGCAGCTTTCTTACAGCCCGCATCGACCAGCTGCCAAACCTGAAGGTGATACTCGCGCTCGGCCGCATTGCGCACGAGTCGATCCTTGCTGCCCTGGGCCAGCGCCAGCGTGCCTTTGCCTTTGCGCATGGCGCGCGGCACACACTCCCCCTGCCGGGCGGCGGCCACGTCACGCTACACGACAGCTACCATTGCTCGCGTTACAACACGAACACCGGCCGCCTGACGACCGCCATGTTCCACGATGTGTTCCGCGCCATCACGCTCGATCTTGCGCAAACCTGACACAACGCACGCGGGCGCCGATCACGCCGGCCGGCGCGGATTGACCCGTAGCCACCCCAGCACGTCAGCCGCATTACGATCCGGCGGGAAAACCGGATAGAACACGTGGGTGATGCGCGCGTCGTCGAGGATGAGCGCCATTCGCTTCAACAGCGTCAGATGGGCAACTTGCATCGTCGGCAGGCGCAGAGCGTGAGCGAGCACCAGGTGCTCGTCCGAAAGCAGCGGGAACGGCAGATGCAGCCGCGTCGCAACCTCCTGCTGATAGGCGGTATCCTGTGTCGACAAGCCGAGCACACGTGTGGCGCCGGCCGCGATCAACTCGGCATGGAGATCGCGAAACGCGCAACTTTGCGGCGTGCAGCCACGGGCGCCGGGAATCATGTCCCAGTCGTCGACGAAGCTGATCTGGCCTGGCGTGCCGGTGCGCGGGTAGGCGAACAGGACCGTGCGGCCGGTCAATCGGGCAAGTGATAGCAGGGTTCCGTCGGTGGCAGGCAGCACGACGTCTGCGACCGCCATGCCGGGCAAGTGGCGCGCACCGCCATCATCGCTGGGGGCTGGGATCTGTGACCAATCCACCTGGTGCAAGTTCGGGTTGCCGGCGCTCACCATTGTCAAACTCCCCCTAAAGTTGGCACCTGGAGCACGCAACCATCTGGCTGCCAGCGTCAAGCAGATTGCCGCGTCCGTCGGTCGGGTCAAGCATCGAGCGCGGCCAACAGCTCAAAGCGCGCGGCACAGTTGACCGGGGCTCACGTCTCCCCGACAACATGCCGATACCGTCCCGATCACCTTTTGGAGCGCCATGGTGTCCAGGCTCGCACACATCGCTTGTGGCTGTCTCGCCGGGCTCATCCTCCTCGCATCCCCACAATCAGCAGCGGCCCAACCACCTACCGCACCGCACGCCGAGCCGGCACCCCTGGCAACAGCCGTCGACGCCATGACCATGGACACATTTCTCGACCGACTGATGCTGGCCGAGAGCGGCGGACGCGACACCGTCGCCAATCCGCGCTCGACGGCGGTCGGGCCGTTCCAATTCGTGGTCGCGACATTCCTGTCGGTGACGGGTCGGCACTTCGGCGCGGAAACGGCAGCCCTGACGCCGGCGCAGATCCTGGCATTGCGCACCAACCGTGCTTTCGCGCGCCGTGTCGCCGAAGCCTATACACGGGACAATGCGGCCCAGTTGGCGGCTGCGGCCGTCACGCCGACCTGGACGCGCCTACGACTTGCCTTCTTTGCCGGTGGCGACGGGGCCGTGCGTGTCATCAAGGCCGCACCCGCCACACCGGTTGCAACGGTGCTCGGGCAAGCTGCGGTCAACGCCAACCCGTTTCTCGCCCGCATGAGCACGAGCGAACTGGTGGCGCGGGCGGCGCGTGACTTGAATCAGTTGCCGGGCGCGAGCATTGCTGCGGCCGGACTGGAAGCTGCTCCCGTGGCGCGCAAGCGCAACGAAATCCCGGTCCGGTGCGATCTAGGCCTGGCCAGTTGCCGGCGCTGGCTGGCGCTCGCTGAAAGCCGGCAGCTGCACACCCTCGCCGCATCCAGGAAGCGCCGCCTGTGAGGTTTAAGCGCTGCCGTGGCGGCGCAGCAGACCCGGCAGCCGCACGCGCACGTCCGGCAATGGCATTTCACGCGGGTGGAACAGCCGCGCCTCGAGGAAGTGGGCGGTCAGCGTCAGGCCATCGAGGATCTGATCCTGAGTGACGGCCGGCGGCCGCTCGGCGGTGAGGAAGGCTGGCAGAGGCAGGAGCTTGTCCTTGTAGGGCTCGCCCGCCTCGCGCGACACCGCCCGACCGGTGCGCGGCGACACATAGATCAGATCGAACTTGGTGCCGGTTGCCGCACACCGCTTGAGGTCGAGGCCGAAGCCCAACTCGTCCAGCAGTGCGAGCTCCCAGCGCACATAGAGCGCCGGCCACACGCTCGCATCGTCGAGAAAGCCCAAGACGAACAGCGTCACCTCGAACAAATTTGGGTGCGGGTCGCGCTCGGGCAGCAGGCGCGCGAGCGTCGTGATCGCACTCAACCCCGCGAGCGCCAGCGGCTCCTGCAGGGCCGCCGACGCATACCCCCGGCGCAGTTCGATCGCGGCATGGCCAAGCTGCTCGGACAGACGCGCCTTCCAGGTCGCATCCACATGATTGCCGATCTGCAGCGTCGGTCGCAACCGGCGCGAGCGGCCGCCATGGATCAGCGCGCCGTGGCGGCCGTGCGTCCGCGTCAACAGCTCGACGACGCTTGCCGTCTCGCCGTGCGGCCTGACCGCCAGGATGATCGCCTCGTCCGTCCATTGCATCGGCGTACTATAGCGTGAAACTTCAAATGTTCACGGGCTTGCCTGGGCCGGACTGCGGCACGGGGATGACCTTGGGCTCGGGCGGCGCTGCCGGCGATCCCTTCGGACGAGCAGGCGACGCGCCCGGTGCCGGCATGGGCACCTGACTGATCGAGCAGGGCTCGGCCACGGCCGTGCAGATGATCTTGTTGTCGGCGCCGGGCTTGCACGACACCGACTTGTTGACCGCGAGCCGCCAGTTGGTGAGGTTATCGCCGCCGATGGCACGGGCACTCGCCATCCAGGCCTGGATGGCGAGCCGCTGGCCGGCCCCGACCGTCGCCGCTGCCTGCGGGCCGCTGGTCACTGCGGGCTGACAGACGCGCACGGCCGCCTCGCCGGACGCCGGCAGCAGGAACGCGGCAAGGCCGCCGCAAACAAGGATGCGCCGCACCACGCCGCATCACTCCTTGGGAAAGTCGAGGCCGATTTCGCGATACCGCTCGGGGTCGTTCCCCCAGTTGTCGCGCACCTTGACGAACACAAACAGGTCGACCTTGTGCTCCAGCAGCTGGGCCAGTTCCTTGCGCGCCTCCATCGAGATCTGCTTGACGGTGGCGCCGCCCTTGCCGAGCACGATCTTGCGCTGGCTTTCGCGTTCGACGAAAATCGTCTGCTCGACGCGCACCCCCCCCGTCCGCAGCTTCTTCCACGACTGCGTCTCGACCGTGATGTGATAGGGCAACTCGTCATGCAGCCGGTGGAAAATCTTCTCGCGCGTGATCTCGGCCGCCAGCATGCGGTTCGGCATGTCGCTGATTTCGTCTTCTGGATAGTGCCAGGGACCAGGCGGCACGGTGTCGGCGAGATAGCGCGTCAGATCGGCAACGCCATCGCCGCCGAGTGCTGCAATCATGAAGATGCGGTCGAAGCCCTGGCGCTTCGTGATCTCGGTGGTCAGCGCGAGGAGCTTTTCCTTGTCGTCGAGGCGGTCGATCTTGTTCAGGATCAGCAGCCGCTTGCCCCGCGCCTGCCCGAGCCGCTCCAGGATGCGCTCCACATCCTCGTCGAGCCCGCGCGCCGCATCTACCACCAGCGCCACGATGTCACCCTCGCCGGCGCCCGTCCAGGCGGCCTGGACCATGGCCCGGTCCAGCCGCCGCTTCGGCTCGAAGATGCCCGGCGTATCGATGAACACGAGCTGACTGACGCCTGCGATCGCGATGCCGCGGATCTGCATGCGGGTCGTCTGCACCTTGTGGCTGACGATCGAAACCTTGGTGCCGACGATGCGGTTGACCAGTGTCGACTTGCCAGCGTTCGGCGCACCAATCACGGCGATGAAACCGCAGCGCTTGTCGGTGTCGGCGACGTCACTCATCCATCGTTCCAGTCCATACGTTGTTGCCTTTCAGGAAGGCGGTTGCGGCGGCCTGTTCGGCGGCCCGCTTGGACGTCCCTTCGCCGAGCGCCGGGGCGTAGCCGACCACCTTGACCTCCGACATGAATTTCGGCGCATGGTCGGGTCCCTTGCGTGCCTTCTCCTTGTAGTCGGGCAGCGCCAGCCCCTTGGCCTGCGCCCACTCCTGCAGCGCCGATTTTGGGTCGACGGCAACTTCGGGCAAGCCCTCCAGCAACGGCGTCCAGAGCTTGCCGACGACGCCACGTGCCACATCGAAGCCAGCTTCGAGGAAGATCGCGCCAAGGACCGCCTCCATGGCGTCCGCCAGGATCGTCTCCTTGCCACGGCCGCCATGCACCGCTTCGCTCTCGCTCAGCACCAGTTGCGCGCCAAGGCCGATGCGGGCAGCGACCAGGGCACAGGTCCCGCCGCGCACCAGTTGGTTGAACTTGCGGGCGAGTTCACCCTCACTCGCGGCCGGGAACGCCTGGCTGACCATTTCGGCGATGGCCAGGCCCAGCACCCGGTCACCAAGGAACTCCAGCCGCTCATAGTCGCCGCGCATCGGGGTTGCCCCCCGGGCGCTGGAGTGGGTGAGCGCGGTCGTCAGCAGCCGCCGATCCTTGAACCCATAGCCGATCGCCTTTTCGACTTCCGTCGCTTTCCGGGACCTGGACAACAGCATGGCTAGCGCACGCGGTTGAAGAATCTCGACCAGCGAATATCGAAGGGCCACGTCCAGGGTGACGAAAAGCTGAACGCCTGCGGCTCGTCGCCGGCATGGGAGAAGAAGATGATCTCGGCGCGGCCGACAAGATTTTCGAACGGCACGAAGCCGACGCCGCCATTCGCGGGAGAAATTCTGCTGTCGGAGGAGTTGTCCCGATTATCGCCCATCATGAAATAGTGGCCTGGCGGGACCTTCATCAGGGCCGTGTTGTCGCTCGCGGGGTCATCCCGCATGTCGAGCACGTTGTACTTTCGACCCTCCGGCAGCGTCTCCTCGAACACCTGGATGTCCCGGTACCGGCGACCGTTCTCGAACGTGTTGAATGTGCCGACAGGCCGCCGCGGCACGGCCTGATTGTTGATGTAGAGCACGCCCTTGCGCACCTGAATCTCGTCACCCGGCAAGCCGACCAGGCGCTTGATGTAGTCGGTGCTGTTGTCTTTGGGCCACTTGAACACCACCACGTCGCCGCGCTTGGGCTGACTGGCGAAGAGCCGCCCATCGAACATTTTCCAGCTGAAGATCGTGCCGCCGTAGGGGAACGAGTGGCGGCTGTAGCCGTAGGACAGCTTCGACACGAACAGGTAGTCGCCAACCAGCAGCGTCTCCTTCATGGAGCCCGACGGGATGTTGAAGGGCTGGTAGAAGAAGATGCGCACGAAGATCGCCAGCGCCAGGGCCTGCACGACGATCTTGGCCGATTCGCGCCATCCACTGTCGTGCTCGTCGCGCGCGTCCATCTTTGATCCGGTATCGAGGCTCATGGAATAGTGGGCTCCCTTGCGCCACGCCGGCACTGCTCCGATGAGCAGTTACCAATCCCGCGGCCTATAACGTGTTCCAAGCCCGCGCGCAAAGCAGGAAACAAGCAATCCGCACACATGGCGGATTGACAAGCGCACGACAGGGTTTGAACGAACGTCAAGGCCGGAGCGTGGCCATTGCGCCACAAAAAAAGTGGGTGCGACGTGCATCGCCGCTGTGACGCGTGAGGATTTGGGCCGTCGAGGGTTGTGCGTGCCCCGTCACCCGCAACTGCCGGCATCGGCTTGAAAACCTTGCCTTGCGAAACGTTTTGATGTTCCCCTTCATCTGCGAGTATTGCCCAGACGTTGCCATCGTTATCAGTGCTTTATGAGGCCCGGCGTTATGGACCACTCAACCAAGTTCTGCGTGATCGGGGCTGGCGCGTCGGGGCTCGCGGTCGCCAAGAATTTCAAGTTGCACGCCATCCCCTTCGATTGCCTGGAGCGCGAAGCGGACCTGGGCGGGCTGTGGAACATCGCAACGAAGAGCGGCGTCGTTTACGAGACGACGCACCTCGTGTCGGCCGCCACCTCGACCTGGTTCGACGACTACCCGATGGACGAGGCGACGTGCCTTGCTTACCCGAGCCACGCCCAGATCCTCGACTACTTCCGCGGTTTCGTGCGCCATTTCGAGCTCGCACCGCACATCGCGTTCGGCTGCAGCGTGCAGCATGTCGCACCACGCGCCGACAAGCTGTGGGACGTGACGATTGCCGGGGAAAACCGGCCACGGGTATACCGGGGCGTGGTGCTCGCCAACGGCCACCACCACGTGCCGCGGATGCCGAGCTATCCCGGCCGGTTCGCTGGCGAAATCCTGCATTCGTCGGCCTACCGCTCGCCCCGGCAGCTGCGCGACAAGCGCATCCTCGTCGTTGGCGCTGGCAACTCGGCCTGCGATATCGCCCGGGACGCCGCCCACAGCAGCGGCTCGATCGTGACCATGAGCTTTCGCCGCGGCTACTGGTTCATCCCGAAATTCCTGCTCGGCTTCCCGACCCACGACGTGGTGACCACGATCGAAACGCTTCCGATGCCGAACATCGTGCGCCGCATCATTTTCGAGGTCAGCTTGTGGGTGCTGCAGGGGCCGCCGTCGCGCTACCGCCTGCCCGACCCCGACCATCACATCGACCAGGCGCACCCGACCATGAGCGACGACATCCCGCGCCTCGCGGCCCACGGCCGCATCCAAGTGAAGCCCGAGATCGAGCGGTACGATGGCGCGAACGTCGTGTTCAAGGATGGCACCAGCACTGCCTTCGACACGGTGATCTTCGCGACCGGCTACAAAATCGAATTCCCGTTCATCGACAGCGCCCTCGTCAACAATGGTGAGGGCCGCCCGCTGTTCTTCAAGCACGCGTTCCATCCCGCATTCGACACCTTGTTTGCCGCCGGCCTCGTGCAGGCAAACGGCAGCATCTGGCGGCTCGCCGATTACCAAGGCCGGCTGATGGCGCGCTTCATCCACGCGCTCGACAAGGCACCGGCCAGCGCCGCCTGGTTCCGCCGCCTGAAAGCCGCGCCCCCGGCGGCGAAAGCTCACCATTTCGTCGGCTCCGAGCGCCATACGCTGGAAGCCAACTATTTCGTCTACCGGCGCCAGTTGAAGCGCTTGACGCGCGGCTTTGGCTGGTCGCTCGCGCGGCTGGAACGAAAAGTGCCGCGGCCGGTCTATGGACCACCGAAACCGTGGTGGGACTGGCGGGCGCGCAAGCCTGCACCCGTTGTGGTCCAGTCAGGTACGCCGCCGATCGCTGCCGAGTAGTTGCACCAGGATCAGCCCCCTCGCCCGCCCCAGATCATCAGCGCCACGCCGACGATGGCGCCGAGCATGGCCGGCAGCAGCGCTGGGTTGAACGGCGGCAAGGCAATCAGCCCGGCTTCGGCAGCCAGCATTTGCACGCCGAGCGCCGACAGCGGCATGAACGCACTGGTGGCGATGAAGTTTTCCGACCGGATCTTCAGCACGCAGGAAAAGCTCAGATAGGTCATGGCCGTGAACAGCGCGCCGCCGACCAGGAGCGACAGCAGGAGGGTTGGCCCGTGCAACAGATCGGCCCGGGTCGGCAGCAGCGGCGTCGCGGGCAGGTGACCGGCCTCGACTGCCGCCATCAACAGCGTCACGGTGACCAGCGCTGCAAGCGCCGTCACCAGCGTCACCACGCCCGTCACCTGCACCTTCTCGACCACGGTCTTTGCCGCCCGGTTCCACTTGTGGAATTCGCTCGAAAAGGCGCGGATACCAACGGCAATCGCACAGGTGGCGGCGCACGCGAACACGGTCGGCTGGTCGGCCGGCGCCACGCCCGACAGCAATGTGCCGACCACCAGTCCGACCAGGCCCGCGCCGAGCCACACCGCAACACCCGGCCGGCGTCCAAACACCAGCACGCCGATCAGCAGCGTGACGGGAATTGAAAAGCGGATCATCAAACTGCCGTCGGCAGGCGGCACGTAGGTGAGCAGCAGGGCATAGCCGGCTTCGACCACGATGTTGGCGAGCCCGACCATCCAGCTCGCGGGCGCGCGCATGATGGCCCATGTGTTCGGCCCAAAGCCGGTGAGGCACAGCAGGGCCGCGGCCGAGATCAGCAGCGAGTACAATACGAACACGATGGCGTTGCTACCCCGCGCCGCGCCGTAGGCATAGGCGAGGCTCAGGACGCCGATGCACAGAACGTACAGGCCGGCCTCGACCCAGCCGCTGACGCTGCCACCGGCCGCCCGCACTACAACTGTGCCCTGTTCCCTCACCCGTCGTGTCTCCGCGATCGCACTGTGTCCGGCAGTCCTTGCATCCGGCCGCCCTTTCGTCGAGGCTTTCAACATGGCAAAGGCCGGTGCAGCAGATGACCGCAAGACGGGGGATGAATGTCCCTCGACCCTGCTAAAGGGCTGCGCCTGTTGAGAACCCGCCCTTCAAGCCCTACGGCATTCACACATCTCGGTTGCGGGAACCCACGAGCCGAGATTTGGCCGAACAACTGTTCGGCCAAATCTCGGCCGTTTTCGTCACGGCCGCGTAGGCGGCCGTCCACGACAAGCCTCCACCAGCGCGGTGTTGGTCCCCCAAATGACGCAAGCCTGCGAACGCCGCGACGACTTCCCTTGGCGCCGCTGTCGTGGATGGCCGCCTCCGCGGCCATGACGACAAGGGAGAGTTGGCAGCAGCAAAAAGGCTCAGGCGATGTTAAGTTGGCGCGTATGGATCGAGACCCTGGTCAGGGAGCACGAGGGATGAAATCCCTCGTATCACCCACAGGCTGATCTGGGTGTGCTACCAGAATTGTCGAGTTTGCATGCCATTCCTTTCATAAGGTGCAGGCATCCGAGTCAAACGAGCAACAGGGAATGGCTGCCATGTCCGAACACAGCATTTTCAAACTCGGTGACTTCAAGCTGCAGCGCGGCATCACGCTGCCGGGCGCCTTCCTGGCCTACAAGACCTACGGCACGCTCAACGCGGCAAAGTCGAACGTCATTCTTTATCCCACGTCCTACGGCGCCCAGCACACCGACACCGAATGGCTGATCGGACCGGGCCGTGTCCTCGACCCATCGAAGTGGTTCATCGTCATCCCCAACATGTTCGGCAACGGACTGTCGTCGTCACCCTCCACCATGGCCGAGCCGTTCGGGCTCGGGCGCAACCCCGTGTTCACCCATTGGGACAACGTGCACGCCCAACGCCGCCTGCTGGCGGAGGTCTTCGGCATCGAGAAACTGGCCCTCGCTTACGGCTGGTCCATGGGCGGACAACAGGCGCTGCACTGGGGTGCGATCTTTCCCGATGCGGTCCAGCGCATCTGCGCGGTGTGCACCTCGGCGCGCACGTCGGTCCACAACAAGGTGTTCATCGATGGCGTGCGCGCGACCCTGACTGCCGATCCGGCCTGGCAGGAGGGACGCTTTGTCGAACGGCCGGTGCGCGGGCTTCGCGCCATGGGCAGGGTTTACGCCGGCTGGGCCATGAGCCAGGCGTTCTATCGCGAGCGGCTCTATGAAACGATCGGCTTCACGTCGCTCGAGGATTATCTGGTGCGGTCGTGGGAGGGCAATTTCCTGCGCCGCCACGGCGAAGATCTGCTGTCGATGCTCGCCACCTGGACGCAGTCCGACATCAGCGACAACGCGATTCATCGCGGCGACCTCGACCGGGCACTGGCCGCCATCACGGCGCGCGCGATCATCATGCCGTCCGAGACCGATCTCTATTTCACGGCCGACGATGCCCGGGCGGAAACGGCGAAGATGCCGAACGCCCGGTTCCAGCCGATCGCGTCGATCTGGGGGCATCGCGCCGGCAATCCCACCCAGTACCCACCGGACGAAGCGGTGTTGCGCGCAGCCGTTGCCGAACTGCTGGCGGATGCGTAGGTCGGCGCTGTCGGCGGCCCTCACGTCGCGTCGTGGAAGATGATGCCGGTCGTATAGCGCGTACCGTTGCGCAGGCGGCTCACGCCATGGCGCAAGTTCACTCTGTACATGCCCTTTGCGCCCTGGACCGGCCGGTGGTTGACGGCAAAGATCACCGCTTCGCCCTGGGCCAGCGGCACAACCTCGGCACGCGACTGCATGCGCGGGCGCTGTTCGACCACGACGAACTCGCCGCCGTCGAAATCACGGCCTGGTTGGCTGAGCAGGATCGCCACCTGCAGCGGAAACACGTTGTCGCCGTAGAGGTCCTGGTGCAGGCAGTTGTAGTCGCCAGCCTCGTACTTCAACAGCAGCGGGGTCGGACGCGTCTGGCCGGCGGCATGGCAGCGGGCGAGAAATTCGCCGAGCGTGGTCGGATAGGTCTCACCGCTCTTCAAGGCCATGGCCCAGCGGTTGGCGACGGCTGCCAGCGGCGGGTAGAGCGCTGCTCGCAAGGCGTCGATCAGCGGCGGCAACGGGGCTGCATAATACTTGTATTCGCCGCGCCCGAAGCCGTGACGTGCCATGATGATATGGCTGCGGAACACGGCATCTTGCGGATACAGGCCTTGCAGCCGGGCACAGGCGTCCGCATCGAGCAGCGGCCCGGTCGCCGCCACGCCCCGGGCGTCGAGGTCGGCCATGATCCGCGGCCAATCGAGGCCGGCGATGCGCGCTTCGAGGCTCATGCGGCGCCGTGGCGCTCGACCGTCTGTTCGATCGCGCCGAAGATCGAGTGGCCGCGCGCATCCTTCATCTCGATTCGGATGGTATCGCCGAACTTCAGGAACGGTGTCACCGGCTTGCCGCCGGTTAGGGTCTCGACGGTGCGCAGTTCGGCGATACAGGCATAGCCGTCGCCGCCCGCCGCGATCGCCCGGCCAGGTCCGCCGTCGGCGCCCTTGTTCGACACGGTGCCAGCGCCGATGATCGTGCCGGCACCAAGCGCGCGCGTCTTGGCCGCATGCGCAATCAGCACGCCGAAATCGAAGGTCATGTCGCGGCCCGCATTCGGCCGGCCGAACAGCTGCCGGTTGAGCGTCGACAGCAGCGGCAGATGCAGCTTGCCATCGACCCAGGCATCGCCCAGTTCGTCGGGCGTGACGGCGACCGGCGCGAATGCGGTCGACGGTTTGCCCTGGAAAAAGCCGAAGCCCTTGGCCAGTTCCGGCGGAATGAGGTGGCGCAGCGACACGTCGTTGACCAGCATGACGAGGCGTACCTTCGACAGCGCCTCGGCGCGCGATGCGCCCATGGCCACATCGTCGACCACCACCGCCACTTCGCCCTCGAAGTCGATGCCCCAGGCTTCGTCCGCAATGCGGATCGCCTCGCGCGGGCTGAGAAACGTATCGGAGCCACCCTGGTACATGAGCGGATCGGTCCAGAACGACGCCGGCATCTCGGCGCCGCGCGCCCGGCGCACCAGTTCCACATGATTGACGTAGGCCGAGGCATCGGCCCACTGATAGGCGCGCGGCAGCGGCGACAGGCAGCCGCGTTCGTGGAAGCGGTCGGCCGGCACGGAGCCGTGGCCGAGCTGCTCGGCGAGCCCTTCCAGTTTGTGGACCAGGCGGCCCCAGTCATCGAGGGCTGCCTGCAGCGTCGGCGCGATCATCTCGGCCGATACACACCGCGTCAGGTCGTTCGAGACTATGGCAAGGTAGCCGTCACGGGAGCCGTCTTTGATCGTCGCAAGCTTCATGGGATCGCGCACCTTGGCCGTTGTGATTAACGTCGCCCGAGGCTAGCAGGTGCGCTGCACAAGTAAACGTTCGAATTGCTGTTCGGGGTCACGTTTGTGACGGGCAAATGACGGGCAGCGGAAAGTACTCACTGCACGGGCGGCAGGCCCGTCGAGGAGACCTTCGATGGCGTGAAACCGGGTGGCGCCGGCTCGCGCAGGTTGACGGCGAGCTTTTGCACTTCGAGGATCGCGAGCGACCGGTCGGCGAGGCCGTCGGCGCGCAACCGCACCGGTCCATCGGCGCCGTTGAAGCCGGCCGGACGTGTCAGCGCGGCAGCGGTGTAGCGTGCTCCTGGCGCGCCCGCGCCAAGCTGCAGGGCGATCATCATCGCATCATGGCTCAACGTCGCAATCCGCGGCGGCGCCGAGCCGAAGGTGCGGCCGAAGCGCTCGGAAAACTCCTGCCAGCCGCGCGGCTCGGGCGCCGGAAACCAGCCGCCGACGAAGGTCGCCTCGCGGCCGATGCCTGGATAATCCCAGGCGCCGGTGCCGATCAGCTTGATGCGGGTGATGTCGATGCCGGCATAGGTGACGAGCGGCCCAAGGCTCGCCAGCGCATCGGGGCCTGCGGGTAAAAACAGCGTGTCGACCGGCTGGCCGTCTTCATCCGACGCTTTGATGGCATCCACCAGCCGGCGCGCCGGCTCCAGCATGCCGTTCGCCTGTTGGGGATAATTCTCGACGCCCCTGATGCTGCCACCACCGGCCGCGACCGCCTGGCGGAAGGTTTCGCCGAGCGAGCGCCCATAGGCGTCGTCCGGCAGCAAGGCGACGAAGTTGCGCCGCCCCTGGGCGAGGCTGTAGGCGACGATGCGGGCCACGTCCTGGGACGCAAGGAAGCTCATGAGATAGATGCCGCGGCCGGCCACCTGGGGATCGTTGGAAAAAGCAAGGATCGGCACGTTGGCGCGTGCCGCGACCGGCGCGACCGCCTTGACGGACGCGGCAAACAGCGGACCGAGGATCAGTTCGGCGCCGTCCTTGATCGCTTCTTCCGCAGCAGCAGTTGCCCCCTCGGGCGTTCCCAGATCGTCCTTGACGAGCAGTTGGACCGACGAAGTGCCGGCATCGAACAGCGCGAGTTCGGCTGCCTGCTTCATGCCCTTGGCGATGGCAGCCGTCTGGCCGCCCGCCGACAGTGGCAGCAGGAGTGCGACCTTGGCCATGCGCTCGGTAGCAGCGGTGCGGGCTTCCGAGGTCCCGGAAGGTACGGCGGCCCCGCGCGTAAGCGGGCTCGCGGTCTGCGACGGCCCGACTGGCGTGCCCGCGCACCCGGCGAGCAGCAGTGCCACACCGAGCAGGCCGAAGGCTGTGCGGACTGCAATCATACTACCCGTCATCGATCTCACACGTTCGACCCGACACGGCATGTGCCGCACGCGACCCTTGCACACCAGCCCAAATATGCAACAACGGGCAGCAAAACACCTAAACAACCTGGCCCTGCTTCCGCCCCAATTGTTCGGAGTGCGCCGAGAATGAGTGAACGACCGACCAGCGCGCCGCCGGCAGTCGCCGAACGGGCGGCGGCCGACCTTGTCCGGCTGCTGGCGCGCGATCTTGGCCCCGGCCTGCACGTGGTTGCGACGCCGATCGGCAATCTCGGCGACATCACGTTGCGGGCCCTCGCGACGCTCGCTGCTGCCGACATCGTCTATTGCGAGGATACCCGCCACAGCCGCACGCTGGTCGCGCATTTCGCCATCACGACCAAACTGCGCCCCTACCACGAGTTCAACGCCGAGGCTGAACGCCCGCGCATCCTGGCCCGGCTGGCCGCGGGCGACCGCATCGCGCTGATCAGTGATGCTGGCACGCCGCTGATCTCGGATCCAGGTTACAAGCTCGTGCGCGACGTGATCGATGCCGGCCACCCTGTGTTCACCTTGCCGGGACCGTGCGCTGCCATCGCCGCCTTGAGTATCGCTGGCCTGCCGACCGACTGTTTCTGCTTCGTCGGATTTCTGCCCACCCGCAGCGGCCAGCGCCAGACCCGGCTGCGGCAGTTGGCCAGCATCCCGGCGACCCTCGTCGTCTATGAGGCGCCGATCCGTGTCGCTGCCTCGCTCGCCGATATGGCGCTCACGCTCGGCGACCGGCCGGCGGTGATCGCGCGCGAGATCACGAAGTTGCACGAGGAATTGATCCGCGGCACGCTGGCCGAGCTGGCGCACAGGTTCGCTGGTAGCGAACTGCGCGGTGAACTTGCGATCCTGGTCGGGCCGCCGGTGGCCGCCGAAGTATCGGATGCCGACATCGAGCGGGCACTGGCGGTCGCCCTGCAGACCGGCTCACGGCGCGATGCGATCCTCAGCGTCACGCACCAGCTTGCGGTGCCGCGCGCACGTGTGTACAATCTGGCAACTTTAGTCGAACAAGGCGAGTGATCATGCCGCAAATTGCGCAGCCGATAGCGGCAACGGGCACGCTGGCACCCGGCACGCTTGCCTGGCCCGCCCACGTGCGGCGCGCATCCGGGCGCACGCCGGGAAGGTCCACTTCACCCCGGGCCAACGCTGGGACGCGCGCCGACCAGCGCGGCCGGCACTGGCGCGGCGCTCTCGCCGAAGTCGCCGCCGGCGCATGGCTGATGCTGTGCGGCTACCGCATTCTCGAACGGCGCCACCGTAGCCGCCAGGGCGAAATCGACCTGATCGCCGTGAAGGGCAGACGGATCGCCTTCGTCGAAGTCAAGTTCCGCCGCACCCTGGAGGCGGCCGCCGCCGCCATTTCAGGGGTCCAGGAGCGGCGCATCGGCCATGCCGCCGAACGTTGGGTCTGGCAGCACCCGCACTACCGGGGCCACGAGATCGGGCTCGATGCGGTTCTGGTGGTGCCCGGTTGCTGGCCGCGCCATGCCGAGAATGCGCTGCAGGCGGGCGGCTGAGTGTGCTAGGCGCTGGCGCGCGCAGGGCTCCCGCCCTGCACCCGGTCGAGGGGACCCGTCCCCGCGAACTCCCCGGTTGACTTGAAGTCGGCTCTCGCGTTGCTGGCGGCCGGCGCCGCGTAGCGGCGTCGCCAGCAACAACCAGAAAGAGCAAAGTATGAAAATTGCCTGCCAGATGGACCCGATCGAGCGCATCGACATCGCGGGCGACTCGACCTTTGCCATGCTGCTCGAGGCCGAGGCCCGCGGCCACGAGATTTTCTACTACACACCAGACCGTCTCGCCCTCGATGGAGCTACATTGACGGCAACCGGCGCAACGCTGCGCGTGCGCGACAAGGCGGGCGATCACTTCGCGCTGTCAGATCCCCGCACGCTCGATCTGGCGACGATGGACGTCGTCCTGCTGCGCCAGGATCCGCCCTTCGACATGGGCTACATCACGACGACCCACCTGCTGGAGCGCATTCATCCCAAGACTCTGGTGGTCAACGATCCGGCCCACGTGCGCAATGCGCCGGAAAAAATCTGGGTGCTCGACTTCCAGGACCTGATGCCGCCGACCATGGTCGCGCGCAGCCTGGCCGACATCCGCACGTTTCGCGACCGGCACCAGGACATCATCGTCAAGCCGCTCTACGGCAATGGCGGCGCCGGCGTGTTCCGCATCCAGGCGGGCGACAACAATCTGGCGTCCCTGATCGAGATGTTCCATGCGATCAATCGCGAGCCGGTCATGCTCCAGCAATACCGACCCGAGGTGCGCGGCGGGGACAAGCGCATCATTCTGGTCGATGGCGAGGTGGCAGGTGCCATCAACCGCGTGCCGTCGGAGGGCGAAACCCGCTCCAATATGCACGTCGGCGGCAAGCCGGTGCCAACCGATCTGACGCCACGGGATCGCGAAATCTGCGCCCGGCTCGGCCCCGCACTGAAGCGCCGCGGCCTCCTCTTCACCGGCATCGACGTGATCGGCCCCTACCTGACCGAGATCAACGTGACGTCGCCGACCGGCATCCGCCAGGTCAAGGCGTTCGGCGGCGCCGACATCGCCGCCCTGATCTGGGATGCCATCGAACGGCGGCGCGGCGCTTGATCCTAATTCCGACAGTTGAGCACCCGTCGCTGAAGACAAGGGCGCTGCCTCTTGACCCCGCCAAAGGCCTGGAGACTTTGGAAACCCACTGTCTTTTGAGCCGCTGAGGGGTCCAGGGCCTCAGGCCTTGGTCAGGGAGCACGAGGGATTAAATCCCGCGTATCACCCGCAGCATTGCCTGCGCCCGCCGCATGATCGGATTGTTTGGAGCGGGCGAACGGATTTGAACCGTCGACCCTCACGTTGGCAACGTGATGCTCTACCCCTGAGCTACGCCCGCCTCCAGGGAAAGCGGTATGACTGAAATGACCGCGCATTGCAAGGGGGTGGCTGCCCGGCTCAGGCGACGCCGTCGGGCGGCGTCTTGGAACGCGACCGCCGCGACAGCAGCCGGCGCAACTGTGCAACACTGAGCACGCCGGTGATCTGCATCAGGCCGAAGAACACCACGAGACCAATCCCGATCAGGCCGCCCAAGGCGCCGATCTTGACGACCACGCTCTGGTCGGCGTGGAGAAACCCTCGCACGAACGGTAGAATGGCCCATAAAACCGCACCCATGACGACGCTGGCAAGCAGGATCAGCGGCAGGGTGCGCACGAGCCGCGCGTCGAACGAGAAATGTCCGCGCACCATCAGCCCCCGCCACAACATGATGGCGTTGACCCAGCCGGCGAGTGTCGTCGCAATTGCGATGCCCAGGTGCGGCATCACGCCGATTCTGCTGAACACCACGAACAGGGCGAGCGAGACCGCCACGTTGATCGCGAAGTTGATGGCCGCGAGCCGCAGCGGCGTCTTGGTGTCCTGGCGCGCGAAGTAGCCAGGCTGGAACACTTTCTGGATCACGAACGCAGGCAGGCCGGCGGCAAAGATCGCCAGCGCCGAGGCGGTCGGCGCGACGTCGGCCGCGGTGAAGGCGCCACGCTGGAACAGCACCGTGATCAGCGGCTCGGCGAGGACCGCGAGTGCGACCGCCGAGGGCACCGTCAGCAGGCTCGCGAATTCCAGCGAGCGGTTCTGCGCATCGAGTGCCGCCCCCTCGTCGCGGCGCGCCAGATGCCGCACGAGATCGGGCAGTAGCACGACACCGATCGCGACGCCGACGACACCGAGCGGCAACTGGTACAACCGGTCGGCATAATAGAGGAATGCACGCGCGCCGTCCTGGTAGGAGGCGATAATGCCGCCGATCAATAAATTGATCTGGGTGATGCCGCCGGAAATCACACCGGGGATACCCAGACTGACCAGGCGGCGGATATCCGGGGTCAGACGCGGCCGGCGGAAGCCGAGCCCCATGCCGGCGCGATAGGCGGCGATCGCCAGCATGAACAACTGGGCGAAACCGGCGACGGCGACCCCCCAGGCGAGCAGCAGACCGGCGTCACGCCCGCCGGTGATGCCGAGCGACTGCGCGGCAAGCAGTACCAGTATGAGGATCAGGTTCAGCAAAATCGGCGCGGCGGCGGCGGCCGAGAACCGGCCGAGCGCGTTCAAGATGCCCGACAGCAGCGCGACGAGCGACATGCAGGTGAGATAGGGAAACGTGATCTGCGTCATGACGATCGACAGGTCGAACTTGTCGGCCGCGCCGCTGAAGCCTGGCGCGATGACATACATCAGCCACGGCATGGCAGCGATCGCAGCCGCGCTCAGCAGCAGCAATATGAACAGCAGGCCAGCAAGCGCATCCTCGGCGAAGGCGCGCGCGGCGCCACGCCCGTCCCGGGTGAGCTTGTCGGTGAACAAGGGGACGAAGGCCGAGTTGAACGCGCCCTCGGCAAACAGCCGTCGGAACAGGTTCGGGAACTGGAATGCCACGACGAAGGCGTCGGCGGCAGCTCCGGTGCCGAGCACGCGGGCGATCAGGATGTCGCGACCAAAGCCCAGGACGCGGCTTACCATGGTGAGGCCGCTGACGGTGGCGAAGGCGCGATAGAGTTTCATGGGGCTCGGGCCTAGCCGACCCCCGCCGCCCCGGCAAGCGGGATTGACCGCGGACGCCTGCTGCCCGCCGGCACGCATGGGAGGTGTTGCGCTGGCATTGTCCACGTCTACTATAGTGGAACATCACGCTCGACAGGAGTGGCCTGCCATGACGACCATCGAAATACTCACTCCCGCTGCCGCCGCAGAAGCCGTGCCGGCGCTGGCCGCCCTGCTGATCGACTGTGTTCTGGCCGGAGCGTCGGTGAGTTTTCAGCCGCCGCTCGAGCGCGACCGGGCCGAGGCGTTCTGGCGCAAAATCGCCGGCAACGTAGCCGACGGCACCGCGATCTTGCTCGCAGCCCGACAAGACGCGCGCATTGTCGGCACGGTGCAGGCGCAGTTCGCTGCGTCCGATAACCAGCCGCACCGGGCGGACATCGCGAAAATGCTGGTGCACTCGTCGGCGCGCCGGCGGGGCATCGGCGCTGCCCTGATGGGCGCAGCCGAGGTGGCGGCACGCGGAGCTGGCAAGACGCTGCTGACGCTCGACACCGTCACCGGCAGCGCCGGCGAGCGGCTCTATGCCAGTGCCGGCTGGACCCGCGTCGGCGACATCCCGGACTATGCGCTCACGCCGTACGATGGTCTGTGCTCGACCACGATCTTCTACAAGCAGATCGCTTGAACGGGCCGACGCGCCGTCATCGCCCCACTTCGGCGGCGCTGGCGGCCCGCCGCTGCAACACCCGCTCGCGGTAGAACGTGTAGATGCCGGCGACCGTGACGACGGCGATGCCGAAGAGCGCCAGGCCATCGGGCACATGCGCCCAGATCACGAGGTCGAGCAGGAGCGCCCACACGATGCCGGCATAGCGGAACGGGGCGACCACCGAGATCTCGGCCGCGCGCACTGAGGTGATCACGCACAGCTGGCCGAGCATCGAGCAGACGCCGGCGCCGAGCAGCTTCGCCAACGTCGGGCCGTCGGGCCAGGACCACTCTTCAACGAGGCAGCCGGCGAGGCTCACGATCGTCACCGCTACCGCCGAAAGGCCAAGGATCACTGGCGTCGGCAGCAGCGGATCGATGCGCCGCGTCGAGATGTCGCGAAGTGCTGCAAACACCACCGAGACGACGGCGACGATCGCCCACCAGGTGAAGGCGTTTGTGCCGGGCTTGATGATCAGCAGCGCGCCAAAGAGGCCGGCTGCGACCGCGCTCCACCGTCGCCACCCGACTTTCTCGCCGAGGAACAGCGCCGAGCCGGCGGTCAAGGTCAGCGGGCCGATCTGCAGCACCGCCATCAGGTCGGCGAAGTACATGCGCCCGAGCGCCGCCTGGAACAACAGCGATGCGACCACGTCGCCGGTCGCACGCAGACCCATGGCGCGGCTCCAGGCGCGGTGCACTTCGGCGAGCGCGCCGGTCGCCCAGGCGAACGACAGCACAAGGATGGCCGACGTCAGGCTGCGGAAAAACATGGTCTCGCTGGTCGGCAGCTTGGCCGAGGCGAGTTTCATCATCGCATCACCGCAGCAGAACAGCGCGGTCGCCGTCACCATGGCGACAATGCCCTGCATGGGGCCCGACAGGCGTGTGAATGCGCTCACGATTTCGCCGCCTCGCGCCGGCGCACGCTTTCCCGATGGAACGTGTAGACGCCGGCGCCGACCACGATGGCGATGCCGAGATAGGTCACGAGATCGGGCACTTCGCCGAAGATCACATAGCCCCACAGCAGGGCGACCAGCATGCTGGCGTAGCGGAACGGGGCGACGACCGCGATCTCGCCGGAGCGCATGGCAATGATGGCGCCATAATAGCCACCCGACACGCCAAGCGCGGAGAAGGCGAGGCCGACCAGCATTTGGCCGTCGACCTCGATCCAGCTCTGGAACAGGCGCCCGCAAAGGCCAGCGGCCGTGGTCGCCGTCGCCGAGGCGAGGATCAGCAGGACGGCTGGAATGGCATTGCCCATGGCGCGCGTGACGAGGTCGCGCAGGGCGACGCACAGCACGCAGACGACGATCAGCAGGCCGGCTGGATTGAAGGCGCTCGTGCCGGGCCGGATGATCAGCAGCACGCCGAGCAGCCCGACGATGGTTGCGAGCCACCGGCGCCAGCCGACCGGCTCGTTGAGGAACAGTGCCGCGCCCGCCGTCACCGCGAGCGGAGTGAACTGGCCGATCGCTGCGGCGTCGGCGAACGGCATGAGAACGAGGCCGCTGAAGAAGAAGATGGTCGCGCCCACTTCCCCCGCCGTGCGCAAGCCGACCACCGGCGTCAGCAGTGCACGGCAGTGCCAATAGGCGCCGCTGGCCAAGGCCAGTGTGCCGATGAGCACGACCGTCCATATGCCGCGCACGAACATGATCTGACTGACCGGCATGTCGCGGCCGACGATCTTGATCAGCGTGTCGCTCGTCACGAAGCAGGCCATGGCCGCCACCATGGCGAGGATGCCGCGCGCGTTGGAACCTGCCGCATCGGTGGCCGGCCGCGCGCCTTCGAGTGTCGTTGCCATCTGTGCCAAAAGTCTCCCCGGGACCGCGCGTGCTGGAAGCTCGACGCAGGTTGTCTGGCGGGTTTCATGGCATGGCCCAGTGGTCGGCGAAAGGTATGTGGCTGCATGGCACGTGACCGGGTCACATGACCACGGCACCGGCGAGCCGATATCAGTCGCGCCGCGCCTCGGCGAGCGCCTCGGGGAGAGCTTCAGCAAACACAGCAAGGTCGGCGGGCACTCCGGCGCTGACGCGGATGCAGCGGTCGAGCGGAACGACGCCCGGCATGCGCACGAAAATGTCGCGGGCAATCAGGGCCGCCAGCACGCGGCGCGCGAAAGCGCCGTCACGGCCGCAGTCGATGGCGACGAAGTTGGTGGCCGACGGCAGAGCCGCAAGCCCGTTTGCGGTAGCGATGGCGCCGATCTCAGCCCTGGCGGCGGCGACGCTGCCCAGGACCTCGCTCAAATGTGCCTGATCGGCCAGGGCAGCCAGGGCGCCGGCCTGGGCCATGCGGGTCATGCCGAAATGGTTGCGGATCTTGTCGAAGCTGCGGATCACGCTGCTTTCGCCGATGATGTAGCCGATACGGGCTCCCGCCAACCCGTAGGCCTTGGAGAAGGTGCGCAAGCGCAGGACTTGGCGGTTCTCGACATCGAGCGCGGGCAGCGTGCCGGGGGGCGCGAAATCGCTGTAGGCTTCGTCGAGGCAGAGCACGACGCCGGGCGGCAGGCGGTCGATGAAGGTTTGGACCTCGGTGGCCGGCCACCAGGACCCCATCGGGTTGTCCGGGTTGGCGAAGTAGATCATGCGGGCCGAATGGGCGCGGGCGAGGTCGAGCAGTGCCGGCGGGTTTTCGCGATCCTGTTCGTAGGCGGCGAACTGCAGCTGGCCGCCGTAACCGGTGACGTGAAAATTGAACGTCGGGTAGGCGCCACGCGACGTCACAACCGTGTCGCCGGGATCGAGAAACAGCCGCACGGCATAGCCGAAAAAGCCATCGATGCCTTCGCCGACCATGACGTTGCCGGGCGCTACGCGGTGGTGCGCGGCGATCGCTGCCTTCAGGTCATGGTTTTCCGGGTCGCCGTACATCCAGCTTTCCGCGGCAGCCGTTGCCATCGCAGCGACCGCGCGGGGCGATGGCCCGAACGCGCACTCGTTGGCCCCGATCCTGGCGCGGAACGGCCGGCCGCGTGCCCGCTGCTGCGCTTCCGGCCCGACGAACGGCACGGTCGACGGCAGATCGGCGCAGAGGGCTGACTGGCGGGGCGCTGGTACAGGCGGCTGCAAGGGGCTGACCTCCGAAACGTGGAACGCTGGCTGGCCGATTGTCATATCCGTGCAGCCCGACCGCGACAATCCGCCGTCGGGCCGCCGTCGGGCTGCACGGTCGGGCAACCGTTTCGGCACGGCTGCCTCGACCCGACTGCTCACCTCCCTGACCGGCGGGCATTGCGCGCCGTTTGCCTCGTTGCCTCTCGCGCGCCCCCTCGATACTCTTGGCCCATGAACACGATCACTCCCATCACCCGACGCTTGAACATCGCGCTCGCGCAGGCCAACCCCACGGTCGGCGACCTTGCCGGCAACATCGTGAAGGCGCGCCACGCCCATGCCGAAGCTGCGCGCCTTGGCGCCGATCTCGTGGTGCTGCCCGAGTTGTTCGTCACCGGCTATCCGCCCGAGGACCTGGTCAAGAAGCCGGCATTTGTCGCAGCCGCGCGCGCTGCGACGGAGGCGCTGGCAGCTTCACTCCCGCCCGATGGTCCCGGCATGCTGGTCGGCACGGTGTGGCCCGAGGACGGCAAGGTCTATAACGCGGTCGTCCTGATCGACGGCGGCACAATCCAAGGCGTGCGCTTCAAGGTCGATCTGCCGAACTATGGCGTGTTCGACGAGAAGCGCGTGTTCGACGCGGGGCCATTGCCGGGGCCCCTCAACTTCCGTGGCGTGCGCATCGGCGCGCCGATCTGCGAAGATATCTGGACGAGCGAGGTGACCGAGTGCCTGGCCGAGACCGGCGCCGAAATCCTGATCTCGCCTAACGGCTCGCCGTTCGACTGGCCAAAGCCGCACCAGCGCCAGGACGTGGCGGTGACTCGCGTCACGGAAACCGGCCTGCCGCTGATCTATCTCAACCAGATCGGCGGGCAGGACGAACTGGTGTTCGACGGGGCCTCGTTCGTGCTCAACGCCGATTGCAGCCTCGCGGTGCAGCTGCCGGCCTGGGAGGAAGCGATCATCCTCACCGCGTGGCACAAGGGCGTCGACGGGTGGAGCTGCGCATCGGGGCCAAAGGCGCTGCTGCCGGAACTGGATGCCGCAGCCTATCACGCCTGCATGCTGGGCCTGCGCGATTACGTGACGAAGAACGGGTTTCCGAGCGTGGTGCTCGGGCTATCGGGCGGTGTCGATTCGGCGCTGGTCGCTGCCATTGCCGCCGACGCGCTCGGCCCCGACAAGGTGCACGCCGTGATGCTGCCCTATCGCTACACGTCGAAGGACAGTCTGGTCGACGCCAGCGCCTGCGCCAAGGCGCTCGGCATCCGCTATGACAGCGTTGCGATCGGCGGCCCGGTCGATGCGGTCATGACGTCGCTTGCCGACATGTTCGCCGGCACGCAGCCCGGCTTGACGGAGGAAAACATCCAGAGCCGCATCCGCGGCACGACCCTGATGGCCATATCGAACAAGTTCGGCGGCATGGTGCTGACCACCGGCAACAAGAGCGAGATGTCGGTCGGCTATGCGACGCTCTATGGCGATATGAACGGCGGGTTCAACCCGATCAAGGATCTCTACAAAATGGAGGTCTATCGCCTGTGCCGCTGGCGTAACGCCCATGTGCCGAAGGGGGGCAAGGCGCCGGGTGGCATCGTGATCCCGGAAAACATCATCACAAAGGCCCCGACGGCCGAACTGCGCGAGAACCAGAAGGACCAGGATTCGCTGCCCGAGTACGAGGTTCTCGACGATATCCTCAAATGCCTCGTCGAACAGGAAATGCCGGTGCCGGCCATCATCGCGCGCGGCCATCCGGTCGAGGTGGTGAAGAAGATCGAGCGGCTGCTGTATCTGGCCGAATACAAGCGCCGGCAGGCTGCCCCCGGCGTCAAGATCTCGGCCCGCAACTTCGGTCGCGATCGGCGCTATCCGATCACCAACCGCTTCCGCGAAGAACTCGCTGCGCCAGCAGTATTGGCGCCCGCCAGCGTGCCGAGAAACGTCCGCCCCCGGGCAGATGGCGGTGACGTGGGGTAAGGCCCTCACACGCCCATCACCACGCGCACGGCATCGTAAATCGCCGCGTGGATGTTGCGGGAGGCGACCGCGTCGCCGATGCGGAACAGCTGGAACTTGTTTTGCGGCGCGGTGATCAGGGTCTGGGGGCGGTGCGCGATGAGGGCCGCCTGGTCCACTTCGCCGAGGTTGTTCGACAGCGGCTTCAGCGCGAAATACAGTTCGTCGACCGGCAAGGTGCCAGCTTCCACCACCACTTGGTCGACGCGGCGCTCGTGGCGTCTGCCGCTATAGGCATTATGGAGCGTTGCAACGAGCGTATTGCCGTCGCGCGACACCCGCTCCAGCGACACGTTGAGCGTCGTCGTGATGCTGTGCTTGTCGAAGGCCTTGAGGAAGGCTGGATAGTTGAGCCCGCCCACATCGGGGCCGACCGTGCGCTCCGGTGTCGCGAACTCGACGTTCGATCCTGCTTCGCCCAGGAACTCCGCGGTGACGAGCCCGGCATGGGCGCCGTTGTCGTCGAACAGCAGTATGTTATCGGCCGGCCGCATGGCACCCGACAGAATATCCCACGACGTCGTGACGAGATCGGCGCCGGCATCGAGGAACGAGGTGTTGGGAATGCCGCCGGTGGCGATGATCACAACGCCGGGGCTTTCGGCCAGAACGTCGGCCACATCGGCGATCGTGTTGTAGCGAAATTCGACGCCCATGCGCGCGCACTCGGCCAAGCGCCAGTCAACGATGCCCTGTGTTTCGCGGCGGCGCTTCACCACGGTCTGCAGGCGCAATTGCCCGCCGGCACGGTCGGCTGCCTCGAATACGGTGACCGCGTGTCCGCGTTCGCCGGCAATGCGCGCCGCCTCGAGCCCGCCTGGACCGGCACCGATCACCACGACCTTGCGGCGTGGGCCCGTCGATCGCGGGATCACGTGGGGAATGTTCGCCTCGCGTCCAGTGGCCGCGTTATGCACACAAAAGCTGTCGCCGCCGAAATAGATGCGGTCGATGCAATAGGCCTGGCCGACGCAGGGGCGGATCTGATCCTCGCGGCCTTCAATGATCTTGCGGACGATGTGCGGATCGGCGAGGTGCGCGCGCGTCATGCCGACCATGTCGAGCTTGCCGGTCGCAACCGCATGCCGGGCGGTCGCCACATCCTGGATGCGGGCAGCGTGGAACACCGGGAATTTGGTCTCGGCGCGGACTTCGCCGGCAAAATCGAGATGCGGCGCCGACTGCATGCCCATGATCGGGATTACGCGGCCCAACGCCTCGTCGTGGTCGATGTGGCCCTTGATGACGTTGATGAAGTCGATGTGGCCTGATGCTGCCAGCCGCCGTGCGATCTCCAGGCCCTCGGCCTTAGTGATGCCGCGCGCCCAGTCCTCGTCACACACCATGCGTGCGCCGACGATGGGCTTTGGCCCGATGCGGGCGCGGATCGCCTCGTACACTTCGAGCGAGAACCGCATCCGGTTGTCGAGGCTGCCGCCGTAGTGGTCATCCCGCTTGTTGGTGGCCGGCGACCAAAATTGATCAAGGAAATGGCCATACAGTTCAAGTTCGAAGCCGTCGAGGCCGGCTGCGATGACCTTTTCTGCGGCATCGGCGTAGTCGCGCTTGATCCGCTCCAGATCCCAGTCCTCGGCGGCCTTGGGAAAGGCGCGGTGGGCCGCCTCGCGCACCATCGATGGTGCGACGACAGGTAACCAGTCGGCCTTGCTCCAGCCTGTCCTGCGACCGAGATGCGTGATCTGGATCATCACGGCCGCGCCATGGCTGTGCACGTCGTCGGCCAGTTCCCGCAGCCAGCGGACACTCTCGTCCTTGTACAGCAGGATGTTGCCGAACGCCTGCGGGCTGTCGGGTGACACGCAGGCCGAGCCGCCGATCATGGTCAATGCGATGCCGCCCTTGGCCTTCTCGCTATGATAGAGTCGGTAGCGCTCCTTCGGCAGGCCGTCCTCGGTGTAGGCGGGCTCGTGCGCGGTCGACATCAAGCGATTGCGCAAGGTGAGGTGCCGCAACAGGTAGGGCTGCAAAAGGGGATCGGCAGGAGGGTGCATCACATCGTCCGCAGGTTGGGGAGGCGTGCCCACAGTGTGGGCCGCAGCGGTAAGGCTCATGCAAGTGTTTTCTACCGGCCGCAGGCAATTGCGTCGCGCGCGGCACATAAAGTTTCGCTACTTGGCGTTCCTCGCGCGGCGGGTCGGGTTGTACTTGGCAGCATGACTGGACAATGACCAGTCACCGGCAACTTTGTTGAAAGTTTAGGCTTGTGTCGCGGCGGGAGCCCTGGATAAGCTTGGGTTTGATCTGGGGACAGCACTGCCGCTAGACGCAGGCGTCCCGGAAGTAGCATGGTGCGGAGCGATTACCGTTGGTGGTCGGTAGCGAGCGGAAACGGTTTACCTGGTGAGGCCAATGGCGTCGAGTTCCGTCACGAACGCTCCATCGCAGGCTCATGTCCAGTTCAAGGACGTCCAGAAAAGCTACGATGGCAAGTCGCTGGTCGTCAAAAATCTCAATCTGGACATCCAGAAGGGCGAGTTCGTTACCATGCTGGGGCCGTCCGGTTCCGGCAAGACGACGACGCTGATGATGCTGGCCGGTTTCGAGACCGCCACCCATGGCGAGATTTTTCTCAAGGGCACACCGATCAACAATACGCCACCGAACAAGCGCGGCATCGGCATGGTGTTCCAGAACTATGCCCTGTTTCCGCATATGACGGTCAACGAGAACTTGGCCTTTCCGCTCCAAGTGCGAGGCATGGACAAAGCCACGATCGAGGCCAAGGTCGTCCGCGCGCTCGGCATGGTGTCGCTGTCACAGTTCGGCGCGAGGAAACCCGCGCAGCTGTCGGGCGGTCAGCAGCAGCGGGTGGCGGTGGCGCGTGCGCTGGTGTTCGAACCCGACATCGTACTGATGGATGAGCCACTCGGCGCGCTCGACAAACAGCTGCGCGAACAGATGCAATACGAGATCAAGACATTGACCAAGAGCCTCGGCGTCACGGTAGTCTACGTGACGCACGATCAGGCCGAGGCGCTGACCATGTCGGACCGCATCGCCGTGTTCAACGATGGCATCATCCAGCAGCTCTCCACGCCGGCCGAACTGTACGAAGCGCCGGTCAACTCGTTCGTCGCCCAGTTCATCGGCGAAAATAACCGGTTGCCTGGCAAGGTCACCAAGGCCTCGAACGGCGTGTGCCACGTGGCGCTGAGCGATGGTTCCAATGTTCAGGCACTGCCGATCAACCTGGCCGCCGGCGCCGCAATGACAACCTTGTCGATCCGCCCCGAGCGGGTCGAGGTCGACCCCACCAGTCCGGAGATCTCGAACCGCGTCACCGGCGTCGTCAACGACATCATTTACCTGGGCGACCACTTGCGCGCGCGGCTCACGGCTGGCGGCAGCGACAATTTCGTCGTAAAGGCGCCCAATCGTGACGGACAGCGCCGCCTTGAAAAGGGCCAGTCCGTAACGCTTGGATGGCGCACCAAGGATTGCCGCGCTCTCGACCCTCTCTGATCGGGGGACCGAGACTGCAGCAAGGAGTGCCGGGCGACCGGCATGACGTTTTACGTTGAAAAAAAGGGAGAGATCTGAATGAAAGCAGTGAAGTTACTCGGCGCAACAGCGGTCGCGGCAGTGCTTGCCGGCGGTTATGCCTGGGCGCAGTCGAAGACCCTCACCGTCGTGTCGTGGGGCGGTGCTTATACCAAGAGCCAGGTGGAAGCCTATCACAAACCGTTCATCGCCAAGACCGGCATCCAAATCAAGTCGGAAGACTATGATGGCACCGTGGCGCCGATCAAGGCGCAGGTCCAGTCTGGTAAAGTCACCTGGGATGTGGTCGACGTTGAACTCGCCGATGCCGTGCGCATGTGCGACGAAGGTCTGCTCGAGAAGATCGACGTGAAGGCACTGCCGGCCGGCGCCGATGGCAAGTCGGCTGCCGATGACTTCATCAAGGGTACGCTGCATGATTGCGCTGTGTCGACGATCCTGTGGTCGACGATCTATGCCTATGACGGTGCGAAATTCACCGGCGCGAAGCCGACCACCATCGCTGACTTCTTCGACACCACGAAGTTCCCCGGCAAGCGCGGCATGCGCAAGACGGCCAAGATCAACCTCGAATTCGCGCTGATGGCTGATGGCGTGCCGGCAGCCGAAGTCTATAAGGTGATGAAGACCAAAGAAGGCATCGACCGCGCCTTCAAGAAGCTCGACTCCATCAAGAAGGACATCGTCTGGTGGGAAGCCGGCGCCCAGCCGCCGCAGTTGCTCGGCGACGGCCAGGTGGTCATGACGACGGCCTACAACGGTCGCATCTTCGATGCCGCCTTGAAGGACAACAAGCCGTTTGTGATCGTGTGGGATGGCCAGGTCTGGGATCTCGATCTCTGGGTCGTTCCGAAGGGCTCGCCCAACAAGGATGCCGCCCTCGACTTCCTGAAGTTCGCGACCACCACGGAAGCGCTGGCCGAACAGGCCAAGTGGATCTCCTACGCGCCGGCTCGCTTGTCTTCGATCCCGAAGGTCGGCAAGTTCAACGACGGCAAGACCGACATGGCGCCGCACATGCCGACCTCGCCGGCAAACTTCAAGAACGCGGTGCAGAACGACTACCTGTTCTGGGCCGACAAGGCCGACGAATTGGGTAAGCAGTTCAACACCTGGCTCGCGAAGTAAGACCGCTTTGACGCAATCGTCGACGGCAGGCCCCATGACCTGCCGTCGACATGCCCGGTAAGCCTTGTGGCAATCGTCGAACCTGCTTCAGCAATTGCAGTGTGTTGATCGGTTGGTCCTGGCAACGAGCAACGTCCGTGAAACTCAGGTTCCGAAAATGACCATGGTGGCCGAGTTCGCTGCGACGGCAAAGGCTCCGGCACCGACCGGCCCGATCCTGGCAGCAGATGGAGTGCCGCTCGACAAGAAGCTCGCCCAGGTCACGCGACGCGCCCGTATCAATGCGTTCCTGCTCGTTGCACCGCTGCTTGCATTCCTGCTCGTGTTTTTTGTCGCACCCATTTTCCTGATGCTGCGGCTTTCGACTGGCGACACCGTCGTCTCGACAGAGCTTCCGCGCACAGCGGCTGCCCTGCGGAGTTGGGATCAGAAGGCACTGCCGGATGAGCCGGTCTACGCCGCCCTCGTCGCCGATCTCAAGGACGCGCGCGAGCGCCAGGCCACCGGCAAGATTGGAGCGCAGATCAACTACGTTTATTCCGGCGCGCGCTCGCTGTTCGTCTCCGCCGGGCGCAGCGCGGGCAGTATTGACGCCCCGTACAAACAGGCGCTGATCGACAAGGACCCGCTGTGGGGCGATCCGACGCTGTGGGTGATGATCAAGACCACGTCGCAAACGACTTCCCCGATCAACTATCTCAATGCGGTCGATCGAACCCTCGGCCCGACCGGCGCTGTTGCGCAGGTGCCGGAAGACCAGCGCATTCACGTCACGATCTTCATCCGCACCTTGTGGCTCAGTTTCATCGTCACCCTGTTGTGCATGGCCTTCGGCTATCCGGTCGCCTACCTGCTGTCACATTTGCCGCTGCGAACTTCGAACCTGCTGATGATCTGTGTGCTGCTGCCATTCTGGACCGCCTTGCTGGTCCGCATCACGGCCTGGATCGCGCTGCTGCAGAACGACGGCGTGGTGCTGTCGACGGCGGTAGCACTTGGAATTGTGGATCCCGCGAACCGGCCGCAACTGGTCTACAATCTGATTGGCACTCTGGTCGCCATGGTGCACGTGCTGATGCCATCGATGATCTTGCCGCTGTATTCGGTGATGAAGACCATCCCGCCGACCTATGTGCGGGCCGCCCGCTCGCTCGGCGCGACGTCGTTCACCGCCTTCTGGCGCGTGTATTTCCCGCAGACGCTGCCGGGAATTGCTGCCGGTGGACTGCTGGTGTTCATTCTGTCGGTTGGCTACTACATCACGCCCGCACTGCTGGGCGGCCAGTCCGGCGTTCTGATCTCGAACTTCATCGAGTTGCATGTGAGCAAGACCTTGAACTGGGGTCTCGCTGCGGCTCTGGCCGGCCTGCTGCTGGTGGCGATCCTGATCCTCTACTGGCTGTTCAACAAGATCGTCGGCATCGACCGGCTGAAGATGGGTTGATCACCACATGCACCTTCCCTCCTACGCAACGCCGCTCGAACGGGTCTGGCACTACGTGTTTCTCACGTTGTGCGGGGCGACATTGTTGTTCCTCATCGTCCCGGTGCTGGTGGTGGTGCCGCTGTCGTTCAACGTGGAACCCTACTTCTCCTTTACCAAGGGCATGTTGACCCTGGATCCCAAGGCCTACTCACTGAAATGGTATGCCGACATTCTCGACAACGGCACGTCGGGGCGATACGCGAGCGGCTCCTGGGACTGGTTCAAGGACGTCTGGAACAACGCCCAGTGGGTGATCGCCATGAAGAACAGCTTCTTCATCGGGATCATCGCGACCATGGTTGCAACCGTGCTGGGTACGATCGCCGCCGTCGGCCTGTCGTCGCCCAACATGCCCTACCGAACCCTGATCACTTCGCTGCTGATCTCGCCGATGATCGTGCCGGTCGTGATCACCGCGACGGGCGCCTATTTCTTCCTGGCCAAGATCGGCCTGGTCAAGACCTATGTCGGCGTGATCCTGACCCACGCCATGCTCGGCATCCCGTTCGTAATCATCACGGTCACGGCGACGCTGCAGAGTTTCGACCGCAATCTGATCCGTGCCGCGGAAAGCCTAGGGGCCAACTGGTACACCACGTTCTTCAAGGTCGTCCTGTCGCTGATCATACCCGGCATGGTGTCGGGCGCGCTATTCGCATTCGTCACCTCGTTCGACGAAGTGGTGGCCGTACTGTTCATCGCCGACATCGAGCAGCGGACCATTCCCCGCCAGATGTGGTCGGGCATCCGCGAGCAGATTTCGCCAACCATCCTGGCGGTTGCCACAATCCTGATCGCGATTTCGATCATGCTGCTGTCCACGATCGAGATGCTGCGGCGGCGGTCCGAGCGGTTGCGGGGCATAACAACAACGTGACAGCCCAATCTATTGCCGAGCCTACGAGCACGACGCGCGGCCAGTATCTGCGCGGCTGCACGTACGTAATTCTCGCCGGCGTGATCCTAAGTCTGGGCGTGTTCTGCATCCGCAATGCGACCGCAAGCAGCGCGTGGCAATACATCTTCTGGCGGGCGGCGGGCTTCACGACGGCGCTCGTCATCCTGGCGGCAGTGCGCGACGCGCGCAATCCGCTGCGCCAGTTGGTCGGACTTGGCCCCATGGCGTGGATCGCCTGCGTGTGCATGGCAACGAGCCAGGTGACCTTCGTCTATTCGATCAAGGCTGCAACCTTCGCCGAGGTATTCTTGATCTGCTCGCTGGCACCACTCATGGTGGCGGCACTGGCCTGGCCGCTGCTGCGGGAGCGCATGGGCTGGATCACCGCTGTCGCGATCATCCTGGCGCTCGCCGGCGTCGTGGTGATGACGGGCGGTGAACTGCAATCGCAAAATGCGATCGGCCAGCTGATCGCACTGCTGTCGGCCTTCGCGTTCGCCGGCTATACACTGTGTACGCGCGGATCAAAACCGCAGGACCTCGATGCGGCGCTGATCGGCGTCGGCATCCTGACCGCAATCGCAGGCTATGTGGCGATGCACTTTGCCGAATTGCCGCTGATGGCATCGCCGGTCGAGGCGGCCATCGCCTTCATGCACGGCGCGCTGATCCTGGCGGCGGGCCTATTCCTGTTCGGCCAAGGCTCGCGCTACATTCCAGCCGTCACGTTCACGCTGCTGGCCCAGGCCGAAGCTGTGCTGTCGCCGGTGTGGGGCTATCTGTTCTTTGCCGAAACGCCGACCAGCGCCACCATTGGCGGCGGCGCGCTGATCCTCTCGGCGGTCGTCATCCAGGCACTGGCCGGCGGAGCGACGCAACGACCAGTGTCGCAACCGTGACGGATTTGCGATAGTCACCCCCGCCGCCATGTCGCCCGCGCGATGGTGGCCCGGGGCGATCACAGCTACCGATAGGGCAACAGATTTGAGCGAGGAGATAAGGCATGGCTGCGACCGCAAACGCCACCGACGACATGATCCACGTTGCCAAGTGGCACTTTGGGCAGAAGGAGTGGTCGCCGTTCTCGGACGCGGAAATGAGCCGGCGGCAGAATGGCCTGCGCGCCCATCTCGCGAACCACAAGATCGATGTCGCGCTGTTCACGTCGTACCACAACATCAACTACTACTCGGGCTTTCTGTATTGCTACTTCGGCCGCAAGTTCGGCCTCGTGATAGATGCGAAATCTGCAACCACCATCACGCCTGCCATCGATGGAGCCGCCCCGTGGCGCCGCACGTTTGGCGACAACATTACCTACACTGACTGGCGCAAGGACAACTATTTCCGGGCGATCCAGGGCATCACCAAGGGCATCAAGCGCCTTGGCATCGAGTTCGACCACGTCTCGCTCGACTTCAAGACGCAGCTTGAGGACGCTTTCCCCGGCGTCGAACTGATCGACATCGCGGCCCCCACCATGTG
This sequence comes from Hyphomicrobiaceae bacterium, assembly GCA_021730785.1. GTDB lineage: Bacteria > Pseudomonadota > Alphaproteobacteria > Rhizobiales > Hyphomicrobiaceae > JAKFWF01. The sequence goes on from JAKFWF010000058.1 coordinate 99,997, forward strand.
GATGCGCACCATCAAGTCGTCGGAGGAACACACGCTGATCAAGCACGGCACCCGCATCTGCAACGTGGGCGCGCAGGCCTGCATGGACGCGCTCAAGGCTGGTGCGGGCGAGCACGAGGTTGCGCTCGCCTCGACCAACGCCATGGTACGTGACATCGCATCGAGCTTCCCGTTCGTCGAGTTGATGGACACCTGGACCTGGTTCCAGTCCGGCATCATGACGGATGGCGCGCATAACCCGGTGACCAACAAGAAGATCGCCGAGGGCGACATCTGCTCGCTCAACTGCTTCCCGATGATCTTTGGATATTACACGGCGATCGAACGCACGCTGTTTTGCGAGAGCGCGTCGGCCAAGCACCTCGATCTATGGAACAAGAACTGCGAGGTCATGCGGGTCGGTTCAAACCTGATCAAGCCCGGCAAGAAATGCTCAGAGATCGCGATCGAGCTCAACGAACTCTATCGCTCGTGGGATCTCCTGAAGTACCGTTCGTTCGGCTACGGCCATTCCTTCGGCGTGCTGTCGCACTACTACGGCCGTGAAGCCGGTGTCGAGCTGCGCGAGGATGTGCACACGGAATTAAAGCCCGGCATGGTCGTCTCGATGGAGCCGATGATCATGATCCCGGATGGGCAGCCTGGTGCCGGCGGCTATCGCGAGCACGACATCTTCATCGTGACCGAGACGGGTGCAGAGAACATCACGAACTTCCCCTATGGCCCTGAGAAGATGATCATCAAGGGGTGATGGACGTGATGGCGGCGCGCTCAAGGGACGGGTGGCAGGGCGACGTAGGGGTTGATCGCGGGAACAGGGATCTTCGCGAAATCCGCCATGTTGCGCGTCACGACGGTGAACCCGTGTCGGGCAGCGGAGGCGGCGATCACAAGATCTGGAAAAGCGACCGTTTGCTGATAGGTCGCTTCACCCAGACGAGCCAGATGCTGTGCCGTCGCCAGATCGATGGGCAGGATGCGATCACCGAAGTCGGTCAAAATGCCGCTTATGATGGCGGCGACTTCGTCTGCCCGCTTGTTGTTGCCCTTGCGGTGCAGCTTCAAGTGGCCGGATTCAAGTTCGGCTATCGTCATGACGGAGAGATACAGACGCGAGCCATGACGCTTGATCCAATCCACCAGAACAGGGGCGGTCGCATGTCGCCGAGGATCAAGGAGCGAGACGATATTTGTATCAAGAACGTACATCGTTACTCGATGCCTTCGCCAAGCGGGCGATCGACCCAGGGACGGGCAAAAGCATCAGGGTCGGAAAGCACTTCTGCATGCTCGACCAGCAGATCGCCCAGCGTCCGGGCGGCCCCGCGCCGGGCCAGCCATTGCGCTTCCGAGACGATGATCACGGCTTCCTTGCCGTATCGCGTGACGCGCTGCGGTTCGCCGCCAAGCGCCTTGTCGATCAGCTCAGAGAATTCCGCACGGGCTTCACTGACGGGATAGGATTTCATGGGTCACCTCGCTACAGTTTTGTACAACATTTTCCGCTTTTGTACAACATGCAGTCATGGATCGACATAAACCAATGCGCTTCTCGCTTCTGTCCCTCGTCCGCAACGCCTTCTCCAATCATCAGAACTGGGGGCGGCAGTGGCGTCAGCCGGAGCCAAAGAAAACCTACGATGCGATCATCGTCGGCGCCGGCGGGCACGGCCTCGCCACCGCCTTTTACCTTGCCAGCGAGCATGGCCTGACCAACATCGCCGTGATCGAAAAGGGTTGGCTCGGCGGTGGCAACACGGGCCGCAACACGACGATCATCCGCTCGAACTATCTCTATGACGAGAGCGCGGCGCTCTACGACCATGCGCTGAAATTATGGGAGGGGCTGAGCCAGGCGCTGAACTACAACGTCATGTACTCGGCCCGCGGCGTCCTCATGCTGGCCCATAACCACCATGACGTCATGAGCTTCAAGCGGCACATCTATGCCAACCGGCTGAATGGCGTCGACAACGAGTGGCTGTCGCGCGAGCAGGTCAAGGACTTCTGCCCGCCGCTCAATATCTCGCCCGACATCCGCTACCCCGTAGTCGGTGGCGCGCTGCAGAGGCGCGGCGGCGTCGCCCGCCATGATGCGGTCGCCTGGGGCTACGCACGCGCTGCCGACGCGCTCGGTGTCGACATCATCCAGAACTGCGAGGTGACGGGCTTCAAGCGCGACGCATCGGGCGCCATCGCCGGCGTCGAGACGACGCGCGGACCCATCGCGACAAAGAAGGTCGGCGTGGTGGCGGCCGGCCACACGTCCGTCGTGATGGCGCGCGCCGGCTTGCGCATGCCGCTCGAAAGCTTCCCGCTGCAGGCGCTGGTGTCGGAGCCGGTGAAGCCCGTGTTTCCCTGCGTCGTCATGTCGAACACCATCCACGCCTACATTTCACAGTCGGACAAGGGTGAACTCGTCATCGGCGCCGGCACGGATCAATATGTCTCCTACAGCCAGCAGGGCGGTCTGCACGTGACCACGCACACGCTGGACGCCATCTGCGAACTCGTGCCGGAGTTCCGTCGCATGCGCATGTTGCGCAACTGGGGCGGCATCGTCGACGTGACGCCGGACCGCTCGCCGATCCTGTCGAAGACACCGATTGCCGGGCTCTATGTCAATTGCGGCTGGGGCACGGGCGGGTTCAAGGCGACGCCGGGGTCCGGCCATGCGTTTGCCCACACCATCGCGCATGACACGCCGCACGCCGTCAACGCCCCGTTCACGCTCGACCGGTTCCGCACCGGCCGCCTGATCGACGAGGCGGCGGCTGCCGCCGTCGCTCACTGAAGGATAGAGCCCATGCTGTTGATCGAGTGCCCGCACTGCGGGCCGCGCGCCGAGATCGAATTCCGCTGCGGCGGCGAAGCCCACATCGCCCGGCCGGCCGATCCGTCTGCGCTGGATGATAATGCGTGGGCGGAATTCCTGTTCTACCGGTCGAGCCCCAAGGGCGTGCACGCCGAGCGCTGGAACCACGCGCACGGCTGCCAGCGCTGGTTCAACGCGCTTCGCGACACGATGAGCGACCGCATCCTGGCGACCTACCCGGCAGGTGCCGCGCGGCCCAACATCACCACGATCGAGGCCGCCCGATGACCACCGCTTTCCGACTGCCAAAGGGCGGTCGCATAGACCGGACAAAACCGATCGTGGTGCGGTTCAATGGCCGCGAGGTGCCAGCTTTTCAGGGCGATACGGCGGCATCCGCCCTGCTCGCCAATGGCATCCACTTCGTTGGACGCTCGTTCAAGTATCATCGCCCGCGTGGCATCATGAGCCACGGTTCGGAGGAGCCGAACGCGCTGCTCGACGTCGATCGCGGCGGCAACCGCCGTGAGCCGAACAATCGCGCAACCGTCGTCGAGGCGTTCGATGGGCTCGCGCTGAAGAGCCAGAACCACTGGCCATCGCTCACCTTCGACGTCGGCGAGATCAATGATCGCCTGGGTGCGATTTTCGTCGCCGGCTTCTACTACAAAACCTTCATGTGGCCCCCGAAATTCTGGACCTCGGTGTACGAGCCGATCATCCGGCGTGCGGCGGGCCTTGGCCAGGCGCCGACCGCACCTGATCCCGATCGCTATGCCCAGCGTCATGCGCACGCCGAAGTCCTCGTCGTCGGCGCCGGCCCGGCTGGCATCGCAGCCGCACTGGTGGCGTCCGAGGACCCAAACAAGCGCGTCATCCTGTGTGACGAACAGGCCGAGCCCGGCGGCGCGCTGCTGCACGACGTGACCAGCGAGATCGACGGCGTGCCGACAAGCGCCTGGGTGAAGGCCGCGATCGAAACCCTCGATGCCCGCGAGAACGTCACGATTTTGCCGCGTACCACCGCGTTCGGCTATTTCAATCACAACCACGTGGCACTGGCCGAGCGCATCACCGACCATTTGCGAGTGCCACTCACCGGCCTGCCGCGCGAACGCCTTTGGCAGGTGCGCGCGGGCCGCGTGATCCTCGCGACGGGTGCGCACGAGCGGCCGCTGGTGTTCGCCGACAACGACCGGCCTGGCATCATGCTCGCTGAATCGCTTCGGTGCTTCGTCAATCGCTATGCGGTGCTGCCCGGCCGGCAGATCGTGATCGCGACCACGGGCGCATCGGCTTATCGCGCCGCCATCGATCTCAAGGCAGCAGGCGCCAGCGTCACGGTCGTCGACCTGCGGCTCGAGGGCGACTGCGGGACCGAACTTGTGGCCGCGGTCCATGCCGGCGTCGAAGTTCTGACGAACCACACGGTGATCGGCAGCCACGGCCGGCAGCGGGTCACAGGCCTGATCGTCGCCAAGCTCGATGGCAATGGAGCGGTCGGTGCGCCCCGCGTTCTCGCCTGCGACTGCGCCGGCATGTCGGGCGGCTGGACGCCTGCCGTGCATCTGTTCTCCCAGTCGCGCGGGAAACTGCGCTTCGATTCAGGCCTCGACGCGTTCGTGCCGGGCGCCTCGGTACAGGCAGAAACATCGGCTGGCAGTTGCCGCGGGGTCTACGATCTTGCTGCCACCATCGCGGACGGCGCCAAGGCTGCCGGCGGATCGCGCGCCGTCGCCGCGTCGCCCACCTACACCAGCTTCCAGCCGGCTCGCATCATGCCGGCGCCGCCCGGGCAGAAGCCCGTGAAGGCATTCGTCGACTTCCAGAACGACGTGACGGCCAAGGACATCAAGCTTGCGGTTGCCGAGGGCTTCACGTCGATCGAGCACGTGAAGCGCTACACCACGACCGGCATGGCAACCGACCAGGGCAAGACCAGCAACATGAACGCGCTGGGTCTCCTCGCCGGCCAGCTTGCAACCGAGATCCCAGCCGTCGGCACCACGACGTTCCGTCTGCCCTACACGCCGGTGACCTTCGGCACATTCGCCGGGCCGAACCGTGGCGACCTGTTCGATCCCGCCCGCGTCACACCGATCCACGACTGGGCGGTCGCGAATGGCGCCAAGTTCGAGGATGTGGGACTGTGGAAGCGCGCCTGGTACTTCCCGGCCAGGGACGAGACCATGCACCAGGCGGTCGCACGCGAGACCAAGGCGGTGCGCACCAGTGCCGGCATTTTCGATGCCTCGACGCTCGGCAAGATCGAGGTGACGGGTGCCGATGCAGCCGAGTTCATGAACCGCATCTATACCAATGCCTGGACGAAGCTTGAAGTTGGCCGCTGCCGCTATGGCCTGATGTTGAAAGAAGACGGCTATGTGTTCGACGATGGCGTTGCCGCCCGCCTGTCGCCCACCCTGTTCCACGTCACGACGACGACCGGTGGCGCGCCGCGCGTGCTCGCCCACATGGAGGATTTTCTCCAGACCGAGTGGCCTGACCTGAAGGTGTTCCTCACCTCGATCACCGAGCAATGGGCAGTCATCGCCGTGCAGGGTCGCCGGGCACGCGAAATGATTGCCCCGCTGATCGAAGATATCGCCCTCGACGACGCTGCCTTCCCGCACATGGCCGTGCGCACCGGACACATCGCCGGCGTGCCGTGCCGGCTGTTCCGCGTGTCGTTCACGGGTGAACTGGGCTTCGAGATCAACGTGCCGGCCGACTACGGGCAGGCGGTCTGGGAGGCGGTCTACGAAAGCGGCCGGCGCTTCGACGTCACGCCCTATGGCACCGAAGCGATGCACGTGCTGCGTGCCGAGAAGGGCTACATCATCGTTGGCCAGGAGACCGACGGCACGGTCACTCCAGATGATCTGGGCTTGAGTGGTCTCGTTGGCAAGGCGAAGCGCGATTTCGTCGGCAAGCGCTCGCTCGTGCGACCGGACGTCGTGGCGACAGGCCGCAAGCAACTGGTTGGACTGCGTACCGGTGATCTCTCGCTCATCCTCGACGAAGGCGCGCAGATCGTCGCCGATCCGAACCAGACTGTGCCGATGAAGATGATCGGCCACGTCACGTCGAGCTATATGAGCGCCAACATCGGCCGTTCAATTGCACTCGCGCTCGTGGTGGACGGCCGCCGCCGCATGAACGAACGGCTGCACGTGACGACGCCAAACGGCTTTGCCCAGGCGACCGTGGTCGAGCCGGTGTTTCTCGATCCCGAAGGAGTGCGGCTGCATGCTTGAAAATCGTTCGATCATGCGGCGCGAGGGCATTCTCGACCAGGTTGCAATGCCGGCCGAACCGTCGTCCGTTGCCCTGCGCACCTTGCCGCCTGAAGCCCGTTTTGTCTTGCGGCTCGGGGCGGGCGACGCGACCCGCAACGGCAGCATCGCGGGCCTCAGCCTCGCGCTGCCGATCAATCGCTTCGGCGCCGATGCATCACGTCTCGCTACCCGGCTCGGTCCGGACGAATGGCTGCTGATCGGCCCTGACGCCGATGCCGAAACGATGCACGCAGACGCGGCGCGGGCGCTGGCCGGCACTCATCATGCGCTGGTTGATATCAGCCACCGCAATGTCGGCATGGAGCTATCGGGACGTGCAGCAGCAGTCATCCTGAATGCCGGTTGCCCACTCGATCTCGGCGATCGCCAATTCCCACCCGGCAGCGCCACCCGGACCCTGCTTGGCAAGGCCGAGGTCGTGCTGTTCCGTCTTGCTGATGTTCCCGACCGGCTGGGCGTCGCCGTGCCACACTACCGCATCGAATGCTGGCGCTCGTTCGCCCGCTATGTGCACGGCTATTTGGCCGGGGCCGCGGCAGAGTATGCAGCCGTCAGAAATTAGTTCGACTTTGCATAAACGTTCAGCCGTGGACTTGGTAATTCGTATACTGATATTATGCTAATAATTACCGCAGCGTTGCATTGACGCTGTGGATCTTGCCTTATGACGATTGACTTCGCACTCGACTGGATCCGGCGGAAGGTTGCACCGGATGAACCGCGCGGGTCAGACACTGCCGTGATCGCACGGGCTGCTTCGGTGATGGGCGATCCCATCGATGCGCAACTCCTTGCCAGCATCCTCGACATGGACCTGCGCCAGCTCCTGCCCTGTCTCGACATGGGCGTCGCCGCAGAACTTCTGCACGCGCCCAGATCCGGCGCTGCGGGCACGTATCAAGTGGCCGATGCCGAGGCTTTGGCGGCAGCCCACCACGACATGCCGTTCGCGACGCGCGCAGCGCTGCACCAGCGCGCAGCCGAATATCTAAAATCGGCGTCCGTGCCATCCACGAGTGATCAGGCCGCCCGGATCGCCACGCACCACGTGGCGGCAGCGATGTGGGACCAAGCGTTCCAGTCCTGGCTGCTTGCGACCGAACGCGCCATCGAAGAGGCGCAAGGCGTGCTCGCAGTGGCGCACTTGGAGCGTGCGCTGGCGATCTGCCGCACGCATCCAGGCGCCATTTCCCGGTTGTCGGAACTTTCCGCATTGAGTCTGCTGGGACCGTTGGTGGCGCAATTGAACGGCAGCGGTGCCGACGCGGTAATCGGTGTCTATGCCCGATGCCTCGAGATTACTGACGAATTGCCGGACGTGGATCAGTCCGCCCATTTCGATATATTGTGGGGACTTAACGCCAGCATTCTGGTGCATGGCCGCATCGAGACCGCGCGCGAGATGGGGGCACGTCTCCTGTCCTCGGCGCGTGGCGCGGAGGACGTGACCAAGATCCTTCTGGCGACCCGGTTGCAGGGCCTCGGCAGTCTGCTCGCAGGTGAAATCGGTCAAGCCATCGGCAACTTCAACACCGTGGAGCAGCTCTATGATGCCAAGCATCACGCGCCGCTGCGGTTCCGCTATGCGTCCGATCAGGCAGCCGTTGCGTTCGCTCACAAGGCGTGGGCCCAGGCCATCGCCGGCGAGTTCGACGCCTCCGAGCGCACCAGTGAGGCCGCGCTCGATCTCGCGCGGCTGTTGCGCCATGCCCATACCAGCGCCCATGTGACGTGTGTGCTTGCGGCGCGTGCGCAAACCCTGCGAATGCGTGATCGAGCGGCGCCACTGGCGTTCGCCGGCCTGACGCTTGCCCGCCAGTTCGGCTTTGCCTACTGGGAGGCCTGGGCCGAGATCGTGCTGGGGTGGCATGACGGCGAGGGCGATCCGGACGCCGGGATCGCGCGCATTGCAACCGCCATTGCGGCCTATCGGCGCACAGGGGCAGGACAGGCCCTGCCCTTTGCGCAATTGCTGGTTGCTGGCCTCCATCACGCCGCCGGTGACCGCACCGCAGCCGTGCAGGCGTCCAACGCCGCGCTCGATTATTCCGAGGCGTTCGGCATTCGTCTGTTCCAGTCCGAGATCCTGCGCACGAAGGCACAGGCGGTGGCACGATCCCGCGAGCGGTCGGCCCTGCTGGAAGCCGCGATTGCGACGGCGCGTCGGCAAGGGGCCCGGCTGTTCGAGGTACGGGCCAGCCTGGTGCTGCAAGGTAAGGACAATGCAGCATCGATCGCGCTTGCCGGCTGATTCGGCGGCCCTGGTGCGGCACTCGGCCAATTGCGCAGCGTTTGCGGTCTAGACTTTGGTCATGCACAGGCTGTGCGATGGTGGTAGAATGGAGGCAGCGATGGCGGGCGAGAGCAGCAGGCCGGCGTACGGATATCGAAAAAATCATTTTGTTAAAACAACTTATGAGCACGGATGCAGCAACTTTGCGCATGTGCTCAAGCGACGTACTTCTGCCGGAAGTTGCGGCAATACTCAACGGCTCGCAGTTTTGTCATCGGCAGGGTCACGCGCGCCACGGTGATCGGTGCAAAAGGGATTATGCTAGACTGACGATGAACCGCGAGATGAGGCGCGAAAATGAGTGCAGCTGGCCGATGGTCAACATCTGATGGAGTTCAACTGATCAGGTAGGCCGACTGAATGAAAGCTAAGGCCGGGGAGGGTCCGGCCGGTGTGGAACAACGATCAAGCGACGAGGCCGAATATGACGTCACAAGACGAGATCTTCGAGGTCTTCACGCGTAGCTACGATCGGCAGAAGCAGACCGAGTTCTCGCTGAAGCAATACCTGGAGAACTGCCGGACCGACCCCCTGATCTACGCCAGCGCTGCCGAACGCATGATGGCGGCGATCGGGGAGCCCGATTTCATCGACAGCTCCAAGGATCCGCGAATCGGCCGCATCTTCCTCAACCGCACCGTGAAAGTTTATCCAGCCTTCAAGGATTTCTACGGCCTGGAAGAGACGATCGAGCGCATTGTCGGCTTCTTCCGGCACGCAGCCCAAGGGCTCGAGGAGCGCAAGCAGATCCTCTATCTCCTGGGTCCCGTCGGTGGCGGCAAGTCTTCGCTCGCCGAACGTCTGAAGGAGCTGATGGAGCTAAAGCCGGTCTATGTGCTCAAGGCCGGTGACGAAACCAGTCCGATCTTCGAAAGCCCGCTCGGCCTGTTCGATCCGGCCCAGATGGGTGCGGCACTCGAGGAAAAGTACGGTATTCCGCGGCGCAAGCTCACCGGCCGCATGAGCCCCTGGGCGGTGAAGCGCCTGGACGAATTCGGCGGCGACATCTCGAAGTTCTCGGTTGTCCGCCTCAACCCCTCGCGCCTGCGCCAGCTGTGCGTCGCCAAGACCGAGCCTGGCGATGACAACAACCAGGACATCTCGGCGCTGGTCGGCAAGGTCGACATCCGCAAGCTCGAGTTCCACGGCCAGAGCGATGCCGACGCCTACTCCTATTCGGGCGGCCTCAACCGCACGACGCAGGGCATGCTCGAGTTCGTCGAGATGTTCAAGGCGCCGATCAAGATGCTGCACCCGTTGCTCACCGCGACGCAGGACGGCACCTATGTCGGCACCGAGAACGTGGGCGCGCTGCCCTACCAGGGCGTGATCATCGCCCACTCGAACGAGAGCGAGTGGCAGAGCTTCCGCTCCAACAAGAACAACGAGGCATTCCTCGACCGCATCTGCGTCGTCCAGGTGCCGTACTGCCTGCGCGTGTCGGAGGAGCAGAAGATCTACGAAAAGCTGCTCGCAACCTCGGAAGTTTCGAAGGCGCCGTGTGCACCCGCCACCCTGCAGATGCTCGCTCAGTTCTCGGTATTGACCCGCATCAAGGAGCACGAGAATTCCTCGCTGTTCTCCAAGATGCGCGTCTATGACGGCGAGACGCTCAAGGACACCGATCCGCACGCCAAGACGATCCAGGAGTATCGCGATGCCGGCGGCATCAACGAGGGCATGGACGGCACGTCGACGCGCTTTGCCTACAAGGTGCTGTCGGAAACCTTCAACTTCGACACGCACGAAGTGGCGGCCGATCCCGTCCACCTGATGTTTGTGCTCGAGCAATCGGTGCGGCGCGAGCAACTGCCCGAGGATCGGGAGGACCGCTACCTCGAGTTCATCAAGGAGGAACTGGCGCCGCGCTATGCCGAGTTCATCGGCAACGAGGTGCAGAAGGCCTACCTCGAGAGCTACTCGGAGTTCGGCCAGAACCTGTTCGATCGCTATGTGTCCTACGCGGATGCGTGGATCGAAGACCAGGACTTCAAGGACCCCGACACCGGCAACCTGATGAACCGCCAGGTGCTCGACCAGGAGCTGTCCAAGATCGAGAAGCCCGCCGGCATCGCCAATCCAAAAGACTTCCGCTACGAGGTCGTCAAGTTCTCGCTCAGGGCGCGGGCCCGCAACAGCGGCAAGAATCCAAGTTGGACGTCCTACGAAAAGATCCGCGAAGTGATCGAGAAGCGGATGTTCAGCCAGGTCGAGGATCTGCTGCCCGTGATCTCGTTCGGCGCCAAGAAGGACGGTGAGACCGAGAAGAAGCACGAGGAGTTCGTGACCCGCATGGTCAGCCGCGGCTACACACCGCGCCAGGTGCGCCGCCTGGTGGAATGGTACATGCGCGTGAAGAAAGCGGGATGATGGTGGGGGAGTAGGGAGTGGGGAGTCAGGGAGTCGTTTCCCTCACCCGCGCCCTATTCCCAACTCCCTATTCCCTATTCCCTGCGCGGAGCGCCAATGGACATCGTCGACCGTCGCCTGAACCCAAAGGCCAAGAGCCTCGGCAACCGCCAGCGCTTCCTGCGCCGGGCCAAGGGCGAGATTCGCGACGCGGTGCGGGACGCGATCAAAAAGCGCAAAATCGCCGAAGTTGGCGGCGGCGAGAACGTTCGCATTCGCTCGAAGAGCCTGCGCGAACCGCAGTTCGGTCTAGGGCACGGCACCGGCCAGCGTGATTTCGTGCTGCCGGGCAATCGTAAGTATTCGGTCGGCGACGTCATTCGCAAGCCTGATGGCGGTGGCGGCGGTTCGGGCTCCAAGGGCTCACCCGATGGCTCCGGCGAAGACGATTTCGTATTCAACCTGAGCCGCGACGAGTTCCTCGACATCTTTTTCGAGGACCTTAAGTTGCCCAACCTCGTCAAGGCCAAGCTCAAGGACATGCGCTCGCCGCAACCGGTGCGAGCCGGGCACACGAGCGACGGCTCCCCGGCCCGCCTCAACCAGATGCGCACCATGCGCAACAGCATGGCGCGGCGCATTGCGCTGCACCGGCCGCGGATCAAGGAGCTGGAAGAGCTCGAAGCCGAGATCGCGCGGCTGGAAGCGCTCGATCCACGCGACGACGAGAAGATCTTGGGTCTCAAAACCAGGCTCGCCCGCCTCGCCTACCTGCGCAAGGTGGTGGCCTACATCGATCCCCTCGACCTCAGGTACAACCGCTTCGAAAAGCGGCCGCGGCCGAAGACCCAGGCCGTGATGTTCTGCCTGATGGACGTGTCGGCCTCCATGACCGAGCCGCTGAAAGACCTTGCCAAGCGGTTCTTCATGTTGCTCCACTTGTTCCTCACCCGCCACTATGCGGAGGTCGACGTGGTGTTCATCCGGCACACGACGGAAGCACAGGAGGTCGACGAGGAGACGTTTTTCAAGGCGACCGAGACCGGCGGCACCGTAATCTCGACGGCGCTGGTCGAGATGATGAAAATCGTGTCTGCCCGCTATTCGCCGGCCGATTGGAACATCTACGCGGCGCAGGCCTCGGACGGGCACAATTTCGATGACGACATGGAACATTGCCTGGAACTCCTGGACGGCGATATTCTGCCAGCCAGTCAGTATTTCGCCTACATCGAGGTCGGCCAGGACGACACGCCGCACGGCATGACGAGCGTCGCCTGGTCGGGCTACGAGGAAGTGGCCGAGCGCTGCGATCACTTCGCCATGCGCCGTGTGGCGTCGCCCGGCGACATCTATCCCGTGTTCCGCGAACTGTTCGCGGTCTCCGAAATGCGCGGTGAAGGAACCCGCTGATGAACGCACCGTTCCGCAAGATCGAGCCCGGTGTCGAGCCCCTGTTCAAGGGGGCGGAGTGGGATTTCGATCTGGTCAAGAAGACCTATGACGCGATCGAGAAGATCGGCGTTGGTGAAATGGGTCTCGATATCTACCCAAACCAGATCGAAGTGATCACCGCCGAGCAGATGCTCGATGCCTACGCCTCGATTGGCATGCCGAGCATGTACCGGCACTGGTCGTTTGGAAAGCACTTCGCCCGCGAAGAGACCATGTATCGCAAGGGCGCGCGCGCGCTCGCCTACGAACTGGTGATCAATTCCAACCCCTGCATCAACTACATCATGGAAGAAAACACCATGACGATGCAGACGCTGGTGATGGCGCACGCGGCCATGGGACACAACCACTTCTTCAAGAACAACTACCTGTTCAAGCAATGGACCGACGCCACCTCGATCCTCGACTACCTGGCCTTTGCCAAGGAATACGTGGCGGAGTGCGAAGAAAAGTATGGCGTCGAGGCGGTGGAAGCGGTGCTCGATTCAGCGCATGCGCTCATGAACCAGGGCATCAGTCGGCATCCAGCCAAGCGTCCGACGGCATCCGCCCTGCGCGACAAGGCGAACAAGCGGCGCGAACACGAGGAGGCGACGTACAACGAGCTGTGGCGGACCGTTCCGCGCTCGGCGCTGGCCAAGACCGCCGGCGATGCCGACAGCAAGGCGGCCGCACAGGAGAGTTTGGCGCTCGGCCTGCCGCAGGAGAACTTGCTCTACTTCCTCGAAAAGCACGCGCCCAAACTCGAGGACTGGAAGCGGGAGCTGCTGCGCATCGTGCGCATGCTTGCGCAATACTTCTATCCCCAGCGCCAGACCAAGGTCATGAACGAGGGCTGCGCCACCTGGGTGCACTACGAGATCCTGAACCGCATGTATGATCGTGGACAGCTGACCGAAGGCTCCATGTTGGAGTTCATGCACTCGCACTCCTCGGTGGTGTTCCAGCCGAAGTTCGAGGACAAATTCTACAACGGCATGAACCCCTATGCGCTCGGCTTCGCGATGATGCAGGATATCAAGCGCATGTGCGAGGAGCCGACCGCGGAGGACCGCGACTGGTTCCCCGACTTCGCCGGCAACGGCGATACGCTCGGCACGTTGAAGGACGCCTGGGCCAACTTCCGCGACGACAGCTTCATCCTGCAGTACCTGTCGCCTAAGTTGATGCGCGATTTCCGCTTCTTCTCCCTGCATGACAATTCGGCGTTCCCCGTGGTCGAGGTCAAGTCGATCCACGACGAGAAGGGCTATCGCAACATCCGCCGCATGCTGTCGGCGCAATACGATACGTCGGCGCGTGATCCCGATATCCAGGTCGTCAATGCCGACCTGTCGGGCGGGCGTCGCCTCACCCTGCAGCATCGCGTGCGCAACAACATTCCGCTCGATCCGGAAGCCTGCGACCGCACCCTGCAGCACGTAGCCCACCTGTGGGGCTACCGCGTCAAGCTGATCGAAGTTTATGCGGAAACCGGCAAGACCTTCAAAGAGCACGAGACCCTGCCGCTGCCGTAAGCAGGTGGTTTTGGAGACGTTACACGTCAACTTTGGTCGTTAGAGTGCTCAAGGCGAAAAATTATCGCGGTCCCGGCCGTGATGGAAAACTGCCAGGACACGGATCATGGTCTCGGCGGACTCCAGTCGGTAGTAGACGATGAATGGTGTCCTTGGAACCCACGTTTCAAAGGCGTCAATCGTCTCATGATATCTGCTTGATCTTGGAAATTGGCCAACCTTCAGTCGCATGAACGACCGAACGCGCCGTATCGTCTGAGTTGCCAGGCGTCTGCCGAAACGCTCGATGCCCAGTGCCAGAAAAAGTTCCTACAGCCTTTCGGCGCGCGGCGTGTAGAGGACTTTCATTACAGTTCGACGCTGAATTTCTGCTCCAGACGTCGGAACACGTCGTCCTCGGCATCGCCCTCACCGCGATCTGCCTCGGCGAGCCCGGCTTCGAGTTCAACCCGCTGGGCCGCAGTCATACTCGACAGAAAATCGCCTTGAGCACGCTGATAGAGGTGCAGCGCAAGTTCCTGCCGGTCATCCGCAGACAAGTTGTCGAACATCTCAACAATTTTGGACTGTGGCGCGATCATTGGGCAGCCTCGCGTGGGTGTATCGAAACCTACGTGCCCGGCCGCGGCCGGTCAATCGATCGACACAACAACACACTTGCGCTGCCGCAGGCGACGCCTATGAACTGATCCGAAATACCGGTCAGTCAGCGCGGTTGAGCCCAATGGAACGTACAACGCAGAATATGAATGCCGGTTGGGGCGCGGCCACCCGCTATCCCGATCCCGCGATCACGGCGCTCGACAAGCGCTTCGAGGCCTATTGGATCAAGCTCGCCGCCGTCGAGCGGCTGGCAACCGGCATGCGGTGGGCCGAAGGGCCGGTGTGGTTCGGCGACGGGCGCTACCTGCTGTGGAGCGACATCCCGAATAACCGGATCATGAAGTGGGAGGAGGAGACTGGCGCGGTCAGCGTCTTCCGCCAGCCATCGAACTTCGCCAACGGCCACACCCGCGACCGCCAGGGCCGCCTCGTCAGTTGCGAGCACGGCGCCCGCCGCGTCACCCGCACCGAGTACGACGGCAGCATCACGGTCCTGCAGGACAGCTTCGCGGGCAAGAAACTGAACTCGCCCAACGATGTTGTGGTCGCATCCGACGGCGCGATCTGGTTCACCGATCCGCCGTTCGGGCTGATGGGCAACTACGAGGGCCACAAGTCGAAGTCCGAGATCGGGCAGAACGTGTACCGCATCGATGGGCAGACCGGCACGGCGTCGATCGTGGCCGACGATGTGCTCGGGCCCAACGGCCTGTGCTTTTCCCCCGACGGCAGCAAGCTATATATCGTCGAGTCGCGCGGGGTGCCCACCCGCAAGATCCTCGCCTACGACGTGGTCGACCAGGGACGTCGCATCGACAACAGGCGCATCCTGATCGATGCAGGACCCGGCACGCCCGACGGCATGCGCTGCGACAGAGACGGCAATCTGTGGTGTGGCTGGGGCATGGGCGACCCGGCCCTCGACGGCGTCATGGTGTTTGCCCCAGACGGCATGCCGCTCGGCCGCATTGCCCTGCCGGAGCGCTGTGCCAACCTGTGTTTCGGCGGCCGGGCCAACAGCCGCCTGTTCATGGCCTCGAGCCAGTCGGTCTACGCCCTCTACGTCAATGTAGCGGGCGCCTGATCAACTTGGCATGATGGCGCCTCTTTGGCCCGACAGTGTACAGCCCGAGCGATCGCATCCGCCGACGTGAAAGCAGACCGATGACCAATTTTTCGCCCCGTGAAATCGTCTCCGAACTCGACCGCTACATCGTGGGTCAGGCCGATGCCAAGCGGGCGGTTGCGATCGCGCTGCGCAACCGCTGGCGCCGCCAGCAGCTGACCGGCGAGTTGCGCGAAGAAGTGCTGCCCAAGAACATCCTCATGATCGGACCGACCGGCGTCGGCAAGACCGAGATTTCGCGGCGCCTAGCCAGGCTCGCCGGGGCACCGTTCCTCAAGGTCGAGGCGACCAAGTTCACCGAGGTCGGCTATGTGGGGCGCGACGTCGACAGCATCATCCGCGACCTCGTCGAGATCGGCATCACCATGGTGCGCGAGGCCAAGCGCCGCGAGGTGCAGGCGCGCGCCGAAAAGGCGGCCGAGGAGCGTGTGCTCGATGCCCTCGTCGGAGCGGACGCCAAGCCTGCGACGCGTGAGAGTTTCCGCCGTCGCCTGCGCGACAACGAATTGAACAACAACGAAATCGAGATCCGCGTCTCCGACAGCAAGCCGCAGGGCCTGCCCATGTTCGAGGTGCCAGGACAGCCCGGCAGTTCGGTCGGCATGATCAACATCGGCGAAATGCTGGGCAAGGCGCTCGGCGGCGCCCAGGCAAAGCCGCGGCGCGTGACGGTGAAGGACAGCTACGCGATCTTGATCGCGGAGGAGAGCGACAAGCTGCTCGACAGCGACCAGATCACGGCGGAAGCGCTGCGTGCGGTGGAGAACAACGGCATCGTGTTTCTCGATGAGATCGACAAGATCTGCAACCGCAGCGAGGGCGGCCGGGCCGGTGCCGATGTCAGCCGCGAAGGCGTGCAGCGCGACCTGCTGCCCCTGATCGAGGGCACCACGGTTGCGACCAAGCATGGGCCGGTGAAGACCGACCACATCCTGTTCATCGCCTCAGGCGCGTTCCATGTGGCCAAGCCCGCCGACCTGCTGCCCGAGCTGCAGGGCCGCTTGCCGATCCGCGTCGAGTTGAAGCCGCTGCTGCGCGAAGACTTGCGCCGCATCCTGACCGAGCCGGAAGCGAGTTTGGTCAAGCAGTATGTGGCGCTGCTGGCAACCGAAGGCGTCACCCTGGACTTCACCGACGATGCGATTGACGCCATCGCCGACGTGACGGTGCTGGTGAACTCCACGGTCGAGAACATCGGTGCGCGCCGCCTGCAGACCATCATGGAGCGCATCCTGGACGAGATCTCGTTCGACGCCTCCGACCGCCCCGGCCACGTCGAGCGCATCGATGCCGCCTATGTGACGGGCCGCGTCGCCGACCTCGCCCGCAACACCGATCTGTCGAAGTTCATACTATAGCCCGAGCCCGCCGCAGCGCTGCTCATGCCTTGGCGACCTGCAGCGACTTGGGCAGCGGCCTGGCCAGCATGGCTGCGACGATGAAGCCAAGCACCGCCATGGCGGCGGCGGCGAGTAGCACCGGCACCGGCGACAGTTGGCCAAAACTGGCGAAGCCGAACCGGTAGAACACCGGCCCGCAGGCCTGGCCGAGGAAGAAGAAGAATGCGTGCAGGGCAACCGCTGCGCCGCGCGCTTCCGGCGCCAGTTCGGTGGCCTGCGTCTGCAGCGAATTGTGGATCATGTAGAAGCCGAGCCCGGCCACAGCAAAAGCCGCCATCGCCAGCGGCCACGTCGGGCTCAGCGCGTAGCCGGCGAGCCCCAGGCCCGCCACCACGCCACCGGCACGGATCATGTTCATCTGCCCGCCAAACGCGCGCAGCATCTGTGTGACGAGCACGGTGAACAGAATGCCACCAAGCCCGAGACCGGCCAATATGTAGCCGGCTTCGCGCAGGCCACCGGCGCCGCGGTTTTCCAGGATCACGGCCAGATAGGGCAGCAGACCCAGGATGCAGAACCCGCCCGTGAAGACGCCGCCATAGCACACCTTCGCCCGCGGATTGGCAAACACCAGGGCGTAGCCGGCCCGCATGCCGGCGATGCTGAACGGCTTGCGCTGCGCGTCGGCGCGCGGCTTGAGGAATTTGAGCGCCAGGATCAGCGATGCCGCCACGCACACGGCGGCGAGCGCCATCACCCACCGCCAGCTGATCACGCTGCCGATATAGCCCGAGCCAACCACGCCGACGATCTGGCCGGTGAGCATGGCGGACAGCAGACGCGACAGCGCCACTTGCCGCTCGGCCATGGGAAAGCGATCGCCGATGGTTGCGATGGCGAGCGGGATCGTGCCACCGGCGGCAAGTCCAGAGAGGATGCGTGCGGCAAACAGCGTCTCGGTCGTCGGTGCGATGGCGCAGCACGCGAGCGCCGCCACCAGCACGACGAGGCACCATTTCATGATCCGCGCCTTGCCGAGCGCATCGCCGAGCGGCCCGAGGACCGGCTGGGCGAAGGCGTAGGGAAAGGCGAACGCTGACGCCAGCAGCGCGATCGTGCCCGGCTCGACCAGCAGGTCGCGCGCGATCGCCGGCACCAGGGGATCGGCAATGCGCACGATCATGGCGCTGGTGAAGCAGGATGCGGCCAGGACGAGCAGGAGGTTCAAGGGCTGGTTCCGCGATTGGTTGGCGTGCGCTGTCCCGATCCTACGGCGATTTGCAGCGCCTGGATGCAAAAACCAGCCACATTGCCATGCGCCGGGCTCAATCGAGGTGTGCTCGCGTGAGCATTACCCGAAGCTCGGACCGAAGGGCAGTCGACCTTTCCCAATTTCCACGATGCTGTGCATCTATTGCCTGCAACAGTGGTGCAACCTGTCCGATCCCGGCGCCTAAGAAGCGCTCTACGACATGCAGCCGATGCGACGTTCGCAGGGCAGGAGCTTGGCCACGATGCCAGTCCGGACGAGACGACGAACTTGAACTTCCCTCATCTGTTCGAACGTCATGAAGCGACGACGGCGATCTTCGAGGGAGGCACCCAGTATCGGGCGGCGAAGGGCGAACTGCTGCGCGGCGGCGCCGGTTATCCGCCGCGCTCATTTCCGCAGGCCCGGAGTTTCCACCAGGTGGCCGTCGGCACGCCCTGCCAGATAGAGTTCGAGGTTCACGTACTCGGGGCTGCCGAAGTCGAGCTGTTCGGCGCGCACGCCGAGCGAGCACGCGCGCAGGCGTCGGTGCAGCGACCCCATCTTCTGCCAGTCGAGCCGGTAGGCCGGCCAGGCGGTCGGCAGGCCGGACGAGATGCGATCGCCGCGCAGGCGCCGGCCGACGTTGTCGTCGTGGCACTGGCTGCAGCTGACATTCAGCTGGCCCTGGCGCTCGAAGTAGAAGCGCCGGCCGGCCTCGAAGTGCGGGGCAGCCGCGTTATCGATGCGCACCGAGACCGGCAGTCCGCGCGACTGGTGCGCGACGTAGGCGGTCAGCGCCAGCAGGTCTTCGCCCTCGTATGGGAGGGCTGCTGCCGCCATGTTCGCCGTGCGGCAGTTGTTGATGCGCTGCTCGAGGTTCATGAGCCGACCGCTCTTCGCATCGATGGCTGGATAGCGGGCTGCGATGCCGCGCATGGAGGTTGTCGCATCGCCGTGGCACTCGCTGCAGCTCTTGGCATTCGCACCGGCCGGCATCGACCACAGCTGCTGGCCGCTCGTGACCCACAGCATGCCGGGATTGGCGTCATCGTCCGCCTGCTGGGCCTGCAGCTCGGGCGGCAGCAACTCGCGCGCCGATGTGCGCGTCTCGGCGGTCGCGGCGATCGCACCCGCCATCAGCACCACGAGGGCGAGCAGCGCCGACCGCATCAGCTCACCGTCAGCGTCATCTTCTCGACGTGCGCCACGCCCTTGTCGTCGGTCCAGGTGAACACGAACTCGCCGGTCTCGGTCGCGATCGTGGTGAAGGCTGCGAACGGGTTGGCCGCAACGCCCGGAAAGAGGTCCATGCGGAACACTTCCGTGCCGGCATAGGTGACGGTGAACAGGCCGATGATATCGCGCGGCACCGGCCGACCGACGTCATCGCGCCGGAAACCGGTTTCCATGGGGTGGATGATCAGCGTCTTGATCTCGACGATGTCGCCCTTCCTGGCCGTTTTCGGCATCGCAATGCGGGCCGTACGCATGGGCTCTCTCCTTGCAAAATTCAGCCGGCGTCGAGGCAGGCGGACAATGTGACGATCACCTCGGCGCTGTCGCTCCAGGCGCTGCCATCGCTCATCACGGCGATGGCCTGGACGCGCTGGGTGGTCGCGAGCCGCACCGAGGTCTGCACGCGCGCCCGCCCCGCCCGCGGCGTGAGATGGAACCTTACAACGTCGGGGGCGGGGTTCTCCGGCGAGAACAGATAGATCGTCTTGACGTGGTCGGCTTGCGTCATCGGGCTGTCGACCGTGACCGTGACCGGCACCGAATTGCCGTTCTCGGCGAGCGGGGTGATGTCGAGCTTGATGCGGCCGGGCTTTGGCGTCGCCGTGCCGAGGATCTTCTGCATGGCAGCCGTCATGGCTTCGGGCGAGGCGGCAGCGGGCAACGGTACCAGGCTCGCAAGCACGATGGCACCGGTCGCCCGCAGAGCGTCGCGGCGATCGATCAGCTGGGTCTTGTCCATCCCGTTCACTCCTTCAACGTGGCAAGCCAGGCCACCACATCCTCGATCTCCTGGGCGCTGAACACCGGCCTGTTGCGGTAGCGCGCCGCCACCCGCGTCAGGCCGTCGACCCGGTGATAGGCCGGCATCAGCGTCGCCGGATTGAGCTTGCTCTGGTCAACCAGCCGAAGCCTGAGCTGCCCCACTGACAACCGCCCACCCACACCCGCGAGCGACGGCGCGAGGTCGCCCTGGAATGGCTCGTTCGCGACCGGCGCCTGATGGCAGATCAGGCAATTGCCGGTTTCCCGATCGCGCACCAGTTTCTGCCCGCGCGTCGAATCGCCTGCGAGGCCATCGAGCGGTGCTGGAATGGCATCGCCGACCGCCTCGAAGGTGGCGATCCGCACTTCAGTGGCCAGCGCGGGCGGCACGAAGCAGAATGCGAGGCCGATCAGCCCCGCCCTCCAGCCCTGTGACGCACCGCGCATGGTGCCCAACCTCAGGCGCGCAGCTTGACGTTCTTCAGCGGCAGCGAATGCACCGGCTTGCCGGTCGCAGCGAAGATCGCGTTGAGCACGGCGGGCGCTGCAACCGCAATCGTCGGTTCGCCGACGCCGCCCCAGAAGCCGCCGGAAGGCACGGCCACCGTCTCGACGATCTTCGGGTAGTCGACCATGCGCAGGATCTCGTAAGTGTCGAGGTTCTGCTGTTCGACGGCGCCATCCTTCAAGGTGATCTCCTCGAAGAACGTGGCCGAGAGGCCGTAGGCGACCGAGCCGATCACCTGGGCATCGACCTGGTCCGGGTTGACGATGTGGCCGCTGTCGGTGCCCATGACGAGGCGGTGCACCGTGACGCGGCCCTTGTCGCTGACCGAGACCTCGGCGGCGGCCGCAATGAAGCTGCCATAGCCCATGTGCTGGGCGATCCCACGGAACTGCCCTGCCGGCGGCTTCGACGTTTCCCAGCCGAGCTTGGCTGCGACCGCATTCAACACCGCCAGATGCTTGGCCGTGCGCGGATCCTTGGTCATCAGCGCGCGGCGGAACTCCAGCGGATCGCGGCCGGCAGCCTTCGCCACCTCGTCCATGAAGCACTCGAGGTAGACCGCGTTCTGGTTGTTGTTGACGCCGCGCCAGAAGCCGGGCGTCAGGTGCGGATTGCGCATCGAGTAGTCGACCAGGATATTGGGGATCGAATAGCCGATCGAGCCTTCCTTGGCATACTTGCCGTCGAGCGGGTTGAGGCCC
>JAKFWF010000014.1 GCA_021730785.1 Hyphomicrobiaceae bacterium
CCGCCGGCCGCTGCCGAACCACCCCCTCCACCGCCTGAACCCGTCAAGGCCCCGGAGCCGCCGCCAGCACCAAAGCCGCCCGATCAGGTGGCCGCATTGATCGAAAAGGTCGAACCGCCGGTGCCGGTCGTTCCCGACGGGCCGACGTTCGACGAGAAGAAAAAGCTCGAGGAGAAACTCGCCGAGCAGCAGCGCCAGGACGAAGCCAGGGCGAAGGCCGAGGCGGAGGCGCGCGTCAAGGCCGAAGCCAAGCGTAAGGCTGACGCGGAGGCCAAGAAGCGTGCCGATGACAAGAAGAAGGCCGATGATAAGAAGCGCGCCGAGGACAAGCGCAAGGCCGACGAACTCGCCAAGAAAAAGCAGTTCGACGCCAGCAAGATCGCCGAATTGCTGAACAAGGTCCCGGACCAGCCGTCGTCGTCGCAGGGGGCCGATACGCCGCCCGTGACGCCTACCACCGCCAAGGGTCCCACCGCGGGCACGAAGAGTGGAACCGACACGGTCAACAGGGCTAAGGCCGAGCAGTTATTGAACGCGATTTTGAATTCTGCGCTCAAGGAGTGCTGGAGCAAGCCACTGGCAGGGGGCGGTGTGCCCGCCCCCGCCGTCAAGGTCAAATGGAACCTCAATCAGGACGGCACGCTCGCCGGAGAACCAAAGGTCATACAGTCCGACCGCAACTCGCCGCTCGCCGATCAGGCCGAACGCGCCGCGATCCGCGCAGTCCAGACTTGCGTTCCGTTCCAGTTGCCGGCGGAGCACTATAATTTGTGGCGCGTGATCGACTGGAACTTCAATCCAAACCAGCAATGAGCTAAAGCGGTCCCGACCGAGGTGCACGAATGACGACGCGCAAGTCCAATTTTGGCCATCAGATCGACCGGCGCAGCCTCGTCACGGGCGTGACAACCGGTATCGGCGCGGCACTGCTGGGTGGTCCGGCTTTCGGGCAACTGAGCGGCGAGCAACGCGAAGGTCAGGTGCGGCCGATCCCCATCGCCGTCCTCGAATTCCTGTCCCAGGACCCGAAACTCGGGCTCGACATTTCGAACGTGGTGGCGGCAGACCTCGCGAACTCCGGGTTGTTCCAGGTGGTCGAGCGCAACGCCTACATCGAGCGCATCCAGAACATCAACGTGGCGCCCAACTTCGCCAATTGGCGCACCATTGGTGTCGAGGCACTGATCGTCGGGCAGGCGACCCTCCTGCCAGATGGCCGGGTGCAGGTGGAAGCCCGGGTCTGGGACGTCGTCACCGGCAAGCCGCTTGCCGGCAACCGGCTGGCAACTGCGGTGCAAAGCTGGCGCCGGCTTGGCCATCAGGTGGCCGACATCGCTTACGAGAAGCTGACCGGCGGCGGCCGCTATTTCGACACCCGCGTCGTCTTCGTCGACGAGACCGGCCCGAAGGACAAGCGCTTGAAGCGACTTGCCATGATGGACCAGGACGGCGCCAACGTGCAGCTGCTGAGCCAGGGGCGCGAGCTCGTGCTCACGCCGCGCTTCTCGCCGACCAGTCAGGAAATCACCTTCATGCAGTACACCGGCGACCAGGGCCGGGTGATGGTGATGAACGTCGAGACCAAGCGCAGCGAGGTGGTCGGCAATTTCCAGGGCACCACTTTTGCGCCCCGTTTCTCGCCGGACGGGCAGCGACTGGTGATGAGCCTCGGCACCGGCGGCGACTCAGGGCTCGTGGAAATGGACCTGCGCACGCGCCAGGTGCGCAACCTGACGAACGGCGGCGGCATCAACACCGGGCCGTCGTTCTCGCCGGAGGGCCGCGAGATCGCATTCGAGTCGGATCGTGATGGTGGCCAGCAGCTCTACATCATGGGCGCGACCGGCATCCGCCGCTTGAGCACCGGCGAGGGGCGCTACTCGACGCCGGTGTGGTCGCCGCGCGGCGACTATATCGCCTTCACCAAGCAGCAGTCGGGGCGATTCCTGATCGGCGTCATGAAGGCCGACGGCTCGGGCGAGCGCATCCTGACGGAGGGCTACCACAACGAGGGGCCGACCTGGGCGCCAAACGGCCGCGTCATCATGTTCTTCCGCGAGAGCCAGGGCGCCAGCGGCGGCCCGAAGCTGTTCTCGGTCGACATCACCGGCTACAACGAGCGGCAGGTCCCGACGCCGGCCTTCGGCTCCGATCCCGCTTGGTCACCCCTGCTGACGTGAGTCCAGGCTGCCACCGGCAGAACCCCTCAAGGGCGAGCTGTTGATCAGCGGTGGACAAACGTTACGATGTTTACACGGTGTTAAGGCAGTTGGGCAAAGATCAGCGCTTACCGTAACCGACTTGGTGCGGTGGCGTTTTGTTGAGTAAATTCAATCTCTTCACTGCCACGCAAGGCGTGGCTGGAAGTGGTTGCGAACCGAAAAACACGGCGTGGTATTTTCGCATCAAGAACGGGGGAAAACCGCCACAACCGGGCGTCCGTCCTTGATATGAATGGTCCATACCGGTACTCACATCGTTGGCAATAGCCGAACAGCCTTAAATAGTTTCGCTAGGGGTTGCGACCGCAAGGTCTTTCGCTGATCGAAATTCGGTAAGGCCAGGGACAGCATAGGAGAGACTACAATGAAGGGCGCTATCATCCTCGCTACTGTGATTGCAGCAGTCGCTCTCGGCGCATGCCGCAAGGAAGTCGAGCACAAGCCGTTGAAGCTTGGCGCTGACGCAGCCGTGATCTCTGCAGTGAAGTAAGTCTCGCATCCGTAGCGGTTTAGGCCGCTAAGGGGCGAAATTAAAGGCCGAGCTGCCCGCGCCTTGCGCACTGGCAACTCGGCCTTTTCTGTTGATAACTGCAGCATGGTCGGGGGTAACGCCTAATGCATGCCACGAATCGCCATAGTATCCCGGCGGTGGTGTCGAGCGTGGTGCGAAGGAAATACGGATCAGTCGTCGAAGCGGCCACATTTCCGTACGATCCACACGCTAGGCGTCGTCTGCGAAGGCCTCGGGGCGTTGTTTGAGCCTAGCCGCCATTGCATTGAACCAATGCACGGCGGACCGTTGGAAGGAAGGAAGGCGCGTGATGGAACTTTCGAACGGGATGGGACGCGTTGCCCGCATGGCCGCGGCCCTGGTCGTGATGGCCGCGCTCGCCGCGTGCGCCAATAAGGAAGCGCAACCCGACATCGCGCAGCTCGGTCCCAATGGTGGCCGTAACGGAGCAGGAAGCGCGACGCCCGGGTCCCAGCGTGACTTTGCGCAGAACGTCGGCGACATCGTCTATTTCTCGACCGACCAGACCGATCTGACGCCTGAAGCGCAGCAGACGCTGACCAGTCAGGCGCGCTGGCTGCAGCAATACGCCCAGTACTCGATCACCATCGAGGGCCACGCCGACGAGCGCGGCACGCGTGAATACAACATTGCGCTCGGCGCCAAGCGTGCCCAGAGCGTCCGCGACTTCCTCGCCCGCAACGGCGTCAGCGGCCAGCGGGTGCGCACGATCTCGTTCGGCAAGGAACGTCCCGTTGCAGTGTGTAATGACATTTCCTGCTGGTCGCAGAACCGCCGTGCGCAGACGGTCCTCAACAACCGCACCGCCGCTGCCGGTCAGTGACCGGCTTAGTCGGCCAGACCGCGAATTTCCGCCGCGATTGATCAAAGTTTCGCCCCAGTTTCATTCGACGGTGTCGATGGCTGGGGTTTTTTGATTCTTCCGGGGGAACGCACATGCAGAACGGGTGCTTCGTCAAATCTCTCGTGCTGTCGCCGCTTCCAGCCTTGGTTGCAGTGCTGCTCGGCATGAGCTGGGTGCAGGCACAGGCGCAGACTTCGTCGCGCGAGGTGCTGCTCGGCGTCTCGAAGGTTGGCCGGTCGGCGGTATCGCCCGCAATCGCAGAGCAGGACGCCAAGGCACAGTACGACTCGGCCAACACCATGATGCGCCGCGGCCAGGCGGCAGCCGGCCAGCGCCAGCTCGAGCAATTGGTCGCGAACTATCCCGACAGCGAAGCAGCCGATCGCGCGCGGCAAGACCTGGTAGCGCTGTATGGCGGCACAAAGTCGAATTCGGCGTTTTCGGGCGAAAGCCGCATCAGCTACCTTGGCCGGCCCGAAGCTCAGGCACCTGCCGCGCCCTCTGCCATCAGCGCGTGGCGCACAACAGTTCGGCCCTCGGGCGGCGCTCGCGTAACGCCGCAGGAAGACTTGCGTGCATCGGCTGGAGATCTCGTGTTCTTCAGCGAAGGCAGCGCCGAATTGGGCGCCCGTGCCCGCAAGGCACTGAGCGCTCAGGCGGCCTGGCTGCTCCGCAACGGCGACCGTGCCGTCCTGGTCGAAGGCCACGCCGATGGCGAGGGCAGCGCCAGCGAACAACGCGCCTTGTCGCTGGCGCGCGCCGAAGCTGTCCGCAGCCGCCTTGTGGAAGAAGGGGTCGAACCGGTGCGGATTCGTGTGGTCGGCCACGCCGCGGACCGACGCGTTGCGCTCTGCGCTGATCTGAGCTGCGCCAGCCAGAATCGCCGGGCGGCGACCACCATCGGTGGTGCGGCGGATGCGCATCTGTCGCCGCGGTGAAACAGTCGTCGAGTGATCCTTCGCCTCATGTGGCTCGCGTGCGTTGACAGGGGCTGGGGAAACCCCCAATCCTGCCGGCCGGGCACGCCATAGTATTGCTCGATCCAGCGCTTACGTGACGGCGTGCGGTGCGATGGTTCCCAGCGGCGTTGCGAACGGTGGCGCAGTGGCGGCCCGGTGATCCGCTTCGGAGGTTTGCGATATGCGATATCCAGGTCTGGTGGCTGCCGTCACTTCGGTGCTGGTCATGGGCTTGGCGTCGATCGCGTCGGCACAGCAGCCCCCGGTGCAGCCGCCCGGCGCGCAACCCAAAGCCGCACCGAAGGCAGCAACCAAATCCACACCGACGCCAGGCCCCGATGCCACGGCTGCAAAGCCCCCAGGTGACAATCCGCTGCGCGCGCGCGTCGAGCAACTGGAGGAGCAGCTCGTCGACCTGCAGGTGACGATCGGTACGCTCGAATCACTGGCCCGCACGTCCGGCCCGTCCGCCGCCGCAACGCCGCGTGCCGCCGCTCCGTCCTATGCCAGCGGTGGCGACAGCAGCGGGGTGGCGGCCCGCGTCGATGGTCTTGAAATTCAGCTGCGCGCACTTGTGAGCCAGGTCGAGCAGTTGAACGACCAGGTGCGATTACTGAACAATCGCCGCGCGGCCGCGTCGCCACCCCCGCTTGCGGCGGCGGAACCGCGGTTGGGCCCGTCGCCGGGGTTCGGCGCGACGACGGTTCGGCCCGGCGGCGGCGACCAGATCGGCCAAGTGCTGGGGGATGATCTGGCCCGACCACAGCCGGCAGCAGTGCCGGGCGGTAGCGATGCCGGCAATCCAAAGCAGCTGTATGAGACGGCCTATGCCCATTTGCTCCAGCAGAACTACGGCGCCGCCGAAGTTGCGTTTGAGGATTTTCTGGCGCGCCATCCAAGCGACCAGCTGGCTGGCAATGCGCAATACTGGCTCGGCGAATCACACTTCGTGCGCGGCCAGTACAAGCAGGCGGCAGGCGCTTTTCTGAAAGGCTATCAATCCTATGCCCGCAGCGCCAAGGCCCCGGACAGCCTGATGAAACTCGCCATGTCGCTCGATCGCCTCGGCCAGCGCGATGCCGCGTGTTCGTCATTCGGCGAGCTCAACACGCGCTTCCCGAATGCGCCGCAGAATGTGCGCACCCGCGTCGACAGCGAGCGCCGCCGCATCGGGTGCCCGTGATCGCGTCGTCGCGGCAGTGACGTCCGCAAACCCGATCACGGCCCGTGAAACCGCCGCCCTGTTCGCCGGCCTCGACCGTCCCTTGGCGCTTGCCGTTTCTGGCGGCGTCGACAGCATGGCCCTGCTGCATCTCATCGCGGTCTGGCGTGGCCAGGGCGGTGGCATTGTACATCCGCCGCCGATTGTTTTCACCGTCGATCATGGCTTGCGGGCCGAGGCAGCGGGCGAAGCGGCGTTCGTCGCGTCCGTAGCGCGCGCGCTCGGGTTTGCCCATCGCACGCTCGCCTGGACGGGTGCGAAACCCGATGCCGGTATCCAGGATGCGGCACGCCGGGCGCGCTACGAGTTGCTGCTGGGCGAACTTGCGCGTGAGCCCGTGTGCCGCGACCTCGTTCTGGCCCACACGCGCGACGACCAGGCCGAAACGCTGCTCATGCGGCTGGCGCGCGGTAGTGGACTCGATGGGTTGAGTGCGATGCGGCCGGTGGAATGCCGGGTCGTCGTGCGGCTCGGTCATCCCGTGCACGAAGTTGTGATCCGCCTGTGTCGGCCGCTGCTCGGCGTTCCCAAACAGCGGCTGGTTGCGACGGCGCAGGCGCAAGGGCTCAAGTGGTGCGACGATCCGAGTAATGTCGATCAGCGCTTCGAACGCGTGCGGCTGCGACGCGAGGAACCAGCACGTGCGGCGCTCGGGCTAACCGCCGAGGCACTGGCACGAACGGCCAGTCGGCTTGCGCTGGAACGCGCGGCAGCGCTCGCTCGGGTCAGCTCGCTGGCGGCCGCACATGTCTCCGACCACGGCGGTGCCTATGGCGAGTTCGTCGTGCCGGCCGAGACGACGCTCAACCCCGCCGATGCAGGACGCATTTTGGCGCGGCTGCTCGACGTGTATGGCGGCGCAGCACTGGCGGCCCAATTGTCCCAGATCGAGACGCTGGTCGAGCGCGCGTTAGACATCCGGGCAACTGCTGTCGGCCGCCTGACGCTGGGTGGCTGCATCATCGACATCACAGGCGGCGCCGGCGCGGCGCGGCGCCTATTCGTATTCCGTGAGTGCGGGCGGGCGCCACCTGAAACAATCGTGTTGCAGCCGGGCCAGGGTCATTTCTGGGATCAGCGATTCTATGTGAGCCTGGCGCCGGACGCCCAGGCAGCAGTCACTATCGGCCCGACGGGGTCGGCTGCGCCAGCGGGCCCCTTGCCGCGCGCCTGTTACGCTGGACTTCCAGCCCTTCTGACGCCCGATGGACCACGCCTGCTGTTTGGCCAGGCCGTGCTCCCGCTCGTCTGCCAATGGCCACCGCAACACGTCGCGAAACTGCGATTCATCGCTGGCAACTCGATGGCACTGGCAACGAAATCGCCATGATTATCGTGCGACATTCGCAGGTGCGCTAAATTGAACGACGCGAGGGTGGCTATCGAACTTGGCAAACATCCTGCAGATGCCTATCTTCTCTCCATCGGGGGCGAAGCGCGCATGCACGCGCAACACCTCGAACACCGGGCCGACTGACGGATTTGCCCACCCGATGCTGCCCGGCACCCAGAAGGAAACGCCATGAACACGAATTTCCGAAATTTTGCGATCTGGGTGTTCATTGCCCTCCTGCTGGTGGCGCTGTTCAACCTGTTCCAGAACCCTGGCCAAGGCCGGCAGGGCAACGACATCCGCTATTCCGATTTCTTGAACGCGGTGGAGCAGCGCTCGGTCGCCGAAGTGGAGATCAAAGGCAACAAGATCCGCGGCAAGTATGCCGAGAACGGCCAGTCATTCAGCACCTACGCGCCGGAAGATACAGGCCTTGTTGAAAGGCTGCGAGCCAAGGGGGTCAGTATCCAAGCCCGTCCGCTGGACGATGAGAACTCGCCCCTGCTGAGTGTGCTGCTGAACTGGTTCCCCATGTTGCTGCTGCTCGCCGTGTGGATCTTCTTCATGCGCCAGATGCAGTCGGGTTCGGGGCGCGCCATGGGCTTTGGCAAATCGAAGGCGAAGCTGCTGACGGAGCGCCAGGGCCGCATCACTTTCGATGACGTCGCCGGCGTCGACGAGGCCAAGGCCGACCTCGTGGAGATCGTCGAATTCCTGCGTGACCCGCAGAAGTTCCAGCGGCTCGGTGGCCGTATTCCGCGCGGCGCGCTGCTGGTCGGCCCGCCTGGCACCGGTAAGACGCTGATCGCGCGTGCGGTTGCCGGCGAAGCCAACGTGCCGTTCTTCACGATCTCGGGCTCGGACTTCGTCGAAATGTTCGTTGGCGTCGGTGCCAGCCGTGTGCGCGACATGTTCGAGCAGGCCAAGAAAAACGCGCCCTGCATCATCTTCATCGACGAAATCGACGCGGTCGGTCGTCACCGTGGCGCCGGTCTCGGCGGTGGCAACGACGAGCGTGAGCAGACGCTCAATCAGCTGCTGGTCGAGATGGACGGCTTCGAGATGAACGAAGGCATCATCATCATCGCTGCCACCAACCGTCCAGACGTGCTCGATCCGGCGCTGCTGCGTCCCGGCCGCTTCGACCGTCAGATCACCGTGCCGAACCCGGACGTGGGCGGACGCGAGAAGATCCTCAAGGTTCATATGAAGAAGGTGCCGCTGGCGCCCGACGTCGACGCGCGCATCATCGCCCGCGGGACGCCCGGCTTCTCCGGCGCCGATTTGGCAAATCTCGTCAACGAGGCTGCCTTGCTGGCGGCGCGGCGCAACAAGCGCATCGTGACCATGGCCGAGCTCGAAGACGCCAAGGACAAAGTGATGATGGGCGCCGAGCGCAAGTCCATGGTCATGTCGGAGGAAGAGAAGACCCTTACGGCCTATCACGAGGCGGGCCACGCCGTGGTCGGCATGAGCGTGCCGAAGGGCATTCCGGTCCACAAGGCGACGATCATCCCGCGTGGCCGGGCACTGGGCATGGTCAAGTTCCTGCCCGAGGGTGACCGCTACTCCATGAAGTACATCGAGTATACCTCGCATCTGGCCGTTGCGATGGGCGGTCGAGTGGCCGAAGAACTGACGTTTGGCAAAGAGAACATCACCTCGGGCGCGTCGGGTGATATTCAGCAGGCGACCGCGATGGCGCGCGCGATGGTTACGCGGTTGGGTTATTCCGATGATCTTGGTACCGTCATGTATGGCGACAACCAGGAAGAGGTGTTCCTTGGCATGTCCATGGGGCGCCAGCAGAACGTCTCCGAGGCTACTGCCCAGAAAATCGATTCGGAAGTGCGTCGGCTCGTGAGTCAGGGCTATGAAGATGCGCGCCGCATCCTGACGGAGAAGCAGGCGCAGCTCGAAGCCGTGGCGCAGGCCCTGCTCGAGTTCGAGACGCTGACCGGCGACGAGATCAAGGGGCTCATGGAGGGCCGACCGGTGGTGCGCACCGACAGCGACGACAGCAAGGGGCCGACCGGTTCGGCCGTGCCGACCGCCGGCAAAACCCGACCGCCGCGCGAGGAGCCGGGTGCCGGCGGCCTGGAGCCGCAGCCGACGTGATACAGCCGCGCATGTAGCCAAGTTCCAAAAAAAGATCCCGCATGCAAACACATGCGGGATCTTTTTTTGGTGTGGACCAGTCGTTGCGAAAAAGATCGTGGAGGGCCATTCGGTCGTTTGCCGGGCCGCCGAGCAGTGGTAGAACGCCGCCAAGGCTGTAACCGCATAACGCCACCCCGGAGGAAGTTGATGTTGTCCCGTGTCTCGTCTGCCCGCGCGATTGCAGCGGTGCTGCTCGCCTCGCTCGCCGTCACCGGCACCGCTCGCGCTGAAATTGCCGTGTCTGCCAATGACGGCAAGGTCAAGCTCGTCAACGGCGTGGTGCAAGTGCAG
Organism: Hyphomicrobiaceae bacterium; assembly: GCA_021730785.1. GTDB lineage: Bacteria > Pseudomonadota > Alphaproteobacteria > Rhizobiales > Hyphomicrobiaceae > JAKFWF01. The sequence goes on from JAKFWF010000014.1 coordinate 9,564, forward strand.
AAAGACGGCAAGGATACCGTCAGCTTCATCGATCTCAGTGCCAACCCTCCGAAGCTGATCGCCGAGATCGAGGCACCAGCCAGCGTGGTTGGCCCGCCGACCAGCGTTGCCGTCAGCCCCAAGGAAGATTTCGCGCTGGTGACCGGGGCCCAGAAGATCAACCCTGCCGACCCGACCAAGCAGACACCTGACAATAAGGTGACGGTGATCGATCTTGGTGCCGGCAGCAGCGGGATCGTGGGCTCGTTGAAAAAAGCCACTGGCATCGGTGCAGCGGCCACCCCGTTGGTGCCAAAGGTCATCCAGACCATCGAGGCTGGCGCTGGTGCCTCGGGCGTGTCCATCAACAAGGCCGGCACGCTTGCCCTCGTCGCCAACCGCAACGAAGGCACAGTGTCGGTGTTCACCATCGCCGGCAAGACGCTGACGGCGGCCGGCAAGATCGAACTTGGCAACAAGGATTCGGGCCCCAGTGCCGTGTCGTTCACGCCGGACGGCAAGTCGGCGCTGGTGACCCGCGACAACGACCATAAGATCGCGGTTCTCTCGATCGACGGCAACACCGTCGAATATACCAAGCGTGACATGAACGCCGGTTTGCGCCCCTATGGTCTCGACATCGCGTCGAAGGGCGACGTGGCGGTGGTCGCCAACATCGGCATCGGCCAAGGCGACAGCGACACGGTGAGCGTGATCGACATGGCCGCCAAACCGCCGCGCGTCGTCAACACCGTGACCGTCGGCCAGACGCCGGAGGGCATCAAGATGTCGCCGGATGGCAAGTATGTGGCGGTCAGCGTCATGAACGGCTCGAACAAGCCCGAGGCTTCGCCATTCTACAAGGCCTCGGGGTTTCTGCAGGTCTATGAGCGCACCGGCACGCAGCTGAAGAAGGCGTTCGAAGTGCCGGTTGGCAAGTGGTGCCAGGGCATCGCCTGGAGCCGCAACTCGACGGTGGTGATGGTCCAGTGCATGGTCGAGGAGGAGATCCTGATATACAAGATTTCCGGCGTCACCTCGAAGGGCATGAACAAGGTCGGCGTGATCAAGACCAAGGGTGGCCCGGCCGGCATTCGCACGTCCGAGAAGTGATCGCGGGTCCAGCGATGAGGAGCTGCCGCTGATACGGTCCACGGTTATGCTGCTGTTGCGCTGGGGGCTGATCGGCGCTGCCTTGCCGATCGGCTACGCCACTGCGGCGCTGCTGAATTTGGTGGCGGCGCTGGGAGGCTGGCGTGCGCGAAGGCGACGAGAACCGGAACCGAATGCGGCGGCGGCAGTTGCCATCGCTGCTGCCGCAGCGCCACCAGCGGCCAACGACGTGCCGGACGGCCGCAGTTCGACCTGAAGGAACATTCGTGTGGACCACGACAGCTATGTCGATGATTACATCGCCGATATCCTGCGGGGCGCGAAGAGGATCGCCATGGTCGGCGCCAGCGCCAACACCAGCCGGCCGAGCTACTTTGCGATGAAATACCTGCTCGGCAAGGGCTACACCGTGGTGCCGGTGAACCCGGGCCTTGGCGGCCAGCAGATCCTGGGCCAGACGGTTGCAGCATCATTGGCCGACGTGGCCGGCCCGGTCGAGATCGTCGATATCTTCCGCAACTCGCAGGCAGCGCTCGAGACCACGCGCGAGGCGATTGGTCTCAAGGACAGGCTCGGCATCAAGGTAATCTGGATGCAGCTTGGCGTGCGCAATGAAGTGGCCGCGCATGAAGCGGAAGCGGCCGGTCTGCGGGTCGTGATGAACCGCTGCCCGAAGATCGAATATGGCCGCCTGTCGGGCGAGATCGGCTGGGCCGGCGTCAATTCCGGCATGATTTCCAGCGTGCGACCGAAATTATCGCCAGCCGGCGTGCAGGATCACCGGCTGAGCGACAAGTGATACCGCCCGGGCCAAAGCCCGGGGGCAGCACCAGGATTACTTGCCGATCATCTGGCGAACCACACCGATCACGGCCATCAGCACGCCGCCGCCGGCGCCGCCCGAGATCACGCTCGTGATGATCGAGCCGATGTCGAGGCCGCCGCCGGCCTTGGCCGCCGCGACGCCGAGCAGGCCGCCGAGGATCTTGCCACCGATGCCGCCGCCAAGAATGCCGGCAATCGAGTTGCCGATCAGGCCGAGGCTTGCGTTCTTCAGCAGGCTGCCAGCAACGTTGCCGCCAGCAGCCCCGCTGAGCAGCGAGATGATGAGTGACAGATCCATGGTCGTTTTTCCCATTGTTTGAATTCATCAAGTCGGAACCCGGCGTCGTCTCAATCGTATGCTGACCGTCCGGGCTGCAGCGACTATGACACGAGTTTCATGTCAGCTGTCGCGTGGATTTGATTTGTTTTTTCCCTTTGCCTATAGCAGCGGGCAATCGTCCAATCGCCGATCCGGATGACGCAGCGCCAGGGTATGTAAAAATGTTGATACAACGCCATGAGCTGGAGCCGCTGCTCGCCAATGTCGTGGCTGCCGGCGACCAGGTGTTCACCGCCGGCGCCATTGCCGACGATACCACCCTCGACGTCACAGGTCAGACCGTCCAGGCACTGGCCGATATCGACAGATATCTGGCGCTGTGCGGCAGCGACAAGCGGCAGATCCTGTCGGCCACCATCTGGCTCGCCGACATTCGCCTGCGCGACGACATGAACAAGGCATGGCTCGCGTGGATCGACCCGGCGCACCTGCCGGCGCGCGCCTGTGTCGAAGCCAAGATGGCCGATCCCCGCTGCCTCGTCGAAATCGCCATTGTGGCTGCACGATGAGCCGTGATCCCTCAATTCCGGCGGCGATTGCGCAGTTGCAGGCGGCATTAGCCGATGTCGCGAATGGCGATACGCGCGCGATCAAGGCGCTTTATGAGCACAGTGCCGAGGCGACGAGTTTCTATGGCTGGGGCGGCTACGAGGTGGGATGGCCGCAGGTCGATCAGCGCTGGGATTGGGCCGGCCAGCAGTTCAAGGGCGGCACGGTCGCGTGGCAGCCGCTGACCCTGATCGACAGTGGCGACCTGTTCTATACGACCGACATCGAGACATTCTCCTGCCGCATGGACGGCAAGGCCGATGTGGTGACCTGGTCGAATCGGGTGACGCACATTTTCCGTCGCACGGATGCTGAATGGCGCTTGATCCACCGCCATGCCAACCGGCTGGAGAGGCAGTTTCAGCCGGCTGAGCGATAACAAGATGCGAGGGCGCTGCCTTGGCGCTCCCGCCACAGGCCTGAGGCCCTTGGAACCCCAGGTTGCCATTGGGAACGATGGTGTCCCTGTCAGCCGCGTGTTACCGTAGCCGGCCGAACCGACCCTCGATATAGCCGACCGCGCGACCGAAGTGCTGGGCTGCGAGTGCCCGGTCCGAGCGGGCAAAGGCGGCCACCCCTTTTGCAGTTTGCTCAAGCGCCTGCAGCGCGCACTTGAAGCGCACGCCGTGCTTTTTCGAGAAATAGATCCGCGAGCGGCCGTATCGGCGATACTTCATGAAATGCTGATGCCAGTTCAGATTGGCACCGGTACCGGGCAGCTGGAACACAGTCGCATCGTCGGCACAGATGAGCGGGCCGTGCTGCGCGAGTCTGCGGCACAGATCCTCGTCCTCGAAATACAGAAAGAATTTTTCGTCGAACCCGCCGACGGCAGCAAACGTCGAGCGCCGACACAGCAGGGCCGCGCCGCTCAACGAACGCACTTCGCGCGTGCCGGCGATCGCTTGATCCTTGGCGCCACGGTTGCGCGCGCGTGCCAAGCGCTTCTGATAAGTGACATCGACCTCATGATCGAGCGGCAGTTCGTGGCGGGGGCCAAACGCCACGGCGTTGGGAAAACGCTCGGCGGTAGCCAGCATCCGCTCGATCGCTTTGGGCGCCAGCACGGCATCCGGATTGAGGAACAACAAAAACTCGCTGGTGGCCAACCGCGCTGCCTGATTGCAAGCGACGCCAAAGCCGACGTTGCCGTCATTGGCGATGACCTTGCACCCGAACGGCTCGGTGGCGCCGATCGATCCGTCTGTGCTGGCATTGTCGACGATGATGAATTCGGCAGCACCCGCTGCGGACGTCAGCGCGCGCGCGACGCAATGGGCACTATTGTAGGTGATGGTTATGACGGTGATCGGAAACCGGGACGACGCGGCGTTCATGCCGTCTTGTTCCGCAAGGTTCTCAAGGACCGCACGAGACTGATCCCCCTCAACGCCAGGGCGTCGCTGTAGCATAACTTTGTCCCTCGACAGTGACTGCTCCCACCCACTGGTCATCCCAACCGTATTGGCTCGCGTTGTCGTTGACAATCTACAGTTGCTTAGCTGGACGTTCGATTCTACGTGCGCAAGCAGCTGGCCTCGCCCGCACAAGGCGTCTCCCCACGGCGTCAGCGGTCCCCATCTAGCGGGTAAGCGTAATGTCGTGGTTAGACTGTCGAATGTCAAAATCAGGCACGGTCATTGCGGCAGCACGGCGGCACGCCAAGGCACCGGCCTCGGCAGCGCCGAAAGCTGCGGTTGTCGCGGTGAATCAGAAATTCGCGCCGGCCCCCGCGCGGGTCTGCCGGGTTGGCTATTTCCTGGTGCCGAACTTCACGATGATGGCCTTCACGTCGGCGATCGAACCGCTGCGGCTCGCCAATCTCGTCGCCGACCAGACGCTCTATGAATGGGCGCTCTATTCGGCCGACGGCCAGCCGGTACGCGCGTCGAATGGGGTCGAGGTGCGCGTCGATGGGCCGGTTGCAGCCACGCACGACCTCTATGCTGTGATCCTGTGCGCCGGCATCGGCGTGCAGTTGGTCAATCATCGCGAATGTGTCGTGGCCCTGCGCCGGCTGTCGTCATTCGGCACGGCGCTGGGGGCGGTGTGCACCGGTACGTATGTGCTCGCCAAGGCCGGCCTCGTCGACGACTACCGCACGACGATCCACTGGGAGAACCAGGCATCGCTCGTCGCCGAGTTCCCGCATCTGCACGTCACTTCCGAGCTGTTCGAGATCGACCGCAACCGGTTCACTTGCGCGGGCGGCACGGCCGCAGCCGACATGATGCTATCGATCATCGCTCGCGACCATGGCGCAGCACTCGCAACCGCAGTCACCGATCAGTTGATCCACCACCGAATCCGTGATGCTTCAGAGCGCCAGCGCATGGACCTGCGCACGCGCCTGGGCGTCGCCCATCCGCGGCTGCTGGCGGTGGTCGCGCGCATGGAGGAGACGATCGAAACGCCGCTCAGCTGTACCGCACTGGCGGCCGAGGTGCATGTGTCCCCGCGCCAGCTGGAGCGCCTGTTCGCTAAATACCTCGGGCGTTCGCCGACGCGGCACTATCTGATCGTGCGGCTCGATCGGGCGCGGTTCTTATTGCAGCAGACGAGCCAACCCATCGTGTCGATTGCGATGGCTTGCGGGTTCGTCTCGGCGTCGCACTTTTCCAAGAGCTACAACGAGCACTTCGGCCATGCGCCGAGCACGGAACGCAAGGCGGTCCTGCGTGGTGCCGAGGCCGTCACGCGCGGCAAATCCGTCAGCCGACCGCCGCGCAGCTAACGGCCACACTAGCCGCCGAGCGCAATCAACTTGGCCTTGTCGGTGAGGATGAACATGCGACCTTGAGCGACGACCGGTGCGATGTAGATCGGCGCGCCGAGGTCCTGGCTCGCGACTTGTTTACCGGTCTCTGTTTCGACCGATATCAGCTGGCCCTTACTGGACGCGAGCCACAGCTGCCCACCCGCCAAGACCGGGCCCGACCAAGTGACGCCACTGGCAAGTTTCGTCGACCACTGGATCTTGCCATCGCGGCGCGTCACAGCCAGTAACTGGCCGGTGGTGTCGACGACGAACACATTGTCGCCCGCAACCCACGGGGTCTGCGTGCCTGGCACGTTGAGCGACCACAGCCGCTCGCCGGTGCGCTGCTGGCTTGCGATCATACGGCCGGCGTGGCCGACCGAGAACACCACGCCGTTGTCGACGGCTGGCCGGGCTACGTCGCTCATGCTGGCAACGGCCGATGCCGAGCGCTGGCGTGCCAAGCTCTCCTGCCATACCTGCTGGCCGTTGGACACGCGCAGGGCGACCACATCGCCCGAGGGATAAGGCACGATCACCACGTCACCTTCGACCGCGGGGCTTGGGTTCGAGATGATGCTGGTTTTTTCCGGCAGGCCGCGGAAGCTCCACACTTCCTTGCCATCGGCACCGTTCAAGCACACGAAGCGACCATCGGTGGTGACGACGAACACGCGATCGGCAGCGGCCGTCGGCGACGAGCGCACCGGGACGCCGAGGGCGCTTTCCCACAACTTGGCGCCGGACGTCGCGTCCAGTGCGACAACGGTGCCAAAACCGGTCGCCGCATAAATGCGTCCGCTGTCGGCTGCGATGCCACCGCCATAGCCCTTTTCGCTCTTTTCCTTGGGCGGAGTGAGCTCGGTGCGCCACACGGCCGATCCGCCGATGGCGGCAAAGGCGCTGACGCGGGCCGCAGCGTCGAGGGTATAGACCCGGCCATCAAACACGATCGGGCTCGCAGTCAACTTGCCAGACGATGTAGAGCCACGGCCGGCGTCCGCACTCCAAGTCTGGCGAATGGCGCTGGCCAGCACCAGATGTCCCGGCGCGTTGTTCGCCTGGCCGCCGGGCTGGGTCCACCCGTCGTTGGCGCGCGCCTGCGGCAGCGTGATCGGCTTGTCAGCCGATGCCAACTCCCCTGGAAGCGTCTCCACGACTTGCCCGACGGCAATCCGGGTGCCGGGCAGCGGTTTTTGCTTTTCGGCGAATGGGTTGAGATCGTTGATCTTCGGCAGGCTGGGTAGGCTCGGCAGGCTGTCCGAGCAACCGGCAAGGGATAGACCCGTAAGGCCTACGACCACGGCTGCACATGCGGTCCGCCGCAATGCCCCGTAACCGGTCTTCACGCCAAGCTTGCCCATAAGGCTCCCCCGTTCACTTCTTCTTCTTTTCATCGGCAGGCTTAGGCTCTTGCGCCTTCGGTGCGTCGGTCTTCACGGGCCCTGTTGCGTCCTGCTTGGGCGCCAAGGCCAATTCTGTTGCCGTGATCGTCGCCAGCATGATGTTGACACGCTCGAGAACGGCCGGCGGCACATTCTTGTCGCCAAGCAGCAGTGTATTGAACTTGCGCGCCTGCTCGATCTGCCCGTGTTTCAGTGCAGCAAGTCCCATCATTTCGCGGGCCTGGAACCGCCACGGGTTGGCATTGTCGGTCAATTCGATGAGCCGATTCTGCATCTCGGTCCAGTCGGCCACATCAAGCCTGAGCGATGCCGCCTGGAGTTTGGCGAAATCGGTGAGCAGTTTGTCGTCGCCGTCCTTGGCGAGCGCCTGGTAGGTGGCAACTGCGGCATCCGTCTTGCCAGCCTTGGCATCGGCCGCGGCGAGCCGCAGTCTTGCCAGCGTCGCGTAGCCGGCAGGGCCCCCTTTTGCGATTTTGTCGAGTGCGGCGCGGGCTTCCTCGGGCTTGCCGCCGCTGATCAGCTGGGCCGCCGCGTCATAGGCCGTGCCGGATGCCTCGATCGCTGCCAGTTGGCGCTGGCCGTAAATCTGGTAGCCGCCCACGCCAAGCGGAATCGCCGCTGCCACGGCGACGATGTACGTCCCGTATTGCTTCCAGATCTTGAGGATCTGCTCGCGGCGCAGTTCCTCGTCGACTTCGCGAAAGAGAGTATTGTCCTGTTCGGCCATGGTCGTATCCGTCTTCTGGTCCGTGTGCCTGCGGGCCGGGCGCCGCCCGAAAGCGACTGTGGCCCCAGCCCGATCGGGTCCAGACATAGCCAATTGCGGCCTATTCGCAATCCGTAAGGCACTTTATTTCAGGCATTTTTGGGACTGGCAGCGACGGGCCGCCGCCAGCCGGGCATTACCGGAACAGGGGATCGAGCTCCCGGTAGTCGGGCAGCTCAGCCGCCAGCAATGCGCCCGCGCGCAGCACCGCCCGGCTTGCCTGCGGGCGCGACAGTAGTTCTGTCCAGCTGCGGGCCGGCATGGCAATCAGGTCGGCAGGCGCGCCGATGCACAGTAGCCCATTGTTCCGGCTTCCTAAAATGGCCGCGGGCGTGGCCGTTATGGCCCTTGGCCAGCGGTCGATCGGGTGATCCAGGTGGGCGATGCGTACCGCCGTGCGGAAAACTTCCAGGGCGTCGAGATCGCCGTAGGCATAGAATGGGTCGCGGGTGTTGTCGGAGGCGATGGCGACGGCAATGCCACGGGCCGCCAGCTCGTGCAGTAATGTCACACCGCGGCGGCGTGGCGTGCGGTCCCGCTGCCGGTCCTGCAGGTAGAGGTTGCACAGCGGCAGCGACACGACCGCAATTCTCGCCTCGGCCACGAGGTCCATGGTGGACATCGCGACGTCGTCCGGCTGGACCGACAGCGAGCAGCAATGGCCGACCAGAATGGGGCCTTCGAAGCGCAGGCGGAGCGCAGTCTCGGCGATGGTGCGCAGCGACGTGGCGCCGGGATCGAGGCTTTCGTCGACGTGGAAATCAAGCCCCCAGCCGCGCGTTGCGGCCAGCCGGAACAGCCGCTCCAGCGCTTCGCCGAGTTTCGGGTGCATATAGGTCACCGCGCCGAGCGTGCGGCCGTGAGCTGCGACGGCGGTCGTCACTTCGCCCATGTGCGCGTCATCGAGGGCGAGGTCGATTGGAAACAGCGGCGACGCGTCGAGGTCGATGCGACCCCGCCAGCGGTCCTTCAACTCGGCATAAACCGGCCAGGTGATGCCGGTCTGGCTAAAACGACTGTCGAGGTGGGTGCGAATCGCGACCGTGCCGTGGGCGTGTGCGCAGCGCAGCGCGAAGTCCATGCGGGCGGCGACGTCCTGCGCCGACCAGTGTGCCGCTCGGTCGGCCATCACGGTCGCCAGCGCGCCCTGGAAGCTGCCGTCGGGATTGGGGCTGCGCGGCCAGATGTGGCCCTTGTCGAGGTGGGTGTGGCAATCGACGAAGCCTGGCCAAACCATGCCGCGGTCAAGGTCGAGCGAGGGCCCGGTGGCCGCCGTGGCGCCGGCCGGGCGAAGAGCTGTGATGCGGCCATAGGCAATTTCGATGTCGGCCGTGGCCAGGCCTTCGCCGTCGGCATCGAGCGGCACGTCTTCGACCAGGCACACCGGCACCGTTGCGCCCACCAGCGTGACGCCGCGCGGGTCGAGGTTTGCAAACTTTGCCCGCCAGTCCATCATTCACCCCTCGCGTTTGATGGCGCTTTCGTGCCAGCGGTGCAGCAGGTGGTGCGAGATCCAGCTGGTGACGAGAAAGATCGCGATGCCAGTGCCTGAGATCAGGAACAGGGCCGCGAACATGCGCGCGATCTTGAGATTATAGCTGCTCTCGAGAATGCGGTAGGCGAGACCCGACGCGTTACCGCCGGTGCCGGCGACGAACTCCGCCACCACGGCGCCGATCAGTGCGAGGCCGCCTGAAATCTTCAGGCCGCCAAGGAAGTAGGGCAAAGCCGCCGGCAGTCGAAGATAGCTCAGGGTCTGCCAACGCGAGGCCCCGTAGAGGCGAAACAGATCGACGAGGTTGTGGTCGGCCGAGTTCAGTCCCAGAATCGTGTTCGACAGGATCGGGAAGAATGCGACGATCCACGCGCACACCAGTAGCGACAGATTGATATCGCCGACCCAGATGATGATCAGCGGTGCGATGGCGACGATCGGTGTCACCTGCAGCACCACGGCATAGGGAAACAGCGACATCTCCAGCCACTTCGACTGAGTGAACAGAATAGCGAGCCCGACGCCGATCACCACCGCTGCAATCAGTGCAGCCGCCGTAATCCGCAGCGTGATCCACAGCGATGCCGACAGTGTCCCCCAGTCGGCGATCAGCGTTTTGCCAACCAGTATCGGGCCCGGCAGGATGTAGTGCGGGATCTGGCGCACGCTGACCAAGACCTCCCAGCCGACCAGCGCCAGTAGGCCGATCGTGATCGGCGCGATGATGCCCGGCCACGAACTGGCAGCGATGCCAAGGAAGCGGCGCTCTGCGATGAACATCGGCCGCGCCGCCGCATCGGTGCCGTCGGTGGTCATGGTCATGTGGTCGCCGGTGCTCGCTGACGCGAAGGGAGCCGCAGCTCCCTACCCCGATCGAGGGGATACCCCTCGAACTCCCCCACTTATAGCCGCAATTGTGGTGAGGCGAAACGGTGCGTGGTATGCTCGACCCGGCTTAGTCCTGACATTTTGGACCGGGCTGATGCCTGACAGGATTTTTTCCTTGTTCTCGCCGCTCGGCCCTCACCGCCATCTAGGCGCGCCAAGGATGAGTTACGCCGCGCCTGTGCCAACTGCTTGATTGGCGATGCGCGGCATAACTCGTGGCGCGCCGTCCTCCCGTCAAAGGGGGAGGCGAAGGCGGCGGCCCCTGAGCATGCACGCGTGCACCCAAGTGCAAGCTCGTCGGCTGGGACAGCGGTCAGGCGGGTGCTGACGTGAGGGGGCTCACTGTTGATTTGGTGCGCGCTGTGGTGAGTGGAATCAAAAAAGACGCATAAGGTCATCCTTGGCGCGGCCAGGTGGGGGTGGCCGGCTGTTCGCGCCACTCCTTGAACTAAAGCCCCCCACCTCACGCGGCAAATGCGATTTTGTGAATTACAAACACCGATGCCCACCTCGGGCAGGGAGGTGAAAATTCCATAATTTCAAGGCCTTGCTCCGCTGTAGTCGATGCGGCAGGTCGTTCGTGTGATCGCCGTAGTGGTGGAGCAGGCCACGAGGCGCGCTTCACACACGGTTGAATTGCATCGGTGCGTCCGCTCTGATCAAGCGACTTTGCCAATCAGAGGAAAGAACCCACCATGCAGAACAAATTCGCCTTCGTGGCCGGTGACACCGGCTCCTGGCAGGTGCGCTCGATCGAGGCGGTGATCGGTGAAGCGCTGGGTCCAGCACGCGCGGTCGACGTGGTGGCGGCTGACGCCCAGCCGACTGTGTCGGGCCCTTCAGCCTGGGTTCTGCACGGCTTGATGAGCAACGTGCGCTATGCGACGCGGCCCGAAGTGACAGCCCTGCGCGCGGTCAGTGAACCGCTAGGGCGGCCACAGGCGCGCTCCGCCGCGCTGATCCCGATCCGCAAGAACGCTGCCTGGTGGGCGCTGGCCCAGGACGAGCGCCGGGCGATCTTCGAGGAAACCTCACATCACACCGCGATCGGCCTCGAATATCTGCCAGCCGTCGCGCGCCAGCTGTTCCATTGCCGCGACATCGCCGAGCCGTTCGATTTCCTCACCTGGTTTGAATATGCGCCCGAGGATGCGGCAGGCTTCGAAACACTGGTTGCACGCCTGCGCGCAACGAAAGAGTGGACCTACGTGGAGCGCGAAGTGGACATCCGGCTGGAACGGTGAGGAATTCGGGGTGCAAGTGCGGCGTGGCGGAGACGGCTACCGTTTGGCGAAATCGTCGATGATTAGTGAATCAAATCCCAAATCGGTAACGCTCCCCGCACCCCCTTCTCAAAACCGAACCATCGCCTCGCCCACGCGAGAGATGAATGCGCGGCGCTGCGCGTTGGTTGCGACGTTCATGTGATAGAGCGCGTGGTACTGCGTGCGCGCCGTGCCGCCGGTCAGCCGCTTCATGTAGCGCGTCACCATGATGCGCGAGGGATCGCCCATGTAGAGCGCCATCCAGCGCGGGCGGCCATAGGTCGAGATGCCGGCGATCTTTTTGATGTTGCCGAGTAGGGTCTTGACGCTGCCCGGCTCCGACAGGTCAATCGAGACGCCGGGCATCAGGACGCGATCGAACCAGCCCTTCAGCATCGCCGGCAGGCCGAAGCACCAGGTCGGAAACTGGAAGATTATGGCCTCGCTGGCCTGCAGGCGTGCGACATGGGCCTCGAGGCCGGCGCGGTTGCGCTTCGTATCGTGGTAGTGGCGGCGGCCGTCGGCGCTGAGCACTGGATCGAAGTTCTCGGCATAGAGATCGAGCAGGTCAACCTCGTGGCCGGCACGCTTGAGGGCGGCCAGCGCCTCGACCCGGATTGCCGCATGGAAACTGTCGGCCAGCGGGTGGCAGTAGATGTAGAGGATGCGCATGAGGGGCTTTCAACAATCTCGCTCACGCGAATGGGGCTGCCGCCCCATACCCCGCTCGAGGGGGCGCCCCTCGAACTCCCCGCCTTTTGTGACCAAAGGTGGGATGGTTTGGAAGGGTATCCTTTCCAGCGGGGCGCGGGGCTGAACCCGTTCGCGCAGCGAATGCTTTGCGCTCATGCCCGCACCGGCACATACGTGCGCATCTTGCCGGGATTGAGCAGGCCGTGCGGATCAACTTCGCGCTTGAAGCCCGCCTGATCAGCATCGGCGCGCTTGTGACGGCTGCCATCCTCGAGCGTGTAGACGTGCGGGTTGGCGATGAACACCCCATTGGCCTCGTGCAGGCGGATGATCTCGTTCAGCCGGTCGGCGGTCGTGAAGCGCACCACGGGCAAGGCGCTTGCCGTCACGCGGCCGGCGAAGCGGATGAACTCCAGGTGCGGGATCACCTCGTCGGGGAACATCTCGGTCATCTGCTTCACGCACTCCATCAGCCGGTCGTGCGGATAGAGACATTGCAGGTAGGTCACCGTGCGGTCGGATTTGAGCACCTGCAGCGTGGTGTGGTTCCAGGTGTATTCGTAGAGCGGCGTGTTGGCAGCCCCATCGTCGCTCGGCGTTTCGATGCCGATCCGCCCGCGGCCTGCAAGCAGTGCCTTGAAGCTCTCGAGCGAACTCTCGGCGATCATGCAGACGAGAACGTGGCGGCCGTCCGGGCACTGCGCCTTGATGCCGGTAAAGTAACCGGGCAGTGGCCACATCATGGGTGTGATCAACTTCTTGATGATGCCGTCGGCCAGCGCCAGTTCGTGCCCGACCTGCACTGCCTCGTAGAAATCCTCGAACGTGATCAGGACGTCGATCCAGGGCCAGGCCGGGGCGAGCGGCATTTCAAGCTCGGTGATGATGCCGGTGGTGCCGTAGGCGCGGTTGACCTTCTGTGCCGCATCGCCGCGCAGTTCGATCACGCGCGGCGTCTCCTCGCAGGTGATGACGCGTGCGGCGATGATGTTGCCAGGTTCGCGCAGGCCGCCATAGGTGATCGAGCCGATGCCGCCCGAACCGCCGGCGACAAAGCCGCCTATGGTTGCCATCCGCTTGGTCGAGGGGTGCATGCGGAGTTCAAAGCCAGCCGGCCGCAGTGCGGCGTCCATGTCGACCATCTTTGCGCCGACCTCGACCCTGACGACGCCCGGCTTGTGCCACAGGATGCGCGTCATGTTCGACAAATCGAGCAGCAGGCCGCCGGCGAGCGGAACGGCCTGTCCGTAGTTGCCGGTTGCAGCCCCCCGCGGTGTGATCGGAATGCGGCGGCGGACGCAGGCGGCAACAATTCTGATCACATCGGCTTCGTTGCGGGGCACCGCCACGATGTCGGCCGACAGTCCGTGCAGCTCAGCGTTCAGGATCGGGCTGTACCAGAAGTAGTCGCGACTGCGGCGCCTGACCGACGTTGTGTCGGTGACCAAGGGGATGTCGCCGAGGTCGGTCTGCAGGTTCGCGATGTCGTAACGCGGCGCTGCAGGCGCTGTGCGAACGGGCTCGGCAGGGCTCATGGCTGCTCTCCGCTGGAGTGATTGCATGCCACCCTATCGGCGCGCGCCACGCGAGACCAGAGACCTGCAGCGGCGGCACTTGCCCAATTTTGCTGCACCGGGTGCGTGAACATGAGCCACGCCAAACATGTCGAAGCGGCCTAGAATTACCGCCTGCAGGGTACGATTGCCAACGTCCCGCTTTGACGACACCACTTGAACGTCTACAGTTGCAACACTCGCTACAGCCGCGATCCGCTCGATGGGCAACCGGCTCGACCATGATCCAGGAGCCTCAGCCATGAGCGTGCAGACCAATCGCCTGTCCCGCCGCACAGCGCTCAGAATCGCCGGCGGCGGCGTGGCAGCCCTTGGCCTGCCCGGCATCCGCACCCAACTCAACGCCCAGGGCCTCGACAAGGTCTCGTTCCACACCAACTGGCGCGCCCAGGCCGAACATGGCGGCTTCTACCAGGCGCTCGCCAAGGGCATCTACAAGAAGCACGGGCTTGACACGGAAATCCGCATGGGCGGTCCGCAGCAGAACGTCAGCCAGCTGCTGCTCGCCGGCCGCGTCGACATGATCATGTCGGGCTCCATCGAGGCCCTCACCTACGTGAAGGAGGATCTGCCCTTCATGTGCGTTGGCGCGATCTTCCAGAAAGACCCGCAGGTGCTGATCTCCCATCCCGGCGTCGGCAACGACACGCTCGAGTCGCTGAAGGGAAAGCCGGTGCTGATCAGCAGCGGCGCGCGGCTCAGCTACTGGCCGTTCCTGCGTGCCAAGTACGGCTTCACCGACGAGCAGGCGCGCCCCTACACCTTCAATATGGCCCCCTTCCTCGCCGACAAGACGCTGACCCAGCAGGGCTATGTCACGTCTGAGCCCTATGCCATCGAGAAGGAGGGCGGCGTGAAGCCCGTCGTACATCTGCTCGCCGATGCGGGGTTCGAGAACTACAGCGAGGCGATCAACATCTCGCGTAAGATGGTCGAGGAGAAGAAGGATGTGGTGCAGCGCTTCGTCACGGCCACGCTCGAGGGCTGGGACGACTACCTGAAGGGAGGCGAAGCAAGCGCGCCGGGCAACGCGCTGATCCAGAAGGATAACCCCGACATGGGCGACGACAAGATCGCCTATGCCATCAAGGCCATGAACGAGCGCGGCATCGTGCGATCGGGCGACGCGCTGAAGCTCGGCATCGGCGCCATGACGGATGCGCGCTGGCAGCGCTTCTATGAGAGCCTGGTCGCGGTGAAGCTGCTGCCGCCGGCGCTCGATTTCAAGAAGGCCTACACCCTCGCGTTCGTGAACCAGGGCATCGGCGCCGCGAAGTAAGCCTTGGACAGTTCCCGGACGATGGACGCAACCGCCCGAGTACCGTCAGCCGAGCCCCGCGCTGCCAGCGATGATATGCCGAGGCGGCGCACGCTGGTGACGGTCGCCAACGTCTCGAAGCAGTTCGGCAACGGCACGCTCGCCGTGCGCGATGTGAACATCGCCATCCGCGAGGGCGAGTTCATCAGCCTGCTCGGGCCATCCGGCTGCGGCAAATCCACGCTGTTGCGCATGATCGCCGGCCTCGCGAGCCCAAGCGCCGGCGACATCGTGTGGGGCCGCGGCGAAGGCAAGCCCGACCTCGGTTTCGTGTTCCAGGAGCCGACCTTGATGCCGTGGGCGACCGCGCTCGGCAATGTCGTGATGCCACTGAAGCTGAAGGGCATCGCCCGCCCGGCGGCGGAAGCTGCCGCGCTTGAAACGCTCAAGCTGGTCGGGCTCACGGGCTTCGAAACCGCCTATCCGCGCGAGCTGTCGGGTGGCATGCGCATGCGCGTGTCGATCGCCCGTGCGCTCGTCACTGAACCGCGCATCCTGCTGATGGATGAGCCGTTCGCCGCCCTCGACGAGATCACGCGGCACAAGCTCAACGACGACCTGCTGGCCCTGTGGTGGCGCAAGCGCTTCACAGCCGTGTTCGTGACCCACTCGGTGTTTGAAAGCGTGTACCTGTCGCAGCGCATCGCGGTGATGGCGGCGCGCCCGGGGCGCATCATGGCCGATCTGGCAGTCGCCTCGCCCTACCCCCGCGATGAGTTGTTTCGCACCTCGGCCGAATACGCCCAGCTGTGCCGGGTGGCGTCTGAAACCTTGAAGAAGGCAATCACTGCGTGAGGCCGGGTGGGATCCCTGTCTGGGTGGCCCGCACGCTTGAGCCTCGCGCCTTTGGCGTGGACGGAGGTCGGTCCGCCATGCGCGCTAACATAGCGCACATGATGGACCCCCTCTCAAGCCTCCACCAGCGCGGTGTTGGTCCCCCAAATGGCGCACTACCGAACGACGCGACGACCACCCTTGGCGTCGTTGTCGTGGATGGCCGCCTCTGCGGCCATGACGACAAGGGAGAGTGGGCAGCAGCAAAAAGGCTCAAGCGATATCAAGTTAGCGCGTATGGGTCGGTTCGCCACAGCCGACAGGGTTTCCGGAAGTGTAATGTTGCAGTGACTTGCATCTGCCTCATACATCCCCGGTCACCGACTGATCATTGGAATTCACAACACCCACTCACTATCCGCACTTGTTGCCAATGACCATCGCATGACAATTTTTTGCGCACGCCATATTGCGCTCACTTCGTGCCGTGGCGAATGCGAAGCTCCCATTTTGCAAAGGCTTCAGATCATCAAGGTCTGCAGCTATGGCAGGGCGGCGGCACATGGGCTAACGTTCCCCCATGCGCACGCTGACCCTGTTCCGCCATGCCAAGTCGAGTTGGGTGCCGGCCGCACGTGGTGCGCCGCCGCTGCCCGACAAGGCGCGGCCACTGGCACCGCGGGGTGTTCGCGATGCGCCGCGCATGGCGGCCTGGATGCTGGCCAACAAAATTGCGCCCGATCTGGTGCTCTGTTCGAGTGCGGTGCGCACGCAACAGACCCTCGACCTCGTGCGCGCGGCCCTCGGCACGGCTGGACGCGACGCGCAGATCCGGGACGATCTCTACCTCGCCGAGCCGGACCATCTGATCGAGACGCTGTGCGCGACACCAGCCGCCGTCGCCCACGTCATGCTGTTCGGCCACGATCCGGGCTTTCATGATCTGGCGAACCTGCTGGTGGGCGCTGGGCCAGCTGAGTTGCGCACTCTGCTGGCAACGAAGTTTCCGACTGCCGGCGCCGCCGTCATCGACTTCACCTTCGCGCACTGGCGCAGCCTGCGCCCTGCCATCGGCACGCTGCGTCACTTCATGGGGCCAAAGCGGCTGGCGACGTGACGGGTAGGGCGGCGAGGGACCTGTGTCGTGAGTAAATATTGTTCTGGCCGAGTGCCTTGGCAAGTTTGTCCTTGCGTCTCGGCAAGTCGTTTGGGATCACGGTTTGTGATCTCAAATGGTGGGGGCTCGCTTGTCGGATCTTGTGTCGATCGAAACGATCCATGGTTCGATTGTCGATTTGCGCGGACGGCCGGCCATTCTTGACAGCGATCTGGCTGCTTACTTCGACATCGAGACCAGGGTGTTGAACCAGGCCGTCAAGCGCAACGAAGACCGTTTCGCCGGCTATGCCTTCCAATTGACCGAAGCCGAGTTCGAGACTTTGAAATCACAATCTGTGACAACAGACAGTGGCCGCGGCGGCCGCCGTTCGCCGCCCTGGTTCTTCACCGAACACGGGGTCGTCATGGCGGCCACGCTCCTCAGTTCGGAACGCGCGGTGAAGGCCAGCCGCCGCATCGTCGAAGCATTCGTGACCTTGAAGCGCGGCGCAGCCAGTACTGCGCTGGTGCCGCTCTCTCACAAGCGCGGACCCTTGACCGCACTGCGGTCCGAGTTCCTGCCGAAGCTGCGATCTCAGTTCGAAACACTGATGAACACCGAGATCAATCCCAAGCAGCGCAAGACACTGCGGGCGGAAACGGAGGAATTCATCGCCAACGGTCTCAACAGCCTGAAGGCACGTTTGAAGAAAGCCGGCCACGAGAGTGACGAAATCGAAGCGCGTGCCTTGAAGTACCTGGCCGAGGCGGAGGAAGCTCAGGCCCGTGCGGCAACGCAACACCAGATGACCGAGAAACAGCGCATAAAGAACCAGGCCAATCAACTCCGGCTAATGATCCGAGCCGAGTTGGCAATGACCAGCGGCGAAATCTCCGATCTGCTCGAAGTTCTTGACGACCTGGGCAAAGAGTGACGCACCGCTTAAGCATTGGCCGCCTCTGACAGAACCTTGTAACGTCGATTGATCCGAACCTGCTCCAGATCCGGCGGCGCCCCATGATCCTGCTCATCGATAACTACGACAGCTTCACCTACAATCTTGTGCACTACCTGGGCGAGTTGGGTGCCGCATGCGACGTGCATCGCAATGATCAGATCACGGTTGCGGACGCGATGAAGAAGAAGCCGCAGGCGATCGTGCTGTCGCCGGGGCCGTGTACGCCCAATGACGCCGGCATTTGCCTCGACCTGATTGCGGCGGCGCGACAGAGCCAGATGCCGCTGCTCGGCGTGTGCCTCGGCCACCAGGCGATCGGCCAGGCGTGCGGCGGCAAGGTGCTGCGCGCGGCCCTGCCGATGCACGGCAAGCTGTCGACGATCCGCCACGACAATCGCGGCCTGTTCGCTGGCCTGCCCGGCAAAATCGAGGTCACCCGCTATCACTCGCTGATCGTCGAACGCGCCACGCTGCCGGCCGAACTGGAAGTGACCGCGGAAACCAGCGACGGCATCATCATGGGCCTGCAGCACCGGACGCTGCCGCTGCACGGCGTGCAGTTCCATCCCGAAAGCATCGCCTCCGAGCATGGTCACGACATGTTGGCGAACTTCCTCAAGCTCGCGGGATTGTCGCCCCAGCGCCGCAACGCCCCGAAGGCTGCCTGACGATGCCCGCACAGACGCTCAAAACCCTGATCCAGAAGGTCTCGACCGGGGCGACGCTCAGCACGGCTGAGATGCGCACCGCTCTCGAAATCATGACCGACGGGCACGCGTCGCCGGCCCAGATGGGCGCCTGCCTGATGGCGCTCAGGGTGCGCGGCGAGACGGTCGAGGAGATCACGGGTGCGGCGCAGATGGCACGCGCGCGCATGAACCGGGTCACGGCGCCGGCCGGCGCGGTCGACATCGTGGGCACGGGCGGCGACAGCCACGGCACCTATAACGTGTCGACGTGCGCCTCGTTGGTGGCGGCCGGTGCCGGCCTGAAGATCGCCAAGCATGGCAACCGCTCGGTGTCGTCGATCTCGGGCGCGTCAGATGTGCTGGCGGCCCTCGGCGTGAAGCTCGACGTGGCGCCTGGTGTGATCGAGCGCGCCATCGCGGAGGCCAACGTCGGCTTCATGTGGGCGCCCATGCACCATCCGGCGTTCAAGCACTGGGCGCCGGTGCGCGCCGATCTCGGCATCCGCACGCTGTTCAACCTGCTGGGACCGATTTCCAATCCGGCCGGCGTGACGCGACAGGTGGTCGGCGTGTTTTCCTGGCACTGGGTGGAGCCGATCGCGCAGGTGCTGCTCAACCTCGGCGCCGAGCATGTGTGGGTGGTGCACGGCCACGACGGCCTCGACGAATTGACCACCACCGGGTCGACCGACGTCGCCGAGGTGAAGGATGGTCGCATCCGCGTGTTCGAGGTCACGCCGGCCGATGCAGGCTTGCCGCCGGCCAAGCTCTCCGAACTGAAGGGGGGCGATGCGGCGACTAATGCGCAGGCGATCCGCGACGTGCTGTCCGGCCGCAAAGGCCCGTTCCGCGATATCGTGCTGTTGAATGCGGCGGCAGCGCTCATCGTCGGCGGCCGCACGGAAACCCTGACCGAGGGCGTCGCCATTGCCGCGCGCTCGATCGACAGCGGGGCAGCGAAAACCGCGCTCGACCGCCTCATTGCCATCACCAACGGGGCCACCTGAGCCATGTCGCACGCAAAGCCGCTTGCCGGCCTTCTGGTGGTCTCCCTCGAACAGGCAGTCGCGGCGCCCATGGCGAGCCGCCGACTGGCGGACGCAGGGGCCCGCGTCATCAAGCTGGAACGGCCCGAGGGCGACTTCGCACGCGGCTATGATCAGGTCGCGCAGGGGCAGAGTTCCTATTTCGTCTGGCTCAATCGTGGCAAGGAAAGTGTCTGTGTCGATCTAACGAACGCGGATGATCTGGTGCTGTTCGAGGCGCTACTCGCCAAGGCCGACGTGTTCATCCAGAACCTGAAGCCCGGTGCGCTCGCCCGCCTCGGCTTTCCCTTCGAGCGGCTGCGCACGCGCTTTCCGCGCCTCATCATCTGCTCGATCTCGGGCTACGGCGAAAGCGGTCCCTACGCTGCTCGCAAGGCCTATGACCTCCTGATCCAGACCGAGGCCGGGTTGGCCGCTGTGACCGGCGGACCCGCGGCGCCGGGCCGCGTCGGCGTCTCGATCGTCGATCTGTCGACCGGGCAGAACGCCTACGCCGCGATCCTCGAAGCGCTGATCGCGCGCGGCCAGACGAGTGAGGGCTGCGACATCCGCGTGTCGATGTTCGATACGGTGGCCGAGTGGATGGCGGTGCCGTTGCTGCACGCGGCCGCCGGCAAGCCGCCGGCACGGATGGGCCTCGCCCACCCCTCGTTGTCGCCCTACGGAGTGTTCGAAACCCGCGATGGCGTCGCGATCCTGATCAGCATCCAGAACGACCGTGAATGGGCGATCTTCTGTCGCGTCGTACTGAAACAGCCGGATCTGGCGACCGACCCACGGTTCGCAACCACGGTCGCCCGCCTCGCCAACCGTGTTGAGACCGACGGGTTGGTCACCACCTGTTTCGGCGCCAGATCTGCGGCCGAGGTGATCGCGCTGCTCGATGCCGGCGACATCGCCTATGGCCGGGTCAGTGACATGGCGACGCTGAGCGCCCACCCGCATCTGCGGCTCGCCGATACCGCGACGCCGTTCGGGGTCGTCAAATTGCCCGAGCCTGCCGCCCAGGTGCAGGACGCAGTCCGCAGCTTCGGCCCGGTGCCGGCGCTCGGCCAGCACGATGCCGCCATCCGCGCCGAGTTCGGCAGCAAAGTGCGCAGCAGGACTTGAGCCGGGCCGTGCCGGTCGACGCGTGACGCCAAAGGAATGGCAACCGTTGGTTTGCTGGGGGCATCGGCGCAACCAACATTCCCGCTGTATTGCGTGTGCCGCCGGGTGTATCTGTGGCGCTTGCCGTCGTCAGGATCATGCCGCCATGCCGAAATCGTCGCCCCAGCGCACTGCCCCAACCATCCCCGCGCCCGCCTTGCCGGTCAAGCGCCACGAGCAGATGCGCATCGCCGGCAAACTCGTCGATGCCGATGCGCGTGTCGAGGTGCGCAATCCTTTTACGAACGAGGTGGTGGCAAGCGTGCCGGCAGCGGACCCGCGCCAGGTCGCCGACGCCTTCAAGATCGGGCACGCCTACAAATCGAAGCTGACGAAGTTCGACCGCCAGAAAATCCTCATGCGCACGGCCGAGATCCTGGCCCGGCGCCGCGAAGAGATCGCTCTGCTGATCACGGCTGAATCGGGGCTGTGCCTGAAGGACAGCCTCTACGAGGTTGGCCGCGCCTACGACGTCTATTCGCTGGCCGGACAACTCGCCATCCGCGACGATTCGGAGGTGTACTCCTGCGATATCACGCCGCACGGCAAGCCGCGCCGCATTTATACGTCGCGCGGGCCGGTGCTTGGCTGCATTGCGGCGATCACGCCGTTCAACCATCCCTTGAACATGATCAGCCACAAGATCGCACCGTCGATCGCCATGAACAACCGGATGGTTGCGAAGCCGACCGAGCTGACGCCGTTGACCGCGCTGGTGCTGGCCGACATTCTTTACGAAGCCGGCCTGCCGCCCGAAATGCTGTCGATCGTCACCGGCAATCCGCGCACCATGGGTGATGCGATGATCACCGATCCACGTGCCGACGTGGTCACCTTCACCGGCTCCGTGAAGGTCGGCAAGTACATCGCCGACAAGGCTGGCTACAAGCGTCTCGTGCTCGAACTCGGCGGCAACGACCCGCTGATCGTCATGGACGATCTGTCCGACAGCGAACTTGCCCAGGCGGCCGAACTCGCGGTGCAGGGCGCGACCAAGAATTCCGGCCAGCGTTGCACAGCAGTGAAACGTATTCTCGTCGTCGAGAAGGTCGCCGACAAGTTCGTCGAACTGGTGCTGGCCAAGGCGAAAAAGCTCAAGTGCGGCGATCCGATGGACCCTACGACCGACGTCGGCACGGTGATCCACGAGGCCGCGGCGAAGTCGTTCGAGGCGCGCGTGAATGACGCGCTGTCGAAAGGCGCAAAGCTGCTGCTTGGCAACGACCGGCGCGGCGCGCTGTTCCCGGTCACCGTGGTCGACCACGTGCCCTATGATTGCGAACTTGTGCGCGAAGAGACGTTCGGGCCGGTGGTGCCGATCATCCGTGTGCCAGCCGACATCGACGCGATCATCAAAATCGCCAATTCGACCGCATTCGGCCTGTCGTCCGGCATCTGCACCAACCGGCTCGACACGATCACGCGGTTCATCAACGGCCTCGACGTCGGCACCGTCAACGTGTGGGAAGTGCCGGGCTATCGCATCGAGATGAGCCCGTTCGGCGGCATCAAGGATTCAGGCCTCGGCTACAAGGAAGGCGTGTGGGAAGCGATGAAGAGCTATTCCAACGTCAAGACCTACTCGCTGCCCTGGCCGGTGTGACGGTACGTTGCAACCACGTGCCAAGGCATATGGTTCGCACCGGACGGTGCCTTCACTGCCGCCCACGAAACTGCAGCGCGATCAGCGCGGCTTTCATCGGCCGCAGCATGCCGAGCGCGAACACCAACGTCACCGGCGCCCAGATCGCATGCACCCACCAGGGTGGACCGGCCTTGAATTCCAGAATGAGCGCGGCACCCAGCATCAGAAAGCCGAGCAGCATGATGGCGAATACCGCCGGTCCATCGCCGCTGTCGGAGAAGGCGTAGTCGAGGCCGCAGGCCGCGCACTTGGGCGCCAGATCGAGCGACCACCAGTTGGTGAACAACGCGCCGTCGCCGCAACGGGGGCAGACGCACCTGAGGCCGGCGCTCATGGGGGATGGAGGCTGACTGCTCATTGTGCCGTCTGCCCCTTGCTTGTCGCATCTGCCTCCGCTTCGCGGAGCCGGCCCGACGCGAGGGAGCACCTTGATTTCCTGCGCGCGGCGGCCGGCTCGCGGAACGCGTGTCGCCGCGCGCCATTAATCAGTGTACGGCCGCTCCGCCGTGACCGGCGCCCCACACGTAGATGCAGGCGAACAGGAACAGCCAGACCACGTCGACGAAATGCCAGTACCAGGCGGCGGCCTCGAAGCCGAAATGCTGCTGCGGCGAGAAGTGGCCCCGCAGCGCGCGGATCAGGCAGACTGCCAGGAAAATCGTGCCGATCAGCACGTGCATGCCGTGGAAGCCGGTCGCCATGAAGAAGGCCGAGCCGTAGATGTGGCCGCCGAAACTGAAATTGGCGTGGCCATACTCGAAGACCTGGCAGGCGGTGAACAGCATGCCGAGTATGACGGTGAGCGACAGGCCGGCAATGAGGCCTTTGCGATTGCCTTCGAGCAGGGCGTGGTGGGCCCATGTCACCGTGGTGCCCGACAACAGCAGGATCAGCGTGTTGACCATTGGCAGGCCCCAGGGATCGAACGTGCCCTTGAAGAAGCCGCCGTCCGTCTTGCCTGGTACCGGTGGCCAGACGCCACCTGTCAGATGCTGGCGATCGACCATGCCGACGGTATCCTTCACGTTGTCGATCGTGAAGGTGCCGCCGGGAAACAGCGACACGTCGAAGTAGGCCCAGAACCACGCGACGAAGAACATCACTTCGGAGGCGATGAACATGATCATGCCGTAGCGCAAGTGCAGGGCAACGACCGGCGTGTGATCGCCCTTGTGGGCTTCGCGCACCACATCGCGCCACCAGAAATACGATACTGCCACCACTGCCGCAAAGCCGGCCAGGAACAGGCCCGGGCCCTTCAGCCCGAACAGGCCTTCGCCGCCGTGGAACGCGGTCGAGCGCATCCACACCACTGCGCCGATCGCCATCAAGAGTGCCCCGATCGACGCGAGGATCGGCCACGGGCTCGGATCGACGAGGTGGTAGTCGTGGTTCTTGGCGTGATGGTCGGACATGGTCGTCTCCGTCTAGTCGTAGTGCTGGGGCGGCAGTTGCCGCCAGTTTCAAAGTTTGATCGGCTTTATCCGCCCTTTGGCGGCGCAGTTGCCGGGGAGGCAGGCGCCGCACTGACCTTCGGCTGGTCCACGGGAAAGAACGTATAGGACAACGTGATCAGGCCGATGTGGCGCGCGTCCCTGTCCTTGACCATTTCGGGGTCGACAAAGAACTGCACTGGCATGTCGATCGACTGGCCGGGCTCCAAGCGCTGCTCGGTGAAGCAGAAGCAGGCGAGCTTGTTGAAATAGACGCCAGTCTGGTCGGGGGTGACGTTGAAACTCGCGGTGCCGACGATCGCCTTGTTCGACGTATTGGTCGCACGATAGTGGGCGAGCGATGTTTCGCCGAAGCGCACGGTTTGCTGCGCTATGATCGGCTCCACGGTCCAGGCGAGGCCGGGGCTCACCGTCGCGTCGAAGCGCACTGTGATGGTGCGATCGAGGATGATGTCGGACGGCTTTACAGCTTTCTGCGTGGTGCCGGCGAAGCCCGTGACCTGGCAGAAGATGCGGTACAACGGCACCGAGGCGAACGCGAGCAGCAGCATGGCGGCAGCACCCAATGCGGCCCACGTGCCAACGCGGCGATGCCGGCCGGCCAGCGCGGCGGCGGCTTCCTCGCGCTGTGATGTCGCCGTGTCGGCCATGTCGGTCAGATCGCCCGGTTGAGCACGTTGCCGCCCATGCGCACGATGGTCGCGGCATAGAACAGAGCGACGAGGACGAGCAGCATCAGGGCGATGGCGATCGAGCGCAAGCGCCGCTGGCGCAGCCACTCCGCGCTGGGCTTCTCGCCTTCCTCCTGCTTGTCCATCGCGCGCTCCAAGGGCTCACCCACCCGTCACGATGCGCACGGTGTGCTCGGCCAGCAGCACCAGGAACAGCGCGAACAGATAGAGGATCGAGAAGCCGAACAGGCGGCGCGCGGCGGCGTCGCTTTCACGGTCATCGCCGGCAATCTGGAACAGCTGCCACGCGTACCAGACGAAGATGCCGCCGCACACGGTCGATGTCGCGAGATAGGCCAAACCGCCAAGGCCGACGAAATAGGGCGCAATGCCAAGCGGGGCGAGGGCGAGCGAATAGAGCAAGATCTGCTTCTTGGTCGATGCGGGACCCGCGACGTTCGGCATCATCGGCACGCCAACGCGGTCGTAGTCGCGCATGCGGTACAGCGCGAGCGCCCAGAAGTGCGGCGGCGTCCACACGAAGATGATCAAGAACAGCAGCAAACTCTCGATGCTCACGGAACCGGTGACCGCGGCCCAGCCGACCATGGGCGGGAAGGCGCCGGCAGCGCCGCCGATCACGATGTTCTGCGGTGTGCGCCGCTTCAACCACATGGTGTAGACGACGACGTAGAACAGGATGGTGAAGGCGAGAAACGCGCCGGCCGCATAGTTCACCAGCAGGCCAAGGGTGAGCACGGCGAACACCGACATCACCGTGCCAAAGGCGAAGGCCTCTTCGGCGCTGATGCGGCCGCGGGGGATGGGGCGGGCGGCCGTGCGTGCCATGCGCGCGTCGATGTCGGCGTCATACCACATGTTGAGCGCGCCCGATGCCCCGGCACCGACCGCGATGGCCAGCAGCGCAATGGCGCCCAGAACGGGGTGGATGTGGCCGGGCGCCGCCAAGATCCCGACTAGCGCGGTCAGGATGACGAGCGACATCACCCGCGGCTTCATCAGCGAGAAATAATCGCCGACGGTGCCGCCGACGAGGTCGGCGGTCGGCAGGCTTGCGCTCGGGATCTGGGTCGTGTCGGTCAAAGGGTCACCGTCGAAAATAGCGCAGCCGAACGGGCGGCGGTATGCTGGAAATGGTCCGGGCTGGTCGAGCCAGCCCGGTTCATTGTTTCAGTTAGTGCGCGTCGCCGGGCTGGATGCGCGGCAGCGTCTCGAAGCAGTGGTAGGGCGGCGGCGACGGCAACGTCCACTCGAGCGTCGTTGCACCCTCGCCCCAGGGATTGGCCGCCGCCTGTTTGCGGGCACGGAACGCCATGATGAGGCCGACGAAGAACACCAGCGTGCCGAGTGTTGTGATGTAGGCGCCGATCGAGGAGACGCGATTCCAGCCGGCATAGGCCTCGGGGTAGTCGGCGTAATGGCGCGGCATGCCGGCGAGGCCGAGGAAGTGCTGCGGGAAGAACAGGATGTTGGCGCCGATGAAGGTGAGCCAGAAGTGCAGCTTGCCCATGAACTCGGAATATTCGTAGCCGCTCATCTTCGGAAACCAGTAGTACCAGCCGGCGAAGATCGCGAATACGGCGCCGAGCGACAGCACGTAGTGGAAGTGGGCGACCACGTAGTAGGTGTTGTGCAAGCTACGGTCG
Source organism: Hyphomicrobiaceae bacterium (assembly GCA_021730785.1). GTDB lineage: Bacteria > Pseudomonadota > Alphaproteobacteria > Rhizobiales > Hyphomicrobiaceae > JAKFWF01. The sequence goes on from JAKFWF010000014.1 coordinate 35,685, forward strand.
ACGCCGGCGTTGGCCAGCATCACACCCGTCACGCCGCCGACGGTGAACAGGAAGATGAAGCCCAAGGCCCAGATCATCGGCACGCGGTAGGTGATCGAGCCCCCCCACATGGTGGCGATCCAGGAGAACACCTTCACGCCGGTCGGTACCGCGATCACCATGGTGGCGAACACGAAGTAGGCCTGAGTGTTGACGCCGATGCCGGCGGTATACATGTGGTGCGCCCACACGACGAAGCCTACGACGCCGATCGCGACCATGGCGTAGGCCATGCCGAGGTAGCCGAACACCGGCTTCCTGGAGAAGGTCGAGATGATGTGGCTGATCATGCCGAAGCCGGGCAGGATCAGAATGTACACCTCGGGGTGGCCGAAGAACCAGAACAGATGCTGGTAGAGCACCGGGTCGCCGCCACCCTTGGCATCGAAGAAGGCGGTGCCGAAGTTGCGGTCGGTCAGCAGCATGGTAATGGCGCCGGCCAGAACGGGCAGCGACAACAGCAGCAGGAAGGCGGTCACCAGCACCGACCACACGAACAGCGGCATGCGGTGCAAGGTCATGCCCGGCGCACGCATGTTGAAGATCGTCGTGATGAAGTTGATGGCGCCGAGGATCGACGAGGCGCCGGCCAAGTGCAGCGCGAAAATGCCGAAGTCGACGGCGGGGCCTGGATGTCCAGCCTTGCTCGACAGCGGCGCGAGCACGATCCAGCCCGTGCCGGCACCGTTCGAGCCGGGCGGCCCCTCGACGAACAGCGAGATCAACAGCAGCCCGAGCGCGACGGGCAGCAGCCAGAACGAGATGTTGTTCATGCGCGGGAAGGCCATGTCGGGCGCACCGATCATCAGCGGCACGAACCAGTTGCCGAAGCCGCCGATCATGGCCGGCATGACCATGAAGAACACCATGATGAGGCCGTGGCCGGTCACGAACACGTTGTAGGTGTGCGCGTTGGCGAAGTACTGGAGGCCGGGCTCCTGCAACTCGAGGCGCATCATCACGGACAGGAAGCTGCCGATCACGCCGGAGAAAATGGCGAAGATCAGGTACATCGTGCCGATGTCCTTGTGGTTGGTCGAATACAACCACCGCCGGACGAAGCTCGTCGGAGCTCCGTTCGAGTTATAGCCGCTCTGTGCTGCGCCAGCCATTTACAGTGCCTCTCGCTCAATCATGCAACGTGGTGGTCTTGGCCAATCGGCTGCGCGGGTCAGCGCGCCGGAGCCTCGGCATATTTCGGTTGATCGGCACCGTCGGTCGCAGTTGCCAGAATGGTCTTCGCCTTTTTCCAGTCCTTTGCCTTGGCCGCTGCCAACCACTCGGTGTAAGCTGCTTCCGGCACCACGCGGACGGCAATCGGCATGCCGGAGTGGGCCTTGCCGCATAGCACCGAGCACTGGCCGTAGTAGGCGCCGACTTTGGTGGGCTTGAACCAGGTCGAGGTGATGCGACCCGGCACCGCTTGCGTCTTCGAGCCGAACGCAGGGATGGTCCAGGAATGGATCACGTCGTTCGACGTGACGAGCAGGTGCACGACCTTGTTCACCGGCACGGCGATCTCGTTGTCGACCGACAGCTGGCGGATCTGCTTCGTCTTGGCCCACAATGGCCCGGCTGCCTCGTACAGCGCCTTGTTGCGTTGAACTTCGCTGAGCTTGGCAAAGCGCTTATCAAACTCCGCCTTGCCGATCTCGTCCTTCACGACGTCTTCGTCGCTGATCATGTTGGACGTGATCTTCAGGCCGCCTTGGTCAGGATACTCGTGCTCCCAGAACCAGGCGTTGCCGGTCGCCTTGATCGTGACGTCGGGCTTCGGGTAGGAATACTGCAGGTACAGCAACTTGAACGACGGCACCGCGATACCGAGCAGGATGAGGATCGGCACCACCGTCCAGGCCACTTCCAGCATGGTGTTATGCGTGTTCTTGGACGGCGTCGGATTGTTGGCAGCACTGAAACGCCACATGGCGTAGGCCATCAAAACGCCAACGAACACGGCGATCAACGTGATGACGATGGTCACCGCGTCATGGAAAGCAACAATTGATTCCATGACTTGCGTCGCTGGTTCCTGCAGCCCGATCTGGTTCGGCTCCGGGTGGCCAGAGGCTGCACCCGCGGAGGACGACGCGGCCGTGAATGCGATCGTCGACATCGCGCCGGCAACGACACGCGTGCTTGGTCTGTTCAACATCTAGACACTCCGATGGCGTTCCAGCGGCCGGCGCCAATGAACGCGGGGCCGCAGGTTGATGGCACGCTTAGCAACGCCGGCACAGAACACAATGGGCTGTTTTGTCTCAACTGAGGTTTTTTCCGCAACTTCAAGGTCGAAGGCGCGCTGTGCGACCGTTTGCCCGTATTCGACAAGCAATTTCGCATGTCGTATTGGCAAGTGTCATGCGTCCAATTTCAGCCGAATGCGCCGCAGAAACGACTTGCATTCAAGCGATGTTTGGCAATGAGTGTGCGGCTATCGGGATCGCAGGCGGAGGATGTGCGCGTGGCGCGAGGCAGGATTGGGATCAGCGCTGAGGGCCAGGGCGGTGCGCGACCGGCGCGGGCGTTCTTCGCGTTTTTCGCGACGTTGGCGGTGGCGCTGCTGTCGGTCGCTGGCGATGGGAACGCGCAGAATCCGCTGAACCCGGCCACCCCGGAAGGCACCATCAAGGCCCAGCACGGCGACTGGCAACTCGTGTGCAAGCCGCCGGCGCCCGGCTCGAAACTCGAAACCTGCGCGCTGGTGCAGAGCGTGACGGCGGAAGATCGTAACAACGTCGGCCTCACCGTTTACTTCCAGAAGTTCTCGTCCGGCGAGCGTGTGATCCGCGTGTTTGCGCCGCTCGGCGTGCTGCTGCCGCCCGGTCTTGGGCTCAAGATCGACGACAAGGACGTGGGCACGGCCCCTTTTCTGCGCTGCAACCAGTTTTCCTGTTACGCCCAGGTCGTTGCCGAGGACAAGCTGATCGACCTGTTGAAGACCGGCAAGAACGCGATTTTCGTCATCTTCCAGACCCAGGAAGCCGGCATCGGCATTCCAATTTCGCTGGCAGGCTTCGGTCAGGCGCTGGCCGCGCTCAAGTAGCCGGCGTCGCAGTGGCCCCCCGCGCCCGACGCCGTGCTGGCGGCGCGCACGGCACTGGGCTATTCCTGCCGGGCATAGTCCGGGGGAGTGCAGATGAACACGCGTTTTGAAATCGGTCGAGTCGCCGGCATCCCGGTGATCCTCGACATGTTTTTCGTGCTCGTTCTGATCATTTTCACCTACCCCTATTTTACCAGCGGCAACAGCCAGGCAATGTCGATTGGCCTACTGCTGATCGCCGGCATCCTGGGATCGATCCTGCTGCATGAACTGGGGCATGCGGCGGCGGCGGTGCTGTTTCGCACGCGCGTCAGCCAGATCGAGCTGACAGGCCTGGGCGGGCTCATTTCGTTTGGCAGTTCGCTGCCACGCAGTGGCCTGAAGCGCGCGATCATCTTTCTGGCCGGGCCGGCTGCCAATTTTGCCCTCATGTATCTATGTGACTATCTGGGAGCGCTGGCCGCATCGGGCCAGAAGCCGCTCGTGGCCCTAGTGCTCTACCAGCTGAGTTCGATCAACTTCTTCCTGATGGTCTTCAATCTGCTGCCGGCCTTCCCCCTGGACGGTGGCCGAACGCTCGATGCGCTGCTTGGCATCGTCGTGGGCGGGCTCTGGGCGCAGCGGATCGTTGCACTCCTCGGTCTCGTCGTATCGTTCCTGGTTGCTGCCTACGCCGTCCAATCGCTGCCCGGTAGCCTGTTCATACTGTTCATTGCTTTCATCCTGCTCGAAAACAACTGGTCGGCATTCCAGCAGGTCGGCGGCTTCGGCGGGCGGCGGTGAAGGTGTTGGTCGATCCCACACCGCCACACCGTGATCACAGGATAAAATTAGGTCAACTATGCTGACCTAACTTGCCAAGACGCAGGCGCCGAACTATGTTTCAGTCCAAGCGCAGGATAGCGCAATCGGGATCTGGCAGCAGACGAGGCAGGCCATGGCTAAAAGCGGCGTCAGTCTCAGCGACAAATTCGATCTCGATCAAACGCGGCAACTGCTGACCGGCACGCAGGCGATCGTCCGCTTAGCCCTCATGCAGAAGAAGCGGGACGAGGTGGCTGGCCTCAATACCGCTGGTTATATCTCCGGCTATCGCGGGTCGCCGATTGCCGGCCTCGAAGGCGCGTTCCTGCGCGTCAAGTCGCTGACCAGCAAGCACAACATCCACTTCCATCCGGGCCTGAACGAGGACCTGGCGGCGACCGCCGTTTGGGGCGCGCAGCAGGCCGAAATCCGCGGCGAAGGCAAGTACGACGGCGTGTTCGCCATGTGGTACGGCAAGGGGCCGGGCGTCGACCGCACCGGCGACGTGTTTCGCCACGCCAACCACGCCGGCACGTCGAAGCACGGCGGTGTACTCGCGCTGATGGGCGATGACCACACGTGCGAAAGTTCGACGTCAGCCCACCAGTCGGAGTTCGCCTTTGTCGACGCGCTAATCCCTGTGCTCAATCCGGGCGGCGTGCAGGAAATCCTCGATTTCGGCTTGCTAGGTTTTGCGCTGTCGCGCTTTGCGGGCGTGTGGGTCGGCCTCAAGTGTGTGAAGGACAACATCGAGTCGACCGCCACCGTCGATGGCGCGGTTGATCGCGTGCAGATCGCAATTCCGCAGGATTTCGCCATGCCGCTGGGTGGCCTCAGCATCCGGGCCGTCGACACCGCCCTCGATAAGGAAGCGCGGCTGTTCGATTACAAGCGCGATGCGGTGCACGCCTTCGTGCGCGCCAACAAAATCGACCGCATGGTCATGGGCGGCGGCACGGCACCGAAAATCGGCATCATAACCTGCGGCAAGAGCTATCTCGATACGCGCCAGGCCCTCGATGAACTGGGCATCGACGAGGTGGCTGCGAGCAAACTCGGCCTGCGCCTCTACAAGGCCGGCATGACCTGGCCGTTGGAGCCGCAAGGGGTCGCCCGGTTCGCCGACGGGCTCGAACTCATCATCGTGGTCGAAGAGAAGCGCTCGCTCATCGAAACGCAGCTGAAGGAACAGCTCTATGGCCGCAGCCACGCGCCGCGCGTGGTCGGCAAGCGCGACGAGAACGAGCATTGGCTGTTTCACGCCAAGGGCGCGCTCGACCCAACCGACATCGCGATCGCCGTCGGCGAGCGATTGATCCGGTTCGGGGCCGGCGAAGAGATCAAGGCGCGGGTCGCAGAGTTCAAGCGGCTCCAGGGCAATGCCGAACTCGATGCCAGTACTTTCAACCGTACACCCTATTTCTGCGCCGGCTGTCCGCACAACTCATCCACCATCGTGCCCGCGGACGCGCGCGCCTACGCCGGCATCGGCTGCCACTACATGTCGCAATGGATGGAGCGTAACACCGACGGCTTCACCCAGATGGGCGGCGAGGGGGCGGGCTGGATCGGCGAAGCACCGTTCTCAAAGCGCCGTCACGTTTTCCAGAACATCGGCGACGGCACCTACATCCACTCAGGTTCGCTGGCAATCCGCGCCGCCCAGGCCGCCAACGTCAACATCACGTTCAAGATCTTGTACAACGACGCGGTCGCGATGACCGGCGGCCAGTCTCTCGACGGGCATATCTCGGTGCCGATGATCGCGAGCCAGCTCGCCGCCGAGGGCGTGAAGAAAATCGCCATCGTCACTGACGAGCCCGGCAAGTATCCACCTGACGTCGGCTTCCCGGCGAGCGCTGCCGTGCACCACCGCCGCGACCTGCAGGCAGTACAGATCGAGCTTGCCAAGAACGACGGCGTCACCGCGCTGATCTACGACCAGACGTGCGCTGCCGAAAAGCGCCGCCGCCGCAAGAAGGGCGAGTTTCCCGACCCCGACCAGCGCATCTTCATCAATCCGGCCGTGTGCGAGGGCTGCGGCGATTGCGGCAAGAAGTCGAACTGCGTCGCGGTGTTGCCGCTCGAAACTGAGCTCGGACGCAAGCGCGCGATCGACCAGTCCGCCTGCAACAAGGACTTCTCCTGCACGGAAGGCTTCTGCCCGAGCTTCGTCACCGTGCACGGCGCCAAGGTGAAGAAGTCGAAGGGCGTCGGCGCCGATGCGTCGGTCGCGCGGCTGATCGCGGGCCTGCCCGAACCGAAGCAGCCGGCGCTCGATGGCCCCTATTCGATGATCGTGACCGGCGTTGGCGGCACCGGCGTCGTCACCATTTCGGCGGTCCTCGGCCAGGCAGCCCACATCGAGAACAAGGGCTTCGGCGCAATCGACATGACCGGCCTCGCCCAGAAGGGCGGCGCGGTCGCCTGCCACATGCGCGTCGCCCGCAGCGCTGATGAAATCCACGCCATCCGTGTCGGCGTCGCCAATGCCGATCTGATCATGGGCGGCGATCTCGTCGTCACCGCCTCGACGAAGATCCTCGAGACCATGCGGCCCGACCACACCGCCGTGGTCGTATCGACCTACGAAATGACCACCGGCGACTTTACACGCAACGCAAACCTTGTGGTGCCGGGCCAGGCGCTGCGCACCGCGATCGCTGATCGGGTTGGCCGTGGCTCGCTCGCCATGCTCGATGCGCACGAGGCGGCCGTGAAGCTGTTCGGCGATTCAATTGCCTCCAACATGTTCCTCCTCGGCTTCGCCTGCCAGAAGGGTCATGTGCCGATCGGAACCGCGGCGATCGAGGAGGCGATCGAGCTGAATGGCGCGGCAGTTGCCATGAACCTGCAGGCGTTCCGCTTCGGCCGCCTCGCCGCCCATGAACCGGCTGCGATCGAGCGCTTGATCAGGCCGGCCGATGTGGTGGCGCTGCGGCCGCGTACGCTCGACGACACGATCAAGTTCAGGGCCGATCACCTGATGGCCTATCAGGATGCGGCGCTCGCTGAGCGCTATCGCTCGAAGGTCGCCTGGATCGCTGGTATCGAACGCGACAAGGCGCCGGGCCGCAACGGTTTGGCGGACGCGGTGGCGCGCGGCTATCACAAGCTGCTGGCAATCAAGGACGAGTATGAGGTCGCCCGTCTCTACACCGACGGCACCTTCGAGAAGGCGCTTGCCGCACAGTTCGACGGCGTGACGTCGGTCGAGTTTCATCTGGCGCCGCCATTCCTCGCCTGGTTCCACAAGGACAAACTCACCGGGCAGCCGCGCAAGATCAAGTTGGGCGCGTGGATGCTGCCCGTGTTCCGCCAACTGGCGAAGGGCAAGCGCCTGCGCGGCACCATGTTCGATCTGTTCGGCCTGTCGGCCGAGCGCCGGCTGGAGCGGCAGATGATCGTCGACTATGAGCGAGTGCTCGATGAGATTGGCCAGCGGTTGTCGGTCGCGACGCACGGCACCACGGTCGCGCTTGCCTCACTGCCCGATGAGATCAAAGGCTTTGGCCACGTGAAGAAAGCGAACTACGAGGCGGCCAAGAAGCGGGAAGCCGGTTTGCTCGCCATGCTGCGCGATCCCAAGCCTGCCCCGGTCAGGGTTGCGGCGGAATAGGCATGTACACGCCGCCAGCCTTCAAGTCCGACGATGCGACCGCGCTCGCCTTTGCCGCCAAGCGCGGGTTTGGCACGCTCATCGCGGTCGATGATGGCGGCCGGCCGGTCGCTTCGCACCTGCCGTTCCTGCTGCATGCCGAGGCAGCCTTGGCGCCGCGCATCGAAATGCACGTGGCGCGCAGCAATCCACTGGCTGAGATCATCGCGCGGGCGCCCGATGTCCTGCTCACCGTGATGGGCGCCGACACCTACATCTCGCCCGACTGGTACGCCTCGGCCGACCAGGTCTCGACCTGGAACTATGTCAGCGTGCACTTGAGCGGCACGGCGCGGCTGATCGAGCCGACGGCCAACCTCGCGCATGCAGACCGCCTGAGCGCGCGCTTCGAAGCTGATCTGCTGCCAAAGAAGCCGTGGACTTCGGCCAAGATGACGCCGGCCCGGCGCGAAGCGATGCTGACCGCCATCGTCGGCATCGAGGTCACGGTGACGAAGATCGAAGCTCAGTGGAAGCTCGGCCAGCACAAGCAGCAAGCCGACCAGGACGGCGTGATCGCCAACCTGGAGAAGCTCGCCACTCCCACTGCCGCGGCCTACCTGCAGCAGTGGCGCACGTGGCGAGCCGGCGGAGCCTAACCGCGGCTGCCTACAGCCGGCGCACGATGTAGCGCACCGTTTTGCCCAGGTGGGGGTGGAATGCCGAGCCGGCCGTCTCGAACCCAAGTGCGGCGTGGAAGGCGTCCGATGCCGGGTTCGGCGGGTCGCTGTTGATCTCGGCGCAGATTGCCGTGTGACCGGCACTGCCGGCCTGAGCAAACAAGTCTTCGTAGAGTGCACGCGCCAAGCCGCGCCCTCGTCCGGCCGCGTCGATCAGAACGCGATCAACGTAGAAGAACTGCGGGAAGCGCGCCTTGAACCAGCGGAAGTTGGCGTTGTCGTAGGGCGCATCCTGATCGAGCGCCAGCAGGAAGCCCGGCGGATCGGCAAAGCCCCGGGCGTAGAACGAAATCGTCACCAGGCGCTCGAAGTCTACCATCGCAAGCGCCGGGCCGACCTCGACCGGATGCCGGTTGTTGAGATCGAGGAAGGGCGCGAGGGGCATGTCGGCCAATGCCACGGGCGCAGCAAACATGTTTCCCCGCCTGTCACTGCCCATCGCTGACCCGTGCCGTCGCCGGGCTCACCGGGTCGGCGGCACGCCTGTCGCCGCGGGCACGCGCCAGATCGTCGTTGATGCGCAGCGCGGTCTCCGGCGAGCCCAGCCGCGCGCGGTAGATCTGCGTATTGGCCAGCACCTTCTGCACGTATTCGCGGGTCTCCTCGAAGGGGATGCGATAGATCCAGTCGACGGGGTCGACCTTCGGGTCGCGGGGGTCGCCGAACTCGCGGATCCACTGGCGCGCGCGGCCGGGCCCGGCGTTGTAGCCGGCGATGCCGAGTACATAGGAGCCCTGGAACTCGCCCATGCGGTCGGCGATGTAGGCGCTGGCGATCATGGTGTTGTAGGCCTTGTCGGTCAGCAGGCGCGGAATTTCGCACTTGAGGCGATAGTCGCGGCACACGTGCTGCGCCGTCACCGGCATCACCTGCAGGATGCCGCGTGCACCGGCGCCCGACACGATCAGCGTATTGAACTCACTCTCCTGGCGGGCGATGCCGAGCAGCAACGCCGTCTCGGGCGGGGCGCGCAGCGATCCGTAGGCCGGCAACGGGTGCACGGGATAGGCATAGGGGATCAGGTTGAAGCTGCGCGCGATCGCAGCCTTGCTCATGCGTACGGTGCCCTGGGTGTCGCCGAAGCTCTCGTTCAAGTGAGCTGCCATCGCCACCTCGGCCTCGCTCTTCAGATAGCGGGCCAGGTGGTTCATGAACGCGCGGTTGAGGGCGACGTCGAGCCCAGACCTGCGGGCGAGCACGGCTGCCTGCACCGCATCCGACGCATTGAACCGTTCGATCTCGTCAGCGGTCGGTGTGGCGATAGGGCGAATGTCGAGGCGCTTGCCGGGATCGAGCCGCTGCTTTGCCAGCTGGCCGTGGAAGGTATCCGAGAAGCGGGACCCTGACTTGTAGTGTTCTGCGGCACGGGCACGGTCGCCGAGCACCTCGGCCGTGCGCCCTAGCCAGTAATCGGCCTTCGCCTGGCTCAAAGGCCCGTCGGCGATCTTGCGCATGAAGCGGAAGTGGATGTCCGCCGCTGTCGGATCGTTCAGCAGGCGCAGTGCGATCCAGCCGGCGAAATTGGCCTGCTCCTTCGCCGGGTTGACCGACAGCAGTCCGGCGTCCTGCACGATTGTGTAGGCGAGCTGCGGCTTGCCGAGCTTCAGCGCCTCGTAGGCGTTGGCGCGGCGCTCGGTCCACCACTCGTCCGGCGATACGATGACGGTGCCGTCGCTGGTCGGCACCGTGCGCAGCATCTGCCACGCTTCCTCATGGCGCCCGCCGCGGCGCAGAACTTGGATCTGGTGGTAGACGAGCCCCCAGTCGGTCGTCTGGTCCTGGGCCGGCAGCGCCGCCATCATCTGGCTCGCAAGCGGCACGCGCAGAAACACGGCGAGCCGCGCTTCGGCCTTCTTGCGCTCGGGTTCAGACAGTCTCGGGATGAGCCGACGGACGATCGCGGCGCGGTCGTTGCGCTCGCCGGTCCAGCGGATGTCTTCCATCAGCAGGCGGCCGAGCCGCCACTTGTGGTCCGCATCCGTCAGGAACTTGCCGAAGCGCTCGATGAAGCCGGTTTCGAGGGTGGCTGCGATGTCCTGTGTGCGCCAGGCGGTCTTGGCGAGCGCGCTTGCCGCCGCTTCGTCGCCCTCGGCCAAATGCGCCGAGGCCAGGGCTGCGAGGCCAGCCGCCGTTTTCGGCTCGTTGCCTTTGTAGATGTCCTTGATTGCCCGTGGCGCGCCGCCGCGCGTGAACAGCGCCTCGTCCAGCCGCTGGTTCAGCAGCGTGCGATCGGGCCAGGCCGGGTTGGAATCGAGGAAGGCGCGATATTCACTTGGTTCGCCGAGGCCGACGCGCAGACGCACCCAATCGATCAGCTTGCGGCCGACGGGATCGGCAATCTGGTCGCGCAACGTGCGGCCCTTGGCGGCATCGTTGGCGGATAGTGCGGCGGTCGCTTCGCGGATCAGGCTGACGTCGGCTGCGGATGGAATACGGTCGCGCACCGGGGCGACCGCCTGGTCGAAGATGGCGACGCGCGCGCTTTCCACTGCGGCGACGGCCGGCAGGGAAATGGGTGCGGGCTGCTGGTTCAAGGCCGGTGGAGGCGGAGTTGGCGGCTGGGCAGTGGCCGTAGCGGCTGCTGCCGGTGCTGGGGCGGTCGTGCTGGTCGCCTTCGGCGGCGCGGCGCGGGGAGCGCTGTTGGGGGCGGCGACCGCCGGTTGGGTCTGTGCGTGCGCGGCGGGTGCGCAGGTGCTCAGCAGCAGCGCCGCGATGCGCAAAACCCGCGTCCTTGCCGTCACAACACCCATGGCGCGACCAATCTCCCATATGCAAAGCGACCGCGCAGCGCGTCGCGGAGGCAGTCTATGCGTCAGAAATGGGCCGCCAAAGGGGCAGACGCGACCCTGCGTACCGATTGTGACACGTTGTGTGTGGCACTGCAGCTACGTATCCATGGAGCTGATTGTTTCAACCTGGCGCACGCTGTTCGAACCAGGCGACCATTTCCGCGACGATGATGGCGTAGAGCCCGATGATGAAGCCGGTCAGCATGTTGACGCTGGTCAGCACGGCCGCCACCGCCGCCGTGCGATCGTTCAGGAACACGCGCAGCAGGATGAGAAACAATTCATCGAGCTTCAGTTTGACCAGGAACAGCAGTTCGCTCGCCTGGGCAATGGTCGGCCGGGCGGGCGTATTCAGTATCGTTTCCCAGACGATTTTGCCGACCGTCGGTACCGGCAGCGCCGCATAGGCGACCAACAGGGTAAGGGCGAGCGAGAACAGCAGGCCAAGGGGGGCAGCAATGCGGAAATAGCCCCAGCGGCCAAGGCTGATGCCGAACCGGTTGGCGAGCCAGCGCAGGCCGCTCGATCCGGCGAAAACGCAGGCGGCAAACACGAGTGCCACCCAGAACAGGCGGCTCTGGTCGGTGCCGGAAAACGTGACGAGGGCGACGACGCCTGCGAGAATGGCTTTGAACAGCGCTTCGCTCAGCGCGACGACGCCGGTGAACATTCCGGCCGGCGGCGTCCGACCCTCGAAATAGAAGGTCAACTCGTTTTTCAGGCGGGCATATTCGAGCCGCGCACCAAACAGCAGCGCGACCACGAACGTCGCGCCGGCGAAGGCGAATGGCTGATAGAACCCAAGCGCCGCCAGGCCGACGATGGCGCCCAGTTCCAGGCAAAGGATCAGCAGATTGGCAACGATGCGGACGATGAAAATTTGCGCTTCCCCCGTGTGGCCGTCCCTTGTCTGTAACCCTGCGGCCGCTCGATGGGAATCGTAATCGCGCAATCGATCAGGCGCAGTCATCGGCCATGACTTGTCCCCAGTTGTGATACCCCTGGCACTTGCCCCAGGGGCACGACGCGGATTACCGCCAGCATGATGAGTGCGCGCGTCGATCCTCGAAGCAGCCGCCCGTGACCTGGCCCATCTTCCTGTTCGTGCTGCCGATGACGGTGCTGACCGTCGCCGTCATTACCTTTGGCCTGGCGCCGCGCATGGCGCAGGGGCGGGTGATCTTCGATGCGACGCCGGACCGTCCCTGCCCGTTCGGCTACCGCATGGGCTGGCTCGCAGTGCGCACGCGCGACACCCGCGCCGTGGTCACAGCGCTTGGGCTGCTGCACGTCGAATCCGCCAACTGGCGCACCGGCATAGGCAGCGTCTACAATCACACGCTGGGTGAAACGCGCATGTTCGTCTCGCCGCCGGTCAACGGTTGGACGTTCGTCGTCGGGCTGCCACTCCCGCACCCGCTCGGGCCAGCGTTCGCCGACAAGTTCACGCCGCTGCTGGCCGACCTTGGTGCACGCTTCGTCGAGGTGCAGTATTATCTCGCTTATCCCCCGCTTGACCTGTTCGCCTGGGCCCGCGTCATCGACGGCAAAATCGTGCGCGCCTTCGCGATCGGCGATGAAGGCGTAATCCTCAACATCGGCAAGACCACGAAGGACGAGCGCTCGCTCGGCCTCAAGCTGTTTGAGCTGCGGGGCGTGAAGGGCCGCAAGGGCGATGCCGGTGGCGCGCTGATCCTGCATCCGACGGAAGAGCACGTGATGCGCCTGGCCGGCCGCTGGAGCATCGATCCGATCAAGATCGAAGGCGCGCCCCGGGGCGAACCCATGATCGGCATCATCGGCGTTGCGCCGGCCAGCTGGCGGCAGGAGCGGCTGCGCCAAGCTGCGTGAGGCTCACTGTAGCGCCACCGGGATCGACAGGAAGCCTCGGAACCGGGCGCGGCCGCCGCGCTGGGCTTCACCGTTCAGTCGATATTTGGGAAAGCGCCGCAGGAACCGGCCGATCGCGATGCGGCCCTCCATGCGCGCGATGTTGAGGCCGACGCAGAAGTGCACGCCCGACGCAAAGGCCACGTGCCGGTTGTGGGTGCGGCCGACATCGAAGCGGTCCGGGTCGGCGAATTCCTTCGGATCGCGGTTGGCCGCGGCAATGCCGATGGTGACGAACGTGCGCGGCGCCAGCGCAACGCCACCGACCGTCACGGCCTCGGTCGTCATGCGGTTGCCGATCTGCACCGGGCTCTCGAAGCGCAGCATTTCTTCCACCGCCGTTGTGATCAGCGACGGGTCGGCCAGCAGGCGGGCCCGCTGCTCGGGCCATTCGAGCAGCGTGTACAGGCCGTTGCCGATCAGATTGGTCGTCGTCTCATGGCCGGCGTTGAGAATGAAAATGACGTTCTGCAGCAACTCGATCTCGGTCAGCTTCTCGCCGCCTTGCTCGCCGACGATCAGCCGGGTCAGGACGTCGCGCGCGGGATCGCCGGGCTTGCGGCGACGCTCAGCGACAAGCTGGCGCAGATAGTCGAGGAACTCCGCAATCGCGCGCTCGCCGGCCGCCAGCAGCTGTGGGCCGGGCTGCGGCTCGAGCGCGCCCAAGATCGCCAGTGACCAGTCGCGCAAGGGATGGCGTAGCTCGTGTGGGATCGCCAGTAGGTTGCCGATCACCTCGATCGGCACCGGGGCCGCGAGATCGGCGATCAGGTCGCCATGACCGCGGGCTTCGAGCGCATCGAGCAGCTGATCGACGAGCGCCACCATCGGCGCTTCCATGTCGGCGACCGCACGCGCATTGAGGGCGCCGGCGATGATCTTGCGCACGCGAGTATGCAGTGGCGGATCGTTGAAGATCAAACTTGTCGTGTGATGCTGGTAGAGCAGGCCGTCACCGAACTTTGGACGGAACTCTGCTTTCTTGTCGGAGGAGAAGATGCGGGCATCCTTGTACGCCGTGATGCAGTCCTCGTAGGCCGACAAAAAATAGCTGCCGTCCGGCATGCGGGCGATGGCTGCGTGCTCTCGCAGTGCGTTGTAGGTTGGATAGGGGTTGGCGATGAAGTCCGGCCCGATCGCGCGCAGATCGAAAGTGCCGGCGACGCGCTGGGCATCGGCTGCGTCAGTGAACCGCGCTGGAGTGGCGGCTGGCGAAGCAATCGTCATGCGTGACCTCCAGGGGGCAAGTTCGACGGCGCATGCCGTCACTTGGTGTTATCGTTGCGCCGCCCGACCCATGCTACCATCTCACCCCACGGCCACAAGACGCCGCACGCTGCATTGGAACCCCGTCCGCCATGAGCCGCTGTTGCGTCATCTTCGACCTCGACGACACGCTGTATCCAGAGCGTGCGTTCGCGCTGTCGGCGTTCGATGCGATTGGTGAGTGGGCAGAAGCGAACCTCGGGGTTGCCGGCCTGAACGACGATATGGTCCGCCTGCTCGACGCCGGGCATCTGGGGCAGATCTTTCCCTTGTCGCTGCAACGGCGTGGCGTCGATGCGGCGCATGCCGGCCACCTGCTCGAGCTCTACCGGCAGCATCAGCCCGCGTCCCTGCAGCTCTATCCCGATACGACTGCCTGCCTTGATGCGTGTGCGGCGCGCGGCGCGATCGGCCTGATCACGGACGGCACGGTCGCGGTGCAGCAGGCCAAGGTGCGCGCGCTTGGGATCGGCCGCCGCTTCCAGCACATCGTCTACACGCATGGGCTGGGCGGACGGGGCTTCGCCAAGCCCCATCCGGCCGCGTTCGAGGCCATGCAGTCGACGGTCGGCCGCCCGGGCGACCGTTTCGTCTATGTCGGCGACAATCCGGCAAAGGATTTCCTCAGCCCCAATCGCATGGGCTGGACCACGGTGCAGGTGGTGCGACCCAGTCGCATCCACGCGTCGGCAACGACGATCGAGGGCGGCGCACCGCAGCACATCCTCACCACGTTGGCAGCCCTGCCAGCACTCCTCGACCGGTAGCGCCGTGCCTTAGCGTTTCGCCATCACGTCGAGGCGATGGACGATGCCGTCGGTCTCAGGCTTCCAGGCGGGATAGCGCTTGAGGACGAGCGGGTCGTGACCCGGCACGACGCGGTCCCTGTGGCCGGCCAGCTGCTCGAGGCGGGAGTAGGTGCGCAGCGTCTCGGCGACGTCGATCGTTATCGAGAACGGCTTGCGGCGGTCCATGTTCTCATAGAGGTGGGCCGCATCCGAGGCCACGACGACAGGGCCGGCGGCCGTCATCACGCGGACGCTCTGCAGGCCTTTCGTGTGCCCGCCCGTGCGGTGCACCGTGACGCCCGGTGCCACCTCGCCGTCGCCGTCGTGGAACTGCACGCGGCCCGAGTAGACCTTCTTCACGAGGCTGCACACGTGGTCGACCGTGAACGGCTTGCGCATCGCCTCCTCGCACATGCACGGCCCCGTCGCGTAGGCCATCTCGGCTTCCTGGATGTGGAACCGCGCGTGGCCGTACTGGTCGAGCGTGCCGGCGTGGTCATAGTGCAAGTGCGTGACGATGACGGTTTCGATTTTGTCCGCCTCGATGCCGATGCGCTTCAACACTTCCTGCGGCTCGAAGGTGAGAACGCGGGCACGGCTCTTGGCCTCGGCATGATCGAAGCCCGTGTCGACGAGGATCGTGCGATTGGCGTTGCGGATCACCCAGACGAAGTAGTCGATCGGCTGCGGGCTCGCGTGATCGTCGGCCGACATGAAGTTGTCGAACCGCGTACGGTTGGCGTGGGTGGCGTACTTGAGTGCAAGGATCTCGTAGGTTTCGGACATGGCGTGCTCTCTCCCGTTCGATCACGTCGCGGACCGGGGCAGCTTGAGCCCGTTTGGGGATCGCTGCAATACGATCGCCGTCCATCCCCTACTCCGCTGCCACCTTCTGCCCGGCCGCGCCAAGCCAGAGGTCGAGGTCGGCGAGTGCGCGGCGGCTCATCGCGCGCTTTTTTGCAAAGCCGCGGTCGCGCCCCTTGATCGGTTTTCCGTTGGCGTCGTGCGTCGGCGGATCGAGGGCGGGCAGCAGGCCATAGTTGATGTTCATGGGCTGGAACGAGCCCTTCGCCTCTTCTTCCGTGCCGACCAGATGGCCGCCCGTGATGTGCCCGATCAGCGCGCCGAGCGCCGTCGTCGCGGGCGGGAGTGCGTGGCGCTCGCCGCGCCGGTCGGCGGCAGCGAAACGTCCAGCCAGCAGTCCGATCGCGGCACTCTCGATATAGCCCTCGACCCCGGTGATCTGGCCGGCAAAGCGCAGCCGCGGCATGGCCTTCAGGCGCAGTTGCCCGTCGAGCAGCGTCGGCGCATTGAGGAAGGTGTTGCGATGCAGGCCGCCGAGGCGCGCGAATTCGGCCGTCTCCAGTCCAGGGATCATGCGGAACACGCGCACCTGCTCGGCATGCTTCATCTTGGTCTGGAAGCCGACCATGTTCCACAGCGTGCCGAGCGCGTTGTCCTGGCGCAATTGCACCACCGCGTAAGGCCGCTTGCCCGCTTCGTGCGGGTTGGCGAGGCCAACCGGCTTCAGGGGACCAAAGCGCAACGTCTCGCGACCGCGCTCGGCCATCACCTCGACCGGCAGGCAGCCGTCGAAATAGGGCGTGTTGGCTTCCCACTCCTTGAACACGGTCTTTTCCGCCGCCAGCATCGCGTCGATGAAGGCTTCGTACTGGGGCTTGTCCATGGGGCAGTTGAGGTAGTCCGCGCCGGTGCCGCCGGGACCGGCCTTGTCGTAGCGCGATTGCTTCCAGGCGCGCGACTGGTCGATCGAGTCGTAATGGATCACCGGGGCAATCGCGTCGAAGAACGCGAGGCTGTCGGCGCCGGTGAGTGAAATGATTGCCGCGCTGAGTGAGGGCGACGTGAGCGGCCCCGTCGCCACGATCACGTTGTCCCAGGCAGCGGGCGGCAGCCCGGCCACTTCCTCGCGCGCAATCGTAATCAGCGGGTGGGCGTCGAGCCGCGCCGTCACTTCGGCCGAGAACGCGTCGCGGTCGACGGCAAGCGCACCGCCCGCCGGCAGCTTGTGCTTGTCGGCTGCACTCATGATCAGCGAGTGGCAGCGCCGCATCTCCTCGTGCAGCAGGCCGACCGCGTTGTTCTCCCAGTCGTCCGAGCGGAACGAGTTGGAGCACACGAGTTCGGCGAGGCCGTCGGTGTGGTGCGCATCCGTGCCGCGCACGGGGCGCATCTCGTGCAGCACGACGGGGACACCGGCCGTTGCCGCCTGCCAGGCAGCTTCGGAGCCCGCAAGCCCGCCGCCGATCACATGAATTGTGTCTGACTGTTCCATGGCGCGGAAGCGTAGTCGAAAAGCGCCATCCCCTCAACGAAGCATTGCGCGCCGCCGGGCTTCGCGCGCATAGAGGGCGAGTTGCAACCGCGAGCCAGGAAATCGCCATGAGCCGCCTTGTCTACATTCTCAACGGCCCGAACCTCAATCTGCTCGGCAAGCGCCAACCGCACATCTATGGCCACGAGACGCTGGCCGACGTGGAGCGGGACTGCCGCGCGCTGGCCAAGGAGTTGAAACTCGACATCGCCTTCCACCAGTCGAACCGCGAGTACGAACTGATCGACTGGATCCACGCGGCGCGCGAGTCGGCCGGCGGCATCGTGATCAATCCGGCGGCCTTCACGCACACGTCGATTGCCCTGCTCGATGCGCTCAATACCTTCGAGCCACCGGTGATCGAGGTGCACATTTCCCAGGTGCACAAGCGCGAGGCGTTCCGCCACCATTCCTATGTGTCGAACCGTGCCGACGCGGTGATGGCGGGCTTTGGCACGCAAGGTTATCAGCTGGCATTGCGCCGCATCGCCCGGCTAATGGAGGAGGCTGCGGCGAAGCGTGCGTGAGGGTACGCGTGCGCTTGGTTGCTCCGACTGGCGTTCCCCGCTGGCCGCGCCACCGGCTCTGCGGACGAAGCGGCCTATGGCGTTCACACATGGTGGCTGCGCGAATGCATCAGTGGGTCGTTGGCCGAATGCGTGCTCGGCCCACTATCCTTTATCGTCGTCCAGTGGCAGCGATCCGTGTGACACTGACCGCTATCGCGCGGTTTCCGCGGCGGTTGGAGAGGACCCGGAATGGATCGCTCTGTCCGGTCAGTAATGAGCGTCGGCCATCCATTCGTGACCGGACGGCCATCATGGCGCGCGCGCATGATCAGTCAGTCACACCCCGTACCTATGCGTCAGCCACCACGCACGGATGCCCGGAGCGTCAGCACGACCCGCAAGCGTGCAGCCGAACCGCTGATAGAAATCGAGGTTTGCTTCGTTGGCGGTCCAGAATGCGATCGGCCCGGACGAATTTGCCAGCCGGGACCGCATGAGCGCCGAGCCGCCACCGCTGCCGGACGTGCGGGCGCCAAGAAATTCCAGGTACCAGAACGGCGGCGGCGGCATCGAGGCCTCGAGCGCCGCAAACAATGTGGCCGCGGCCGGCGTCGTATTGGGTGGCGGCGTCCAACTCGGCACATGGCCCGGCGGGTTCCAGATGGCCGCCGCATCGAGGGTGTCGGTGACATCGACCAGCGCGCCCGGCGCCAATTCGCGCGTAGCCTGCTCGAAGAGTTGTCGATAGGCCGCCTGCCGGATTGCAGCGTCGGGAAAGAACCATTGTGCCAGCGGATCGCGATCAAAGGCGGTCGTCAGTACATCGGCGACCGCATCTTCCTCGCCTGTTGCCATGGGCCGAACCAATCGAGCGATTCCGCCTGTGTGGGGCGCTTTGTCCAAGGTCGTTTCCTTCTTCACAGCATCCGGCCGATCTCGTCATTTTCCATAGCTTCAAAGAGCCGATGCTTCAAAGCCGCTGCGATGTGCGCTGCCACCAAAGCCAGAAACCGACAGTGCTATCGCCGCTTCAATTTCACATTCAAGTCTTCCTTGATATAAATCTCAAAGAACCCGGGAAGCCGGCCGCCTGCCTACGCGCAGGCATTGTATCTCGTCGCAGGCGAGCCGAAGTAATGCGGGGGGAGCGCCGGCGTCCGCAATGCCCTTATTGGCGACCGTACTGATGGCAGTGCAATTAGGACGGCCGAGGGCCGCTCAAATGGTGGGAAACAGAGGTTGCCTTGCCGGTGCTTGATCAGCGGCGACCCACCCTCGGCCGACCGAAGTGGGCCGGCCTCTGCCTGAAGGGGGGAGGGGCTGGAACGTCAAATGCTCGTCCCCCAGTCGGTATCGGCGGCGCGCTGCCAGACTTTCGCAGTCGGTGCCTTGCATCCTTCTATCGCTGCGGCGTAACAGTGCAGGCAGAACGCGACGACCAGGAGTATCCCATGCGCGATGAAATCATGCAGGCCGTGAAGGATGCCATGAAGGGCGGCGACAAGGCGCGGCTGTCGACGCTCCGGATGATGCAGTCGAAGATCAAGGACGGCGATATCGCCGCGCGGCCGGCCAAGGACAAGATCACCGACCCGGAAATCATCGATCTGCTGGCGAAAATGGTGAAGCAGCGGCGCGAGTCGATCGAGCTCTACAAGCAGGGCGGGCGGCCCGAACTCGCGGACAGCGAGCAGGCCGAGATCACGGTGATCGAAGGCTTCATGCCAAAGCAGCTTGGCGAAGCCGATATCGCGGCTGCCATCGCCGGCGTCATCAAGGACACGGGGGCCGCCAGCCCGAAGGACATGGGCCGGGTGATGACTGCGCTCAAGGAGAAGTTTGCCGGCCAGATGGATTTCACCAAGGCGAGCGCCATGGTGAAGGGTTTGCTCAAGTAGCCGCGCGCGGAGGTTCGATGCCGGCGCCCTACCGCAGTCTGACGATCGCGGCGTTCGCGGCGGAGGTTGCGAACTTCGCCTGGACGCGCCGGGTGTGGCGCGTCGACATGCACCACACCTGGGTTCCGGCGCATGCCGACTATGCTGGTCTCGCTTCGATCGAGGGCATGGCAACCTACCATGTTCGTGACCGCGGCTTCGACGATATCGCCCAGCATGTGTCGATCGCGCCGGACGGTGCGATCTGGACCGGGCGCGACTGGAACAAGGACCCGGCCAGCGTCGGCTATCGCATGAACCGTGGTGTGTTCATGTTCGAAGCCATCGGCAACTTCGACATCGGGTTCGATCGGCTGGCTGGTGCGCAACGCGACAGCGTCTGTGCGGTGATCGACATCGTGCAAAGGCGATTCCGGTTGCCGGTTCAGGCCCTGCTGTTCCATCGCGAGGTGCCGCAGACCGAGAAGACCTGCCCCGGCACCAGCGTCGACAAGGACGATATCTTGCGGCGCGTTACGGCGCGCAGGCGCGCGGCTGATCCGGCTTAAGGCACATGTCGCTTCATGGCTTGCAGCGGGTTGCGAACCTGACGACTTCGGCGACGAACGCGGTCGTGCGGGTGATCGGATACATGTGGCCGCCGGTCGGGAACATCTGCACCTCGGCGTGCTTGATGAGGCCAGCCAATTCCCGGTTGAGGAAAGCCGGCACGATCAGATCATCCTCCGCCCCCTGCACGAGCGTGGGCGCAGTGATGCGGTGGATATCCATTGACCGGTCGAAGGCGAGGATGGCCGCGATCCGCTCGGCGACGACGGCCTGCTGGGCGGGTGTGACGGGGGCGCCGGTGCGCATCGCCTCAAAGGCTGCCCAATTGGCATTGAGCCAGTCGGCGGTGTAGGCGAGGAAGCCTACCATGGCCGAATATTCCTTCGGCAGGACTTTCAGGATCTCGGCGCGCGCGTTGAACAGTTCGGCCATGTAGCGGTTGGGGCGCGCCCAGGTGCCGCTGAGGATCAAGCCGGCAATCCGCGTCTCATCGTGCAGCGCCATCGCCTGCAGAATGACGCCCCCGGTCGAATGGCCGAGCAGGACGCAACGTTTCGAGCCGACGTGATCCAGAACAGCCTCGGCATCTCGCGCCAGTTGCTCGATCGTGGTGGCGGCCGTGCCGCGCGTGCTTGCTGCAATGCCGCGCTGGTCAAAGCGGATCAGGCGGAAGGACTTGGCCAGGTCGGGCACGGCTGCATCCCAGTAGGATGCCGTCCCGCCAAGCCCGGTGACGAGCATGAGGTCAGGTCCGCTGCCGTCCACGTGGACGCTGAGTTCGGCCCCATCGGTCAGTTTCACGCGGCTGATCGCCATGGCATCCTCATTTCGGTTGGCTCAACTCTTCTGGTCGAACGAGGGGTCGGTCCAGCCGAAAACGGTACGCGCCTCGATCTCGGCGATGTTGGCTGGCCGGGGGAACGGTTCGGGCGCCGGTTGGCCAGCGATCCGTTCGCGCCCGATCTCGGCGAAGAACTGGTCGAGGCCGCCTGGCAGCATCAGCCACAGGAAGGTCATTGGCAGATCATTGGGATTGAGAAAGTGATGCTTGATGCCGCGGCCGATGTAAACCGTGGTGCCAAGCTCCATTGGCCGCTCTACGCCATCGATGCGGGCAACGCCACGACCCTCGACCACATGGATGACCTCTTCGTTGTCGGCATGCGTGTGCTCGCGGATGAAGCATTGCGGCGACACCATCTGGGTTCCAAGCGAGAAGTTCGCATGCCCGCCGGTCATGCGCTGGTTGAGAATGTTGCGCACGAAGCCGTTGGCCGGCACCGGCTGCCAGAAGCTCGCGGCATCATCGCGGGCGATGACGAGGGCTCGACTTTGAGCATCGTTGGAATGTGTCATGCGCGTGCTCGACCCTGCCTAAAGCTCCATGCTTCAGGCTCGGATCACAGGGTCGCCATGTCAAGGCTGACCAGCCCTTGGCGAGCCCTTTCACCGCTTCAGGCACCCTTGCAGGCAAGAGTGGAACTGGGCGTCGCAGCTGGCGCTGCCTTTGGTCGCTATCCGGCATTCGTTGTGGGCGGCCCGGCAGGCGCTGGCACAGTTGTTGTTCTGGGCGAGCGCGCACGATGCAGCCCCATCGAACAGCATTGCAGTCGCACCCGTGGCGATGGCGAGCAAGGCCAGGGCGGCGATGACGGCGGCAGTAGGTCTGCGCATGGCCCACTCCTTGCGGGATTTGGCTGCCGCGCGGCACATGCAGGTAGCGAGCGCGGCAAACCTAGCGTGCTGGGTTTGAGCTTCGGTCTATGCTCCGCCCGATGAACGCAATCTGAACCAATCCGCCGGCAAACACCCGAAAGCGCGGATCAGCGTCCCGTAATTCAGTCAGCAGATCAGGTGTGCTCAATAGGCATAGGTCGAGAATACCGGGTCGGTCCGGCCCTGCCAATCGCCGTGAAAGTGGGCGAGCATGTCGTCGGCGGTCGTACGGCCGGTGCGTGCGATCTCAGCCAGACACTCGATGTGCCGCCCCTCGTCCTGGCCCTTGGCGTCGAGCCGCTTGCGGGCCTTCAGGCCATGGGCCGAAATGGCGAGCGCCTCGCGCGCCAGGTCGAGCACCTTCAGCCGGCGGAAGCGCGCGTCGAGGGCGAGCTGCGGCGTCTCATCGCGCAACGATTGGCGCTCGTCCGTCGACCAGCCCTTGACCATGTCCCAGGCGGCGTCGAGCGCGCTTTGGTCATAGAGCAGGCCGACCCAGAAGGCCGAGAGCGCGGTGATCTTGGCTTCGTTGCCACTGTCCGCACCCCGCATTTCCAGGATGCGCTTCAGGCGCACTTCGGGGAACAGCGTCGTCAGATGATCCGACCAATCGTCGACGGTCGGATAGAGCCCCGGCAGCTGCGGCAGGCGGCCCTTCATGAACTCGGTGAACGAGGCGCCGGCCACGTCGATGTACTGGCCGTCGCGGTAGACGAAATACATCGGCACGCCGAGCGCATACTCGACATAGCGGTCGTAGCTCATGCCGCTTTCGAACACGAAGGGCAGCATGCCGGTGCGTTGGCGGTCGGTATCGCGCCACACTTCCGAGCGCAGCGACTTGAAGCCGTTGGGCTTGCCCTCCTTGAAGGGCGAGGCGGCAAAGAGTGCTGCCGCAATCGGCTGCAGGGCGAGCGATACGCGGAACTTCTTCACCATGTCCGCCTCGTCCTTGAAGTCGAGGTTCACCTGGATCGTCGACGTGCGGTACATCATTTCGAGCCCGCCCTTGCCGACCGTCGGCATGTAGCGCGTCATCACCGCGTAGCGCTGCTTGGGCATCTGCGGGGTTTGCTCGAGTGTCCAGTTCGGCGAGAAGCCGGCGCCGAGGAAGCCGAGGCCGAGCTGCTCGCCGACCAGCTTTACTTGCTCGAGATGGGTTGCGGTTTCCTCGGCCACTTCGTGCAGCGTCGACAGCGGCGCGCCGGACAGCTCGAACTGCCCGCCGGGTTCGAGCGAGATCGCCTCGCGGCCCGCCCCCTTTGGGCGCTTCAGGGCGATGATGTGGGGACCTTCCTCGATCGGCTCCCAGCCGAAGCGTTCGATCAGGCCTTCCATCAGCGCGCGGATGCCGGTTTTGCCCGCATAGGGCACGGGCGCCAGGCCGTCGCGCTTGAATACGAACTTCTCGTGTTCGGTGCCGATCAGCCATTTGCCGGCCGGCTTCTCACCAGCTACGATCCAGCCGATGAGGTCGTCGCGGGAGCTGATCGTCGGGCTCGCGCCCTCATCCTGTCTGGTCGACATGGCATCCTTCCCTGCCCGCGGCATGGGTCTTGGAACCGGGCGGGATGGCCCTGGTTCGTTAGTTCGGATATTTCGAAGCCTACTCCTGGCGAGTTATGGCGATGCTATCGCCACCGCACAAGGGGGCGGCGCGCAATTGTACCGTTCGCGCCTCGTGTCGCATCCCTTGCGCGTGATTCTATGACAGCTGCTATCCGTAGGCGAGTGCAGCGCCACCGCTGCCGCGATAGACCGGTGGCGGCCCGCCGTTCGTCAGTTCGAGCAGGATGGCCTCGGCGACACGGATGCCGTCGACGCCAGCCGACAGGATGCCGCCCGCATAGCCAGCGCCCTCGCCGGCTGGATAGAGACCGCGGGTGTTGGGGCTTTGCCACGTTGCGTCGCGGGGGATGCGGAGTGGGGCCGAGGTGCGGGTTTCGACCCCGGTCAGCACCGCGTCGCCGAGCGCGAAGCCCTTGATCTGCCGGTCGAAGGCGGGGATCGCCTCGCGGATGGCGGCAATGGCGTAGTCGGGCAGGCAGGTGGAGAGGTCGGTCGGCGTCACACCTGGCTTGTAGGAGGGGATGACGGCGCCGAGCGAGGTCGAGGGGCGGCCAGCAAGAAAGTCCGCGACGCGCTGGCCAGGTGCCGCGTAGGTGCCACCGCCAGCCACAAAGGCAGCCTCCTCCCAGCGGCGCTGGAAGGCGATACCGGCCAGCAGGCCGCCAGGATAATCGGCCGGCGTGATGCCGACGACGATGCCGGCGTTGGCGTTACGCTCGGCCCGGGAATACTGGCTCATGCCGTTGGTGACGACGCGGCCGGGCTCCGAGGTCGCGGCCACCACCGTGCCGCCTGGACACATGCAGAACGAGTAGACGCTGCGGCCATTCTTGGCGTGATGCACGAGCTTGTAGTCGGCCGCACCCAGTGCCTTGTTGCCGCTCGCTCGGCCGAAGCGGGCGGCATCGATCAGCGACTGCGGATGCTCGATGCGAACGCCGATCGAGAACGGCTTAGCCTCCATCGCGATCCCAGCTGCGTGCAGCATCTCAAACGTATCGCGCGCGCTGTGGCCGACGGCGAGCACCACGTGGCGTGCGGCCAGCGTCTCGCCGGTGCCGAGTATGACGCCGGCGATGCGGCGTCTGCCGTCGATCGCGCGTTCAAGTTCGAGGCCGGTGACGCGGGTCTCGAACCGGTAGGTGCCACCGAGCGCCTCGATCTTCGCCCGCATGCACTCGACCATGGTGACGAGGCGGAAGGTGCCGATGTGCGGTTTGGCCGCCCAGAGAATTTCCTCGGGCGCGCCGGCTGCCACGAACTCGGTCAACACCTTGCGGCCCTGGTGGCGCGGGTCCTTGATCTGGCTGTACAACTTGCCGTCGGAGAAGGTGCCGGCACCGCCCTCGCCGAACTGCACGTTGGATTCCGGCGAGAGGATGCCGCGTCGCCACAGCGCCCAGGTGTCTTTGGTACGCTGACGCACGATGGTGCCGCGCTCGATGATGATCGGGCAGAAGCCTGCCTCGGCGAGGATGAGTGCTGCGAACAGGCCGCACGGGCCGGCGCCGATCACGATGGGGCGGGCAGTCGTTTGACTGGAAGTGCGCGCGACCGGCTTGTAGGCCATGTCTGGCGTCGGGACCACGTTGTGGTCGTCGGCAAAGCGCGCGAGCACGGCTGCCTCATCGCGCAGCGTCACGTCGAGGGTGTAGACGAACTCGATCGCCGTGCGCTTGCGCGCGTCCGTCCCGCGCCGGAACACGGTGAAGGCGACAAGTTCGCTCTTGGCAAGCTGCAGCCGCGCCAGCAGTGCCGCCTCGAGGGCGACCGGCGCATGGTCGAGCGGCAGTTTCAGTTCCGTGACGCGGATCATGGGGTGGTCGAGGGTGTTGAGTTCATCGCCAGATGCCCACACGGTCGGCGCGCCGCAGTCAAGTGAGATGGCGCTCGATCCGCGCGTCCTGCCAGCAGCCCGCCATGATTCACACCACCGGCCCGCCGGCCAGTCCGAAGCGCTTCTTGATCTTGGCAAACAGCAGATCACGCACCTGCCGGTAGGAACCGAGCGTCTGCTCGCGGTTGCCCTGGCCGACCATCAGCGACGCATCGAAGGTCGGCCAGTATTCAACGTCGACGGCCATGGTGCGCGTGAATTCGAGGGCCTGGTGGTGGGCTTCCGGCGACAGCGTGACGATGAGATCGAAGGTGGTGTCGTTGAGATCGCGCAGGGACTGCGGCTTGTGGCGCGACACGTCGATGCCGATCTCGTCCATCACCGCGCGCACGAACGGGTCGGCGTCGCCGGCTCGCACGCCAGCCGATCCGACGTAGACGCGGCGGCCGGCAAGGTGCGAGAGGATCGCTGCCGCCATGGGCGAGCGCACAGCATTCATCGTGCAGGCAAACAGCACTGCGGCCGGCAGGTCACTGGCGCCATGCTCGCCGGCCACGTCGCTCCTATCCTCGTCCGTGCAGCGCGCAGATCAAGGTGAACAGTCGCCGCGACGTGTCGTGGTCGACCGTGATCTTGCCTTCGAGACGCTGGGTCAGCAGGCGGCTACCCTCGTCGTGCAGCGCACGCCGGCCCATGTCGATCGACTGGATGCGTGAAGGTGGCGCAGTGCGGATGGCGGAATAGTAGCTGTCGCAGACGATGAAGTAGTCCTTCATGATCCGCCGGAAGGGGGTGAGCGACAGCAGGTGGGTGACGATGGCATCTTGAGTCTCGGTGCCGACCGCAAACGCCAGCCGCTCGCCGGCGATGGCGAGGGTGAGCTTGTAGGGGCCGTCGTCACGGCCGACCAAACCGAAGCTGTTGCCATCGAGGATGTCGAAAATCGCCACTTCGCGCTCGTGGTCGATTGTTGCGCTCGGCCGCGCGATCGAGGCCTCGTCGAGGTGGATGGCAATGAGCCGGGCCCTGGGCAACGGCTGCGGCGCGGCGTCGATCTCGGTCATTCCGGCGGTCTGGTCCTGGCTGCGTGCGGTGCGACCGTAGCATACAGGGCAAGCGGGTGTGTCAGAAGCCATAAAGTCGGGCAGGGGTAGCGGCAGTTGAAAAAAAGCGGATCAATGTGCCGCGCACCGGCACTCATTTCGCCTTCAGCAGGTCTTCCACATTCAGCAGAATGAACTCGTTGTCGTCGGCCTTGTTGGGGGTGCGGCTTGACGAAAACGGCAGGTTGTTGTCGTTGCCGACGATGATGTGCTTATCGTCGACCACATCGACGTTCTCGATCGTGAAGAACGGGAAGGTCAGCACGCCGTCGTTCAAGGGTTTGCGCGCCCTCTTGTCCGGGTCCTGGATTTTCATCAGGTCGATATGGCCGATTTTGCGGACGGGCTGGCCTACGTTGGCTTCGGTCATCTCGATCTTCACGACGCGCTTGAACTTGGCTTGATCGTGGAAGCAGTTTTCGGCGCGCTTGTCGGCAGGGCACGCCTTGTCGACGGTGCCTTCGCCGTTGTCACGCTCGATGACGAGGCCAGTCGTGCCATCGATCATGTTGAAGTCACCGATGGCGAGGCCATTGGCTTCAAGCACGTACTTCCAATGGCGCCCCGTCCACTTTTCTTCGGCGACCGAGAACTCGATGACGCGCAGGTACTGGCGGCCATCGATCATCTCCCAGTCCTTCTTCTCGGCGTCCCACAGCGGACCTTCGAGCATGGCATACAGGAACTTGCCGTCCTTCGACGCGGCGAAGCCCTCGAAGCCTTTGGAGCGGCGAAGATTGACGTTGGTGTAGGTGCCGCCCGGGGCGGGCGGTGTCGCGGCAGCGTAATGGTCGGGCGAGCGCACGGGCTTGCCGTCGGCCAGCGTCTCGAAGAACGCCTCGACCCGGCCGTTCATATCGGTGCGCAGCACGTAGGGGCCGAATTCGTCGCCAATCCAGATCCGGCCATTGATGATCTGGAAGCCTTCGATGTCGAAGTCGGCGCCGGTCAGATGGCGCTTGCTGGTGCCCTCGTGGATGATGCGGAAGGGGACCTTTTTGTCGGGGTCATGCAGGAAGATCGACTTGAGGTGCTCGACCGTGCCCTTGTCCCAGTGCATGCGATAGTGGTTGAGGTAGAGCGCGCTGTCGGGCGCGTTGGCCCTGGAGCCGAAGCCGTTGTCGGTGATCACCCAATAGGTGCCGTCGGGCATGGCCTTGATGCCGGAGTGGCCCTGCAGCGGCTGGCCCTTGAACGGCAGCTTGACGCCGGTCGGGCGGCCGGCCGACTTGCCCTCGGAGGTGCCGATCGCGTCGATGCGCAGCGGGCCATTGGCGAACTTGCCAGACACCTTGAGATCTTCCGGCGCATCATCGGGCACCTGGATAAAGCTCTCGGCTGGCAAAATCGCATGGCCGGCGAGCGTGGCTGCAAATTCCTTGTCGGCGTGGGCCGCCGTGACAAAAATCATAGTGGCGGCGGAGGCCAAAAGCAGGCGACGGATCATGTGACGATCTCCCTTTGAATCGCCCTCTCTCCTAGCCGCCAGCCATGTCGCGTGTGTGTCAGTCGCCATTGCCTGCCGCGCAAGTTCGATCCCATTTCCGCCGGGCGCGAATTGGAGTATTCCGGAATTGCGCGGTCGATTGGAGGCAGCGATGCGGGTGACGATTGGAGCATTGAGCGCAGTGGCAGCGATCGCGGCGGCGGTCGGCCTGGTCTATGCCCAGTCTACGGCGGGGCGAGTGCCGGCAGGCCCCGGCGCATTCGCAGCCCCTGGCCTTGAACTGCCGCGCGGCTCGATTGATCCGGATGCTATTCCGCCCGAAGCGACGCCGTCAGCCGTCCCGGCACCGGCATCGCAGATCACACCCGCCGCGAAGCCTGGCGACACGGCTGCCAAGGCTGCACCGAAGAAACCGCTGGTCGCAGCCAAGGTGCTGTTCGGGGCGGTCACCTCGCCGGCACCGCTCGAAGCGCGCGCCATCGGCTTCTATTCCAAGGGCTGTCTCGCTGGCGCCAAGGCGGTGGCGATCGATGGGCCGGCCTGGCAGGTGATGCGCCTGTCGCGCAACCGCAACTGGGGGCACCCCTCGCTGACAGCCTGGGTCGAGCGGTTCGCCCGCGATGCCCAGTCGCTGGAGGGCTGGCCAGGACTGCTGGTCGGCGACCTGTCGCAGCCGCGCGGCGGGCCCATGCTGACCGGCCACGCCAGCCACCAGATCGGCCTCGATGCGGATTTGTGGCTCACCCCCATGCCGAATCGCCGCCTGACCAGCCAGGAGCGCGAAGACCTGGCCGCTACCTCAATGCTGCCGGCCGGCAACGAGAAATCGGTCGCGGTCGATCCGAACGTGTGGTCGGAACGGCAAGTACGATTGATCCGCAGGGCTGCGAACTACGCCGAGGTCGAGCGCATCCTGGTGCATCCGGCGATCAAGAAGGCGTTGTGCGATGCAGCGCCCGCACTTGGGGCCGACCGGGCCTGGCTGTGGAAGGTGCGTCCGTTCTGGGGGCACCACTATCATATGCACGTGCGCATGGGCTGTCCGCCGGACAGTCCGAACTGCAATGCGCAGAAGGCGACACTGGGTGATGATGGATGTGGTAAGGAGCTCAGCGATTGGCTGACGCTGGTCAGCCGGCCCGATCCGCCCAAGCCGCCGGAGCCGAAAGTGCCGGTGCCACGCGTCGAACCGCCCCCGAAAGTGACGCTCGATACCCTGCCAGCGGAGTGCCGCGCGGTGCTCGGCCCATTTGCCAAAGGGGGGTGATGGTCGTCGCACGATGCGGTGAACGGCAATTGATTGGACGTGAGCAGCATGACGGCGCAGGTAGAACTTCAGATTTGGATCCCAAAATCATGCTCGCGACCCTGACTGCGACGATCAACCGCGCATTCCCGGCGGCACCACAATCGGAAGCTTTGCCTGACCGGGTGGCAAAGTTGATTCGTATGCGCGAGGAGGAGAGCGAGCGCCTGATCGGCTGGGTGCAGCTGTCGTTGGTCGCGGCCATGGCCGCGTTGTTCTTCATCGCGCCACGACCCGTCGATGCCGGCATGCCGGCGCTCGATCCAGTCCCGATCGTGTTGCTGATCTACGCGACATTTACGATTTTGCGCTTGCTGCTCGCCTATCGCATGCACCTGCCGCCGTGGCTGCTGGTGATCTCGATCCTGGTCGATGCGATCTTGCTGATCACGCTGATTTGGTCGTTCCATGGGCAATACGACCAACCGGCGGCGTTCTCGCTGAAGGTGCCGACATTCTTCTACATGTTCGTATTCATCGCCCTGCGCGCCTTGCGGTTCGACTATCGCTTCGTCGTTGTGACGGGGGCCACGTTTGCGATCGGCTGGGCCATTATGGTGTGGGCCGTGATACGTGTGGATGGCCGCGAGGTGATCACGCACAATTTCAAGACCTACCTCAAGGGCAACTATGTACTGATTGGTGCCGAGTTCGATAAGATCATCGCGCTGCTGCTTGTCACGGCCTTGCTGGCACTTGCCGTCAGACGGGCCCGGGCCATGCTGATCGTCGCCACCCGCGAACAGGCGGCTGGCCAGGAGATCCGCCGTTTCCTGTCGCGCGGCGTCGCTGAAGCGATCACGGGATCGGACACGTTGGTCGAAGCCGGCGTCGCGGTCGAGCGCGAGGCCGCGATCATGATGCTCGACATCCGTGGTTTCACCAAGCTCGCTTCCACCATGCCGCCGCAGAGCATGGTCGAGATCTTGACGAGCTTCCACGCGCGCATCGTGCCGCTGATCCAGCAGCGCAACGGCGTGATCGACAAGTTCATGGGCGACGGCGTGATGGCGACGTTCGGTGCCGTCAAGCCGACCGAGACTGCGGCTGCCGATGCGCTCGGCGCACTTGAAGCGGTGATGGCGGAAGCCGCGCGCTGGAGCAGTGATCTCAAGCAGGGCGCCAAGATGCACGAACTGACCGTCAATGGTGCGGTTGTTGCCGGGCCGGTGGTGTTTGCAACGCTGGGCTCGACCGAGCGTCTCGAGTTCACCGTGATCGGCGATGCGGTGAACCTCGCTGCCAAGCTCGAAAAGCACAACAAGACGCTCGGCACGCAGGCCCTGTGCTCGATTTCGACCTATGCCCAGGCGGTGGAGCAAGGCTTCGAACCGGCCAAGAAGATCAAGGTGATCAAGGCCTCGAACGTGGCCGGCGTGGCCGAACCGCTGGACGTCGTCTCGCTGACTTGAGGGCACGCGAGCGGTTGCGGCGGGACTGGCTGCGTGACCGGACCGGCGGAGCACTCCAGCCAAAATTGCAAACTCGGCGAAGATCAACACCACGTTGCACCTCAACAACGAGAGTGCTGCTTTGAACCCAGTTATCCAAAGCCGCTCGTTCGGCTACACTGCGCCCCATGATTCGGGCGACGACCTTTACTGGCCGGCATGTTGCCGTGTTTGGCCTCGGCATCTCAGGCTTGCCGACGGTGGCGTCGTTGCGGGCCGGCGGCGCACGCGTTTCGGCCTGGGACGATAACGAAAAGTCTCGCGCCGCAGCTGTGGCAGCCGGCGTGCCGGTCGTCGACCTGCAGGCGGCCGACTGGTCGCAGTTCTCGAGCCTGATCCTGGCGCCCGGCGTGCCGCTGACCCACCCGATCCCCCATTGGACGGTTGCGAAGGCGCGTGCGGCCGGCGTCGAGATCATCGGCGACATCGAGATTTTCGCCCGCGAGCGGGCGGCAAGCGCCCCGTCTGCGCCGTTCATCGCCATCACAGGCACCAATGGCAAATCGACCACCACGGCGCTGATCGCCCACCTTCTGCGGCACCTGGGCTGCGACGTGCAGATGGGCGGCAACATCGGCACGGCTGCCCTCGCGCTAGAGCCGCCGGCGGCCGGCCGGTTCCACATTCTCGAGCTGTCGTCGTTCCAGATCGACCTGACACCGACGTTGCTGCCGACCGTCGGCGTTCTGCTCAACGTCACGCCCGATCACATCGACCGGCACGGCACGGTCGAGGCGTATGCTGCGGTGAAGGAACGGCTGATCGCCGGGGCCGAGGCGAAGGTCGTCGGTATCGACGATGCGATCCCCCGTGACGCAGCCGAGCGCATGGGCAGCAGCGGCGCTCTCTATCCCTTTACTACCGGCAAGGGGGCCGCGATCGTACCCCGGCTCTATGCGATTGGGACCACGCTGTTCGTGCACGAGCACCACGGCACGCACGCGTCGAGCACCGAGATCGCCACGCTCGAACAGGCAGCCACCCTGCGCGGGCGCCACAATGTGCAGAACGCGCTCGCAGCCCTCACCGCCATCCGGGCCCTGCAGGACCGGCTCGATGCGAGCGGCTCCGCCATCACGGTGTGGCGGCCGGGCGAGCTTGCCGCTGGCCTGTTGACCTTCCCCGGCCTGCCGCACCGCATGGAGGATGTGGGGTCGGTCGGCCGCATCCGGTATGTCAACGACAGCAAGGCGACAAATGCGGATTCGACCGACAAGGCGCTCGCAGCCTTCGGCCGTGACATCTACTGGATCCTCGGCGGCAAGCCGAAGGATGGGGGCATCGAAGAGCTGCGCGGCCATTTTCCCGGCATCGCGCGGGCTTACCTGATCGGCGCAGCCAGTGACCAGTTCGCTGGCACCCTCGATGGCCACGTCCCCTACGAACGCAGCGCCACGCTCGACGCAGCGCTGATCGCAGCGACGCGCGATGCGGGCGCGCACGAGGGCGGCATGCCGGTCGTGCTGCTGTCGCCGGCCTGCGCCTCCTATGATCAGTTCCGCTCGTTCGAGCATCGCGGCGATGAATTTCGCGCCCTTGTATCGAAGCTGCCCGGTTACCGGCCGAAGGCTGCGCCTTGATGCAGCTTGCTCGCAACGACCGCAGTCTGCTTGCGACGTGGTGGTTCACGGTCGATCGCGGCTTGCTGTCGGCGATCCTGCTCCTGGCGGGCATCGGGCTGCTGCTGTCGCTTGCGGCCAGCCCGGCGATCGCGGTGAAGAAGGGCTTGCCGGCGTTCTATTTCGTCGAGCGGCAGGTGGTATTTGTCAGCCTCGCGATGGCCGTGATGCTGGTCGTCTCGACGTTTGGTGCACGCGCCATTCGCCGGCTCGCCCTCGCCCTGTTCCTGGTGATGCTTGCTGCCATGGCAGCCGTCCTTGTCGTCGGCGACGAGATCAACGGCGCCAAACGCTGGGTAAAGGTGGCCGGCTTTTCCATGCAGCCGTCGGAATTCGCCAAGCCCGCCTTCGTGATCCTTGCCGCCTTCGGGCTGGGCGAAGCGCAGGGACGGCGCGACATGCCGGGGCTTGGCATGGCGGTCCTGGCCTACCTCGCCCTGGTGATGCTGCTGGTGCAGCAGCCCGATGTCGGCCAGACGCTGCTCGTCACGCTGGTGTGGGGCGCGATGCTGATCATGGCAGGCCAGCCGCTCAGCTTGGCTGCGATCGTCGCGGCGGCAGGCGCCATGGGCATGGTGACCGCCTACTTCACGCTGCCCTACGTGCGGTTGCGCTTCGATCGCTTCTGGAACCCGACACCCGGCGACAACTCCCAGGTCGACCGCGCCATCCAGTCGTTCGTCGAGGGCGGGTTCTTCGGCCGCGGACCGGGCGAGGGCACCATCAAGACCCAGCTGGCCGACGCGCACACGGACTTCATTTTCGCGGTCGTCGCCGAGGAATACGGCGTGTTGGCCTGTCTCTGCCTCGTCGCCCTGTTCGGCTTCATCTTGCTGCGGGTGTTCGCCCGCAGCCTCGATGAAAGCGACCCCTTCCGGCGTCTTGCCGTTACCGGTCTTGCGCTAGTGTTTGGCATCCAGGCCTTCATCAACATGGCGGTGAACGTCGGCCTGGTGCCGCCCAAGGGCATTACCTTGCCGCTGGTCTCGGCCGGCGGTTCGTCGACGGTTGCGGTCGGCATCGCACTCGGCATGATCTTGGCGCTGACCCGGCGGCGGACCGATGTCGCCCGATTTGCACTGCCACCCTTTCGCCCGAACCGGGATGTGTATATCCCAACGCAAACGGGCGTGTAGTTCGGGTGGGTGAGCGCGTGAACGATCGATTTGTCATGCTGGCAGCGGGCGGCACAGGGGGACACCTGTTTCCGGCCCAGGCGCTGGCCGAGGAACTGGGCCGGCGTGCCATTGCCGTGGAACTTGCAACCGACACCCGCGGTGATCGCTATGGCACCGGGTTTCCGGCGCGCAAGGTGCACCAGATCGCATCGGCGACCATCAGCGGTCGCTCGCCGGGCACCATTGCCAAGACCGGCATCACGCTGACGCGCGGCATTGCTGCCGCCTACAAGCTGATGGGACAATCGCGCCCGGCGGTGGTCGTTGGCTATGGCGGGTACCCAAGTTTCCCACCCGTGTTGGCCGCCCGCATGCGTGGCATCCCGACCCTACTGCACGAGCAGAACGCGGTGCTGGGTCGCGCCAATCGCATGCTGGCGAAGCGCGTGACCGCCATTGCGACCTCGTTTCCGGTGGCTGCCATGCTGGAGGGCGAGCTCGCCGCCAAGGCGCGCTTCACCGGCAATCCGGTGCGGGCAGCCGTGATGGCGGTCGCAGGCATGCCCTACGCCAGCGCGCGGCCAGGCGGTGCGCTCCACCTGCTGGTGTTCGGCGGCAGCCAGGGCGCGCGCTTCTTTGCCGACAGCGTACCGCCGGCCATCGCGCTGCTGGGGGAAGACTTGCGCGCGCGCCTCGTCATCACCCAGCAGGCCCGTCCCGAGGACGTCGAGCGGGTGCGCGCGGCCTACGCTGCGTGCCGGATATCAGCCGAGATCGCGCCGTTCTTCCAGGACTTGCCGGCGCGCATGGCGGCGACCCATTTGGTGATCGGACGGGCCGGCGGATCGAGCGTCGCCGAACTCGGCGTGATCGGTCGCCCGTCGATCCTGGTGCCGCTGCCGCATGCCGTCGACAACGACCAATTGAAGAACGCGACCACGCTCAGCCTTGCTGGCGGCGCCTGGCTGATCGAGCAGCGCGACCTAACGCCCGAACGTCTGGCGGACGAGATTGCTCGCCTCGCCAGCGAGCCGCACCGGCTGGCGGCGGCAGCGACTGCGGCGAAGGCCGTCGGCCGTCCCGATGCGGTTGAGCGTCTCGCCGACCTCGTGATCGAACTCATGCAGCGCCCGGAGAGCCCCCCATGAGACTGCCCGCCGGCACCGGCCCGGTGCATATCATCGGCATCGGCGGCATCGGCATGAGCGCGATCGCCGAGATCCTGGAGGCCCGCGGCATCGAGGTGCAAGGCAGCGATCAGGCGGCCAGCGCCAACGTCACGCGGCTTGTTGCGAAGGGCATCCAGGTCGCGGTCGGGCATCGGGCCGAGAATATCGGCCGTGCCCGCCACATCGTGATTTCGAGCGCGGTGAAGCCCGGCAACCCAGAATTCGATGCGGCCCGCGCCCGCGGCCTCACCATTATCCGCCGCGCCGAGATCCTGGCCGAGATCATGCGCGATCATGCGACGATCGCCGTCACCGGCACGCACGGCAAAACCACGACCACGTCGTTGACGGCGCACCTGCTGACCGCCTGCGGTGTCGATCCGACGGTGATCAACGGCGGCGTGCTGGTCGAGTGGGGTTCGAACGCGCGGCTCGGCACCTCCCCCTGGATGGTCGTCGAGGCGGACGAGAGCGATGGCACGTTCGCGCGGTTGCCGACGCAGATCGGCGTCGTCACCAACATCGACCCCGAGCACCTCGACTATTTCGGCACGGTCGAGGCCATGCACAAGGAGTTCGAGATCTTCTTTTCCAACATCCCCTTCTATGGCGCGATCGTTACCTGCCTTGACCATCCCGTGGTAGCATCGATGATCGAGCGCCTCGATCTGCGCCGCGACGGCCGCCGCCTACTGACTTATGGCGAACACGAGGATGCGGATCTGCGTCTGCTCGGCGCCCGGGTCGAGGGGCGCGTGACGATCTTCGACTGTGCCATGTCGGACCGCGTGCGCGGCGGCGCGCGGATCATCAGGAACCTGCGCGTGCCGATCCCAGGCCGGCACAATGCCATGAACGCGCTGGCGGCCATGGCGGTCGCATCCGAGGTCGGCATTGCCGACAGTGCCATGGGGCCCGCGCTTGCCGCCTTCGCGGGCGTCGAGCGGCGGTTCCAGCTGGCTGGCGCGTGGAACGGCATCGAGATCATCGACGACTACGCCCACAACCCGGCCAAGATCGCGGCCGCCCTGCATGCCGCACGCAGTTGTGCCAGAGGCCGCGTCGTCGCCGTGTTCGAGCCGCATCGCTACACCCGCGTGCGCGATCTGTGGGACGAGTTCTGCGCGAGCTTCGGCGATGCCGACCACGTGGCCGTCCTG
Organism: Hyphomicrobiaceae bacterium; assembly: GCA_021730785.1. Classification (GTDB taxonomy): domain Bacteria; phylum Pseudomonadota; class Alphaproteobacteria; order Rhizobiales; family Hyphomicrobiaceae; genus JAKFWF01. The sequence continues at coordinate 71,431 of JAKFWF010000014.1, forward strand.
CCGATGTACACCGCCGGCGAAGCGCCGATCGACGGCATTACCAGTGCGGCACTGGCGGCCGGCATCGCGAATACCGGGCATGCTTCGACGGTGGCTGTCCACGATGCCGGCGAGGTGGCGGGCCTGGTCAAGCGCTGGGCGAAGGCGGGCGACATGGTGATCTACTGCGGTGCCGGCCGCTCGTCGGCGCTGGCGTTCGCGCTCGCGAAGGAGCTTGGCCCATGAGCCGGACGGATCTCGCAACTGATCTCGCGCCCCGGCTGCCGGCCCTGCGCGGACGGCTGACGGCCGGCGCTCGCCTCGCCGACATCACCTGGTTTCGCGTCGGCGGTCCAGCCGACGTCCTGTTCCAACCGGCGGACGAAGCCGATCTCGCCTACTTCCTGCAGCAGGCGCCGCGCGATATCCCCGTTACCACGGTTGGTCTCGGCTCCAACCTGCTGGTGCGCGATGGCGGCATCCGCGGCGTCGTCGTCCGTCTCGGCCGCGGCTTTGCCGACGTGCAGGTCGAGAGCGGGTATCGATTGCGTGCCGGTACCGCCCTGCCGGACGTGAAGCTCGCCCGTGCCGCGGCCGACGCCGGCATCGCTGGCCTGGCCTTTTATCGCGGCATTCCAGGCTCGCTCGGCGGCGCGCTCCGCATGAACGCCGGCGCGCACGGCCGCGAGACGACCAACGTGCTGGTCGAGGCGCGCGCGGTCGATCGGCAGGGCGCCATCCACGTGCTCACCCACGCCGACATGGGGTTCACCTACCGGCACTGCGCGGTGCCCACCGACTGGATTTTCACGCAAGGGTTGTTCCAGGGCACTGCCGGCGTCACGGCCGACATCTTGGCGGAGATGGATGAGGTCGCCGCCTACCGCGAGGCGAACCAGCCGATCAAGGAGCGCACCGGCGGCTCGACGTTCAAGAATCCGCCCGCCAACAGCGCCTGGAAGTTGATCGATGGCGCCGGCTGCCGCGGCCTCAAGATCGGCGGTGCGAAGGTGTCCGAGATGCACTGCAACTTCCTGATCAACGAGGCCGACGCGACGGCCACCGAGATCGAGCGCCTGGGCGAAACGGTGCGCGCCAGGGTGAAGTCGGCGTCGGGCATCGCGCTCGACTGGGAAATCATCCGCCTCGGCGAGCCGATGCCGGGCGCAGCCACCGGACCCGCGCTGGCGGAGGGCTGATCGTGAGCACCCAAGTCGCCGTCCCGCGCACTGCCACACTCGACCAGCAGGAAACGAACCGCCATGCGCCGCTATAATCATGTTGCCGTACTGATGGGGGGCTGGTCGGCCGAGCGCGAGGTGTCGCTGTGGACCGGCACCGGCTGTGCCGACGCCCTGGAGCGGGCCGGCTATCGGGTGACCCGCGTCGATGCTGGCCGCGACCTTGCCGAGCAATTGCGGGAAGTGGCTCCCGACGCCTGTTTCAACGCTCTGCACGGGCGCTGGGGCGAAGATGGCTGCGTGCAAGGGCTGCTGGAAGTGCTGGACATCCCCTACACCCACTCCGGCGTGTACGCTTCGGCACTCGCCATGAACAAGGTGCGGGCCAAGGTCGTGCTCGCCGCTGCCGGTGTACCGGTCGCCAACGGCGTCGCGCTGCTGCGCGAGGACGCGGCGCGCGACCACGGCATGGCGACGCCCTATGTGGCCAAGCCGATCGCCGAGGGCTCGAGTGTCGGCGTCGTCATCGTGCCGGCCGGCGCCAACCGGCCGCCCGAGGCGATCACCAAGATCCCCGACCTCGAAGGCCAGATCATGCTGGAGGAGTTCGTCGCCGGCCACGAGCTGACCTGCGGTGTGATCGGCGAGCGGGTGACCGAGATCATCGACATCGTGCCGGCGGAAAATCTCGCCTTCTACGACTTCGAAGCGAAGTATGCGCCAGGCGGCTCGAAGCATCTGCTGCCGGCACGCATCCCGGCCGATGTCTATGACGCCGTGCAGCGCCACACGCTCGCCGCCCACAAGGCGCTCGGCTGCCGCGGCGTGTCGCGCGCCGACTTCCGCTACGATCCGACCAAGGGTCATCTCGTCTGCCTCGAAGTCAACACCCAGCCGGGCATGACGGGAACGTCGCTGGTGCCGGAGCTGGCCGCGCACTGGGGCTGGTCGTTCTCCGACCTCGTCGCGTGGATGGTGGAGGATGCGTCGGTTGCGCGGTAGGATCGGCTAATCTGCCCGCCAGAGGAGACCCAATCATGCCCCCGCCCATCACACTCGTCACTGGTGCCAGCCGCGGGATCGGCGCGGCGATTGCCGCCGACCTGACGGCCAAGGGCCACCTCGTCATCGGCCTGTCGCGCACGAAGCCGGCTGCCTTCAAGGGCGAGTTCTTGGCGGCCGACCTCGCCGACGCTGCTGCAACCCGGCAGGCGCTCGCCGACATTACGCGGCGCCATGCGGTGACGCGGCTCGTCAACAATGCCGGCGTGGCGCTGGTGTCGGGCGTGTCGACGACCAGCGGCGATGACTACGATCTGCTGATGAACGTGAACGTGCGCGCGCCGTTCCTCGCGATCCAGGCGGTGCTGCCGGCCATGCGCGCGGCGCGCTTCGGGCGCATCGTCAACATCGGGTCGCGCGCCGGCATGGGCAAGGAGGGGCGCGGCGTTTACGGCGCGACCAAGGCGGCGGTGCTGTCGCTGACACGGACCACGGCGCTCGAGAACGCGCAGTTCGGCATCACGTCGAACTGCGTTGCGCCCGGCCCGATCGCGACCGAGATGCTGATGGCGAATTATCCGGTCGGCTCGGCCAAGCTTGCAGCCTTCCAGAAGCAACTGCCGGTCGGGCGCCTCGGCACGCCGGATGAGATCGCACACGCCTGCGCCTATTTCCTCGACGACCGGGCGAGCTTCACCACCGGACAGGTGCTCTATGTGTGCGGCGGCCTGTCGATTGGACAGGTGCCCATTTGAGTGCGTGCCCGACACCACCGTTCAAGACGCGCATCACCGAGCTGTTCGGCATCGAGCACCCGATCCTGTGCGGCGGGCTGATGTGGTTGTCGGATGCACGCTATGTGGCGGCCAGCGTGAATGCCGGCGGCATGGGCTTCATCACCGCCCGCACGTTCCCCGACCCGGGCGCGTTCCGTGCCGAACTGCAGACCTGCCACGCACTGACCGGTGGCCGCCCGTTCGGTGTGAACCTCTATCTGACCCCGCGCGATGCCGACAACGGCTTCATCAAGGGCCACATCGACATCCTGCTGGAGGAGGGTGTGCGCATCATCGAAACCGCCGGCCTGCCGCCCAAGGACCTGCTGCCAGGACTGCGGGAGGCTGGTGCACGGATCATCCACAAGACTTCGACGGTGCGTCATGCGGTGAGTGCGGCGAAGCTCGGCATTGATGCGGTGACGGTGGTTGGCGCCGAATGCGGTGGTCATCCGGGGGTGCAACTGGTGGGTACGCTTGTGCAGACGCCGCTTGCCGCCGAACGGCTGACCTTGCCGTTCGCGGTGGGCGGCGGCATCGGCCACGGCGCTCAACTGGTAGCGGCGCTCGCCATGGGCGCCGACGCCGTCCTGATCGGCACGCGCATGCTGGCGGCGGCCGAGATCAGTGCACATCCAGCCTACAAGGCACGCATGATCGAGGCCGACGAAGGCGCGTCGCGGCTGATCATGCAGAGCTTCCGCAATACCTACCGCGTGCTGGACAACGCGGATGCGCGCAGCGTCGCAGCCCTGGAAGCTGCCGGCGAGACGGACTACGAGCGCTATCGCCCGTTCGTCGCTGGCGTCCAGCAGAGGCTCGCCTATGACACCGGCGACTGGGAGCGCGGCGTTCTCTCCATGGGACAGAGCATTGTGTTCGCGCGGGGCCCCCAGACCGTGGCCGAGATCTATGCCCAACTGCTCGCCGAAGCGATGGTCGCACGGGCGCGGCTCGCCAGCCGGTGAGGGGTAGCCCGGCCGAAACCGAAATGGTAAATGGCGCTTCGGTTCACCAATCGAGGGATGCGCACTTGGCTGATCGACCACAAATCATCGCGATCGCGGGCGACATCGGCGGTGGCAAGAGCACGGTCGGCAAGCTGCTCGCAGCGCAACTGGGGGTCGAGCTGATTTCTACCGGCGCGATCCAGCGCAGAATCGCAGCGTCTGAGGGCAAGACGAGCCTGGAACTCAACAAGTCGGCGGAGGGCGATCCGACGGTCGACCGTCTGATTGACGATTTTCTCGTCAGCCTCAACGGCCGCGTGGATGCCCCCGTCGTCGAGTCGCGGATGGCGTGGCATTTCGTCAAGTCGGCGATGAAGGTCTATTTGTTCTGCCTGGCCGAGAAGGCTGCTGCCCGCATCTGGACCGAGCAGCGCCCCGACGAGGTCTATAGCAGTGTCGCCGACGCGCTCGACAAGACCATTCAGCGCCGTGCCAGTGAAGTGTCACGATTCAAGAAATCCTACGGCGTGACGATCGAGAACATCAGGAACTACGATATCGTCGTAGATACTACTTACATAACGCCGGCCGAAGTGACCACGATCGTGCGCAAGGGCCTGCTGTTCGATGGCCGCCCGCTGGCCTGGGTTTCGCCGCGCACCCTGGTGCCGACGCAGGGCATTGCATCGATCGATCAGAATGCCGTCGCCCAACTGGCGCGCGCCATGGCGGCCGGCAGCGCAACGCCGGTGCCGCCGATCAAGACGTACTTCGTCGATCGCAAATTCCATATTGCCGAAGGGCACGACGTGGTGGCGGCGGCATTCATGGCCGGCATCACAGCCGTGCCCGCCACCGTCGAAGGCGTGGACGATGAAATGTTGCCCGGCGGCACAACCGCGCGATTGCACGTTCGCGGAGCCGCGCACCCGGCCACGATCAGGGACTGGGAAAGGACCAATGCCTTCACCTATGATTTCGACGTGCTGTGACCTGCTGGTACCGGCCGCGCCGAGTGGCGCTGCCTCGGCGAACCCGCCCGCCGCTCTCAAATGACGATTGCGCCTTTGGTCTTGGCCTCTTCCTCGGGCTCCACGTGGATCAGGATCTGGGCATCCTGGATCTGGGCGTGCAGCGCTGCCTCGATGCGGTCGCAGATGTCGTGGGCGTAGGCGACCGTCATGTGACCCGGCACCACCAGGTGGAACTCGATGAATGTCGCCGGTCCGGCCGTGCGGGTACGCAGATCGTGCACCTGCAGCGCGCCGTCGGCGTTGGCTGCGATCGCGCGGCGGATGCCGGCCATGATCTCAGCCGTGGCGCTCTCGTCCATCAGGCCGCTGACGGAGGATGTGGTGATGCGCCAGCCGGTCCACAGGATATTGACGGCAACGATCGCCGCCAGCAGCGGATCGAGGATCGCCCATCCGGTCAGGGTGGCAAGGATCAGTCCGGCCAGCACGCCGAGCGACGTGATGACATCCGTCACCAGATGCCAGCCGTCGGCAGCGAGTGCCGGCGAGCGCAGGGCGCGGCCTTGGTTGATCAGCAGCCAGGCCCATCCGGCGTTGATCGCAGTTGCGGCACCGTTGACGACCATACCCAGCACCGGCAGGTCGAGCGCCCGGGGCGACTGCCAGGCAATCCAAGCCTGCTGCAGGATCAGCAGCGCGGCCAATACGACCAGCGCGCCTTCGAGGGCAACCGCCACATACTCGGCCTTGTGGTGACCGAAGGGGTGGTGTCGGTCGGGCGGACGGCGGGCGATGCTGATCGCGACCAGCGCCGCGACCGCGGTGATCACGTTGACCACGCTTTCGAGGGCGTCGGAATAGAGCGCGACACTGCCCGTTATCAAGTAGGCCAGATACTTCACGGCCATCACCAGGCACGCGACCGCGATGCTGGCGGCGGCCAGTGATGTGACGGACTGTTTCGGCGCGGGCACGGCGCGAAGGACCTGTATGTCGGCCAGTTGGTGGAAGGCACGGGAGGAATACCGCCCTTGTGTAGCGCGCTTGGGACAGCAAGCAAGGGTTTGGCCGTCGGGCGCGCGATTCGGCGCTTTTCGTGCCGGCCGGCGCTCGTTTCCACAGCTATCGCCGGTACGCGCCTGCCCTTCAAGCGACGAATCTGATGTTCAGTTCTCACCGACTGCGGTGCGGCGTGACATTTGGAGACGCGCGACATGGCGAATTTCACGACGCACATTGCGGTCGGCACGGTGGTGAGCGGCGCGCTCGCAACCCTGACGCTTGCCGCTGACGTCATCGCGCCCGAGAATCTCGTGGCCGTGACCATGGCCGGCGTGCTCGGCAGTGTACTGCCCGACATCGACTTGAAGGACAGCCGGCCGGCGCAGGCGATGTTCGGCGGTCTTGCGGTCTTCCTGTCGTTCATCGTGCTGTTCACGGTCGCCTACCAATTTTCGATCGCGGAAATGTGGCTCATCTGGCTCGGCACGTTGCTCGGCGTGCGTTACGGCGGGCAATTCGTCTTTCACCGCTTTTCCTACCACCGCGGCATCTGGCACTCGATCCTCGCCGGCGTGTTCTTCTGGTTCCTCACTGCCGTCGTCTTCAAGTACGGGCTCGGCCGTCATGAGGGCGTCGCCTGGCTCGCCGGCGGATTCCTGTTCATGGGCTACATGACCCACCTGATCCTCGATGAGATCTATAGCGTCGACGTGTTCGATGCCCGCGTGAAGGCGTCGTTCGGTACGGCGCTGAAACTATTCGATCGCAAACACTTGGGTGACACGGCGGTGATCGCGCTTGCGACGGTCGCGGCGTTCGTGTTCACCCCACCGGCGCGGACATTCGTCGAGGGAATTTCGTCGCGCAACATGTGGACCAGTTTGCAGCAGAAGCTGCTGCCGCGGGACCACAACTGGTTCCGGGTGATCAATCTGGCTGCCGAGCCGGGCACCACGGACAGCGCCCGGTCCGCAGCTGGAGCGGCGCAGGTACTACCACCGACCTCGCCGATCACCACGGGAGCGCTGCCACCATCGCCGCCGAAGTAGCGACGCACGTAACGAGGGAAGTAGTCGCAATCGCCACCTCCTGCTACGCTTCTGCCAAGGCGCAGTGTGGGGGAGTTCAGGCGTGGACGATTTGATCGCGATCCCGGTTTGGGCCCTGGGCCTGATCGGCATGTTTGCGGCGATCGCCATTACCGATCGCATCATCCTGCCACTCGCCCGGGCCTACCTCGCCATGCGGCGCGAGCGTGCGGTCGAGGCGTTGAACAACAAGCTGGCGCTGCCGATCGCCCCGTTCAAGCTCGCGCGGCGGCGGGCACTCATCTCGCAACTGATGCTCGATCCGGCGGTCCAGTCTGCCATCCTGGAGCAAGCGCAGCAGTCCGGTGAGCCGGTCCGCAAGGTCGAGCGGCGGGCCGAGCGCTATGCCCGCGAAATCATCCCAGCATTCAGCGCCACCCTCTATTTCCATGTCGGCACGCGCATGGCGCGCAGTCTGTCGACCGCGCTCTACCGGGTGCGGGTCGGCGCCAGCGACGTCCAGACCTTGCAGGACATATCCCCCGGCTCGGCCGTGGTGTTCGTGATCAACCACCGCTCGAACATGGACTATGTGCTGGTGACCTACCTCGCCGCGCGCAGTTCGGCCTTGAGCTATGCCGTCGGCGAGTGGGCCCGGCTGCCGGGCCTCGCGACGCTGATCCGCTCAATGGGTGCTTACTTCATCCGGCGCGGCAGCGGCAACGTGCTGTATCGGCGGGTACTTGCCCGCTACGTCCACATCGCCACGGCGTCGGGTGTGACCCAGGCGATTTTCCCCGAAGGCGGGCTGTCGCGCGACGGACGCCTGCAGCCTGCCCGCCTCGGGTTGCTCAACTACATGGTCGCTGATTTCGATCCGGGCGGCCCGCGCGACATCGTGTTCGTGCCGGTCGGTCTCAATTATGATCGCGTGCTCGAAGATCGGGTTCTGCTGGGCGCCGCATCCGATGTGGAGGCCGGGTTGCGTCCGCGCTTTGCCTTTCGGCTGACGGCGTTTGCCGGATTTGTTGGCCGCATGATCACCGCGCGGCTGCTGGGCCGCTGGTATCGCAACGGTTATGCCTGCGTCAGTTTCGGCGCGCCGCTGTCGTTGCGACGGTATGTGACCGAGCGGCAGCTGGATTTTCGCACGCAGGCCGAGGCACAGCGCAATCTGGCGATTGCAGCCCTCGGGGACACCCTGATGGAAGGAGTTGGGCGCGCCATACCGGCCTTGCCCGTCGGCCTCGTCGCCACCGCCCTGCTGAGGGCCGGCGCGCAACCGATCTCGACCCTAGAATTGAAGCTCGCCGTGGCGCGCCTCATGGCGGACTTGCGGCAGATGGGCGGGCAGGTCTTTGTGCCACGGGCGGATGAGGAATATGCGGTCGATGTCGGTCTGCGTCTGCTCGTCCTGCGCCGGCTCGTGATCGATACCGATGGCATTGTGCAGATCGCGCCGGGGCAGGACGCCGTTTTGCGCTACTATGCGAACGCGACCGCGCACTTGACCACTGTAGCTCAGCCGTCCGTCACCCAGGCTGCATGACAAGGCGGTGGCGAAGGCCCGCGATATAGTTCTGCACCAGATCGTCCATCAGCGCCTGGGCGCTTTCCATGGTGACGTTGGACAGCTTGTCGGTCGTTGCAAGCGACGTAATGCCGTGCACGCTGGCCCACAGCACGCGTGCCGAGCGGGCGATGGCCGCATCTTCGGCGCCAGGCATGATTGGGCGCAGCACGCGCTCCACCCGCAGCATCAGCGCATCGAGTTTTGCCTGATACCAGTCGGGCACCGGTGTCGACGGAGGCAAATGGTGCTCGAACAGGACGTTCCACAACCGCGGCCGCTCGGTGGTGAAGTTCAAGTATTCATGGGCGAGCCGCAGCACGCGTGCTTCGCCCCGGATGTCGGCTTGGATCTTTGACAGCCGCGAGTCGAGATCGTCGAGCAGGCGGGCTTCGATCTGCAACACGAGGTCGTCGAGGTTGTGAAAGATATTGTAGATGGTGCCCGGCGAATAGCCGACGGCGCGCGCGATTTCGCGTGCCGACAGGCCAGAAAGACCGTCTTTGGCGATGATGCCTTCGCTCGCTTCGATGATCAGAGACTTGAGGGCCTCGGGTGTATGTTCTGAGCGTCGGCCCATGCTTACCTTCGTCGATCGCCGCACCATAGTTCAGCGAACGTTATATAAAGGTGGGACGCGGATGCAATCGGTTGCAGGTGGTGCTTTTCGGCACAATAGTTTCATGGAAACGACAAGCCCCCGGGCCAGGCGACCTGGGGGCTTGAACGCAAAAAGCGGCAGGATCAGAGCTTCAAGACACGGTGCAAATCGGATTGGTATTCAACTGGATCATGCTCGAAATGCGCGGCTTCAGGAAGAACTTGTCCCGCAGAGTGGTTATGCCTGGCAAGTAGAAGGCGAACACCAACGGGGTGTAGTCGTAAGCCACTTCAGACACGACCACGCTGCCGCCCCGGTCGACGATGCCGGCGGGCAAAGTATAGGTTTGGCCCTGGGCATAGGTGGCAGCGCCACCCTGGAAGCTGTGAGACCAGCATACTTTCGTGTTGTTGATATTAGTTGCGTTCGCGCCGACACTTGTAATTGTAATTTTCAGCGGCGCGGTATCATAGGGTTGCATCAAGGCGCGGGCGACATCCGTCACGTTGTTGAGTTGTGCCGTCGTGATCGCGCTTTCGCGAGCCACGAGATCTGCCGTCGAACTGGCGATCTGCGTGATGCGGCGATCGACGGTGATGGCCTGGCTGAGTTCGACCGCTCCAACGAACAGCGAGACCATGATCGGCACTAGAAGCGCGAACTCAACCGCCGCAACGCCCCGTTCATCGCGGTGAAACCGTTGTGCGAGCCGGCGTCTCGCGGCATCCAGAGTTCGGATGAGGGCGGGGATCATGATGATGTCTCCGATTTCTTTGTCATGCAGGGCATAGGGCTGTGGTACCGGCACTCATTTATTTGCCGGGGGCTGTTGTCACAAAGGGTTCCGTCTTGAATGTCGTCGCCGCCTGGATCAGCGCCGAGCCGTCGGCAAACGTGCCTAGTTTAATGAAGGGGATATCGCCGGCCAGGCTCCACTTCAGGCAGGTCGTCACCAGCACGATCTGGCTCGCTGTTCCCGGCGCGTAGAGCTGGCTCGCCGGCGGCACCAGCGCACCACCCCCGTCGAGGCAGGCCGGTGTCGTGATCGCCTGGCCGACATTGAAGCTCTGCACGTTGACGCGCAGCTTTCCATCGCAATCGGTGGAGACCGGTAGCCTGCTGCAGACATCGGCCTTGAACTGATCTCTGGTCAGCCCGGCGGTTTGTGCTTCGCCCGTGCGAATGGGGCGGGCCGCTTGTTCGACGGCATTTTCCAAGGAAAACGTCGTGAAAAAGAACAGCCCGACACCGAGAATGCCAAATAGCATCATCAAAAATGGCAATCCTACCAGTGCGAATTCGACTGCTGTAGCGCCGCTGTCGTCACGACCGGTGGCGGCGATCTGGCGCCGGATCCGGGCCTGGGCCTGTCGTAATGCGATCGCGAAATTGTGCATCATGGAACGCGTACCTCGAGCCAGCTGGGTTTCGATGAACCTGTCGGCTTAGGAAACGCTAAAAATGTAAATGACTTGTTTACTTCCCAGTGTGACTGCAGTGATGGTTAAGGGCGCCTTAACGCAAAGTCTGCGATTGAACGTGCTGCCGACGGACTGTGTTATCGGCGGCGTCGATGTCGGCGCCGTGCCCCGGTACAGATTGGGCACGGCGATCATGATTGCCAAGTCGATCTATGGCGGCAGGTGACGCGTCGACGCAAGATCACTGCCCGCCGGAGGACGTCTGCTCGGCGCCACCTTCGACAGACTTCAACTTGCGATCGGTGCTTGTTGCCACGCTCGAGAAGTAGGTTGGGTCGTCGCCGATCGTGATCGTGGGGTTGCATTGCGGCGAGCAGCTGTAGCTTTCGCGCTTGCCCGCCTTCTGCAGGTTGACGATGCGAACGTCGTCGCGCTGCACCATCACGCGCTGGTCCTGGATGATATTGCGATCAGCATCGAGCGAGATGATGTTGGTGATGCCGAAAGATTTCCCGGTGACGACCAGCAGATTGCCACCCTGTACCGACACGTCGGCGATGGTTGGATTGCCGATGATCACTTCGGCCGCCGGGCGCGGCAAGCGGAGCAATTGCGACTGGTCATACTTGACGATCAGATCTTCCGCCTTTGCGACGGGTGCCTTCAACATCACGGCGGTGATCGCGGCGGATGCCGTCAGGAAGGCCGCAAGGGGGCTGGACAGACTGCGTTGGGGCAGAACAAGGCGAGCTGGCATGGCGGTCGGTATCCTCCGGCGTTCGGGCTATACCTCCGATATGACCTGCAAGAAGTGAAGGAACTGCAAACGCGTGCGCAGTTTTGAGCCGGCATCGAGGTTTGGCGCCGTGTGCATAGCCACACGTGCTGATTTAGCAGCCAAGGTGACGTTCGCGACAGCAGTGAAAAGCCCAGAACTTGGCTAGCGAGGTGTTAAAGCTGCTAGTCATGCAGATGTCGTGGATGTCAAAGCACCGACCGTGCGGGGTCAAAAGGACTGGTGATTGGTTTTGGATGACGAGTGGGCGAAAATACTACGAGTATAAACTGTTGAAATCTGAAGTATTCATAAGAATTTTCGATTTATTAAGTAGGATTCATTGAAAATATTGAGCGGTTGAGATGAGAAGTACATGTGTTTCGGTGTAAAAATTCCACGACACTGCAGTCGAGGTTGGCGTTTATTGGTTCTGCGGGCGGATTGGGCGTCAAATATTACTGTACGTTAAGACGTCGCGATCTTGGCGTAACCTGATCTTAAGAGCTGGCCGCTATCTTCGCAATTGTTCGGACGGCAAGGCATAAAGCCGCTGGACGGGAGCGCTCCGGCGCAGTCAGTCAACCAGTTGGGAGTACACAATCATGACGAACCTCTTCGCCCGTTTCGTTAAGTGCGAGTCTGGTGCAACCGCTATCGAGTACGGCCTGATCGCCTCGCTCATCGGCGTCGCCATCATCGCCGCAGTCGGCACCCTGGGCAACCAGATCGGCTCGACCATGAATAAGGCCGCTACCGAAATGGCCAAGAAGTAAGTATCGTCAGGATCGCACAGGACTGTGTCGTCTTGATCGAGATACAAGGACGCCGTCCAGTCGGAAGCGACTGGGCGGCTTTTCTATTCCTGGATCAATGGAAGTATTCTTCGAGATGGAGGCTCATTTCGCTGGTTGGGCCAGACGGCGGGCGAGTTGCGAGTGGATTGATAGTTAGTATTTAATAATGACAAAGAGGATATTTTATTGTTTTTAAATAATAAGTTTACAAATTGACGTGCAATTTCAGTCTTCACCTCTATGTTCATTGGTAATTAATCGATCAAGGGTACTGTGTTTATCAGTTACACGGCAGCCCCGGTTCGATGGTCGAGCAGGGCTGGGGGCAACCCACCCATTTGGAACATAGCAGGAGTAGGCAGTCATGAAGAACCTTTTCAATCGCTTCGTGCGTTGCGAGTCTGGTGCAACCGCCATCGAGTACGGCCTGATCGCCTCGCTCATCGGCGTCGCCATCATCGCATCGGTCGGCGCCCTGGGCAACCAGATCAGTTCGACTTTCAATAAGGCTGCCGACGAAATGGGCAAGAAGTAAATCTGACCATAGCGCGCTATTCAGCGTTTTGACGGCACTCGCAAAAACCCGCCCAATCGATATCGATTGGGCGGGTTTCGTTTTTGGTGAGTCTGATCATGGTTTGGTGCTGTGGCTTTATAGTAAATGATTTATAAATAACAACACACAAACAAGTGAAGCGTATTTACAAAACTTTAACTAAAATAACGTGAAACGACTATTCAATACGGAGCGAAGGCTTCAATTCAATTGCATTTTAAATTGAAACTATTTATGGTTCTGTATGGTTCGACAGTACCTTTCGTCGAGCCTTCATAACTGGAGCAGTGAGCTCCGGGACAAACAGGAGATGTACGTCATGACGAACCTCGTAAACCGCTTCGTGCGCTGCGATTCTGGCGCCACCGCCATCGAATACGGCTTGATCGCCTCGCTCATCGGCGTTGCCATTATCGGCGCGACCCAGGCGCTCGGCAATCAGCTCAACTTGACTTTCAACACGGTCAGGGATGGTATTGCGAACAAGTGACGCCAGATCGAGGCCACTTCCCGCGCAAATGCTAACATCGAGCGTCCAAGCCGCCCGTCCACGTACCTGTGGTGGGGCGGCTTTTTCATGTTTCTGGTGCAACATCGGAAGCCTGCAACTATCAACCGGAATTCAGTGCATGGCGAACCAATAGTTGTGTGCTGAAAACTTGAATTGCGCGCCTCGTTACGGTGCCTGTTGTTAACGGTTTCAAGCTTAAGGTGTACGGGTTCCAGAACAATCGCAGGCCACAGGACAGCCTGCGCGAATGCGTGAGAGGAGACGGTCGTGAATGCATTGCTGCAGCGATTTGCCGGGGACGAGAAGGGTGCCACATCGATCGAATATGGGCTGATCATCACCTTTATCAGTTTATCGATCATCGTAGGCGCGACATCGGTTGGCACCGCACTCATCGGAATCTTCCAGAACGTCACCGCAGGCTTCTGAGTTGCCCCAAGTCGTGGTGGTGCGTGCGAATTGAATGACAGGGATGGTTCGATGTTCGAGTACCCAGTTCTGATGATCTTTCCGGTGGCCATGGCGTTTGCCGGTGCCATGGATTTCTTCACGATGACGATCCCGAACCGGGTGTCGGTTCTGTTGATCGCGGCCTTTGCGGTCGCCGCCGTCGTCGCCGGCATGCCGCTCGCAGCGGTCGGAAATCACGTTATGGCCGGTGTTCTGCTGCTCGTCATCGGCATCGTCATGTTCTCGAGGGGCTGGCTCGGTGGCGGCGATGCCAAGCTGCTGGCGGCAGCTGCCCTGTGGATCGGCTTCGACAACTTGTTCATCTATCTGCTGCAGGTCACGATGCTGGGCGGCCTGCTGGCAACGACCTTGATGGGATTCCGCGGGTTCACTTTGCCTGTCAGGTTCACCGCCGAGGAGTGGGTCAACCGCCTGCACAAGGCCGATGGCGGCATCCCCTATGGCATCGCAATCGCTGGCGCGGCGCTCTGGGTCTATCCCTCGACTCACTGGTTCCTTGCACTCTCGACCTGAGTGGACCGGTTGCCGCAGCCCGGCAACTGCTTTGTCGACAGTCAATGTTGCCGTGGCCGGTGCTGGCTCAATCATCACGTGGCGCGCGCCTTCGAAACAAAAGAAGTAGGAAGTCGTAAACAGGCACGCGAATTAACTCCGCGTTGAGACTTCTTCGACATAGTCCGTATCAGTCGAGGTCGTATGCGACTGCCACAAGGACCCGCTGCGCTATGAAGAAAGCACAATTGATCGGAATTTCGATTGCAGGCGTCGCCGGCATTACTGCCTTCCTATTGATGGGCACGCTGCTCAGGCCGGCGAAGGTCGACACGAAAGTGGTGCAGACCACGGTGAATTCCGTCAAGGTTCTGGTGGCCCGCGCCGATCAGCCGCTTGGCGCCGTCGCTGCGGCAGAAACCTTCCGCTGGCAGGAGTGGCCGCAAGATGCGGTAAGTCCCGGCTTCATAACGTTCAGCGCCAAGCCGAATGCCTTGACCGAGTTGGCTGGCCATGTCGTGCGGGTTCCCCTGTTGGCGGGTGAGCCGATCACGGACAACAAGATCGTGAAGCTGGGCAGCGGCGGCATCCTGGCCGCTATCTTGCCACCCGGCATGCGCGCGATTTCGACCAAGATCGACGAAAAGACTGCGGTCGCCAAGTTGATACTGCCGAACGACCATGTCGATATCATCTTGACGCAACGCAAGCGCAGCAAGGGTGGTTCCGAAGAGATCGTCAGCGACACCTTGTTCAGTAACGTGAGAGTTCTGGCGATCGGCCAACAGATCGAAACCAAGGACGGCAAGAAGAACGCCGAAGGCAACGTGGCCACGCTCGAATTGACGCCGAAGCAGTCGGAACTGTTAGCACTGGCCAACACGCAAGGTGAAATCTCGTTGGCCTTGCGCTCGATCGCCGATCTGAGCGCGGAAGGACCTTCGGCCAACGAGGAAATCAACAAGAAGGATCGCGGCAACTCCATCCGGATCCTGCGTTATGGCGTGAAGTCGCGCGCCTACGGCGTGAACTGAACGGGATGGCGGCGCCTCGGCGCGCCCTTTCGAGATCATCAACACCAGTCTGCGTATGTGTTCGTGTCTGCGTCTGAGTGCACCCAACTTTCCGGTAGCTCGTCAGAAGGCTCGATATCATGCGAAACATTGCAACCATCGCCAAGGGCCTTGCCCTGGTCAGCATTTGCAGCCTGCTCGGTAGCCTTGCTCCCGTGCTCACGGCAAGCGATGCCCTCGCACAGGGTGCGGGTAACAAGCGGCGGCCGGCCCAGATCGAAGACGCAAGCCAGTTGGTCGATCAGAAGGCCGGTGGACTGCAGTCGATCCTGCGCATCAGTGAGGCGGGTTTGCCCGCGCACAAGAAGCTGCGGATCGGCCTCAACAAGTCGACCGTCCTCGAGGTGCCGCGCGCGCTGCAGGACGTACTGATCTCCGACCCGTCGATCGTCGATGCGGTGGTGCAGACGTCGAACCGGATTTTTCTGCTCGCCAAGAAGAGCGGTGTCGCCAACGCGTTTTTCTTTGACGGGCAAGGGCAGCAGTTCTTGACGCTGGAATTGTCCGTCGAGCGCGACGCCTCGGGCCTGGAAAGCATGCTGAACCGCCTGCTGCCAGGGTCCAACATCAAGATCGAGATGATCAACGAAGCCGTGGTGCTGAACGGTACCGTGCGCGCGCCGGCCGATGCCGCCCGTGCTGTGCAGATCGCGACCCAGTTCGTGGCGGTGGAAATCACCTCACAAAGCTCGACCACCGGCAATACCGATGTCAGGGCGAAGTCGGGCGATGCGGCAGCCAAGGTGATCAACCTGCTCGCCGTGGACGGCGAGGACCAGGTCATGCTGCGGGTGGTGGTCGCTGAAATGCAGCGCACCTTGATGAAGCAGCTGGGCGTCAACCTCGGTGCGTCGCTGACCAACGGCAATTTCTCGACCCAGGTCCTGACCGCCAACGCCTTGCCGCTGACGGCAGCCGCTGGTCTTGGTGGCCTGCCGGTGTCGGGCGTTCTCACCAGCACGCAGGCGCTTCAACTCTTTAACGGTGGTCCGGCAGCTGGAGCATTTGGAAACTCCGGCGTCAGCGGCGGCTTCACGTCCGGCCCGGCCACGCTCACCCATGCACTGCGCGCCTTGGAGCGGGATGGCCTGGTGAAAACCCTGGCCGAACCAAACATGACGGCGGTGTCGGGCGAAACGGCGAAGTTCCTGGCCGGCGGCGAGTTCCCGGTGCCAGTGGTTGACACGACCGGTGCGCTCTCTGTGACCTTCAAGGAATTCGGTATCGGCCTGGCCTTCACGCCGCTGGTGCTGTCCGAGGGGCGCATCAGTCTGAAGATCGAGACCGAGGTCAGTGAGCTGTCCAACGACGGCGCCGTCACGCTGAGCAACATTTCGATCCCGGCCCTCAAGAAACGGCAGGCCAAATCGACGGTCGAACTGCCCTCGGGTGGATCGCTCGCCATGGCCGGCCTGATCTCGGACAATCTCAGAGCGAACATCGATGGCGTGCCTGGCCTCAAGGATCTCCCGGTTCTCGGCACGTTGTTCCGCAGCCGTGACTACATCAAGCAGGAGACGGAGCTGGTCGTCATCGTCACGCCCTACCTCGTCCGTCCTACCGCTCGCCGCGAACTGGCCCGTCCCGATGATGGTCTGACACCGGCAACCGACCTGAAGGGTAACTTCCTTGGTCATCTGAACAAGGTCTACGGCAAAGGCACGGCTATGCCCGACGGCGGACTGAAGGGCGACTACGGCTTCATCGTTGAATAAGGCTCACGCGGGAGAACCATTATGACCAACACTACCTTGACAACTGTTCCCGTCGTGAACCGCACCATGCGCACATCGGGCGGACTGACGGGCGCCATGCTGATCGTCTCGGCCACGGCCCTCCTTCTTGCCGGGTGCAAGTCGGCGGAAATTGTCCCCCAGGTCGCCGGCTGGAGCGTGGCCGATCCCTCGCAACGCCACCCGATCCTGGTGTCGCAGAGGCCGTCGAACATGTCGTTGCGCGTCGCACGCGGCAGTGTCGGTATGTCACCACACCAGAAGGCCCAGGTGATCGATTTCGTTACGCGGTTCCGGGCCGGCGACAGCGGTAACAGCAAGCTGGTGATCTCCGCTCCGAGCGGCGCACCGAACGAAGTGGCCGCCATGCAGGCGGTTGCCGAAATCCGCCACCTGATGCGCGAAGGCGGGTTCTCAGATAGTTCGATCACCGTCGAAGCCTATCACGAGGATCGCGATCCGCAGCCGCCCATTCGCATCTCCTACCTGCGATATGTGGCAGAGGGTCCGCAGTGCGGTCGCTGGACGACCAATCTCGCCGACGAACAGTCGAACAACGAACGCTCGAACTTCGGCTGCGCCAACCAGCGCAACCTGGCGGCCCATATTTCCAACCCGGCTGACCTGTTGGGGCCACGCGCCAGCACGCCGGCACCGGGCGAGCGCCGCGACGTCGTTTTCGGAAAATACATAAAGGGTGAGTCTACTATCTCCCAGAAGCAGCAAGACGAGCGGGTTGTCGTCAAGGGCGCCAATTGATTGTGATCACGAAGGAACTGTTATCATGACGAGACAAGCCCACGCACATGCTGTGCCCTCGATGGAGGACGCCGGCCAGCTCATGCCCTACAGCGAGGGTGCGGAGACGGTAAATGAATCGTTGATCAAGGCGCGGCCGATTCCACGCATCTCGATCCAGGCGTTCTGCGAAGGCAACACCACGGCCGAAGCACTGCAAGTGGCGGCCGAAGACCGCCGCCTGGCCAAGACCCATGTCAGCCTGCACATGGGCGGAGCACCGGCCGCCGTTGCCCACTACCAGGAGAGCCCGACGCCCAACCTGATCGTCATCGAGAGCTCGCTGCCGCGGGCCCAGATGCTCGGTGAACTCGACAAGCTGGCCGAGAGTTGCGACAGCGGCACCAAGGTCGTGATCGTTGGGCACGTCAATGACGTGATTTTGTACCGCGAACTGTTGAAGCGCGGCGTCAGCGAATATCTGGTGGCGCCCGTTACGCCCCTGCAACTGATGGAAAGCATTTCGAACCTCTACAACAATCCAGATTCCGATCCGGTCGGCAACGTCATGGCCTTTGTCGGCGCCAAGGGTGGCGTCGGCTCGTCCACCGTGTGCCACAACGCGGCATGGACGTTGTCTGAGGTTCTGAAGAGCAACGTCGTAATCGCCGATCTCGACATGGCCTTCGGTACGACGGGTCTCGATTTCAACCAGGACCCGGTGCAAGGCATCGCCGAGGCGCTCGGCAGTCCGGAGCGGTTGGACGAAGTCCTGCTCGACCGCCTGCTGACCAAGTGCTCGAACCATCTGAGCATTTTTGCAGCCCCCGTCGTGCTTGACCGCGACTACGATCTGTCGGCCGAAGCCTGCACCACCGTGCTCGATGTCGTGCGCCAGAACGTGCCATTCGTCGCCGTCGACCTGCCGCACACCTGGACTTCCTGGACCAAGCGCATCCTGCTCAGCGCCGACGAGGTCGTCATCACGGCCGTGCCGGACCTTGCCAACCTGCGCAATGCGAAGAACATCATCGATCTGTTGAAGCAGTCGCGTTCGAATGATGGGCCGCCACACCTGGTTCTCAATATGGCGAACATGCCAAAGCGCCCCGAAATCAGCGTCAAGGAATTCTCCCAGAGCCTCGATCTGAAGCCGACCGCCATCATCGAGTTCGACGTCGAAACGTTCGGCCAGGCAGCCAACAACGGTCAGATGATCGAGGAACTGAACAAGAAGGCGAAGGCCGTGGCTGCGATCCACGACCTCGCAATGGCACTTGCGCACCGCAAGGAAGTCCGGGTCGAGCCGAAGAAATCTGGCATGCCCAATGCATTCGCTCCACTCCTCGAGAAGCTGAAATTCAAGCGCTAAGGAACTCCGGCAATGTTCGGTCGTCGCACCAATGATCCCAACGCGCCCAAGAAAGTTCTGCCGCCGCAGCAGGCAACGGCGGGTGCCGTCCCGAAGCCCGCGGACATGAAGGCGGCGGCAGCACCTGCCGCCGCGCCGCGGGCGCCCGAGCCGGTCGTCGAGCCGAGCCGCAAGCACTCGGAGGAGTACTATGACGTCAAGACGACGGTATTTAACGCCCTGATCGATACCATCGACCTGACGCAGCTCGCCAAGCTCGAGTCGGCGGCGGCGCGCGAAGAAATTCGCGACATCGTCAGCGAGATCATCCAGATCAAGAACGTCGTGATGTCGATTGCCGAGCAGGAAGAGCTGCTCGAGGATATCTGCAACGACGTGCTTGGCTATGGGCCCCTGGAGCCGCTGCTCGCCCGCGACGACATCGCCGACATCATGGTGAACGGTGCCGCGACCACCTTCATCGAAGTTAACGGCAAGGTGCAGAAGGCCGGCATCCGCTTTGCCGACAACGCGCAGTTGATGAACATCTGCCAGCGCATCGTCAGCCAGGTCGGCCGCCGCGTCGATGAATCGAGCCCGATCTGCGACGCGCGTCTCCCTGACGGCAGCCGCGTCAACGTCATCGCGCCACCACTGGCCATCGATGGCCCCTGCCTCACCATTCGTAAGTTCAAGAAGGACCGCCTCAAGCTCGAGCAACTGATGAAGTTCGGCTCGATCAGCCCGCAGGCGAAAACGATCCTCGAAGTCATCGGCCGGGTGCGCTGCAACATCCTGATCTCCGGTGGTACCGGCTCGGGCAAGACGACGCTGCTCAACTGCATGACCGGCTCGATCGATTCCGACGAGCGCATCATCACCTGCGAAGACTCGGCCGAACTTCAGCTGCAGCAGCCCCACGTCGTGCGCCTCGAAACCCGCCCGCCCAACCTCGAGGGCGAGGGCGAAATCACCATGCGTGACCTCGTCAAGAACTGCCTGCGTATGCGCCCTGAACGCATCATCGTCGGTGAGGTCCGCGGCCCTGAAGCGTTCGATCTGCTGCAGGCCATGAACACCGGCCACGACGGCTCCATGGGCACACTCCACTCCAACAGCCCGCGCGAAGCCATCAGTCGTCTGGAATCCATGATCATGATGGGTGGCTACTCGCTGCCGCCCAAGACCATCCGCGAGATGATCACCGGTTCGATCGACATCATCATCCAGGCCTCGCGCCTGCGGGACGGTTCGCGCAAGGTGACCCACATCACCGAGGTGGTCGGCATGGAAGGCGAGGTCGTGACCTTGCAGAACCTCATCGTCTTCGAGATCACCGGCCAGGACGCCAACGACAAGATCATCGGCCGTCACCGTTCTACCGGGATCGCGCGCCCCCGCTTCTGGGACCGCGCCGAATATTACGGCGAGCAGAACAGGCTGGCCGAAGCGCTCGCATCCTCCGAGGTCGCAGACGCGGACGGCAACCCGATGGGAGAGGCAAATGGCTGAACTTGAATCGTCGCAGCTGCTTGCGCTCGCGCTCGGTGCGTTCGCGGTCGCCAGCCTGGCGTTCGTGTTCTTGTGGCCCTATCTGTCGGGTGAGCGAACGACGGCGAAGCGGATCGCAACCGTCACCGAGAACCGGCAGAAGCGCACCACGCGGGTGGTCCAGCAGGAACAGGCCTCCAACCGCAAGCAGCAGGTGGCCGACACGCTCAAGGACCTCGAAAACAAGCAGCGCGCCAAGGAAAAGGTATCGCTGCGGGTGCGTCTGCAGCGGGCCGGCCTCGACATGACGCCCAATGCGTTCTGGATCGCGAGCGGCGTGGCCGGCGCAGTGGCGATCGTCCTATTGTTCGTGATGATGTCGAATGTCCCGCCGGTGGCTGCAGCCGCGGCAGGTTTCGTTGGCGCTTTCGGGTTGCCGCGCTGGGCACTGGGGTTCCTGACGAAACGACGGCAGAAGAAGTTCGTCGACAATTTCGCCAACGCCATCGACATCATCGTGCGCGGTGTGAAGTCGGGCCTGCCGCTCAACGAGTGCCTCGGCATTATCGCCCGCGAGAGCCCCGCACCGTTGAACGAAGAGTTCCGCGAGGTCGTCGACCAGTCGCGCGTCGGCGTTCCGATCACCGAAGGCTTCGAGCGCATGATGGCGCGCATGCCGCTACCCGAGGTGAAGTTTTTCGCCATCGTGATCGGCATCCAGCAGCAGGCGGGCGGTAACCTGTCCGAAGCGCTCGGCAACCTGTCGGGCGTGCTGCGCGATCGCAAGACACTCGCCGGCAAGGTGCAGGCCATGTCATCCGAAGCGAAGGCCTCGGCCATGGTGCTCGGCGCTTTGCCATTCATCGTCATGCTGATGGTCTACCTGTCCAATCCTAAGTACATCCTGCTGCTGTTCACCACCCTGTTCGGCCAGTTCATGCTTGCCTGTGCCGGAATCTGGATGACGTTCGGACTGCTAGTGATGCGCAAGATGATCAATTTCAAGTTCTGACCACTTCACAGTGCGGAGCGCCGGCAGGAATGTCGGCGTTGATCTGCATAGCGATGAGCGGGTGTTGCCATGATAGAATTCATCGAGTTCATCTTCCGACCGCAGATCTTGGTCATGACGCTATCGGCTGTGGCCGCGTTCGCCACGGTGCTGACGGTCGCCATGCCGATGATCTCGCGCGATCGCATCAGTCAGCGCATGCGGGTCATGGCGACCGAGCGGGACCAGATGCGTTCTTTGCGGCTGGCCGAGATCAAGAAGGACACCAACGGCGCTGCGAAGTTGCGCCAGGCGCCCAAGGGTCTGATGCCGCAGCTCGTCGATGGGATGGGCCTGCGCACCTATTTTGATACGGAAGATTTGCGCGACACCTTGAAGATGGCCGGTTTGCGTGGTCAGGCGCCGCTGGTCGCCTACATGTTCTTCCGGGTCGCGATGCCGCCGATTTCGTTCGTCGTGGCGTTGCTGTACCTGTTTGTCGTCTCCAACCTGCAATATCCGCCGATGATCAAGGTGCTGATGGCGTTCGGCGCCGGCTTCCTCGGCTTCTATCTGCCGAACGTGTTTCTATCGAACATGATCTCGCGTCGACAACAGGCCCTGAAGGACGCGTTCCCGGATAGTCTCGACATGCTGCTGATCTGCGTGCAGGCCGGCATGTCGGTCGAACTTGCCTTCGGCCGCGTTGCCAAGGAATTGGCCAGCCAGTCGATCGAACTGGCTGAAGAGTTCAGCTTGACCACCGCCGAACTGTCCTATCTGTCGGACCGGCGCGTGGCCTACGAAAATCTCGGCAAACGCACGGGACTGCTTGGCATCAAGGGCGTGGCGACGGCGTTGATCCAGGCCGAGCGCTACGGTACCCCGGTTGGCCAGGCGCTGCGCGTGATGGCCAAGGAAAATCGCGAAATGCGCATGCTGGAAGCCGAGAAGAAGGCCGCTGCACTGCCGCCGAAACTGACCGTTCCGATGATTATCTTCTTCCTTCCCGTGCTGTTCATCGTCATTCTGGGACCAGCCGCCATCCAGGTCATGAAGTTGTCCTAGCGGCGATCGGCGGCAGCAGACCAATGCCTGCCGCCGATCGCCACTCTCGCGTGTCACCCCACGCGCCAGTGTGTTGCGGGGATAACCCCTGGACCGGCCTACCCATCGCCTTGTTCCAGCCCCACGAAGCAGCCTAGTTTCCTGGACCAACTACCTGCCGGTGCCGTGCGCGTTTGCGCCGCAGGTGTGCGAGTCCAAGGATCAGGCCCATGACCACATTGCAATCCGCCGCGCAGAACCAATTGCGCCAGTTCGTCGAGCAGATCGAGAACCTGGAAGAGCAGAAGAAGGCGCTGTCCGACGATATCCGGGACAAGTTCCTGGAGGCCAAAGCCGTCGGTTTCGACGTGAAGGCACTGCGCCAGATCGTGCGCCTGCGCAAGAAGTCCCGGGACCAGCGTCAGGAGGAAGAGGGAATTCTCCAGGTCTATCTGCATGCGCTCGGCATGCTGCTGGACGATGGCCCCACGGCGCCCTCGCACGTCGCCGACGAGATGATGGATGCCGCGGAGTAACTGCGCAAACGAATTTGACAGGCGTCGCATCCAGGTGTGTTGATTGGGGTATCCAATCAACAGTCACGGGAGCGACCCTATGGATCTCGGCATCAAGGATTTGCGTGTACTCGTCACGGCGGGTGCGGGCGGCATTGGCCTCGAGATAGCCCGCGCCTTCGTCCGCGAAGGGGCAAAGGTATTCGTGTGCGATGTCGACCGGGAGGCACTGTCGGCGGTCGCGATCTCCGATCCGACGCTAGCCCGCACCGTGTGCGATGTGGCCGACCGCACGGCCGTCGCCCGCATGTTCGAGGATGCGCTGCGGCACCTCGATGGCATCGATTGTCTCGTCAACAACGCCGGCATTGCAGGGCCGACCGGCCGCGTCGAGGAGATCAATCCCGAGGACTGGGACCGCTGCCTCACCGTCGACCTGACCGGCCAGTTCAACTGCGCGCGGTTGGCGATCCCGCATCTGCGCAAATCCAACAATGCCAGCATCATGAATTTGTCGAGCCAGGCAGGCCGGCACGGTTTCCCCTTGCGCTCGCCCTATGCGGCAGCGAAGTGGGGCGTGGTCGGCTTTACGAAATCGATCGCCATGGAACTCGGTCCTGATGGTATCCGCGTCAACGCGCTGCTACCTGGTCTCGTCGCCGGCGACCGCATCCGCCGCGTTATCGAGGCCAAGGCCCAGCAGAACGGGCGCTCGTTCAAGGCACAGGAGGAGTTCATGCTGCAGTTCACGTCGCTGCGGGACTACGTGACACCGCAGCAACTGGCCGACATGGTGGTGTTCACGGCAAGCCCGCGGGGGCGGACGATTTCGGGCCAGGCACTCTCGGTGTGCGGCGATACGAATATGCTGGGCTGAGCGAGGGCCGGGCGGTGGTCCACTGGCAAGTTGGATTGCGCACGACCGAGCGCACAACGCCAACCTCCAGCGCTGCCCCCACAAGGCACCCACCGGTGGACCTCGGTTTGCTCGGCCAATCAGGCCGCCTGCCGCTTGGCCACCACGCGCCAGGCATGCAGGAGCGGCTCGGTGTAGCCGTTCGGCTCGGTCGTACCCTTGAACACGAGATCGCAGGCAGCCTTGAACGCTACGCCGTCGAAGGTCGGCGCCATGGGCCGGTACAGCGGATCGCCGGCATTCTGGGCGTCGACGACCGTGGCCATGCGCTGCATCGTTGCCATCACTTGCGCTTGCGACGTGATGCCGTGGCGCAGCCAGTTGGCCATGTGCTGGGCGGAAATGCGCAAGGTGGCGCGGTCTTCCATCAGCCCGATGTTGTTGATGTCGGGCACTTTCGAGCAACCGACACCCTGATCGATCCAGCGCACGACGTAGCCGAGAATGCCTTGCGCGTTGTTGTCGAGCTCTGCCTGCACGTCCTGCGGCGACCAGGTGTGGCCGCCAGCCAGTGGGATGGTCAGGACACCGTCGAGCGATGCGCGGGCGCGCTGGCTCAAATCGCGCTGGCGCTGCGCCACGTCGACTTTGTGATAGTGGATCGCATGCAGGGTGGCGGCGGTCGGTGAGGGAACCCAGGCGGTCGATGCGCCGGCCATCGGGTGTGCCGCTTTTTGCTCGAGCATCGCCGCCATCAGATCGGGCATCGCCCACATGCCTTTGCCGATCTGCGCGTGGCCAGGCAGGCCGCAAGCGATGCCGATGTCGACGTTCCAGTCCTCGTAGGCCTTGATCCAGGGCTGAGCCCGCATCTCGCCCTTGCGGATCATCGGGCCGGCATGCATGGAGGTGTGGATCTCGTCGCCGGTGCGGTCGAGGAAGCCCGTGTTGATGAAGAATACGCGCGAACTCGCTGCCCTGATGCACTCCTTCAGATTGACCGTGGTGCGCCGCTCCTCGTCCATGATCCCCATTTTCAAGGTGTTGGGGCTGAGCCCCAGCGTTGCTTCGATGCGGTCGAACAGCGTGGCCGTGAATGCGATTTCTTCCGGCCCGTGCATCTTCGGCTTGACGATGTAGATCGAGCCGGTCCGGCTGTTGCGGCGGGCTTTGAGGTCATGCATCGCGACCAGCGCGGTGATGAAGCCGTCGAGAATGCCTTCGGGCACCGGCTGGCCATCGCGGTCGAGCACACTGTCGCTGGTCATGAGGTGGCCGACGTTGCGGATCAGCATGACCGAGCGTCCCGGCACAACGAGCAGTTTGCCGCCCGGCGCAGTGTAAGTGCGGTCGCCGTTGAGGCGCCGGGTCATCGATTGGCCGCCCTTCTGGAACGTGTCGGCGAGTGTGCCCTGCATCAGGCCGAGCCAGTTGCGGTAGGCCGCCACTTTGTCGTCGGCATCGACGGCGGCGATCGAATCTTCCAGATCCATGATTGTCGTCAGCGCGCTTTCGAGGATCACGTCGGCGATGCCGGCGAGGTCGGTGATCCCGATCGGGCGCCGGCGATCGATGACCACCTCGGCGTGCAGGCCGTTGTTGCGCAGCAGCAGTGCGGTCGGATTGGCAGCTTCACCCAGGTAGCCGGCGAAGGTCGCTGGCCGCCGCAGATAAGTCTGCGTGCCAACTTTGGTGGCGGCGAACAGGCGGCCGTCATCGATGCGCAGCGACGTGACATCGGTCCAGCTGTAGCCATCGAGGGGGGCGATTTCGTCGAGCAGCGCCTTGGCGAAGGCGACCACCTTGGCGCCGCGCAGTGGGTTGAAGGGTCCGCCGCGGGTCGCGCCGCCGTCCTCTGGAATCGCATCCGTGCCGTAGAGCGCGTCGTACAGCGAGCCCCAGCGGGCATTGGCGGCATTGAGCGCATAGCGCGCGTTCATCACCGGCACGACGAGCTGCGGGCCGGCAGTATGGGTGATCTCGACGTCGACGTTGGCGGTGTCGACTTTGAAGTCCGCGCCCTCAGGAACAAGATAACCGATCTGGTTGAGAAACGCCTTGTAGGCCGCGACATCGAACGGCTTGGCATTGGTCTCGCGGTGCCAGGCATCGATCTGCGCCTGCAAGGCATCGCGCTTGGCCAGCAGCGCGCGATTCTTCGGCGTCAGCTCGTGGATGGCAGCGTCGAGGCCGGCCCAGAAGGCTGCCGGCGCCACGGCGGTGCCGGGCAACACTTCCCCATTCACGAACTCTGCAAGTACCGTGGCGACCTCGAGGCCGCCGATCTTCACGCGCTGCGTCATTGCGTCGATTTTCCCAGTGTCGATTCATTGCCGATCGGAATCGGCAAGCGCGCTTAGATAGGCAATGCACGCGTCACTGGCGAGGACGTTTGTGCAACTATGTCAATGGCACAACAGCCGGGAGACCCGCCACGCATGCACTACGATCCGCGCCATGATGTCTGCCCGTTGCCCTATGACCCGTTCAAGAGCTGCACTGTCCCGCGGCCGATCGGCTGGCTGTCGACGATTTCGAAGGACGGCCGCGCCAACCTCGCGCCGTTTAGCCAGTGGCAGAACATCACGTTCGATCCGCCGATCGTGATGTTTGCCGCCAACCAGCACGTCGACGGGCGCCGCAAGGATACCGTCGTCAACGCGGAAGAAACCGGCTTTTTCGTGTGGAACATGGCGACCTACGCGCTGCGCGAGGCGGTCAATCAATCGGCGCGCGACGTGGCGTATGGCGTCGACGAATTCGAACTGGCCTGCGTCACCAAGGCAGCCTGCATCGATGCGCCCGGCCCACGGGTCGCGGAAAGCCCGTGCCATTTCGAGTGCCGGTATCTGTCGACCCAGCGGTTTGCCGGTCGCTCCACGGTCGGCACCGTCGATGTCGTTTTCGGCGAGGTCGTGCGCATTCACATCAGCGCCGATGTGGTCGGCGCCGACGGTAAGCTCGACATCGCCAAGATCGAGCCGATCGCGCGGATGGGCTATTACGATTATGCGGTGGTGCGCGAAACTTTCCAGATGCGCATCCCCGGCGTCTCGGACGCGGTGCTGGCCGGGCTCGAAGGGCGGCCGAACAGGCCGTGAAAGCTGTCAGCTGCGGCCCGCCATCAGCCCATACACAAGGCCGAGCGTCAGGCCAAAGCCGCTCAGGATCAGCGCGGTTGCCAGCATGCGCAGGGGATCAAAGCCACCAAAAAAGAAGTTGTTGGGCATCTTGAGGATCACGCCCTTGACCAGCGGCACCAGGATCCAGTTGCTGAGAACGGCGATCAGCCAGCCGAAGATCAAACCGCGCAGCCACAGGGTGCCGCCCGGCAGCTTAGGCCAAATGGTGGCAAACAGTACGCCCCACAGTCCGCCCCAGAACACGCTGTTGACGATCTGCGGCACGCCGTAGGGTGCCACGGGGCGCATCGACCAGGCCTGGGCGTTCGGCAGGACCTTGTACAAGGCCAGGAGGTGGATGATCGATTGGTGTACCGTCACGACGGCGATCGCTGCCGCAATGAAGCCTAGCAGCAGCGACAAGGGACGTGCTGTGGTCGAGGCGGAGGCCATGCGTCGGTCGTCCTTACTATGCCATGCCGTGGCAAACGAAGCGCAGGTGTTTATCGCAGCGCAACGAGAGTTCAGCCACGGTTGCCCCCAGTCGAGCAAGGTACTTCAACAAAGAGCCACGACCAAAGTCGAAGGGATTGCGCCGTTCGCGTCAACATTTTGTTGTTTTTCTGTTGCTGTTCGGCCTCGGGTGCCCCATACTTACACTGTCGAATTACCTGGGTGCACTCTACGGCAAGGCTCTACCGGCCACCTGGACCGTCCTACGCGTGATTTGATGGCCCACGACAATTCGGCGTGGGCCGGCGGTAATACCAGAGGACTGAAGATGGCGACTGGCACTGTGAAGTGGTTCAACGGACAAAAAGGTTACGGTTTCATTCAACCAGACGAGGGTGGGGCAGACGTTTTCGTTCACATCTCGGCAGTTGAACGGGCCAACATGACGGGCCTGCGCGAAGGTCAGAAGTTGTCATACGATCTTGAGCGCGGCCGCAACGGCAAGTCGTCGGCCGTTAATCTGCGCGCGCTCTGATCGAAGTCGATCGCGAATCGTCCCGATAAATCGGTGCGGGCAGGCTTGACGTCTGCCCGCTTCAGGCGTTGTTGCTGGGATCTGAACCCCAGGGAGATCGAATGGCCAAGGAAGAAGAGCTCGAGTTCGAAGGCGTCGTCAGCGAAGTCCTGCCCGACGCACGCTGCCGGGTGAAACTCGACAATGGACACGAAGTGACGGCCTACACGTCCGGCCGCATGAAAAAGAATCGCATTCGCATCCTGGCCGGCGACAAGGTCACGGTCGCCATGACGCCCTATGACCTAACGAAGGGCCGCATCAACTTCCGCCACAAGGATGTGCGCTCGGGTCCGCCGCCCTCTGCCAGCTCACGCCCGCCGCAGAAGCGCTTCCGCTGATCTGCGTGCCAAGTGATCGTGATCATGCAGTCACTCGGCCACGGACTGTCCGAGTTTGCGTGGTGCATGCGGAACGTCGCCGGCTGCCACCGCGCGCACCGCATCCGTCGGCAGCGTGACGATCGCGATGGTCTCGCCACTGAGGCTCACGACTTCGATCTCAAGGGCTCGGCCGATGGAGTAGACGTGCACGATGGAGCCCGTGTCGCCGACAATCAGTTGGGCCTCGGGAACGTCTTTCGTCAGCACGACCGTGTCGAGTTCTTGCAACATGGAACGCTCCCGTCACTACCGCCCCGGCAGCACCAGGATCTTCTGCTTCGCCGGCAGGGTGGCGCGGCTGACGACGATCGTTGGCAGCAAACTCTCCTCGATCTCGAAGCTGCCGCGCACGCGGGCCATGAACCGCTCGAGCGTGAAGCTCGAAAAGTAGTGCATGGGGATCATCAGCGGCGCCTTGATCGCCTGCAGCACTTCCACCATGCCGTCGAGGTCCATCGTGTAGCTGCCGTCGACCGGCACCATGACGACGTCCATCTGTCCGAGCTGGGCCAGCTGCTGCACGGTGAGCGTGTGATGCAGGTGGCCAAGGTGGGCGATGCACAGCCCTGCGATCTCGAACACGAAGATCGAGTTGCCGTAGACGTTGGTGCCGCCCTGCCAGTCGCGGGTGTTGGTCGGAATGTTGCGCACGCGCACGTCGCGCAAGCTGACGTCGTGTTGGGCGGCACCGCCGTCGGGGTTCCAGCCGCGCAGGATGTGTGTGATGCCGGGCGCGGGGTTGTTCGAATAGTGCGTATCATGCGCCCGGTTCATGGTGACAATGTCGGGTACCGCCTGGGGCCGGTAGTAGTCGTTGTAGTCGGTCGCGATCCGCACGCCCTTGGCGCTCTCGACGACGAAGGTCGAGTGGCCGAGGAAGGTGAGGCGCACTTCGGTGACGCTAAGGTCGGCGGGGATGAACTTCGCCGGCTGGATGCGGGGGCCGGGGTTCGGCGCTTGCGCAAACGCGAGGCACCGGTCCGGGGCAGGCACAGCGGCAGTCTGAGCCCGCGACGGGGCGCCCCAGACGACCATCAGCACTGCCGATAGATAAGCCAACGCACGACGCGACAATCAAACCTCCTGCGGACTGAAGGTGGAGCCGGCTGCGAGTTTAGGTCAGGAAGGCCGTGTTCGCCAACTGGTGGGATGCCCGCGAAAAAAGGAAGGGGGTTCGGGGGAACCTTTCCCCCGAGCGGGTTTGGGCGGTAGCCCAATTGCGCAGCAAGCTGGTGCCGGCTTCCATGGTGGGCGACCGTTTCCCGAGGGGGAGTCGCTTTCGACAATCCAACGCCGTGTCGGGGGGCGCAGCCAAAATGCGCCGGGGCAGGCAGATCGCACAACAGCGGACGCGGAACCTTTAGTTGCCGCCGACAGGCCCGGAATACCCGGCAGCTGGCATTAGGTCTGCACGGGACGTCAGTTCCCAGCCAATCCGGAGAAGAGATCAAAGAACGAGCCGCCGCTGGACGCGGGGCGCGGCTTGACCGGGCGGCGCACTTCGCGTTCCGCCCGGACCGCGGGATCGCTCTGCGCGATCACCTTGATCGGTCGGCCGTCGAGGGCTGAGGCCACGCGGTTGTCGTGGCCATAGAGATCGGCAAATGTGTGCAGTTGGCCTTCATCGTCGACGATCGCCGTGAAGTAGCTCACGTGCACCGGGATCTGCTTTGCCAGGGTCACCTCTTGCGTCGCGTTGGCAGAAATGGCGCTGCCGACCTGGGCCGAACTCCAGCCCCGGTCTTCCGCCAGCAGGACTTCGGCCAGCCGCCGCGGGTTCTGCACGCGCATGCAGCCGTGGCTGAAGGCCTTCTCGGTGCGGGAAAACAAGCCGCGGTCGGGCGTGTCGTGCATGTAGACGTCATGCTTGTTGGGGAAGCGGAACTTCACGACGCCGAGCACATTGGAGGCGCTCGCCGGCTGCGTGAACTGGAAGTTACGAACGTCCACGGTCTGCCAGTTCACCGAATTCGGGTCCACTTGCCGGCCGTTCTGACTGACAATCAAGTTGTAGCGTCGCAGGACGGCTGGCTGTTCGGTGCTGCCGCCACCCCAGAAACTTGAACTGTTATTGCTGCTGCTGCGGCGTAGCGCAGGGGCGATCTCGTTCACCTTGATGCCGTCCGGCACGCCCCAGGTCGGATGGAAGATCACATACTTCATGTCGGCGGAGAACTGCGGCGTCGGCGTCGACGGCTTGCCGACGATGATCGTTTCGGAATGCACGAGCGCGCCATCCTTCAGCACCCGCATGCGGTATTCGGGGATGTTGTTCCACACGTGGAAGCTGCCGAGGTTCTCGGGCAGCCAGCGCCAGCGCTCCATGTTGACGAGCAGGCGCTGGGTCTGGTCGGCGATCGAGCGCGTGGGCTTCACGCCGCTGTTGAGGGCTGCCCGCGTCGCGGGATTGAGCGTGCCGTCGGCATCGAGCCCCTTCGACTGCTGGAAGGCGCGCAGTGCCGCTTGCAGCGGCGCGTCGATGCGGTCAGATGCACCTTCGGCGTCGGGGAAGGCGAGGCGCTGGCGCAGCACGACCACATGCGGGTGGCTCTGGCCCAGTTTGAGCCGCGGCCCAGCCGGCAGTTTCACGTGCACGTCGGTCGCGGCAGTCTCTGCGGCGTCCACCTGCGGTTTGCGCAAGCTCAGCAGCGCCTGGCGCAACTTCTCGAACTGGGGATGCTGGGGATGCAGGCTGCGCAGATAGGCTGCTGCGTCGGCGGAAGCTGCAATCGCGCTAATGACCGACTGCGGATCGAGCAGCGGTGGTTTCTGGTCGAAGCTACGGCCGAGGGCGGCCACGTCGATCCGTCCGCCGCGGGCATGGCGGGCATACTTGAGAACGGCAAGCCCCATGCGCACTTCGATTGCCGCGAGTGCGTCGGGCGTCGTGGCGGCGGTATCGGCATCGGGCGTGTCGAAGCTCGACGGGGTGAGGCCCCAGTCGGCGCTGGCGCGCAGCTCCGCGATCACTGCCGGGGTTTGGGGGGCAAGCCCGGTATCCGTGACCCAGATCGGCGTGCGGCCAGCCGCCGCATAGTGGGCGGCGAGGCCGGCGCGATCCACCTCATCGACGGTGCGGCGCGAGGGCGTCCCAAGCTGCTGGCGGACGAGACCGATGATCGGCGAAATCGGCACCGCGGTCGTTGCAGAGACCAGTAGCGCAGCCGTGGGTTCCGTCGGCCCGTTGGCCAGCACTGGCGAGGTGATCGTTGCCGTGCACAGGCACGCAATAAACTGACTGCGCAGGGCTCGCATGGTAAGAAATCCTGACTACGGTGGCGAACGCGTCTTCTCCGGGCACCTTATAGCGCCACCCGGCATCGTGAAAAGCCCGCGGCTGCTGCATCTGCGCGCCAAATGCCGAGTGTTGCCATTGGGTGCCGGTGAGGTCTGGCATTACTGCGGCGGCGCGGGGCAGGCAGCGTTCGAAAGCAAATGCATTTTCCTGCAACGGAGCTGTGTGGAAATAGTATTTCGTGCACGGCAGGTTATCCTGTAGGTCCATGCTGCTGCCTCTCGGGATCATTGCTCATGACCGTTGCCGCCTCCACCAAGAGCGCTGCTGCTCATCTGCGCCGCAACATCGCGATCCTGGCGCTGGCGCAGGCGCTGTTCCAGTCGGTCCAGGGCATGGCGATCGCGACGACGCCGCTCGCTGCCCTCGCGCTGCTTGGCACCGAGGCGAACCTGGTTTTGCAACCGCAATTCCGCTGGATGGGGCTTGCGACCGATAGCCAGCTTGCCACCGTGCCGATCTTTCTCGCCCACCTCGGCCTCATGACAACGACGTTTCCCGCGTCCCTGCTGATGGCGCGGCTTGGCCGCCGTGCCGGCTTCACGGTTGGCGGGGTGGCTGGAATTCTGTCGGGCATCATTTCGTTTATCGGCATCATGCAGCAGAACTTTCCCCTCATGTGCCTTGGCGCGTTTTTCCAGGGCGCGGCCGCAGCCTTTGCCTGGTATTTCCGTTTCGCTGCCGCCGATGCTGCCGACGCTGCTTACAAGGCCAAGGCCATTTCACTCGTCCTGGCCGGTGGTGTTCTGGCCGGGTTGATCGGCCCGCAGACCGCGAAATGGAGCGTCGATCTGCTGGCGCCGGTCACATTTGCCGGTGTCTATGTGATGGTGGCGGTGTTTTCGTCGCTGATCCTGGTGGTGGTGCAGGCGCTCGATATTCCCCCGCTCACCGTCGCGCAGAGGGGCGAGCGTGGACGGCCGCTGCACGTGATCATGCGTCAGCCGGCCTACCTCGTGGCGCTCACCTCGTCGATGTTCGGCTTTGCCTTCATGACGCTGGTGATGGCGGCGACGCCACTGGCGATGCATGCCTGCGGCTTCACGTTCGACCACAGCGCAACCGTGATCCAGGCCCACTCGATTGCGATGTTCCTGCCGTCGTTCTTCACGGGCCACCTGATTAATCGCTTCGGCGTGCTGCGCATCATCATGGTGGGCGCTGCCCTCGAATGTGGTTGCGCGCTGGTGAACCTCGCCGGCATCGACTTCTGGCACTTCCTCATCGCCAACAGCCTGGTTGGGCTCGGATGGAACTTCTGCTTCGTCGGCGGCACCACGCTGCTGACCGAAACCTACCGTCCGGCCGAGCGCGCCAAGGCGCAGGGCGCCCATGATTTCATCGTCTACGGCGCGACCGCCACCGCGGCGCTGAGTTCTGGACTACTGCAGGCCGGACCTGGCTGGATGTTCGTCAATGTCATGGCGCTACCACTGATGATGATCGTGACGCTGGCAGCAGTCTGGCTTGCGGCTCGCCGCGGCCAGACAAGCGAAATCAAATCGTTGTGAGTAGAAAGTTATTACCGAATCAGGCGCCAAAAACCGGCCTTTTCATTGCGAGTCTTTGCTGAAGGTGGGGCTGGCCGGGCTCGATCATGGCGAGGGCGCGCAAGAACAAAGTAAGAAGATCGCCGCAATTTGAGCGTTTTTCGTGACATCTCAGTCACATGTGACCCTAAACGGCCAGGAAACGGCCATCGCCTGTTTGCGGGGGGCAGTTGGCTCGACTAGTACGTAGTCATTGTCATGAGTCGTGCGACAGGGGCGCTCTGCCCTGGATCACTTTAGCCCAAGGGTCATCGAAACCCGGCCGGCCGATCCGCAGGGAGCAAGCCCGGCGAAACACGTTCGTCGCACTCTGGTCACTAACAGCGTCAG
Organism: Hyphomicrobiaceae bacterium; assembly: GCA_021730785.1. Taxonomy (GTDB): domain Bacteria; phylum Pseudomonadota; class Alphaproteobacteria; order Rhizobiales; family Hyphomicrobiaceae; genus JAKFWF01. The sequence continues at coordinate 105,019 of JAKFWF010000014.1, forward strand.
TCAGTTGCATCGTGTTGTCCGCGTTCGATCCGAACCGCGTGCGTTCACGCGCGTGCGTGCAGTTCGGAGCGAACACGGCAGTCATCGCCGGGCAGCGCGTGCTGCTTCCTGCATTCAAAACTGAAATCGACAGACTGGAGATAAAGAATGATTGGGAGACTGAACAAGACGACCAGTCGCCTGGCGATCGCCACGATCGCCTCGGTGGTTGCGTCGGGTGCATTTGCAGCCGACCTCGGCGGCAATTGCTGCGCAGATCTCGAGGAGCGGGTCGCCGAACTCGAGGCGACCACGGCCAAGAAGGGTAACCGCAAGGTCAAGCTGACCGTGTCTGGCCAGGTCAACGAAGCCATCCTGTTCTGGGACGACGGGCGGGAACGTAATGCCTACGTTGTTTCGAACAACTTCGGCCGCACGCGCTTCCGCTTCGTCGGTGACGCGACGATCAACAGTGACTGGTCAGCCGGCTACCTGCTCGAGATCGGCGTGCGTTATGCCAACGCCGGCAACCGCAGCCAGCTTTCTGCTTCTGGTTCTGCCATCACCAGCAGTAACGGCAACAACTCGTTCGACATCCGGCACAGCGCTTGGTGGCTCGACAGCAAGACCTACGGCCGCCTCTGGGTCGGTAACACCTCGACCGCGACCGATGGCATCACGGAAATCAGCCTTGCCAACGTGATCGCCGGTGGTAACGACGGCAGCAACTACCTCGGCGGCTTCCGTTTGCGCAATGCCACGGGTGCACTGACGAACGTGACCCACTCGAGCATTCGCAGCGGCAACTTCAACGCTGGTGAAGGCGATCGTAACAACGTCATCAAGTACGTGTCACCCACCTTCCAGGGCTTCACGTTCTCGGCGGCCTGGGGCGACGAAGAGCAGTGGGATGTGGCGATCCGCTACGCCGGTGAGTTCTCCGGCTTCCGCTTCGCGGCTGGCGTCGGCTACCAGGAAAATCGTTCACAGAACACAGCCGGTGCTGCTGGTTGCGCCAACGTTGGTGGTAACGGGACTCCTGCTACTACCGAATCGTCGGTCGACTGCAATGACATCGGTCTGTCGGCCAGCGTCTTTCACATTCCAACCGGCCTGTTCCTGAACGGCTCTTACGGCCGTGCACAGGACAACAACCGGAGTAACTTTGCGACCAGCAATCCGGGCAGCGGCAAGTTCCGCAGCGAGGACGATCACTGGTTCGTGCAGGGCGGTATCGAACGCAATTACTTCGGGATCGGTAAGAGCACATTGTTCGCGCAATACGTATCTGCCTCGACTGGCGCTGCAATCGGTGGTGGTGCTCGCTCCAGCGCAGCCGCAGGAGGTGGCTTCGCTGCTTTGGGTGCAGGAGGCTTCGTCTCTGACGCTGGCATCCGCGAGTTCGGCGTTGGCTTCAACCAGGAAGTATCGGCTGCAGCGCTTGATCTGTACGTCACCTACTTCCACGTCGATGCCGACGTGACGACGAGCGCCACCGGCGGCCAGAATGGCAAGACCCGGGCCACCGGCAACACCTTCGACGCAGTGGTACTGGGCGCGATCATCCGCTTCTGATGGTCTCATCCACTCCGCGATCAAGGAAACAGCCGCCTTCGGGCGGCTGTTTTCGTTCATGCCGCACACGAATTCATCGAAAACGGCGACTTGCATGAGACAACGCGGCATTGCGCGCCGGGCCCCCAGGGGCATTCAATTCGCAACGGCACCGAGTGCTGGTGGTCTGATCTTGCTCATTTTTTCCCTCCCCCCTTGAGGGGGAAGACGCGGGCATCGATTTTTGTGTTTCACAAAAATCGATATTGGCCAGCGTCAGGTGGGGGGTGCGTTCTCACGGGCGAATACAGCGGCTTGATACCCTCCACCCTGGTTGTGCAGCCGATCAGACCGCCCACCCGCATGACGGGCGAGTGATGGCGCAGGCGTACATGCCAGCCCCCTATAGCCAGTCATCGAGAAAATGCCGACCCTGGCGATCCTCGACCTCGACCACCCAGAGGTCGGGGTCGAACTCGGCCTGGCGGGCGAGGTAGGCTTCGACTTCGGCTTCGGTGGCTTTGGCGGCGTCAAGATGCAAGGTCCAGCGCCGGTCGGTCTGGCCCTCGTCGAAGCCGGCGGGCGCCGGGCCGTACAAGGCGGCGCGGCCGTTCAGATGCGCGATCTTGATGTAGATAGCGCCCGCATCGTCGTCGCCATGACGCACGACCATTGCCGGCACGCCTCGACCGCCGCAGGCGCGCACGTAGGCCTTGACCCAGATCACGGTTTTGAGGCGCATGCTGCGACCTATTTCAAGGCGCCAGCCGTTGCAAGGGGTGCTGCTATCGGGCGGCACCCACACGGCCGATGCCGGACAGCCGGTTCAGCCGGGCGACCAGTGGCCCCGAGATGCGCCCGCTCTGGGTCATGTTCTGGTCGACCTCGAACTCGCGGATCGAGCGCTCGGTGTCCTCGTTGACGCGGCCTGTCGCCCGGCCGACGTTGTAGCCGAGCGCCGATAGTGCCGACTGCACCGTACGGACCAACTGCTCGGTGCGCGCGCGCTTGTCCTTCGGCAGCGCCTGATACTGCGCCTGGATCTGCGCCGTCAGGGATTTTGACACACCCAACACGATCGCCTTGCCGATGGCCTCTGTCGGCTCGCCAGTCAGCGCCAGGCCATTGTCGAATTCCCAAGCCATGATCGCCGCGCGCGTGATGATGCTGGCGGTTCCGTTCGGCGCGCCCGGCTCATAACCGCGGGTCTGCAGTTCCCGCTGGATCGATGCCGTGACATCGCCCGTTTCGGCCGGGCCCGGTGGCGTCGTGCTGTCGGTCGCGGGGGCTTTGCCGGGCGGCTTGGTCGGTGGCTGCGGTGCAATGACCGGATTGGCCGTGAAGGCGTTGGCATGGATCGTTTCAGCCGGCGTGTCGGCAACCGCGCGCTTGGTGCGGTCGATCGTGGCACGCGGCTGGGCGCGTGCCGCCACTCCCCGGCCGGCGCCCTGGTGATCCTGCATGAACATGATGTTGCCGGCCACGCCCGTGCTGAGTAGCAAGAACGTGAAGACGGCATATCTGGCGTGTTTGGGCGTCATTGCAGCGGTCCCGCGCGGGGGAATGCCGCGCTGCCCGTACTATGGGTCGAGGCTCGTAAACGTTCTGTTAAGCGCGTTCGCTCGCCATGGCGGAGGTGCCGCGGCAGATTTCGATCGAATTTGACGCAATTGCGCGTCAAATTGCAGTGCGACCATATAAACAACTTTTAGTTGTGTTTGGTAAGGTAACCGCCAGAAGGGTCTCGATTGGGGGCCCTCAACGCATCGGCAAGGACCGAACGGTGATGTTACTCATACGGACTGTCTTCATCGTGGCTGTCGGCATCATGCTGTTGCCGACCGACGAGGCGCAGCAAGCCAAAATTGCTGGCACTGCCGGCATTGCTGCCGAGCGCGCCGCCACCTTCTGCGAGCGCAACGCGGCGACGTGTGCGGCCGGCGCAGAAGTGTGGGCGACGTTTCTGAAGAAGGCCGAATTTGGCGCCCGACTCGCCGGCAATATGATCCAGGACTACATGAAGAGCGGCGGCGACAGCCGCCAGGCGGCCGGCGGCGACGCACAACGTGCGCAGCCACTCGACCCGAGCCATCGCCCGGGCCAGGGACCGGCCGCCGCTCCGGCACGCGCGGTCGAGCCGGGCCGAGGCACGTTGACGCCAGGCGATGTCGCTCCCGTCTGGCGCGGCGCCGTCACGCGCACCGGCCTCTCCGGCACTTGACAGCGGCGACAGGTCCCCTTGGCGCTGGCCGCAATCCCGGCCATATACTTCGCCGCGGGTGCTGCGCGATGCTGCGGTCCCGAAAAGGACGCACTCCCGCATGCCGATCGATCACATCCGCGCCGACTTCGATCTTCTCGACGACTGGGAGGATCGCTATCGCTATGTGATGGAACTGGGCCGCGCCATGCCGCCGCTCGACGAGGCACTGCGCACCGACGCCAACAAGGTGCGCGGATGTGCGAGCCAGGTTTGGATCGCCTCGCGCGTGGTGCCAACCGCCGATGGCACGGCCAGCAGTCTCCATCTCGCGGGTGACAGCGACGCGCATCTGGTGCGCGGGCTGGTTGCCATCACCATCGCGCTCTATGAGGGCCGGCCGTTGGCCGACATCACACGGCTGGATGCGCAGGCCGAGCTTGCAACACTCGGCCTCAAGGAGCACCTAACGCCGCAGCGCTCGAACGGCCTGGCGTCGATGATCAAGCGGATTCGTGCCGACGCGGAAGCAGCCCTGCACGGATGAGCCGTCAGGTGCCAATACCCGCCTGGACCCTCCTCAGCTGCGCGTAGCCCCCGGACTGTTGTTGCCCGCCGCCCCAGAGCGACGCGACCGTCTCGCTCCAGCTGCCGCCCAGGATCGATCCGGCCTTCGCGTTGGCGACTGCCTCGTCGATCTTGGCCGCCAGAACTGGCACTTGGTCGCGGGTGATCGCTTGCAGGGTTGCCGGCGTGGCACTTGCCGCCATTGACGCGCGGATGAACGCGAACACCTCGTAGATCTTGTCCTCGATGAACTTGCGGCCGACCGAGTGGGAAATAGTCAGGCGCATGGCGCCGGGCAAGCCGTCATAGGCTCGTGCCGACCAGTCCTTCAATTGACTGTTCTTGGCGAGGTGGTCGCGTTTCGAAATGTTCCGCAGCTGAAGTTGAACAAAGATTTGCTCGGCTATCGCATCGGCCATGCGCTGCGTATACGATGCATCGCGGTTTGGGCGTGGTGCGGCCTGCTGGACCGGTGTTGGAAGCGCCAGCTGCTGCACTGGCATTGGCTCCGAGTAGTGCACGGGGCCAGGCGCCGGAGCGTAGACGGGTTCTGTCGGCGGTGGCTCGAAATAGGCGTGTTGCGGCGGCGGTGCGTGCTGCTCGGCACCGAGCAGACCTTCGATCTCGTAGACGTTGAGCCAGCGCGGCAACCCCTGGCGCCAGATACGTCCATCTGCCCGCAGGAGATGATTGTTGGCGGCCATCACCACTTCAACGAGTGACAACGGACCGATCCGACGCCCATCCTGCTCGACAAGCCAAATTTGCTCCGGTGCCGCCGCATCCGGCTGATTGCCTGGATACGCGGCAATGCTCCGCAACACCATCACGCGCCCCCCACGAGCCTACACGATCACAATTGGTTAACGTATGTTAGCTGAGTTGAATAGTCCGACGGGCAGAAAATATTTACCCTCGGCCGATGCCGGGAAGTTTTGCAGTTTGCATGTTGTGGACCTGTAACAGGTCGGTCGTCTCGTGACGGCTCGACGCCTATTGACGAAGTCCTTGCGTCCGCTGCTTCAGCCATGACACTGCAGCGCCATGACGTTCGATCAGCCCCTGCCCATAGATGCCGTACTCGATACGCTGCGGGACGCGTTGGCACGACAGACTGCCGCCGTGCTGGTGGCGCCGCCCGGGGCCGGCAAGACCACGCGGGTTCCCCTCGCGCTGCTCGATCAACCGTGGCTCGGCGGCGGCAAGATCCTGGTGCTCGAGCCGCGCCGTCTCGCAGCGCGCGGAGCAGCCGAGCGGATGGCTGCGACCCTTGGCGAGGCGGTCGGCGAAACGATCGGTCTGCGGGCCAGGCTCGACAGCCGGGTCGGCCCGAAGTCCCGCATTGAGGTGATCACCGAGGGCGTCTTCACCCGCCTGATCCTGGACGACCCCGCACTCGACGGCATCGGCGCCATACTGTTCGACGAGTATCACGAGCGCTCGCTCGACGCCGATCTGGGGCTTGCCCTCGCGCTCGATGCGCAGCGCGGTCTGCGGGAGGATCTGCGCCTTCTCGTGATGTCGGCCACCCTCGATGGCGCACGCGTTGCCGGCCTGCTGGGCACCGCACCGGTGATCGAGGCCGAGGGGCGCAGCTTTCCTGTTACGACCCGCTATCTCGGGCGCGACGCGCGGGGCCGCATCGAGGACCAGGTGAGCGATGCCATCATGACCGGGTTGCGGGCTGAAGGTGGCTCGATCCTCGCGTTCCTGCCCGGCCAGGCCGAGATCCGGCGGGTCGCCGAGCGGCTGGCCGAGCGTATCGCCGATCCCGCTGTCGATATCGCGCCGCTGTTTGGCGCCATGGATCGCCGCGCCCAGGACCTTGCCGTGAAGCCTGCCCGCGCCGGCATGCGAAAAATCGTGCTCGCCACGTCGATCGCGGAAAGCTCGATCACCATCGAAGGCGTGCGCGTCGTCGTCGACTGCGGGCTTGCCCGCGTGCCGCGCTATGACGGCGAAGCCGGTATCACGCGGCTGGCGACAGTGCGCATCAGCCGGGCGAGCGCCGATCAGCGCCGCGGGCGTGCCGGCCGGACGGAGCCCGGCGTGTGCTACCGGCTGTGGGATGAACCGCAGACGCAAGCCCTGCTGCCGTTTGCGGAACCGGAAATCCTCAACGCCGATCTGGCCGGGTTGCTGCTCGATTGCGCCGCCTGGGGCGAAGTCGACCCGCTGAAGCTCGCCTGGCTCGATCCGCCGCCGCGAGCAACCCTGGCTGGCGCGCGGCAGGATTTGATCCTGATTGGCGCGCTCGATCCGCAGTCCGCTCAGTTGACCGCGCACGGTCGCCGCTTGCGATCACTGCCGTTGCCGCCAAGGCTCGCGGCCATGGTGACGTCCGCCGCCGGGCAGGGTGCTGCGCGGGCGGCCGCCGAAATCGCCGCACTGGTCGTCGAGCGCGGCCTTGGCGGCACCGATATCGACGTGGCGCACCGTCTGGAACAGTTCCGCCGCGACCGGGGCGAGCGGGCCCAGGCCATGCGCCGCCTCGCGCACGGGTGGGCCGCCGTCGCCAGCGAGGGTGTGCGCGCCAGCCAGGGTAGCGATCCGCCGTCGCCGGCCGCACTGCTGGCGCTCGCCTATCCGGAGCGGATCGCCAAGGCACGCGGGGCGCCGGGGCAGTTTCTGCTGGCCAACGGCCGGGGCGCGCAGCTGGCTGCGACCGAGGCCATGGCGCGCGCGCCGTTCCTGGTGGTGGCGGAATTGTCGGGCAGCGCGGCGGCGGCGCGCATCCTGCTCGCGGCCACCCTCGACGAAGCCGAGGTCGTGGCGCTTGCTCAGGCCCGCATCGTCCAGTCAGACGAGATCACCTTCGATACGGCGGCGGCCGCACTCCGGGCGCGTCGCACCAGCCGACTGGGTGCGATCACGCTTGGCAGCGTGCCCCGCGCGGTGACGCCTGACACGGATACCGCTCTTCACCTCGCCCGCGGCATCGCCGCACTCGGCATAGCGCGCCTGCCCTGGACGAAGGCTCAGGTTCAGCTGCGTGATCGCGTCGCGTTTGTGAAGGCTGCGGCGTCGGACGCGTGGCCCGATCTCACGGACGATGGCCTCGCCGCCACCATTGAACAGTGGCTGGCACCGTTCCTCGCCGACAAGACCCGCCTGTCGGAGGTGGGCGCCGACGACCTCGCCGCCGGTCTCGACACGCTGTTGCCCTGGGAGGTGCGCCAGCGCCTCGACCGCGAGTGTCCGACCCACTTCACGGCGCCGACCGGCAACCAGCATGCGATCGATTACGAGGGGCCGGGGCGGCCGGCGCTGCACATCCGGGTGCAGGAGTTGTTCGGTCTGAAGACGCACCCAGCGATCGCCCAGGGCCGCCTGCCGCTGACGCTGCATCTGCTGTCGCCGGCCCGCCGGCCCATCCAGATCACGCGCGATCTGCCTGGCTTCTGGGCGGGCAGCTGGGCTGCGGTGAAAGCCGACATGCGCGGCCACTATCCCCGCCACCCCTGGCCCGACGATCCAGCCAATGCGCTACCGACCGCACGAGCAAAGCCGAGGGGCACGTGAGGGGGGCGATAGGGAGGGGG
>JAKFWF010000013.1 GCA_021730785.1 Hyphomicrobiaceae bacterium
ACAACGCCAGCCCGAAGCCCTTCGTGTGGACCAAGTCCGCCGCGCTCATTTTGCGAAAGGAGCGGCGCGCCCTCGATAAACTCGATGCCATCAAGGGCGGGAACCAAGCGACTGAGTCGGAACACTAGGCAGCTTCGCTACCCAAAATTGGCCCCCACTTTACGTGAAAAGCGAAAGACGCATCGGTAATATTCAATATACGGCGCTTTTCGTTCCACTCAACAACAGGCTGTCCTGTTTTCTCTTTCTCAGCAATCGCTTTGGCAATCTGGGCCAGCTCTCTTAGTGCGCCCAATAATTCAGCATCAGACGGTCTATCACTTCGCGTGACGACTTTTTCGACCGCTTCTTCAATCGCCTCGAACCCAATGTCAACACGCGGCAGACAATGCTGCAGCGCAAGAAGTATTATTTGGTAAATTGTTGCCGAACCACCTTTTTGCAATGCGCGTTGCTTCCTATGTTGCTTTAATTCACGAAACTCATCCACGATACTCCGGACATCAACATTGGAGTGGGCGGCAAAATCACTAAAAAACGCCTTGTAGGTCTCTTTCATTCTGAACTCAGATTTCGTTGGCTGGGCCGCAGTATAGCCGTGATCCAAGCAAACTTGGTTGCAAAAGCGTTGCATTAACTGTGGGCTGCCATAGGAGTGAGTTGCGAACTCATTCTGCAGGTTTGCAGCAGGGACTAAATTCAATGCTGGAAAGCCTTTTGCGGCTATTTCCCCCAGTTCCGATTTTTCCCACATCGGAACTTCAAGCCGCTTCACGCGATCAGCCATATCGCGCATAGCCTCTTCAACGTCGTGTCCTCGATGCGGAATACCAACAATGATAACTCTTAATCCCTTCATCACAGGAGCCTTCAGCGATAATACGATATTTTTCTGGATCTGCGGTTCAATTACGTGAAAATCATCTATCACAAGCACGCACTGGCGAGCCAGAAGCTCGCTCAGAATTGCAGATTTGCTCCCCAGATTGCGAGTCGCTGTAACTGTTGAGCTGGTGTCTTTCTTCTTCGGTTTGCGATTGAGTGTGAACGAGAAAAAAGCCAAGATTTATAGTCATTCCGCCGCCTCCGATGGAAGCATCGGATGTTTCCACTTTGCTGCTTTCTGTTACCTCGCGAGGCAGTTGTAAAGTTGATGCCGCTTGCATCCAAAAGGCACTTTCATCTGATCGAACTTGCGTTCCCTCTACTTCGACAAGCTTTTCGCGGGGGATTGCCTTGTTTATCAATACCGTCTTGCCACTCTTTGACGGACCCAGCACAAGCAAAATTTCTTGAGGGCTTGCAACATGGTTCTTTATTGCCTGCTCCAGCTTCAGACTTTGTCTGGGGTTGTAGGTAATTGTTGGAACTAGATTCGGCCTGAAAACTTCGCCGACAGTAAGCGACTGCTCTACTTGGTTCATGGCCCCAACTCCCACCCTCACCAGCCTCTAGCCCACTATCGACGCGCGGCGGATGACGCTCCAACCTAAGCTCAACGTACCTCAAATGAGGCGCTGATCAAGATAAGAGTTGCCTGGGCGCAATAGCAGGTGCTGGCGCGATATAGGTTGAAGCAAGGTCGAGACGGTCACGCCTCACCTCGCCGTCGTCCATGCCACGACGCACGTTTGTCCCGGCGATATCGGACGTCGGGAACTGGAACCCACCCTCACCCTCGCCGGTGCAAGATCCTGGCGCGGATGGTCCCGTCCAGCCCGCGGATGCGCTCGAGGATCTCAGGCGCGTCGGCGACCGCCCCTTCGGCGTCGAGCACGACATAGCCGAGGTCGCCGTCGGTCTGGTAGCTCTGGGCTGCAATGTTGACCTTGTGCTCGGCGAACACCTTGTTGAGGCGGCCGAGCTCGCCCGGCAGGTTGCGCTGCACCTGGATGAAGCGCGTGCCGGCTGGCCGCGGCGACAACTGCACTTGCGGGAAGTTGACAGCCCCCGTCGTCGAGCCGACGTCGGAGTACTCGACGAACTTGCGGGCGACCTCGGCGCCGATACGCTCCTGCGCCTCTTCGGTCGATCCGCCGACGTGGGGCGTCAGGATCACATTGTCGAGCCCCTGCAAGGGCGAGACGAAGGCGTCCTTGTTCGACGACGGCTCGACCGGGAACACGTCGATCGCAGCCCCCCCGATATGGCCGCTGCGGATCGCCGCTGCCAGAGCATCGAGATCGACCACGGTGCCGCGCGAGTTGTTGATCAGGTAGGCGCCCCGCTTCATGCTGGCGATCTGGGCTACCCCGATCATGCCCTGGGTGGCGGCTGTCTCCGGCACATGCAACGTCACCACATCGCTGCGCGTGAGCAACTCGCCCAACGTGTCCGTGGGCTCGACGTTGCCGTGCCGCAGCTTGTCGGTGTGATCAAAGAAGATCACCCGCATCCCCATCGCCTCGGCAATCGTCGACAGCTGGCTGCCGATGTTGCCATAGCCGACGATGCCGAGCGTCTTGCCGCGCACTTCGTTGGCGCCGACCGCCGACTTGTCCCACCCGCCCCGGTGGGCCGCCTGCGATTTGGGAAAGATCCGCCGGAACAGCATGACGATCTCGGCCATGGTCAGCTCGGCGACGCTGCGCGTGTTGGAGAACGGCGCGTTGAAGACCGGGATGCCCATGGTGCGGGCAGCAGCGAGATCGACCTGGTTGGTGCCGACCGAGAAACAGCCAACCGCAATCAGCGAGCGCACACCGTCGACGGCTGCTGCCGTCAACTGGGTGCGGGAGCGAATACCCAGCATGCTGACGCCCTGGAGGGCCAGGCGTAAAGCTGCGCCGTCAAGCGCGGTCGTACGCCGGTCGATGTTGGTGTAGCCGGCGGACGTGAGCACATTCACGGCCGTGTCCGAGATGCCCTCGAGCAGCAGAACCTTGATCATATCCTTGGCGCGGGACAGTGATTTCGGCATCGGATCGGCTCCCAATGGTGACGAATGGGGGTGACGAGCGGGCAGTTGGCGCGGTCCAAAACTAATCAGGCGCGGTGCCGGGAGTACCGGCGCCGCGCCCGCTGTTGTTCGCGACTGATCAGTCGTTGGCGACCTTGGCCCGCACTGTCTTGCGCAGAAATGCTGGAACGTTGTCGGCGAAGCCAGTGGGGGCACTCTGGTCAGCGCGATCACCGCGATCACCACGGTCATCGCGCGGTGGTCGGCGGCCTCCGGCCGAACTGCGGTCCGGTCTTGCTTCGCGGTCGCGGCGCGGTTCGTCGCGGCCCTCGGCGCGACGCGGCTCCTGTGGCCGTGCCGGGCGTTCGCCGCGGTCGGCAGGCCGTGGCGCATCGCCCGCGCGCGGATCGGGACGACGTTCGCGCGGTGGCCTGGATGCACCTGCCTGTTCGTCGAGATTGGTCACCGGCCAGGCGAGGACGTCGGGCTGATCATTCGAGCCGGCGCCGCCCCCTCCCCTGGCTTCGCGGCGAGGCTCGTCGCGGCGGGGGCGCCGTGGTGGCCGCTGGGTGCCGGCCGTATCCACCGGAACTCGAGCACTGCGTTCGCCGGCTGCAGCAACTGCCGCGGGTTCGACCGCTGGCACCGGTGTGAGTGCACCCTCGGCAAGATCGCTGCCAGGGCGGCCTCGGCTGCGGTCGCGCCGCGGCGGACGCGCTCCCCGCGGTTCCCCCCCCCGCTCTGCACTTGATCTGTCTTCGCCCCGCGGGGCCCCGGCGCCACCGCGCGCCGGCCGACCGCGCACAACGGCACCGCGGCCACGCCGCCGCTTCTTTGCACTTTCGGCGATGTCTTCTTCGGTCGGCGCGTTACCGATCCACATCGGTGTTTCACCGGTGGCCTTTTCGATGTCCTTCAACAGCTTCAGGTCGTCGAGCGAAACAAGGGTGGCGGCCATGCCCTCGCGACCGGCGCGACCCGTGCGGCCGATGCGGTGGACGTAGTCATCGCCGGCCCACGGCACGTCGAAGTTAAAAACGTGACTCACTTCCGGGATGTCGAGACCACGTGCGGCGACGTCGCTTGCCGCCAGCAATTGGATGCGCCCGGCGCGGAACGAATCGAGCGTTGCAGTGCGCGCGCTCTGGTCCATGTCGCCGTGCAACTCGCCGGCACTGAAGCCATGCTTCAGCAGCGATTTGTACAGGATCGCCACATCGCGCTTGCGGTTGCAGAAGATGATGGCGTTCTTCACGTCGTGCGCACGGATCAGATCGCGCAGAACCTCACGCTTCGCCCAGTCGTCGCCATCCGGGCAGAAACGGAAGCGCTGGGTGATGGTCTTGGCCGTGGTCGCCGGCGGCGCCACTTCGATGCGCTCGGGATCATTGAGGAACTGGTCGACGAGCCGGGTGATCTCGGGCGGCATGGTCGCCGAGAAGAACAGCGTCTGGCGGCGCGGCGGCAACAGTTTGCAGATCTTCTCGATGTCCGGGATGAAGCCCATGTCGAGCATGCGGTCGGCTTCATCGATGACCAGGATCTCGACGCCCATCAGCATGATGCGGCCGCGGCCGAAATGGTCGAGCAGGCGGCCAGGCGTGGCAATCAGCACATCGACGCCGCGATCGAGTTTCTTGATCTGCTCGTCCATGGCCGTGCCGCCGATCAACAGCGCCACGTCCAACTTGTGATTGGTGCCGTACTTCTCGAAACTCTGCGCCACCTGGGCGGCAAGCTCACGGGTCGGCGCGATGATCAGCGAGCGCGGCATGCGGGCCCGCGCACGACCCGTCTCGAGCCGGGTGATCATCGGCAACACAAAGGCAGCCGTCTTGCCAGTGCCGGTCTGGGCGATGCCAAGGACGTCGCGCCCTGTGAGGGCGACGGGGATCGCCTGGGACTGGATCGGTGTTGCGGTCGAGTAGCCGGCGGCTTCGACGGCGGCGAGTACTTTCGGGCTCAAGCCCAATTCGGCGAAGGGTTTCGTCTGCAAAAGCGGTGGTCTCCGTCTCCCATGGCGATGCGGCGCGCGCCGAGCGTTCGGCACACCTCGACATCAGGACGAGCGCAGGGGAGTGGTACTTGGCCAAATAACTGGCAAAGAAACGTGTCTGGATTGTCGAAAAGGGATCAATGGAAACCGGTATTCCCCTGCGCCCAGCACGATTGTCGCCTGACAGAAGCAGCGTCGAAATGCAAGAAAAACCTCGACCCCAGGTAAAAATGCGGTTGCTTACCGCAGATCGTGGCTATGGTGTGGCATCCATAGACGAGGGAGGACTGCATGACCCCTGCCGCGGAGCCGATTGTTTTCGTGCCGGGACTGCTGTGCACCGGAGGGCTGTTTGCGAGTCAACTGGCTGCGCTATCACCACATCATGCGTGCAGTGTCGCCGATCACACCACGGCAGACACTCTGCCGCTGATTGCGCGACACATCCTTGATCTTGCACCGCCGAAGTTCGCGCTCGCCGGACTGTCGATGGGCGGTTACATCGCGTTTGAAATGCTGCGCCAGGCGCCGCAGCGCGTTACGCGGCTGGCCCTGCTCGACAGCAACGCGCGTGCCGACAGGCCAGATCAGGTGAAGACGCGGCACATACTGATGGGGGCAGCAAGATCGATCGGCGTTCGCAGTGTGCAAGGCATGCTGCTGCGCCTGCTGATCCACCCGGACCGCCTGGCCGATCGCGCTCTGACGGATCAAATTCTGCTGATGGCCGATGGCATTGGGGTCAACGCTTTCATCCGCCAGCAGCTGGCAATTCTCGGGCGACCCGATAACCGGCCGTTCCTGGCTGAGATCAAGTGTCCGACCGTGATCATCGTCGGTCAGCAGGATGCGCTGACGCCGGTAAAAGTCGCCGAGGAAATGCACGCCGCCATTGCGGGTAGCCGGCTGGAGGTCATCCCCGATTGCGGGCATCTGGCCACCATGGAGGCTCCCGAGGCAGTGAGCGCAATTCTGGCACGCTGGTTGGCAAAATGAAGGCGTCGTCCGTCCATGCATGACAAAGGGCCGGTACTGCGTACCGACCCTCGCTGAACTGGACTGCCACTACCGTGGCGCACTCTCAATAGTCGAAACGGCGGTTGTGGCGGCGGCCGCCACCGTCGAACTCGCGGATGACGTAGCTGCAATGCTTGCGCACGCCGCGGAGCGGATCACCGAACACACCATTGTTGCAGGGAATGCCACGGCCCCCGACGTCCCGCGAGGTCAATACGCCACGCGTGCCATACAACACGGTTGTGGGATAGGGGACGCTGCAGTAGCCGCCCTCTTCGGCACAACGAACGGCCCTCTGGGCCGCAGCCGGTGCAGCAACGGCGATGGTGGCGAGAAGCCCCAGCGCACCGATGGTCGCAAATTTTCTCAGCATGAAGTCTCCTCCGCCTCGTTCGAGCCAACCGTCGCAGAATTATCCTGAACCGTGGCTGAACGAAAGGGACAATTCACCGCTCCAGTGTGCCGGCTCCATGAGTTTGGACCGGAGCTCACGGGGTGTACGTGTCGTGCCCGGTGGTCACGATCACCCACCCCGGCATCATCGCTGACCGACCAGCGGTCCGATTGAACTGCAATCGGAAAATGTCTAACAGGTGACACCTGCACCCTTTGGAGATGTGCAGCGGTTCAGCCATGAATGAAGAGAGCGGGCATGGAGCTTGGCGACGAGATTTTCTACCGGCTCAGCCGCGAAGATACCATTGTCGAAGTGGGGGGGGCGTGGGATCGGTTCGCCGTTGCAAATGACGGTCAGAATCTGCTGTCCGATCGCATCCTGGGGCAGAGCATTTATGCGCACGTGCTGGGCGAGCCGACCCGCGACTTCGTGTGGACCATGCTGGACGGTGTACGCAAACTGAAGCGTCCAGTGCGCCAGACCTATCGCTGCGATAGCCCGGGCCTCAAGCGTTTCATGCAGATGACGATCGAACCGGAAGAGGCCAGTGGGCTTTGTCTCAGGCACCGCTTGGTGTCGACCGCACCGTTGGTGCTGCCGGTTCAGTTCAGGGCTGTCGCGCCTGGCACTGCTCGGGTCCACCTGACATTCCGCTGCAGTTGCTGCAATCGGCTGAACGTCGATGGTGCCTGGCATGATCCCGAGGAGGCGAGCTTCACTCCAGAGCTGAAGCAGCTCATCGACCAGGGTGTCATGCGCATCGCTTATAGCGTCTGCCCATCCTGTAAAAGCGGGGCCAACTGGCAGCCGCTCGACAGCGAGACGAGAATTGCCACAACCCAGTATCGCTGATCGGCTTTATTGCCTCAGCCTGTCTTGCGGTGTCACTCACAACAGGGGGTGCCGGTGCGTCGTGGCAAATGGCGCTCAAACGGGCGGCTCAGCAGGCAGGACCTTCCTGGCGCAACCGCATGTCACGCGACAAAGCTCGGATTTCCATCGCCGCCGACCTGATGGCCAGCGATTGTTCCCGCAGATCGATGCTCTGCTGCCAAAGCCGCGCCAACAGCCGCAAGGCATCGGACGATGATGCCGTGTCACCTGAAACCGCCATCTCAGCTGCGTATTCGTCGACGGCGACAATTTTCACAATCTCTGACTGCATTTCGTTCACCTTCGGCCTTAGATTGAAAAACGTCCCTTCAGGCGCAGCCAACTACCGAATCTTGGGCAGGTCAGCCAAGATGCAATGTCGCAATTTCCACAAGTTGAGTGCTCATGTAGATGACCCTTGGCGCCTACGGCATTCACACTAGTGAGTCGGTGTTAAAATTGCGCTGGTATTCCAGCGGCTTACAAAAATCTCTGTTCGGATCGTACGTTCCCATTCTCGTCTTGGCCGCGGAGGCGGCCATCCACGACAACGGGCCGCAAGCGCGATGCCTCAGCCGAGGCAAACAGGTGGCTGAAATCTGATTTCTCCAGGGAAACAATAGGTTTGAACCTTGTCGTGGACGGCCGCCTCCGCGGCCGTGACGAAAACGCCCGAGATTTGGCCGAACAAGGGTTCGGCCAAATCTCGGCTCATGCGGCCCTTGCAACCGACATGCGTGAATCCCGTAGCCCTTGGGCGCAGAGCGCTGCGACAGAGTGCTTTGCCGCTGCCTGTCTCTGGGCGGGCGTGAAAATTCGCTCTACTCTCACCGAGTAGATGGGTAGCTTGGCCGGCAACCAAGCGGCCGCAGCAAAGCAGAGAGACTGGCGACATGGCGGCGTCCAATCCACCGAGGAAGAAATCGCGTCAGGCCAAGCGGTCCAAGCCGTTTGCCAGCAAGAACACCGCTCTTGCGTCGGTGGTCGATGCACCCATACCGGACGGCGAAACCGAGCCGCCAGCGGCTGTCCGGCCACCTGCCCGGATCGTCGGGATCGGGGCTTCGGCCGGCGGTCTCGAAGCCTTGGAGAGTTTTTTCCATGCGATGCCGGTCGATAGTGGCCTCGCCTTCGTCATCGTCCAGCACCTGTCGCCTGATTTCCGCAGCATGATGGACGAGTTGCTGGCGCGCCATTCGCGCATGCGCATCCGCCACGCCCTCGATGGCATGCCGATCGAAAGCAACACGGTCTACCTCAATCCGCCGCGCCAGAACCTGATCGTGGAGGACGGCAAGCTTTATCTGGCGCAGCCTAATCCACAGGATCACCCGAACCTGCCGATCGACGCCTTCTTCGCCTCGCTGGCCAAAGATCGCCACGTAGAGGCGATCGGCATCATCCTGTCGGGAACGGGCAGCGATGGCACCAAGGGCGCGGGCGCCATCATCGAGGCGGGCGGCGTCGTCCTCGCACAGGAACCGGCATCCGCGAAGTTCGAAAACATGCCGCGCTCGGCCATCGAGAAGTGGGTGACAACCGCCACAGCCCCACCGGACCAGATGCCGGGGCTCATCGCGCGTGTGATCAGCGGCGAGGCTTTGCCAACGGAAGACGCTGGACCCGACGTCGAACTCGAGCCGGAGGGCGACATCCTGCGCCAGCTCGAGCGGCGCTTTGGCGCCAATTTCGGCTACTACAAAAAAACGACCGTCGGTCGCCGCCTGATGCGGCGGGCAGCCCTCATGGGGCTGCAGAACTTGGCCAACTACGCGGCCGTGCTCCGCAAGGACCCGGCCGAACTTGAAAGGCTCTACGCCGATCTGCTGATCGGGGTGACGGCGTTCTTCCGCGACAGCGCAGCGTTCGCCTCGCTGAGCAACATCGGCATGCCTTGGATTGCACGGACGATGAGTGTCGATCGGCAGCTGCGCGTCTGGATCCCTGGCTGCGCCAGCGGCGAGGAAGCCTACTCGATCGCCATCCTGCTCAGCGAGTATGCGCGGCTGAACAATATCGTGCTGAATACCAAGATCTTTGCGACAGATCTCCATCACGGCTCTCTGGAAACCGCAGGCGCCGGTCTCTATTCCAGCAAATGCCTCAGCGAGTTATCGGATGAGTTGCGCGATCGATACTTTGACGCCGTCGGCGGTCGCTATCAGGTCAAGACCGCATTGCGCCGCCTGATCGTGTTCAGCCCGCACAACCTGATCAAGGACCCACCGTTCACACGCCTGGACCTCGTCAGTTGCCGCAACTTGATGATTTACTTCGACGAGGTGGCCCAGGCCAAGGTGCTGAGCTTGTTCCACTTTGCGCTGAACAAGGATGGCGTGCTGTTTCTTGGTCCAAGCGAAAGCCTGGGCATACTGCAGGAGGAATTCGAGAGTTTGGATGGCCGCTGGCGCATCTATCGCAAGCTGCGCGATGTGCCCCTACCCGACTCGACCCGCCTGCTGCCACCCATGCCGATCCACAACTCCGTCGATCCCTCGCAGGCCAGTGCGCGGGGACGCGCGTTCAATGCCGCGCCGCGCGGCGTGCGCAACGATCGGCGATTCCTGCTCAAGGCCTATGACGAGGTTCTTGAGCGCTATGCGCCGCCGAGCCTGCTGATCTCGCAGTCCGGCGACCTGGTGCACGTCTTCGGCGACGCACGGAAGTTTCTCCGCTTGCGGGCAGGCCTGTTCTCCCACCGCTATAGCGACGTGTTGGTCGATGAGTTGCGATCGACGGTCGCGTCATCGGTCGAGGGCGCCTGGGCGCGCCGCGCGCCCCAGATCGCGCGCCAGGTGACCTTTCGCGAGGAAGGCGGGCGCGACGTTTCGGTCCTGGTGCGGGCCGAGGTGCTGGATAAGCAAAACGGCGCCGGCAACTACGCGCTCGTCACGCTGATCGAGCAAACAACTAAAGCGGCATCGGGTGGCCAGCACCGGACGTTGCAGGTCGAGGCGGTGGAAGCCAGCACCGCGCTGCATGGCCGCATCGATGAACTCGAGCGTAACCTCACCTACACCGAGGAAAGCCTCCAGACCACCATCGAAGAGTTGGAAACGTCGAACGAGGAACTGCAGTCGACGAACGAAGAATTGATGAGTGCGAACGAAGAACTGCAATCGACCAATGAGGAACTGCACGCGGTCAATGAAGAACTCTACTCGGTCAGTTCCGAACACCGTCGCAAGATCGAGGAACTGACGGCACTCAACAACGACATGGATCACCTGCTGCGCTGCACCGATGTCGGCACCATCTTCCTCGATTCCAAGCTGTGCATCCGGCGGTTCACGCCGGCGATCGCGCGCGCCTTCAACCTGCTCGACCGCGATATCGGCCGGCCGATCCAGCACATCACGGCACGCTTTGCCTATCCCAATCTCGCCGATGATGTCGCCAAGGTCGCGGCTACCGGCGAGACCGTGGAACACACGGTTGATTTCGAAGACATGCACCTGGTGTTGCGGGTTTTCCCCTATCGTGCGCATGACCGGATCGAGGGCATTGTGCTGACCCTGGTCGATGTGCCGCGGCTGAAAGCTGCAGAGCGCGCGCTCGAGCTGCGCAACCATGAACTGGCAAGGGTCAACGAGAGCCTCGAGCAGTTCACCTACATCGTGTCGCACGACCTGCGGGCGCCGCTGCGCACAATTCTGAACTCAGCCAAATGGATCGAGGAAGACCTGGCCAGCAACGTCAGCGAGGAAGTGCGCGGCCATTGCCACCGGCTGATGACCTACTCCAGCCGCCTGACCGACATGCTGAACGACCTGATGACCTACGCCAAGCTCGGCACCAGCGAGGCACCGGTCGAGAAGGTCGACATCAAAGTGCTGCTGAATGGCATCGTGGACAGCATCGATGGTGATGGTCGTGTGCAGCTGGTGATGAGATGCGATACCGGACCGATCTGGTGCCGGCGCGCGCCCTTGCAGCTTGTCTTTCAAAATCTGATCGACAATGCCCTCAAGTACAGTGACCAAGCCAAGGTTTCAGTTCGGATCGAGTTGGAAGTGCTGCCGGAGCGCTACATGTTCACAGTGTCGGACGACGGGCCCGGCATCATCACGCGCCATCATGAAAAGATCTTTCTCCCCTTCCGCAAGCTCGAGCACGCCGACACCAAGCCCGGCACCGGCATGGGGCTGGCCTTGGTCAAGAAGGCGGTCGAGGATAATGGCGGCACGATACAAGTGACGTCCGACCCCCTGAGCCGCCGCGGTACCGCCTTCGTCTTTACCTGGGTCAAGGCGATGGTTCCTTGACCCGGCACGGGGCCGGCGCAAAGGCTGCACCGCCTCACGGCAGTGCGACCGACTTCAGGTACTGGCTGAGCATTTTTACGCCGGCATCCAGGCGTTCCCCGCGCGTATCCTTGATGATGTAGCCGGCGACGTGGCGCGCATAGGCTTTCTCGATGTCGTCGGGCAGGTCGGACGTCGAGATCACGAAGATGACATTCGCAGTGAGACTCGTGTCGCCGCGGATCTCATCAATCAATTCGTGCCCGGTCAGGCCTGGCATGTTGAGGTCGGTCACCACGACGAAGCGGCCGGCATCGTCAACGCTGGGATGCTTGAGCACTTCGAGCGCCGCATCGCCGTCGCGCACCACCGTGATCGCGGCATCGACCCCATGCTTGCGGCACAGCCGCTGGAAATAAACAACGTCGGCTTCCTCATCTTCGACCAACAGCAGGCGATTGGGCTTGGACATACTCGAAATCAAACCTCTTTGTAATGCTAGCGGCCACGTGTTGCCGCAGACAGGTGGCTCTTGTCAATTTTGCGACAGTGTCCCAACCTCAGGTTTCACACAGTCGATTGATTCCATGCTCGCGCTTCTTGCTCTCCCCGCCGTCCCTTCGCGGGAGCGCAGAGGCTGGCCCCTTGGCCGGCATCATCCCTCAGCCGTGGAACATCAACTCGGGCATCCACTCTCCCATTGTGCGACCGGATGCATGCCCCGCGAGGCAAAGTTATCCACAGCTTTTCCGGCGTGGAGGTTGACGCCAAACTGCCTGCCGTTTCAGATGAATCATGTGTAGAATGGTTGATTGACTGGGTGTCGAATGCAAAGCAGCGCGCCGTCGACTGATCTGTCTCCCCCCCGATTCCCGAAACTCATCCGTGTTCTGGTCATCGAAGATGACTTCGGCGACTACGACGCCGTCGCGCGCGCACTGCGCAAATTGCAATCGTTCGAAGCCATGGCGACGCGGGCGAAGACATTGGAAAGTGCGCGCAAGCTGATGGCCGAGCACGCCTATGACGTGCTGCTGATCGACTACAATCTCGGCGTTGAGTGTGGCTCCCGGTTGCTGGACGAGATCGGCGGTCGTGGCGGTCATGCGGTACCGATCCTGCTGACGGGCGAACTTGATCATCGGGTGCATGAATCAGCGCTCCTGGCAGGTGCGATCTGCTGCATCAACAAGCGCGATCTTTCGCCGACGCTGCTGGAGACGACGATCCGCAGCGCCATGTACACGCATCGCCTGGAGGCCGAGGTGATGGTTCTCGTCAAAGCGCTCAACGCAGGCCAAGTCGAGAACGCACGATCGATGTTGACGCTCATTCGCGATCGCATGCCGTGGCTTGCGGCTGAACCGGGCAAGCGCCGGGTCAGCACCTAGGCGAGACTCTGGTGCCGGTGCTGCCATAGTCTGGTTGTGTGTTGGCGCTGCCTCTGCGTATATTCGGGCAGCCCCTCTCTAGGGCGGAGAGGGGCTGCCCGGAGCGGACACGCAGCGCACGGGGGGAGAGCGCACGTGTCCTGAAGCGGCATCGCCACTGGGGTTGGCGATGCCTTGGGCTGTGCCAGCATGCGAGGGTTCATGCCGGCACAGGACTCTGGGAAGGGCACGTCCGACGGTTGCAGCCGATGGGCGTGCCATTTATGGAGTGAGGCTAATGAGGCAACGCAAGAGACTGAATTAACTCAACGCCACGCCCACGCATTAACGCGGGCGTCGGGTTCTGCAAAAGCGCCGCGTGCACGCGGTCGTTGCTCAGAGTGCACCGCAAAGTGCCCTCCAGGCGCTGACCTTGCCGGCGGACCAGGCAGATCAAATTTCAGGCGTCCATCAGGTTTTGCAGCACACGGGGCGAGGCATCCACCAGGCTTATGCACGCCAAGCCCTTGCGTGCTGCTTGTCGCTTGACGGCAGGCGAAGGCGCCGGAGTAACGACAACGACTGTGCGTGCCGTGTCGGCCACATCGAGCACATCGAGAGCGAGATCCTCGCTGGTAATGAGAACGACCAGATCGAAAGTATCCGCGACGAGCGCCAAGCGTGCAACAGCCAAGCTGCCTGCAGTTGTGATCTGCGGCTCGAACCGGGACATGTGCCGCAGCGACAGCTCGAGCAGGTCGATATTGGTGGCCCCGTCCTCAATGATGAGGCACTTGCGGCGCTGCGGCTCGCAGGAAAATTCCGCTTCGTGCGCCGTCGCCCCGCCTACCTGTGGAGCTGCGTTTGTCTCGATTGCAGGGGAAAAATGCAGTTCCGCTAGTTCCAGCACGCGACCCTCCAACGCAAAAAGGGCGGCCTGCGTAGAGGACTTTGTCCCTCGCCAAGCCGCCAACGATGTTGTTGTAACCCGTCCGATGTCAGTGTTTTCTGCGCACCGGAGTTACCCTGAAACCTATCGATTCGACCGGTCGAAGCAAGCAAATTTTCAAGAATTTTTCAGGTCTGTGGACAACCTGTGGATAACTTTAGGCGTATGCAGCGCTTCAAGCCGTGATACCTGAAGTGGCTGCCGTCGATTGGCGGCCAAAATCAGGCGGCCGGCCTGCTTGTCACAGGGGACACAGCAGGGCGTGTTTGCCTGGAACTCCTTTGAATTCGAACTCACCGAGCGCGCACTGCGCAACCGAGGCCCGATCCGCAAACGCCTGCGACATCAAGATTGGCCGCTGCAACGGACCGTTGAGCCGGGCGATGCGGCTGGTGATGTTGATATCGCGTCCGATTACCGTGAAGTCGAGGCGCTGACCGGAGCCGACGTTGCCGTAGGCTGCGTCCCCGTAATGCAGTGCGATGCCGGCTTCCAGCGGGGCCGGCAGGGAATCGTAGGTGTTGACGCTGGCAATTCCAGCCAGTCCGGCATTTGTTGCCGCAAGTGCTGCGTCGCAAACCCGGCGGTCATCACCGTCCCGGTTTTCGAAGATGGCCAGAATGCCGTCGCCAATGAATTTCAGCACTTCGCCGCCGCGTCGCTCGATCTCGGGAACGACGCAATCGAAATAGCGGTTCAGCAGGTCCACGATGTCCTCTTCCGGCATCGTCATCGCTAGCGTCGTGTAGCGACGCAGGTCGCAATACAGGATGGCCGACTTGATGCGCGTGACGGTGCCACGGTGGATGTCGCCCGCTAAGATCCGCTTGTGCGGATCGCCACCAACATAGGTTTGCAGGATCTCATTCAGCACGCGTTCACTGGCACGGATCTCCATGATCGCCCGCAGCGCCGGGATGAGCGCCTGAAAGTAGGCCATGTGGGCGTCGCTGAAACCGGCCGGGCTTTGCGTCGCAAACGTGATGCCGTTGCGACGGCGCCCGTTCGAAAACGTCAGCGGAATGCAGACATAGTGGCTGTAGCCCGCCCGCTTCAGTTCAGAGACGATGCCATAGGCGTTGTCCGGAGTGTCGGCCAGCCGCAGGATAACCCAGTTGCCGGTTCGATGGGCCTCGGCGAATGGACTGCGTTCATAGCTCCGGTCAGACTGCGTGCCGATCGGGTACAGCCGCTCCACCACGGGCTGGCCACTGCGCCATTCGCGGCCAACTGCCTGGCTCGCGGCATTGAGCAACTGCACAATCGTGGTCGCCCGCGCTAGCGGTACGCCAGACGCTACGATGCGCTCGCAAAATGTGCCGAGGACTTCGCCGAGATCTTTGACGAAAATGGCCTGTTCGAGCAGCCAGTCGCGGATTTCACCGGCCTTGCGGTTCAGTCTTGTGTTGTTTTCGATCATGGCAGCGCAGTATAGCGAGGCTCGGGGTGCGCGTCCTTATTTTTGCTGCGGTGCAGCACTGCGTCGCGATCGTGCTGGAGCAACGGCGGAGTGGAGAGACGGGCGGCGCATGGCGGCAATCCAGACATTTTTCGCCACGACGATTTTTCGCCAGGAGCTGGTGGCGCCCGCAGCCGGGGCGATCACTGAGGCCGCCCGGGCGATCGCAGCCGCCGACAAGGCCGGACGGGCCTGGTCGAAGGCGCACGGCTATAAGGGCTATACATCCTATGCGTCGCTCAACGACCTCGTCGACCGGGCGCCGGAATTTGGCGCGCTCAGGCGAGCGCTCGACGGCCACGTCGCGACCTTTGCAAACCACGTTGGCTTCGATCTCGGCCGGCGCCGGCTGAAACTCGACAGCCTGTGGATCAACATCCTGAAGCCCGGCGGCGTGCACACCGGCCACATTCATCCCCACAGCGTGGTCAGCGGCACCTACTATGCCGAGATCCCGATGGGTGCGAGTGCGATCCGCTTCGAGGACCCGCGGCTCGGCTTGATGATGGCAGCGCCACCTCGGCGCAGCGATGCGCCGCTCGATCAGCGCACCTTCGTCTCGATGACGCCGGAAGCCGGCACGTTGCTATTGTGGGAGAGCTGGCTGCGCCACGAAGTGCCGCTCAATGAGGCATCGCGCGATCGCATCAGCATCAGCTTCAACTACCGCTGGGGGTGAGCTGCTTGCGCATCAAGATTTCATCGATGCCAGGCTTGATGAGGTCATCAAGCGATACAACAACCTCAAATCCGAAACGCGCATACAGGGAGTGCGCACGCTCGTTGAAGTCGGCGGCGCATATCCACAGGTTGCGGGCGTTGCCGCTGCGCGCCTCGGCCTCGAACCAGCCGAGCAGCGCGTGGCCGATCCCTGCGCCCTGATGTCCGGGCAGGACCGCCAGAAACTGCATGTAGGGACCAACGAGCCAGGGGTGGCGGATCACCATCACGCCGATCGGCGCCGCGGTGGTTGGGCTGCGGACGGCCAGCCGGATGCCGCCGTCGGCGGCGGGTGCGAAGAGGGCTGCCAGTGTTGCAGCCGTCGTGCCATAGCGCGCCCATGGATCGATTGCCGCCAAGGCGACGCCCAGCGCCATCGACTCCTCGACCGAAACCGCCGACAGCCACAGTCCGCTCGCGCCCAGCTCGTAGCGTTCAGCGCGAAACGGGTGCGGTCGTGCCGGGGCGCCAGCCATTGCTCTGTGCTCCAGGACTGATGGGCCGTTTGCTGAACAGGAAATCATACTTGTCGGTGTCGCCGGGGCGGCTGTCGTAGCAGGTCTCGGCGATCACGGGGCGGCCGGCCGCCAGCAACTCGCCGACGGTGACGAACTGATAGCCCAGCTCCTTCAACTTCGGAATCGCCAGCGGCAGCGCTTCGGCAGTGTGATGGCCGCGGCCGTTGGCATGGGCAATGATGATCGAGCCGGGCTTGGCGTTGCGGATCATGGCGTCGGCGATGGCGCGAGCTGATTGCGAGGGCGCCGGATCGCCGGTCGAGAGGTCCCACTGGATGCTGAGCAGGCCGTTGTCGGCTGCCGCATCTAGGGCTGCCTTGTTGCAGGAGCCGAACGGAAAGCGATGCAGTCCCATGCGCGGTGGGATGCTCGCCAGCGCGGCTGAATGCGAAGCCGCACAGGTGCGTGCGGCCAGTGCATCGCGCTGCCGGCGGTAGGCGCGCTCGGGATTGACGATTTCGTCGGTCAACGCTTGCCCTGACAGCAGCCGCATATTGCGATGGGCCCAGCCATGGCCGCCGATCTCGAACAGCGGGTCGGCGATCAGCTGCTGCGCCCGCTCGGCGTGCGTCATCAGCCACTTGCCGCCGGTGAACAGCGTCGCCCGGGTGCCGCTGGTGCGCAGGTAATCGATGATCGGCCCATCGTAGCCGGCAACTTCGCCCGGCTGCTCGCACAGATCGAGCGTGAGCGCGATCAGCTTCTGGCCCTTCGGCAGCTCGACGCGGCGGATCGCGCCCCGCAGATGCGCCGGCAACGGCACAGCGGGGGCCAAGGCGACGGTGAGTGGTGGTGCGATCGCTGATCCGATCGCGCCTTTCACGGGCTTGACCTCAGAGCCCAGCGCCGCGAGGCTGGTTGCTGGGAAGCACGCACGCTGCAAGGCGCCACGGTCGGCGGCCTTGCCCGGCTGGCTGGTCAAACTGACGAGTAGCGTCGCCAGGATCAACCGGTGGGATGTGTGCCGCATCGCGTGGGTCTTGCTTTCGATTCATGGATTAGCGGGAGTTAGGCTATCTGACGTTTGAGGTCCAGAACAGGGCGCGCGTGGTCGATAAGGAGGGCACATGAATGTCGATTGGCGCGGCGCCTTTGTCGAAGCCGGCGATCTGCAGGTGCATTATGTGCGGGCAGGCCATGTGCGGGCAGATCAGGGCCGCCCGGTGGTGCTGTTGCACGGCTGGCCCGAATTCGCCCGCACCTGGCTGCACAATCTGGCAGAGCTCGCACAGCACTTCGACGTGATCGCGCCCGAGTTCCGCGGCTTCGGGGAGACCACCTCGAACCGCGAGCGTGACCCGGGCGGCACGCCGCCGCTGCGTCTTGCGCAGGATCTCGCAGCTTTCCTCGATGCGCTGGGGCTCGATACCGTCGACCTCGTGTCGCACGACGTTGGCTCGTTCGTGGCGCAGGCGTTTGCGCTAGCCTACCCGAAGCGCGTGCGCCGGCTGTTCTTTTTCAATTGCGCCTATCCGGGCATCGGCGCGCGCTGGGGGCAGGCCGACAATTTCCCCGAACTGTGGTATCAGCAGTTTCACCAGAAGGACTTCGCGGCGGCGCTGGTCGGATCATCCCGGGAAGCGACGCGGATCTACTTCAATCATTTCCTCACGCACTGGTGCCGGCGCAAGGACGCGTTCGCGCCCTACCTGGATGAGTGGGTGGAAAACTTCTCGCGGCCGGGCAACATCCAGGGTGGTTTCGACTGGTATGTCGGTGTGTCGGCATTCCGCCGCCGCATGATGCGGGAAGGCGCAGTCGCCGTGCCGAAGATCACCGTTCCGACCTATGTGCTGTGGGGACGGCACGATCCCGTCCTGCAGTACGCCTGGACCGATAAGCTCGGGGACACCTTCGAGACCGTCACACTCGAGTGCGCCGAGGAGGCTGGCCACTTCGTGCATTTCGAAGTGCCGCGGCTGGCCAATGAACGGATGATCGCGTTCCTGAAAGCCTGAGCGAGCGTTGACTCGTTCAGCCGATGCCCGTTATCGAATCCCCAGCCAATCGTGGCCTTTTACCTGCGTGGTAGGCAGTGAGTGAAAGGAAGATCGCATGTCCACTATTTCCCTGACGATGCCCGATGGGGCTAAGCGCGTTGTGGCGGCCG
Source organism: Hyphomicrobiaceae bacterium (assembly GCA_021730785.1). Taxonomy (GTDB): domain Bacteria; phylum Pseudomonadota; class Alphaproteobacteria; order Rhizobiales; family Hyphomicrobiaceae; genus JAKFWF01. Next base: position 18,553 of record JAKFWF010000013.1, read on the forward strand.
GCACGACCGGCCTTGATGTGGCGAAGGCCATTTCCCCCTCGCTCGCCAAGCGTACGGTCGCCATGACGCTCGACGGCGCACTGTGCGACTTGAGTGAGCCGATCGCAGCCGACGCGGCCATCAAGTTCATCGCCCGCACCGACCCGGAAGCGCTGGAGCTGATCCGCCACGACGCCGCCCACGTGTGCGCGGAAGCCGTGCAGCAGCTGTGGCCCGGCACCCAGGTGACGATCGGCCCGGTCATCGAGAACGGCTTCTTCTACGACTTCGCCAAGGCCGAGCCGTTCCAGCCCGAAGATCTGGCCAAAATTGAAAAGCGCATGGCGGAGATCATCGCCAAGAATGCGTCGTTCACCAAACAAGTGTGGAGCCGCGACAAGGCCAAGGACTATTTTCGCGCCAAGGGCGAAGCCTTCAAGGTCGAGTTGGTGGATGCCATTCCCGCCGGCGAGGACGTCAAGATCTACGCCCAGGGCGAGTGGCTCGATCTGTGCCGCGGCCCGCACATGACGTCGACGGGGAGCATCGGCAAGGCGTACAAATTGACCCGGTTCTCGGGCTCCTACTGGCGCGGGGACGCCAAGGGCGCGCAACTGCAGCGCATCTATGGTGTCGCCTTCGCCAAGGAAGAGGAACTTGCCGCCCACCTGAAGCAGCAGGAGGAAGCCGAAAAGCGCGACCACCGCAAGCTTGGCCGCGAGATGGATTTCTTCCACTTCCAGGAGGAAGGGCCGGGCGTGGTGTTCTGGCACGCGCTGGGCTGGACCACGTTCCAGCTGCTGATCTCCTACATGCGGCGCCGCCTTGCTGAAGATTATCAGGAAGTGCAGGGACCGCAGCTCCTCGACAAGTCGCTGTGGGAAACTTCTGGCCACTGGGGCTGGTACTCGGACAACATGTTCGCGGTGAAGTCGGCGACCGCCTTCAACAATCCCGACGATGACGCGGCCGAGCAGCGCGTGTTCGCCCTGAAGCCGATGAACTGCCCGGGCCACGTGCAGATCTTCAAGCACGGCCTCAAGAGCTACCGCGATCTGCCGCTACGGCTCGCCGAATTCGGCTGCGTGCATCGCTATGAGGCGTCGGGCGCGCTGCACGGTCTGATGCGCGTGCGTGGCTTCACGCAGGACGACGCGCACGTGTTCTGCACCGAGGAGCAGCTTGAATCCGAGTGCCTGAAGATCAACGATCTGATGATGTCGGTCTATGAGGACTTCGGCTTCAAGGAGGTCGTGGTCAAGCTCGCGACGCGGCCCGAGAAGCGGGTGGGAACGGATGCCATGTGGGACCATGCCGAGGACATCCTGAGGAAGGTGCTGGTCAAGATGGCGGCCGAATCCGGCGGGCGCATCAAGACTGGGATCAACGAGGGCGAGGGGACGTTCTACGGGCCGAAGTTCGAGTACACCCTGCGCGATGCCATCGGCCGCGAATGGCAGTGCGGTACGACGCAGGTGGATTTCAACCTCCCCGAACGGTTCGGCGCGTTCTACATCGCCGCCGACAGTTCGAAGAAACAGCCCGTGATGGTGCATCGCGCCATCTGCGGCTCGCTGGAGCGCTTCTTCGGCATCCTGCTCGAGAACTGCGCCGGTCATCTGCCGCTGTGGCTCGCACCCCGCCAGGTGGTGGTCGCGACAATCGTGTCGGATGCGGACGCGTATGCTCTGCAAGTCGTCAAGCAGTTGAAGGCTGCCGGCCTGCGCGCAGTCGTCGACTTGCGCAACGAGAAGATCAACTACAAGGTGCGCGAGCACTCCGAGGCCAAGGTGCCGATCATGCTGGTGGTCGGCCGCCGCGAAGCCGAGGACGGCAAGGTCGCCATGCGCCGCCTGGGCAGCCAGGACAATGTGGTGATGGGCCTCTCCGAGGCAATCGCCGGCTTGCGCGACGAAGCCGTGCCGCCGGATTTAAGGCGGGTGTACGTTTCATAACGCACTGGTGCTGAACCGCTACAGACGACCAAACCGCATTCTTTATGCTGTTGTACAGTGTATTGAACGCGTTGGGGGCTGCTGTGAGACGATTGTTATGGGCGCGTGGGCTGGCCTGGAGTGTCAGCACGGCGATGGCCTTGGTTGTATTGCTTGCACTGGTGAATTTGGATTGGGCGCGTTCGTTCGTCAAAGAGAATGACGGGGACTTTAAGCTCGTTGGACTGGCAATCGCCCCGATACTTGCCGTGCTGGGCTTCATCTGGGGCCTTGCCGACAAGGCCGAACTCAAATTTCTGGCAAAGAAGCTTGGTGAAGCAATCGAGCGGGCCAGACAAGCCGATGCAAACGCTACAGCGGCCAAGCAAGACGCGGAGCAAAAAATCTCGCGGATCAATGTTCTAGAGCGTGACCTTGAGTCGATTGCAAATTCCGGGCGGCTATGGAAGTTGCGACCTAACGATCCGTTTAAGGATTATAAAGGCTGGAAGTACGATCCCATTGGAGCCAAGATCGTCACCATTTCTCTATTCAAAGGTGGCGTCGGCAAGACCCATCTTGCAGCAAATTTCGCAGCGTACGTTAGCGAGGCGAGAAAGAAGCCAGTGCTTCTTGTCGATCTGGATTATCAGGGGTCGCTATCGTTCCAGGTGATGTCTGCCGCCGGGATAGAACAACTGGGATCGAACGTTGATGCGCTGTTTGATGAGACGGCGGATATTGCCTCGCTCAGCCGCAAGCGGGTCCATTTGGCAAACAGCGGTCCTGACGTTGCGTTAAACGACGGTCGCGGTCTGTCGCAGGCCTGGATCGTTCCAGCAGACTATTCGCTGAACGAAGTTGAGAGTAGATTGCTCGTGCAACGCGTAGTTCACAATGAGGCCGGGCTCGACGAGCGGTATCGCCTAGCGCATGTACTTCTAAATCCAAATGTTCGCCAACAATATGCAATGATCATCATCGATACACCGCCACGCATGACCCTGGGCACTGTCAATGCTTTCATTGCCAGCCATTTTTTTGTGGTTCCCTCAGTGCTCGATCGCATATCGAGTGAGGCGGTCAAGCCGTTCCTGACCCAGGTGCAGGCGATGAAGAAAGATCTTTCCCTCGATCTTGAACTGGCCGGTATCGTCGCAACAATGACACGCCAGCTACCACTCAGTGCCGCGGAAACCGGCATTCGGGACTTGATCAACTCAACAGCGAGAGAAGTACTAGGGCTCGATCACGACCCGATGATCCAGCAGAACATCCCGCGGCGGGCCCAGATCACCAACCAAAACGACCTCGGCTACTTTCTGTCGGACAGCGAAGGGCCACTTCGTACGCGATTTTACGACGCTGTCTTCGATGAGCTGTGGACACGCATAATGAAGCCATAGGAATCAGGTTAACCTCGGTCCCGGCACTTGTTTCGCGTCGCCTTCCATTGGAACGGAGATGCGGGTATGGATGATGCTGGTGCGAAGTTAGGTGACCTAGAGGCGCATGACGACATGGCCCGTGCAGGGAGCCCACCACTAGATGCTGCGAAGATTGAAGCGTACGTCCGTCGCCTGAGGGCTGCGGCGAACGATCAACTTGCGTTCCGTCAAATCTATGAAGCGCTGCAACACGACATGTCGCTAAAGGCGCAGGACGTGATTGCGATCGCGCAGTTGTTCGCAGGCGGGGCGGCTCCCAAATCCAGGAAGGCGGCGATCACGGCCGTCGGCCAAGAGCGGGTGCGCGTTTCACATGCGGCAACAAAGAGTGCGTCGGCTGCGAAGAACAAGGCTTGGTAATCCACCCCCAACCCCTCACTGCAAGTTCGGTTGCGCGCCGGCGCCTTTTTCGTCGATCAGGCGGCCGGTGCGGAATCGGTCCAACCTATAGGCGGCATTGAGCTTGTGCGGCTCATTGCGGGCGATGGTGTGGGCGAAGCAGAACCCGGAGGCCGGCGTCGCCTTGAAGCCGCCGTAACACCACCCCGCGTTCAGATAGAGCCCGTCGATCGGCGTCTTGTCGATGATCGGCGAGCCGTCCATGCTCATATCCATGATGCCGCCCCAAGAGCGCACCACGCGCAGGCGGCCAACCATGGGCATCAGCGCCATGGCTTCTTCGGCCACGTCTTCGACGATCGGCAGGTTGCCGCGTTGGGCATAGGAATTGTAGCCGTCGAGCCCGCCGCCGAATACAAGGCCGCCCTTGTTCGACTGGCTGATGTAGAAGTGGCCGGCGCCGAACGTGACGACACCCGGGATCAGCGGCTTCACGCCTTCCGACACGAACGCCTGCAGCACGTGGCTCTCGATCGGCAGCTTCAAGCCGGCCATGGCGGCCACGCGGGATGAATTGCCGGCGCAGGCGAGGCCTACTTTCTTGGCGCCGATGAACCCGCGCGTGGTGTCGACGCCCGTGACGCGTCCCCCATCGATGCGGATGCCAGTGACTTCGCAATTCTGGATCAAATCGACGCCCCGCTGGTCGGCGGCCCGCGCATAACCCCAGGCGACCGCGTCGTGGCGCACGCTGCCGCCCCGCTTCTGCAGCAGGCCGCCTTGGATGGGGAACCGTGCGTTGTCGAAATCGAGGAACGGGTAAAGCTTGCGCACGCCTTCGCGGTCGAGCAGGTCCGCGTCGATGCCCAGCAGCCGCATGGCGTTGCCGCGCCGCGCATAGGCATCGCGCTGGCTGTCCGAGTGGTAGAGATTGAGCACGCCGCGCTGGGACACCATGGCGTTGTAGTTGATGTCCTGCTCAAGCCCTTCCCACAGCTTGAGGGAGTGCTCGTAGAACGGCGTGTTGCCCGGCAGCAGGTAATTCGAGCGGATGATCGTCGTATTGCGGCCGACGTTGCCGGAGCCGAGGTGGCTTTTCTCGACCACGGCGATGTTGGTCAGGTTGTGGTTCTTGGCGAGGTAATAGGCGGTGGCGAGGCCATGGCCGCCGCCGCCGACGATGATCGCATCGTAGGCGGCTTTCGGCGTCGGCTCCCGCCACACGGGTTTCCAATCGCGGTTGCCGCGCAGCGCCTGGCCGAGAATTGAGACGATGGAGTAGCGCACGAGTGGGGGCCTTTGCGGTTTCGCCCATTGTCTAACGTATACCGCAGCATCGCAACTCGCTGCCGCGACAGGGCTGCTGCCCAGACCCGCCCGGCAGGACACCCGCCGGGCCACCCGTCTTTTTGTCATCAAAAAGAGGTGGGTTCGGGAGGTCACCTCCCGAGCGGGTCATAGGGCGGCAGATCTATTCGCGTCAGCGACCCACCGTCTTCCGTGCCAGCTCAGCCCCCGCCCCCAATGCCCGGAGCTTGGCGGCCGCCACATCCCGCGGGAAGGGGGCCAATCCGCAGTTGGTGCAGGCCTGGATGCGCTCGGCGTCAGCAAATTCCAGCGCCGACTTCAAGGTGGCGGCGACCGCCTCGGGCGTCTCGACCGACTTGCTGGCGACGTCGATGGCGCCGACCAGGATGGTCTTGGTCTTCAGGTGCTTGATCAGCGAGATCGGCACCTTGGAGCCCGCGCATTCGAGCGAAACCTGATGGATCTTCGACGCTTCCAGTGCGGGGAAGATCTTCTCGTACTGGCGCCACTCCTCGCCAAGCGTCAGCTTCCACTTGACGTTGGCTTCGATGCCGTAGCCGTAGCAGATGTGCACGGCGGTGGTGCACTTGAGCCCCTTCGCGGCCCGTTCGAGCGCCGGGATGCCCCACTCCGTCACTTCGTCCATGAACACGTTGAAGGCCGGCTCGTCGAACTGGATCACGTCGACGCCGAGCGCTTCCAGTTCCAGCGCCTCCTGATTCAGCAATTCGGCGAACGCCATCGCCATGTCGGCGCGGCTGCCATAGTGCGCATTGGCGACCGTGTCGCAGATCGTCATGGGACCGGGCAGCGTGATCTTCATCTTGTGGCGCGTGTTGGCGCGCACGAACGCGGCGTCCGCCGTGTGCACGGCTTTGGGCCGCGCGAGCTTCGCCGTCACCGTCGGCACCTCGGCCTCGTAACGGTTGTTGCGGATGCCCATTTTGGTCTTCTTCGACCAATCGACGCCGGTGACCTTCTCCATGAAGCCGTGCACGAAGTGGATACGGAACTGCTCGCCGTCGGACACGATATCGATGCCGGCACCTTCCTGGAGCTTGAGCCAGAGGAGGGCTGAATCCTCCTTCATCGACTGCAACGCGGCGCCCTCGGCGTGCCACTTGGGCCAGAGCTTTTCGGTCTCGGCGAGCCAGGCGGGCTTGGGCAGGCTGCCGGCGATAGTGGTGGGGAACAGGTCAGACTTGGACATGGAGCAGGCGCCTTTGCTGGATTTTCGCGACCCACCATAGAGCGCCAGCGCTGGTGTCGCGATGTATTTTTGCAGACGCCGGCTTAGCGAGGAAAGGCGAGCAGGTCCTGGTGACCGATGATCGTGACGGCGTCGAGGCTGACCAACCTCGCGGCAAGCCAGCTGTCGATGTCGGCGGAAGGCACAAGTCCTGTTTCGTGCACGGCGCCGGCGAAACCCTGGTCGAGGTCGCGGCGCAGCGCGATGAAGTCGGCGCCCAGCACCCAGGGGCTGGCGCCGGTTGTCACGGTATAGTTCCGATCGCCTAAGCCTTTGGCGAGGCTGCCGGTCGCGTCAGGGCCGAGCGCTGGACCAAAGCCCTTGTCGCCGTGCTGATGCCGGTTGAAGGCTGCTCGCATGGCAGCGCTGGCAAGAACTTCGGGCAGCCACGCGGCGATGCCGTCGTAGGTCAGGACCGTATAGAACGTCTGCCTGCGTGCCGCTATGGCGCTGGTGAGCCGGTCGACGAGGCCCTGGGATGCGAGATCGAAAAATGCGGCGGCTGTGACGAGATCGGCGCCGTCGACAATCTGGCCAAGGTCATCCCTCGACAGGTCGACCTGCTTGAATGTGACGTCGATCGTGGTGCCGGGCAGGGTGAGACGTAAGCCGCCATGTGTCATCGGCTCTCCAGCACCGAAGGTCGTGAGCCGTGCGCGTGCGACGGCCAGCAACGTCGGGTCGTAGTCGACGAGCGTCCAGTGCTGCTTTGGCCCGAGCGCACTCCAGGTGCCGCGCAAGTTCGAGCCGGCGCCGCAGCCGAGATCGACGACGCGCACCAGCGGCTTGCTGGCCAAGCGCGCACGCAATTGCTCGCGCACCAGCGCGTTGACCGAGGCGTGGTCGGCCGGCTCTCGCAGCGCCAGCCACTCTGGCGAAAAGCTCATCGCGCCACGTCCTTCAATACGGTTGCGATTGTTTGCGCCGTGTCCGTCCAGCGCGGCAGGGTCTGCCCGGCACTCCAGGATGCGTCGGCGAGGGATGCCCGCAGCAGCGCGTCGCCCAGCGCCCTGTGCAGCGCGGCGCCAAGTGCCGAAGCATTGCCCGGCGGCACCTTGAGTGCCGCGCCGTCGGGCACGGTTTCGGCGGCCGCCCCGCCCGTGGTGCATACGATCGGCAGGCCGCGCGCCATGGCTTCGGTGAGCACCATGCCATAGCCCTCGAATAGGGAGGGCATGACGAACAGGTCGGCGCGGTCATACAACGCGACCAGTGCCGCTTCATCCACGGCGCCGGCAATTGTCATTCGGTCGCCAAGTCCCGATGCGGCGATGGCATCTTCGACGCGCGCGAGTTCCGTCTGGTCGCGCGTGGCACCAACAATGGTGAGCTGCCAGTCGAGGTCGCCGAGGCGCGCAAGCGCCTCGATCAGGACGGCATACCCCTTGCGCGGCACGATCGAGCCGACGGCCAGCAGCTGCAGTGGCGAGCCAGTGCCAACACCGGTGTCCGTTGCGCGTGGCGCTGCGTCAGTCCCGGGCTCTGCCACGGTGATCTTGGCAGCCGGCACGGCCAGGTCCGACTGCAGGAGTTGCGATGTCATGCGGCTGGTGACGATGATGCGGGTCGCGTGTGCCAGCGCCGCCGTCTCGCTCGCGAGCAGAACCGCTGCACGATCGGCGTCGATGCCGGTTTCAAACGCCAAGGGGTGATGGACGAGCGCGACCACCTTGTGCGTGAGCGCAGCGATCGTCGCGGCCGAAAACGCGCCGTAGGCAAGGCCGTCGATCAGCAGGACCGTGTCCTTCGACGGGGCCACGAGGGCCTGCGCCGTGGTGCACAGATCCATGCCGCTGGGGCGAGGAAACGAGCGCGGCAGGGGCAGATGCTCGATCTCGATCCCGAGGTCCGGCAGCAACGCCAACACGTGCCGGTCGTAGGCATAGCCGCCCGTCGGCTGCTCGATGTCACCTGGGATCGCGAACGCCACCTTCGTCATGCGGATGCGCCGACCGGCCCTTCGAAAATGGCACGAGCGAGATCCGTTTCATGCAAAGTCACGCGGATCTTGGCCAATCCCTTGCCATCCGCGCCGAGCGCGCCATCCTTGGCGGCGGCTGCAATCGCGTCGAACACGTATTTGCACAGGAACTCGGTGGTCGTCAGCTTGCCCTTGAATTCGGGCAGCATGTCGAGGTTCTGGTAGCTCAACGGTTTCAGGGTCTTGTTGAGCACGGTGAGGGCAGCGCCGATGTCAACGACCACATTCTGCTTGGTCAGCTTTTCCCGGAAGAACGCCACATCGACGACGAAGGTCGCACCGTGCATGTGCTGGGCCGGGCCGAAGAAGGGATCGGGCAGGGAATGCGCGATCATGATGCGATCGCGAACTTCGACGGCGTACATGGACAGCTCCTGTTGGGGTGCCACTGGGCACGGGCAGTGGTGTTCCAGTAAAGGGTCAAGTGGTCAAGCCGCGGGCCTATGGGATAAACCATAACTGAGAAACAGTTGTTTTCCTCCAGCGGCAATCATGATTGACTGTGTTCAATTAAGCATGGCTCGGGAGATGAAAACGCACGGAGGCGACCGATGTTGGTCTGGCTGATGCGGGCATTGCTCCTGCCCGCCATTGCTATCGGCACTTACGCTTTGTACGGCGCATTGACTGAGAAATTTTCCAGCGCGACCGACCTGATGCCGGTCTACGCCCTGTCGGCTGTCACTGCTCTCGCGTTCACAATGAGTTTTGCCGATACCCGGTCGGTGCGCGGCTTCGGTGTCGTGGCGGGGACGGTATTGTCGATCCTGTCGCTGGTGTTGCTGGTGTATCTGGTTGTCTACGTCGGGTTGTTCAAGGAAATTTAGGTCATTGCAACGGGAGTGCCGTCGTCATGAAGTTTAAGTCTGTCGTCATTGCCATCGCCACGGTGATCGCCAGCGCCAGCACCGCCGATGCCGCGGTTGCCACCGGCTGTCTCTGCCGCGCGCCCGACGGCAAGTCGTTCGTCGAGAAGCTGTTCCGACACCATAAGTGGGCGTGCGATTACCAGTACGGCTATGCCAAGGGCAGTCTCGCGTCCCGCCTGAAGCGGCCAACGACCGAGACTTGCAACCACGCGGAAATCATCCAGTTCAAAACCTATATCTGCGTGAGCAACGGCTGTTCTTATGCCTTCACCGAGGCTTCAACCGACGGCAGCAAGGCGCTGAAGGAAATCAAGCCGATGGTTGGCCAGCGCCGGCCGTGAAGGCAAGCACTGGCGCTCGAGCGGCAGCGGACTATACTCGTATCCGTGTCGCTGAACGTGCGAGGTGTCCCATGACCGCCCAGTCTCCGAGCAGCCTGCGCAAGCCGTTGCCGTTCGATGCGGCACGCCTCGATCGGCTGATGGATGACGCCGACATCGATGTCCTGGTCGCCACGTCGAAGCACAACATCCAGTATCTGCTCGGCGGCTATCGCTTCTTCTTCTACGACACGATGGATGCCATCGGCGACAGCCGCTACCAGAACGCGCTCGTCTATCAGAAAGGGCGGCCGGAGAACGCGCTCTACATCGGCTGCCGCATGGAGAACTTCGAGGTCGAGCTCGCGAAATTCTGGACGCCGGCCGTCGATACGACCTCGCTGAAGCCGGCAGTGACCTTGGCCCGCGTGGGTGCCCACATCAAGAAGCTGGGGGGCATCCGCCGCGTCGGTGTGGAAGCGGATTTCCTGCCGGCCTCTGGCGATGCAACTCTGCGGGCCGCGCTCGGCACTATCGAAATCGGCGACGCATTCCTGCCGCTCGAACGGCTGCGTGCGCGCAAGACGCCGGCCGAGATCGCCCATCTGCGCCATGCCTCCGAGCAGGTGGTCGAGACCATGAAAGAAGCGTTCGCCGCCTGCGCGCCCGGCCGCACCAAAGCTGAGATCGTCGAGACGATGCGCCGTGGCGAAGTCAACCGCGGTCTCGTCTTCGACTACTGCCTGATGACGGCTGGCACGAGCCACAACCGCGCGCCGTCCGGCCAGCAGCTCAACAAGGGCGACATCCTGTCGATTGATTCTGGCGGCAACTATCACGGCTATATCGGTGATCTCGCACGCATGGGCATCATCGGCGCCTCGCCGGACGCCGAGCTGATCGACCATCTGGGTTGGATCGAAGAGGTGCAGCAGGCGACGCGCCGCCTCGTCAAGCCGGGCTGCCGTGGTGGCGATGTGATCCAGACCGGCGACGAGATGGTGAAATCGTCGAAGCACGCGGCCTACTCCGATTATCTTGCCCACGGCATGGGGCTCGTCAGCCACGAAGCGCCGCGCCTGCGCCACCAGGGGCCGACACCGTATCCAGGCTATGACGTCGACCGGCCGCTCGAGAGCGGCATGGTGCTGTCGCTGGAGACCACCATGCGCCACCCCCTGCGCGGCTTCATCAAGCTCGAGGACACGATTCTGGTGACCGAAAGCGGCTACGAGTCGCTCGGCGACGGCGCCCGCGGCTGGAACCGTGCCGGCGGGTGATGAGCCGCACTGCGAGTAATCGTGGTGCGAGGCACCCGGCTTGACGCCCGCCTCCGTTGGCGTTCAGGTGCGTCTTCGATGACCACAGTGACCAAGGCCGTGCCCATGCAAGACAATGCCGCCGCAGCGAAGTCGCCGAACCTGATCAAGGGCAATACCGGCGACTGGGAAGTCGTCATCGGGCTCGAAGTGCATGCCCAGGTCAACAGCCGCTCGAAGCTGTTCTCGGGCTCTTCGACCGCGTTCGGCGCGGCCCCCAACAGCCACGTATCGCTGGTCGACGCGGCGATGCCCGGTATGTTGCCCGTCATCAACGCCGAGTGCGTCGCCCAGGCCGTTCGCACCGGGCTCGGCCTCAACGCCCAGATAAACCTGAAGAGCGTGTTCGACCGCAAGAACTACTTTTATCCCGACCTGCCGCAGGGCTACCAGATCAGCCAGTACAAGCAGCCGATCGTGGGCGAGGGTAGAATCGAGATCGACGTCGATGGTGCGAGCATGAAAGTCGGCATCGAGCGGCTGCATCTGGAACAGGATGCCGGCAAGTCGATCCACGACCAGCATCCCGAGTTCTCCTATGTGGACCTGAACCGATCGGGCGTCGCCCTGATGGAGATCGTGTCGAAGCCCGACATGCGCTCGGCCAAGCAGGCTCAGGCCTACGTGACGAAGCTGCGCACCATTCTGCGTTATCTCGGCACCTGCGACGGCGACATGGAAAAGGGTAATCTACGCGCCGACGTCAATGTGTCGGTGCGCAAACCCGGCGCCGCACTCGGCACCCGCTGCGAGATCAAGAACGTGAATTCGATCCGCTTCATCGGCCAGGCGGTCGACGTGGAAGCACGCCGCCAGATCGAGATCATCGAGGATGGCGGGAAGATCGACCAGGAAACGCGGCTGTTTGATCCGGTGAAAGGCGAGACGAGGTCCATGCGCTCCAAGGAAGAGGCGCACGACTACCGCTACTTCCCCGATCCCGATCTGCTGCCACTCGAGTTCAAGCCCGAGTTCGTGGCGGGCCTCAAGGCCAAGTTGCCGGAGCTGCCCGACGCCAAGAAAGCCCGGTTCGTGAAGGATTTTGGTTTGTCGAACTACGACGCCGGTGTGCTGGTCGCCGAACGCGAGAATGCGGACTACTTCGAAGCGGTTCTGTCGACGCTGAAGGACGGCACGCGCGATGGCAAGACGGCGGCGAACTGGGTGATCAACGAGCTGTTCGGGCGGCTGAACAAGGAATCGAAGGACGTGGGCGCCTCGCCGGTTTCGGCAGCGCAGCTCGGCAGCCTCGTCGGGTTGATCGGCGACTCCACCATTTCCGGCAAGATCGCCAAGGACGTGTTCGAGATCCTGTGGGCCGAAGGCGGCGACCCGGCCGAGATCGTCGAGAGCCGCGGCATGAAGCAGGTCACCGACACGGGTGCGATCGAGAAGGCGGTCGACGAGATCATTGCCGCCAACCCCGATAAGGTCGCCCAGGTAATCGCCAAGCCGACCATGCTCGGCTGGTTCGTGGGCCAGGTGATAAAGCAGACCGGCGGCAAGGCCGCGCCCGCAACCGTGAACGAGATCCTGAAGAAGAAGCTCGGGATTTGAACCGATACAAGTGCGAGGGCGCTGCCCTCGCGCTCCCGCCAAAGGCCTGAGGCCTTTGGAAACCCACTTATGGATCGGGTCCATGAACACACTGCCGCGACACTTGACCGTCGATGAATTCCTGGCCTGGGCCGAGACCCAGCCACGGGAGGCTGGCAAGCTCGAGCTTCTCGATGGGATGGTGATCGTGCAGCAGTCGCAGCGTTGGGCGCATTCTTGGATCAAGCACCGCGCGGCAATTCTGCTGCACGAAGCCATCAAGGACGCCGGTGTTGCCTATTTCGCGGCACCGGAAGGTCCGGCAGTGCCCATCCGAGCGGGACGGACTTTCGAGCCTGATGCGCTCGTCGCACCCTTGCCGGAACCCGCACCAGACAGCCTGAAAATTCTAAATCCCATCCTCGTTGTCGAAGTGCTCTCGCCTTCGACCGCGTTGTTCGATGTTACGGTCAAGCTCAAGAGCTATTTCGAAGTCGATAGCATCCGCCACTACCTGATCGTCGATCCGGAGGGGCGGACCATCGTGCACCACCGGCGAAACGACCATGGGATCATCGAGACCAAAGTCGTCGACGCGGGCGACCTGACAATCGATCCGCCGGGGCTCACGCTGTCGCTGGACAAGTTGTTTGGCACAACGACAAGCTGACCGGGCGGCCAAACTCTCCTCATCCGGCTGATGGAGCAGTGCAATGGCCGATCTTCGAGATGGCGAAAGATTCCACATTGTGGCCGTGCCAGCGGCGTCGCTGAATACGACCATTCCAATGGAGTATGAGCTGACGAAGTTCTGACTCTTGTCCAAGAGTGTCCGCGAAGGGAATAGCCTTCTGAATTCGAGCCCTGCGTTCCCGGCACTTGCAAGCAGCCGTTGGTCTGGCATGGTGCGGTGAATGTTGCCAAGCCGCAGGACACCGCCATGTCTGACGCCAAAACAAATGCCCTGAAACCGCGCACCGGCGGTCACATCTTGATCGATCAACTCGCCCGCCACGGCGTCGACATGGCGTTCGGCGTGCCGGGGGAGAGCTATCTCGAAGCGCTCGATGGCCTGCACGGCCACAAAATCCAGTTCATCACCTGCCGGCAGGAAGGGGGCGCTGCCATGATGGCGGATGCCTACGGCAAACTCACGGGCCGCCCCGGCATCTGCTTCGTCACGCGCGGGCCAGGTGCCACCAACGCGTCGGCCGGCGTGCACGTCGCCTTCCAGGACTCGACGCCGATGATCCTGCTGGTCGGACAGGTCGGCCGCGACATGGCCGAGCGCGAGGCGTTCCAGGAGATCGACTACCGCCGCATGTTCGGGCAGATGGCGAAGTGGGTCGCCGAAATCGACGATGCGCGCCGCATTCCCGAGTTCGTGAGCCGGGCGTTCTATACCGCGACTTCGGGGCGTCCCGGGCCGGTTGTCCTCGCCCTGCCGGAGGACATGCTGACCGATGTCGTCGAGGTGGCGGATGCTGGCGGCTATTCACGCGTCGCGATCCAGCCGGGTGCCGCCGACATGTCCCGTCTCGCAGCGCTGCTGGGCAAGGCCGAACGCCCCGTCGCGATTGTCGGCGGTGGTGGGTGGAGCGACGCCGCGCGGCTCGACTTCGAGGCTTTCTGTGCCGCCCACAACGTACCGGTTGCGGCCTCGTTCCGCTGTCAGGACTATATCGACAACGCGCATCCTGCCTACGTCGGCCACGCGGGCGTCGGCATAAATCCGAAGCTTGCCACCTTGATCAAAGACAGCGACCTGTTGCTGGTTGTCAGTGCCCGCCTCGGCGAGATGACGACCCAGGGCTATACGCTGATCGACATTCCACGGCCCAAGCAGACGCTCGTCCACGTCTATCCCGATCCCAATGAAATCGGCCGCACCTACCAGCCAGACCTCGCCATCGTCGCCAGTTCAGATGCCTTTGCCGCCGCGGCCAAGTCACTGCCGGCGACCGGGGCAGCACGTGCGCAACGGGTTGCTGTTGCCCGCGAGGAACTCGTGGCCTACACGAAGCCACTGGCCGGACCTGGCGCGGTCCAGATGTCGGAGATCGTCGCGTGGTTACGCAATCGGCTGCCGGCCGATGCCATCGTCACCAATGGCGCGGGCAACTACGCAACCTGGGTGCACCGCTTCTGGACTTACCGCCAGTTCCGCTCGCAATTGGCGCCGACGTCGGGCTCCATGGGCTATGGCGTGCCGGCGGCGGTCGCAGCCAAGGCAGTGCATCCAAAGCGCACCGTTGTCGCCTTCGCCGGCGACGGCTGCTTCATGATGACGGGGCAGGAGTTCATGACCGCGGTCCAGCACAAGCTGCCGATCGTGGTCATCGTCTGCAACAACGGCATGTATGGCACGATCCGCATGCACCAGGAGCGCGAGCATCCGGGCCGTGTATCGGGCACGCAGTTGCTCAACCCGGACTTCGCAGCCCTGGCACGGGCCTGTGGTGGCTACGGTGCGCGGGTGGAGACGACGGCTGCCTTCGCACCGGCCTTCGAAGAGGCGCTCAGCAGCGGCAAACCGGCGATCCTCGAACTCGTCATCGATCCGGAGGCGCTGACGCCCAGCACGACGCTTTCAGCATTCCGTGCGCAAGGGTTGGCGAAGGCGAAGTAGGCAGTCAGCGAAACGTCCGTCGCGCCATCTGCTCGCGGTCTGCCTGCTGGCTGTGGCCGGGGAGCAATGACCTCGCAACTGCACTACGGCATGCACGTTTTTTTGTGCGGAAGAGCGCTCGAATTGCCGTGCCTTGCCTCGCAGTCGCTGCGCTGACAGATTGAAACCGGCGCCGCGAACCGCTACAGCGCTGCCATGAGCCAGCCGTCGACCGATTCCGCCATCCCAGGCGACAACCTCGTGCTGCCGTTTCGCACGGATCGCAGCGGCGTGTCCGGTCGGGTGGTACGGCTCGGCGCCCTTGTCGATCAGGTACTGACGCGCCACGATTATCCGGAACCGGTGAGCGAAGCCCTGGGCCAGGCGCTGGCGCTCACGGCACTGATCGGCAACGCGCTCAAGTTCGACGGCACGCTGGTGCTGCAGACCCGCAGTGACGGTCCGCTCGGCTTCCTGGTCACCGATTTCGCAAGCCCGGGGCAGTTGCGCGGCTATGCGGCGTTCGATGCGGCGCGCACGGCGCAGCATGTCAGCGATACGCCTAAGGACCAGGGCCGGCTGTTCGGGGCTGGTCATCTGGCGCTCACCATCAATCCCGGCGGGCAGTTGGACCGCTACCAGGGCATCGTCGCGCTGGAAGCGCAGTCGCTGACCGAGGCAGCCCAAACCTATTTCCGCCAATCGGAGCAATTGCCGACGTTCCTGCGGCTGGCGGTGGCGCGCCACTACAGCGCTGCCGACAAGACGTGGTCCTGGCGGGCCGGCGGCCTCATGCTGCAGTTCGTTTCGCCGGTCGGCGGCATCCAGAAGTCGACGGCCGCCGCGGAAGAAGAAAGTCGGCTGGTCGGCGAGGACGAGGATGACTGGCAGCGCATGATGATCCTGGCGTCAACCGTTGAGGACCACGAGTTGCTCGACCCGATGCTGAGCCCGGAGCACCTGCTGTTTCGCCTGTTCCACCAGGAAGATGTGCGCACCCACGCCGCCGTGCCGTTGGCGGTTTATTGCCGCTGCTCGACCGAACGGGTGGCGACGTTGATGCGCAGTTTCCCGCCGGCAGACCTCGCCGACATGCGTGAAGCCGATGGGCATTTGGCCGTGAAATGCGAATTCTGCACCACGACCTACCGGCTGCGCGAGGACGAAATCGGATAGCGCGTGGCGATGGCGCAACGCGCCGATCAGCCGGCCAACTTGAGTGACTTGTGAGCGGCCAGGCGGCTTGCCACCTCGGTCGAACGCATCATCACTTCGATCTCATTGAGGCGGGTGATGGCCGCGCTCAAGCCGGCCGGCGGTGCGACCTCGTGCGTCTGCACCTCCTGCTCGATCTCGCGGCGGCGACCGTTGAGCGCTGCCAGATAGCCGTCAAGCTCGGCCTGGCGGGCTGCGGCCTCGCTCTGCGTGTCGAGCAGGACCGGGATCTGCGCCTCGAGATCGAGTTGGCGGGCGATGGCGGTTGCGGCCAGATCATCGCGTTCCTGCGCCACGGCATCGGTGATCGCCTCGGCCAGCGCCTCGATCCGGTTGCGGTTCATCACGATGATGCGACCCGTGCGATGCCGCAGCGCGATAACACTGCCCAGTTCCTCGCGCACGTCGGCGATGGCGCGGTCGATGTCCTGGACGATCGCCTGCAAGGCGGCTTCGGCGCCGCCTTCGTCCGTACGCCCGCTGCCACGACCATGGCTCGCGGCAATGAGGTGCTTCACGCGCTGGGCGATCGATTGGGACACGGACGCAACTCCACGGCAGGGCAAGCAGTTGCCGCTGATCCTAGCAAACCATGCCTAAGGAAGCCTTGCCGGTTGGGGCATGCTTCCGAGTGTAGACGGCGGCGCCGGGTAGAACCGGCACAAATGCGGCTACAACCCACGGGGTGGCTCGGAACTCAGACTGCGCCGCCCCGCGACCTGTTCACCGCGCGCACGTTCACTACTTGACGGCGGCGGGCGACGCAGCGTTCAACCGCCCCATGACTACGGCCATCGTCAACCTCTTTCGCCTCGGCCGCGCCGGCTTCATCCTGGCGCAGCACGGCGTGCGCTTCGTGCCGAAGGGAACGAAGGTGCCGTTCGTGCTGCACGTGGCGCGTGCCGCCACGTGGCCGATCCGCGCGCTCACTTGGCCGTTCCGCGGCCGCGAGGCGCTGGAAACACGCGTTGCGCGCGGGTTGACCCGGCTTGGACCGAGCTATGTGAAACTCGGCCAGTTCCTGGCCACGCGCGGCGATCTGATCGGGCCGGAGCTGGCAGCCGACTTGCGCCATCTGCAGGATCGCCTGCCGCCGTTCTCGATGGCAGAAGCACGCCAGGCGGTGGAAGAGGCGCTCGGCGGCAGGCTGGAAGATCATTTCGCCGAGTTCGGTCCCCCGGTGGCGGCGGCCTCCATCGCCCAGGTGCACAAGGCGGTAACGATCGACAACGGCGTGCGCCGCGAGGTCGCCGTCAAGATCCTGCGACCCGGTGTCGAGCGGCGCTTCCGCAACGATCTCGACAGCTATCGCTTCGCAGCCAGGTTGATCGAGGTGGTCTATCCGCCGGCCGCCCGCTTGAAGCCCCAGGCGGTGGTCGAGAACCTCGCGCGCACCACCACGCTCGAGATGGATCTGCGGCTCGAGGCGGCCGCCATTTCCGAGATGGCCGACAACATCAAGGGAGAAGGCGACTTCCGCGTGCCCGCCATCGACTGGCGGCGGACGCAGCGGCGGGTGCTGACCATCGAATGGATCGATGGCACGCCGATCGCCGACCGGCAGGCGCTGATTGACCAGGGGCGCGATGTGAAACAGATCGGCCTCGTCGTGCTGCGCTCGTTCCTGCGGCATGCCATGCGCGACGGCTACTTTCACGGCGACATGCACCAGGGCAACCTGTTCATCGATGCGGCGGGTCGCGTGGTGGCGGTCGATTTCGGCATCATGGGGCGGCTCGGGCCGCGCGAACGCCGGTTCCTGGCCGAGATCCTGTTCGGGCTCATCACGCGCGACTACCGGCGCGCGGCGCAGGTGCACTTCGATGCCGGCTACGTGCCAGCCCATCACTCGGTCGAGGTCTTCGCCCAGGCCATGCGGGCGATCGGTGAGCCGATCCACGGGCGCACGGCGGACGAGATATCCATGGCCGACCTGCTGGGCCAGTTATTCGCCTATACGGAAGTATTCGACATGGAGACGCGGCCCGAGTTGATCCTGCTGCAGAAGAGCATGGTGATCGTCGAGGGCGTTGCGCGCTCGCTCGATCCGAACCTCAATCTGTGGGCCGCAGCCGAGCCCATTGCCCGCGAGTGGATCGACGCCAACTACGGCGTGGTCGGGCGCCTCAAGGACGCTGGCGAGGGCGCCGAGGTCATGGGGCGGGTGCTGGCCGAAGTGCCGCGACTGCTCGAACAGGCCGAGCGTGCCACGCAGTCGTTCGCCCAGATGGCAACGACCGGCGTGCGGCTCGATGACGAGACGATCGCCCGGATGGCGGCTGCCCAGCGGCGGCATAAATGGCGCGATATACTGGTCCTCGGCAGCCTCGTGCTGCTGTTCGCGCTCATGCTGCAGTGGATTGTGGCGTGACCGATCGCGAATGGCACCGAGCGATCGACAGCATTGCCGTCCCCGGTGGCGGGTTGATCGGCATGCTGCCGTGCCCGGGGCGAACCGGCAATTTGCAGGCCGACCTCGCGCGCATCGAAGCGTGGGGCGCCGAGATCCTGGTGTCGCTCATCGAAGGGGATGAATTCGCTCGCCTTGGCGTGCCAGAGTTTCCCGACGCCGTCCGCGGCAAGGCGTTTGCATGGCACCACCTGCCGATCCTTGACATGGCGGTACCGGCATCGGATTTTGCGGCGGCCTGGGCGCGTTCGGGTCCAGCGATCCTGTCGACGTTGCGTTGCGGCAGGCGGGTCGCCATTCATTGTGCCGCCGGCCTCGGGCGCACGGGCACGGTCGCAGCCAGCCTGCTGGTTGCGCTCGGTGTGCCGGCAGAAGATGCGATAATCGCGGTGCGGACAAGCCGGCCCGGCGCGATCGAAACCGCCGCCCAGGCCGACTTCGTCCGCCATAGTGCGATGCTGTCCGCTGCCCTGCCGAAGATGGGACGATCCAGCCAATCATGAAGAACGGGTAACTTTCGCCCGCCTCGCTGACTATCCGCCGTCAACGCAAAATTTTCCATTCTTTGCCAAGCTCGCCTCGTAATGTGAGGGGCGTCAGCGCATGGGCGAGGTTCTGAAGGCGGTCAGAGACGGCACGTGGCTGCCCCCCAGCCGTATGCTGGCCTATGCCCTGTTCATGGGTGGCCTGAGCTGTCTCGTGCTCGGCTACAACTGGACGACCGGCCTGACCGCCATGACCGACCGCTTCGGCCGGCCGCTCGGCACCGATTTCTACGGCATCTGGACCGCGGGCCGCATGTTTCTGGCCGGCGATATCCATGGGATGTTCGATCCCGACCGGCATTTCGCGTTTCAGCGCGCTTTCATGAACGACCCCACCATGCCGGTGCTGGGCTGGCACTATCCGCCATTCTTCCTGGCGATTGCCGTGCCGCTCGCACTTTTGCCCTACGTCGCATCGCTGCTCGTGTGGCAGGGCGTGACGTTTGCGCTCTTCCTACAAACGATCCGCAAGATCGTGCCCGCCCATCCTTTGGCGCTGGCCACAGCCTTCGGCTTCCCCGCCGTCTACGTCACGATCGGTCATGGCCACAACTCCTTCCTGACGGCGTTCCTGCTCGGCTACGGCTTGCTGCTGCTCGATCGGCGCCCGGTCATCGCCGGCGTCCTGATCGGCCTGCTCGCGTACAAGCCGCAGTTCGGCCTGCTGTTGCCGGTCGTTCTCATCGCTGGCCGGCATTGGCGCGCGACGATCGCAGCGACCGTGACGGTGGTCGCCATGGTGATCACAACGACCATGATCATGGGCGTCGATGTGTGGCCCGCCTTCGCAGCGGGCAACCACTTCACACGCACTTTCATCCTCGAACAAGGCGCAACCGGCTGGCACAAGATCCAGACCGTGTTCTCCGCCGTGCGCTCGTTCGGTGGTTCGATCACACTCGCCTATGCCGTGCAGGGGCTCGCAACCACTGCCGTCCTGGTCTCGCTCGCGGGCATGACCTATGCGCGCGCCGACAAGCGGTTGATCGCGAGCGCGACGTGCATCGCCACCATGCTGGCGACCCCCTATGCCCTCGATTACGACATGACGATCCTCGGTGTCGCCATCGCCTTCAGCGTGGCCCACGGCCTCGAGCGCGGCTTCGACCCCTACACCAAGTGCCTGCTCGCCCTCGTCTGGTTCCTGCCCATGGTCGCCCGCACGCTCATGCTCGGCACCGGCGTTCCGGTCGGCGTTCTCGTCATGACGCTCTACCTCGTTGCGGTCGTGTCCCGTGCCCTGCGTGACAACCCCGTTGTCGTCGGTTCCTTGAAATGGAGTTTTGTCCGTGGCTGAAGTTGCGCACACGCTGCCGACGTCTAATCCGGCGCACGCGGCCCTGGCCGATCTGGAAGCGCGGCTGTCGGAGTTCCGCGCCGCTGCCCACGGTCCCCGCGTGGTGGTACTGCTGCCGTGCTACAACGAGGAAGCCGCAATCGGCGGAACGGTTGCGGCCTTCAAGGCAGCACTGCCGGATGCTGACATCTACGTCTATGACAACAACTCGACCGACCGAACGATCGCCATGGCGACCGCTGCGGGCGCCATCGTCCGCCGCGAGCCGTTCCAAGGTAAGGGCAACGTGGTGCGCCGCATGTTCGCCGACATCGACGCCGACGTCTACGTCATGGCCGACGGCGACATGACCTATGATCCAACCGCCGCGCCGGCGCTCGTGTCCCGCCTCGTCGACGGCCAGCTCGACATGGTGGTGGGCAGTCGGGTCGAGACGGCGCAGGCGGCCTACCGCCGTGGCCACCGCTTCGGCAACCGCCTATTCAATGTCATCACCACCCGCCTGTTCGACAGCCATTTCACGGATATCTTCTCCGGCTACCGCGTGTTCTCGCGGCGGTTCGTGAAGTCGTTTCCAGCCTCCTCGGCCGGCTTCGAGATCGAGAGCGAGCTGACGGTGCACGCTCTCGACCTGAAGCTGCGTACCGCCGAGGTGCCGCTGCCCTACGGCAAGCGCCCGGAAAACTCGGTGTCGAAGCTCAACACCTACCGCGACGGCATCCGCATCCTGTGGATGCTGATCGGCATGTATCGGATGGTCCAGCCGTTGCGCTTCTATGGCGTGATCGCGTCTGGCCTCGCCCTGGCGTCGGTCGTACTTGGCATTCCGGTGCTGCAAACGTGGTTCGAGACGGGTCTCGTGCCGCGGTTCCCGACCGCGATCATGGCGGCCGCCATCGCCCAACTGTCGGTTCTGCTACTGGTGTGCGGACTGATCGTCGACTCCGTCTCCGACGCCCGGCGCGAAATGAAGCGCATGCGCTACCTCGACCTCGCGGCGCCGGCCCAAGCGTACGGCATGCATCGCTGATCAGGGCGCCCATCGCACGCGGCCGGCGTAATTGACGTCGAGGCCGCCCAGTTCGCGCGCGCGAGCAGCGAACGCCGGTTGCCCAAGCAGATCGCGCAACCGCTGCAAGGGCGGCCGATAGCTATCGCGTTGGCGCATCAGGATGTCGAAGTGCTCGGTTGCGAGCGGCACGAAGTCGAGGCCGGCTGCAGTTGCGATAGCCCGCGTCGCGATCCCGCAATCGGCACGGCCGGCGCGGATCGCCTGGGCGATGTCGGGTCCGGTCGGCGCCAGGATCGTGCTGCCGAGATCGGTGGTCGATAGGTCGGCTCGCGCGAGCAGCACCGTCAGCAATTGTTGCGCTCCCGCCCCCTCGGGCCGCGTTGCCAGGCGCGCGCGCTTTTTGACGACTGTCACGAGGCCCTGCAGCTTCAGCGGATTGCCGCGCGCCACGATCAATCCCTGCTCGCGCGTCGCAAAACCGATCAGCACCGCATCGTAGAGTGCCGGCTCCTGGGCGACGCGGGCGACGTTGGCATCGGCTTCACCGGGGGCGGCACTGTGGAAGTGGATGGCGGCGGCTACCACTTCGCCGCGCAGGAAACGCTGGTAGCCGCTTTCGCTGCCCTCCGGCAGGATGGCGAGACCGGCGCGGCTCTCGCTCAGGGCCCACTGCAGGAGCGGATCGTGACTGCCGCCCACGATCGGCGGCGGCTCGGCTGCTACCACGCCAAGGGGGCGTGCCATGCCGGCCAGCAGCCAGCGGTCGAGGTCGGCGCGCGGGAACAGCCATTTGCCGGTGACCTTGGTGCAGGGAATCGCCTGTGCGGCGACGAGTTCATAGAGCTTGCGCTCGCCGAGCTTCAGGTAGTCGGCCGCTTCAGCGGTGGTGAGCAGCTGCAGGCCTGCACCAAATTGCATCTTTATGCTCTGAATCTAAAAATTGACATTTCCGAGCCAAACACAGCGAATGCGCACCGTCAACCTGAGAGGGGGTTTCGTGGACGGCGCGGGCGCACTCGATCTGGTCTTTTCCGGCAACGCGCAGCTCTATGCGATCGTCAGGCTATCGCTGTTCGTGACGCTGTGTGCGACGGCCATCGCCGGCCTCGTTGGATTGGCACTCGGCGCGGCGATCGGTCTCACCCGCTTTCCGGGCCGGGGAGCGGTTGTTGTTACACTCAACGGCTTCATGGGGTTGCCACCCGTGGTTGTGGGATTGCTGATCTTTCTCGCGCTCTCCCGCTCAGGTCCACTTGGCAATTTCGGGCTGCTGTTCACGCCGGCCGCCATGATCATCGCGCAAGCAGTCCTGATCACGCCGATCATCGCCGCGCTGACCCGGCAGCTCATCGAGGATCTGTGGGTTGAGTATGCGGAGGAATTCGCCGCGATGGGCGTGCAGCCCTGGTCGCGCGTGACCACGCTGCTGTGGGACGCGCGCTTCTCGCTGGTGACGATCCTGCTCGCGGGCTTCGGGCGGGCGGCCGCAGAAGTGGGCGCGGTGATGATCGTCGGTGGCAACATCGACGGCTTCACCCGCGTCATGACGACCTCGATCGCGCTCGAAACCTCGAAGGGCGACTTGCCGCTCGCGCTCGGCCTCGGGCTGGTGCTGATCTGCGTGATCATGGCGGTCAATGTCGGCGCCTGGAGCCTGCGGCAGTGGGCCGAGCGCCATGCGGGATAGCTTCGATATGCCGGTGCTGCCGTGCCTCAGTTTCGCAAGTGCGACCTACGCCGCAGGTGGGCGGACGCTGCTCGCCGATATCTCGCTCGACATCACGCCGGGATCACCCACCGTCCTGCTCGGTCCGAACGGCGCCGGCAAGACGACGCTGCTGAAACTTGCCATGGGGCTGATTGCGCCGGCCGCCGGCACCGTGCGCCTCGGCTCCCGCGTTGACGGCAAGCCCTTGCGCACTGCCTTCATGTTCCAGAAGCCGGTGATGCTGCGGCGGACGGCGGCGGCCAATGTCGCCTTCGCACTCGCCGCCGCGGGGCGTGAGCAAACCCCAGCGATGATCCGTGATCTCCTCGACCAGGTCGGGCTCATCACTCAGGCCAATCGTCTGGCCCGCAAACTTTCGGGCGGCGAACAGCAGCGCCTGGCCCTTGCCCGTGCCCTCGCCCGCAACCCCGACATCCTGTTCCTCGACGAGCCGACCGCGAGCCTCGACCCGGCCGCCACCAAGGCAGTCGAAGACATCATCGCTGGCACCGCTGCCCGCGGCGTCAAGGTCGTGATGGCAACCCACGACCTCGGCGAAGCACGGCGGCTTGCCGGCGACGTCGTGTTTCTGGCCGCAGGCCGTCTCGTCGAATTTGCGCCCGCGCCCGCATTCTTCAACCAACCGGCAACCGAGGCGGCGCGCCGCTTCCTCGCCGGTGACCTCGTCTTGTAACTCGATCCAAAGGGAGCCCTCGAATGCGAAATACCCTGTCCGCCCTGGCCCTGGTCCTGGCCGTCACTCTGAGTTGCCAGCCTGTGTTCGCCCAAGACAAGTCGATCGTTGTCGCCTCCACCACTTCGACCCAAGATTCGGGCCTATTCGGCCACCTCCTGCCGGCCTTCAAGGCAAAGACCGGCATCGATGTGAAGGTCGTCGCCCAGGGCACCGGCCAGGCCCTCGACACCGGCCGGCGCGGGGACGCCGATGTGGTGTTCGTGCACGCCAAGTCGCAGGAGGAAAAGTTCGTCGCCGACGGCTTCGGCGTCGCCCGTTTCGACGTGATGTACAATGACTTCGTACTCGTCGGCCCGAAGAGCGACCCGGCCAAGATCAAGGGCTCGAAGGACGTGCTCGCGGCGCTGAAGGCTGTGCATGCCGCCGGCAGCATGTTCGTTTCTCGCGGCGACAAGAGCGGTACGCACGCAGCCGAACTCGCATTGTGGAAGGCTGCCGGCCTTGATCCGGCCGGCACCAAGCCCGCCTGGTACCGCGAGATCGGCCAGGGCATGGGGGCTGCCCTGAATACGAGCGGCGCGCTGGGCGGTTACATCCTCGCCGACCGCGGCACATGGATCTCGTTCAAGAACAAGGGCGACCTGGAGATCGTAGTCGAAGGCGACAAGCAGTTATTCAACCAGTACGGCATCATGCTGGTGAATCCGGCGAAGCACCCGGCCGTGAAGAAAGACCTGGGCCAAGCGTTCGTCGATTGGATCGTGTCCGCCGAGGGGCAGAACGCCATCCGTTCCTACCGGATCGACGGCCAGCAACTGTTCTTCCCGAACTTTGATGCGGCGACAGCGCAAAAGAAGGCTGGATGATGCTGCGGTTCGCGCGTCACCGGTCGGCGGCGGCCAGTCGGTTGGGCGCGGCAACGGTCGGCAGGTCTGTCCGCGCTGGCGATGCGCGCTCCAATTCGGCGAGCGCTGAAAAGCCGATCCAGCGCAGAATGCGGTCGGTCTCGGGCGGCGGGCTGGCGCGCAGGATGCTCTGGCCCTCGCGGGTCGTGGCGAAGCGCAGAACCGCCGCGCACACGAGGCTTGCCTCCTGGTCGCGGATCTTGCCAACGGTGTTGTAGCCGGCGCCGACCAGCAACTGGGCGTGCGTGCCGCGCAACCACGGCACGGTGCAGGCGAGGCGCGCCTGATCCTGCCAATCGAGGATGCGTTGCTTCGACATGCCGCGTCCGCCGATGCGCTTGGCGACATGGCCCGCATCGCAGCCGAGCAGATCACGCACGCGCAGGATGCCGTGGGGTGCCATGCGCTCGGCCATGCGCGGGCCGATCGAGGGTGCGCGCACGATCTCGTCGTCGAGCGTGAGATAGAAGCGCTTGCGCCGCTCGTTGCCTTCGTCGGCGTCGTTGTCGTTCTCGAACTGGGTGTCGGCCCGCGCGGCAACAGCTTTCGGCGTCGAGGTACGGGACAGCACGGCATGGTCGCGCGTGACGGCGAGGGGAGCGGCACGGGTCGGGCGGGACCAGCTCTGCCGCGGACCACCGCCCGCACCCCCGCTGCGGCGCCAGGAGAACAGCGGGCGCGGCGGATACGACGCAGCCGTCCCGGTGCGCGACGAGCGTTGCGTCTTGGTCGCGCTCGACCGGGATCGGGCGGCAGCGTGGCGGCTGGCATCGCTTCTGTCGCCGCCTGCATCGGCGATGCGGGCGAGCTGCGCGCCGAGTTCGGCCAGCAGGTGCTCCTGCCGGGCGAGCCGCGCGGTTATCTCATCGAGGGTGTGGGCCTGCGCCCAGCTGCTGCGCTGGGGGACAGGTACGCCCGCCCAAGCCATCAAAACCGGGGCCGCCGAGGTGGGCTCGCGGTGCTGGAGCATGGGGCGGGGCGTGTCGGCCAAGCCGCTTCGACCCACGTGCGACGCGTTGCGCCAATGGGCGACGAGCCGCGCACTGCCAATATCCTCGCCATGGCAGAACAGCGTTTCCAGTGCGTCCGCGAGAGACGCGACCGGGCGATGCTGCGCGGCCATCCGCTCGAGCGTGCGGGCGAGCAGGATCTTCAGATCGTCGGACACGGGGATGTCGGTGGCAGCACTCGTGCCACTGCCGCGCGTCAGGAACACATCGATGTGGCGAGCGAGCAGCGTTGCGTCGATGGCAAGTGCGGCGAACAGCGCTGCAACACTCGGATCGCTGAGGGCTGCAAACAGGAAGTGGCCGATGCCCTCTTCGGCCGCGCCCCGCCGTTGTGCGTCCAGCTGGGAGCGGCGGCAGCAGTCGGCCAGCGCCCGGTCGATCCGCGGGGACGACGCGGCGCTCGCTCTGATCGCTTGGCCGCAGCACCGGCACGGGGACATCGGATCTCTCGCCAGAGGCACGAACGGGATGCAACAATTTAGGCTCAACCCTGGCTATCCGACTCGCTGCCCTCCCAGCGTGCGTCATCCACAGAAACCTGAACGCTACCCCCGGTGGACCTGTGCGCCGGCCGTGATTACATAGCGCCCATGACGATCGAAACCAACGAGCCCCTGCCCCTGAGCGACGAAGCGCCCGTCGCTGCGCCACGCCGCAGCGGCACGGAAGTCATCCAGCATTACCTGAGGCTGCTGCCGTCTTCGCCGGGCGTCTACCGCATGATCGATGCAGGCGGCGACGTGATCTACGTCGGCAAGGCGCGCTCGCTGAAAGCACGCGTGTCGAACTATGCGCGCCTGCAGGGGCACCCGAACCGCATCGCCCGCATGATCGCGTCGACCGTGTCGATGGAGTTCGTCACCGTCGGCACGGAAGCCGAGGCGCTGCTGCTGGAAGCGAACCTGATCAAGCGCTTCCGGCCGCGCTACAACGTGCTGATGCGGGACGACAAGTCGTTCCCCTATATCGTCATCAGCCGCGACCACGCAGCGCCGCAGCTGACCAAGCATCGCGGCGCGCGCAATCGCAAGGGCGACTATTTTGGCCCGTTCGCCTCGGCCGGCGCCGTCAACCGCACGCTCAACATGCTGCAGCGCGCGTTCCTGCTGCGCTCGTGCGCCGACAGCGTCTACGAAGCGCGTACGCGGCCCTGCCTGCTATTCCAGATCAAGCGCTGCGCTGCGCCCTGCACGGGCGAAATCTCGACCGAGGACTATGGCCGCCTGGTCGATGAGAGCGTGCGCTTCCTGCGCGGCGAGAGCCAGAACGTGCGGCGGATGTACCAGCGCATGATGGAGGAGGCGGCGGAAAAGCTCGAGTTCGAGCAGGCGGCGAAGTTCCGCAACCGGCTGTGGGCGCTGGCCCATGTGACCGCCGATCAGACCATCAACCCGGACGGCATCGAGGAGGCCGACGTGTTCGCCGCCCACCAGGATAGCGGGCAGACCTGCATTCAGGTGTTCTTCTTCCGCACGGGGCAGAACTGGGGCAACCGCGCCTACTTCCCGCGCGCCGACCGGTCGTTCGAGGTGGGCGACATCCTCGATAGCTTCATCGCGCAATTCTACGACGACAAGCCCGTGCCGCGCCTGATCTTGTTGTCGCACGAGGTGCCATCGCGCGCGCTGCTGGTGGAGGCGCTGTCGATCAAGGCCGAACGCAAGGTCGAGATCAGCGTGCCGCAGCGGGGCACCAAGATCGGGCTTGTCGAGCATGCGGGGCAGAATGCGCGCGAGGCGCTCGGCCGCAAGCTCGCCGAGACGTCGTCGCAGACCATTCTGCTGGCAGCGCTCGCCGACCGTTTCGGGCTGGCTGCCCCGCCGCGCCGCATCGAGGTCTACGACAACAGCCACATCATGGGCACCAGCGCGGTCGGCGGCATGATCGTCGCGGGCGCGTCGGGGTTCGCCAAGAACCAGTACCGCAAGTTCAACATCAAGAGCGAGGGCCTGACGCCCGGCGACGACTACGCGATGATGCGCGAGGTGCTGACCCGCCGCTTCAAGCGGGTGGCGGCGGAGTTGGCGGGTGAGGGCGAGACACCGGAACAATCGAGCCCGACCTCCACCGACGGCGGCGGTATATCGAGCCGCATCGTCCAGCCGGCGACCCCGCCGACCGGTGCGCGCGGCGCCGATGCGATTGCGTTCGGCGTGCTGCGCGCCGATCCCCTGTCGGCCCCGGCCGGCGCCACGGCAGCGGAGATGAACGCAGCCACCGACGATGATGACGACGACGAGGAAGGTTCCGACACCGAGGAGATGCCTTCGATCCCCGATCTGGTGCTGATCGACGGCGGCGCCGGGCAGTTGGCGGTCGCCCGCGAGGTCCTGGCCGAACTTGGTCTCACCGACCGCATTCCCCTCGTCGGCGTTGCCAAGGGGCCCGATCGCGATGCCGGGCGGGAGCACTTCCACGTGCCGGGCCGGCCGAAGTCGTTCATGCTGGAGCCGCGCGATCCGGTGCTGTACTTCGTGCAGCGGCTGCGGGACGAGGCGCACCGGTTCGCCATCGGCACGCACAAGGCCAAGCGCGCGAAGGCATTGGGCGTCAACCCACTCGACGACATCGACGGCATCGGGCCGACGCGCAAGCGGGCGCTGCTCAGCC
This sequence comes from Hyphomicrobiaceae bacterium, assembly GCA_021730785.1. Lineage (GTDB taxonomy): Bacteria > Pseudomonadota > Alphaproteobacteria > Rhizobiales > Hyphomicrobiaceae > JAKFWF01. The sequence goes on from JAKFWF010000013.1 coordinate 46,852, forward strand.
ACTTCGGCTCGGCCAAGGCGGTGTCGCGTGCCGGCATCGAGGATCTGAAGGTGGTGCCGGGCATCTCCGCGCAGATGGCGCAGGCGATCCACGATTTCTTCAACGAGAAGAAGGGGTGACGATGATAACCGCCGACCTTGCAACTGCGCCCGCGTCGCTTGATCCGCTGATCCTCGACCTCGTCGAATGGGTCGCGCGCGAACCGCGTGCGCTCGCCGATGTCATGGATGCCTGGCGCACGTCGTGTCCACGGCTCACGGTGTGGGAGGATGCGGTCGACCGCGGGTTCGTGAAGCGCGAGGCGGCAGGTAGTGCCGGCGCAGTCGTGAGCGTGACAGCCGCTGGCCTCGCGTTCCTCCAGCGCCATAGACGGCATGGGTGAATGCTCGCCAACAGGCGGCCGTCTTAACCGCGATCGGGCGGGCGCTGGCCGTGGGCCGCGAAACCGGTTAAGAGCACCACCAACTCAACCCACACGCCGGTGTTGTCGGCCAGCGCCCCTGCGCTGGCGCCGACCTTGGCCCTCCGCTTGAAAAGCCCGACCCCCATGACGTTTCCAACGACCCATCCGGCACTTGCCCGTGCCCTCACCGAGCGCGACTATACCACGCCCACCGCGGTGCAGCTGGCCGTGCTCGCACCCGAAGCCGCCAAGCGCGACTTGCTGGTGTCGGCGCAGACTGGCTCCGGCAAGACCGTGGCCTTCGGCCTCGCCATGGCATCAACCCTGCTCGGCGACGCCGACAAGTTCGAGCGCGCCGCCGAGCCGCAGGCCCTCATCGTCGCGCCGACGCGGGAGCTTGCCATGCAGGTGCACCGCGAGCTCGAATGGCTCTATGCAGCGACTGGCGCCCGCATCATCACCTGCGTCGGCGGCATGGAGCCGCGCGCCGAAGTCCGCAACCTGAAAAGCGGCGCACACATCGTGGTCGGCACGCCCGGCCGCCTGCGTGACCATATCGACCGGGGGCGCCTCGACCTCGCCTGGCTGAAAACCGTCGTGCTGGATGAGGCCGACGAGATGCTCGACCTTGGTTTCCGCGAGGATCTTGAATTCATCCTCGACAAGACGCCGCAGGATCGCCAGACGCTGCTGTTCTCGGCGACCATGCCGCGCGAGATCGAGACGCTATGCCGCCGCTACCAGCGCGACAGCCTGCGCATAGAAACCCTGCGCCGCAACGAGCAGCATGCCGACATCGAGTATCAGGCGATTCGCGTTGCTGGCCACGACGTCGAGAACGCGGTCGTCAACACGCTGCGGTTCCATGAATCGCGCGCGACGTTGGTGTTCTGTGCGACGCGTGAGGCTGTGAAGCGCCTGCACGCGCGCCTGCTCGATCGCGGGTTCTCGGCCGTGGCGCTGTCGGGCGAACTGACCCAGGCCGAGCGCACGAGCGCGCTGCAATCTTTGCGCGACGGGCGCGCCCGCGTGCTCGTCGCAACCGACGTCGCAGCCCGCGGGCTCGACCTGCCTGACCTCGCCCTCGTCATCCACGCCGACCTGCCCAACGACGGCGAGACGCTGCTGCATCGCTCCGGCCGGACGGGGCGCGCGGGCAAGAAGGGCCTGTGCATTCTGATCGTGCCGTATAACAAGCGCCGCAAGGCCGAGACGCTGCTGGCCGCCGCCAAGCTCACCGTCACCTGGGCCAAGGCGCCGGCGGCCGACGAGATCCGCGCCCGCGACCAGGAACGGTTCCTGGCCGATGCCGTGTTCACCGACGGGGTGAGCGACGAGGAGCGCGCGCTGGCAGCGGCGCTCCAGGCCGCGCGCACGGCTGATGAGATCGCGGTTGCGCTCGTGCGCTTGCACCGCGCTCAGCTGCCGGCACCGGAGGACCTCGCCGAGGATGCCGGCCCACCGCGGCGCGATGGCACCGCCCGCCACGGTGCGGATCGCTTCGAGCGTCCAACAGGTGACAACGTGCGCGGGTTCCGCGCGCGCGATTCAGCCACGCCCGAGCGGGAGCGCGCGTTCAAGCCGCGCAGCGAGGATGGCACGCCAGCTGCGCAGCGCGAGCGGGGACCTGAACGCCGCGAGCGGACCGAGCGCCCCGACGGTCGCCAGTGGACCTGGTTCCAGCTCAACATCGGTCGCGAGCGCAATGCCGATCCACGCTGGCTGCTGCCGCTGATCTGCCGCGCGGGTGACGTGACCAAGACCGAGATCGGCCTGATCAAGATCGATGACCGCGATACGCGGTTCCAGATTCTGGCCGAGGTGGCCGACAAGTTCGCTGCCACCGCGCGCTCGAACAAGACCAAGGAAGGACATATCAGCCGGGTCGGCGAGACGGCGATCGAGGCGGCGCCTGTGGTGGCTGTCGATATCCCGGCGGCACCGAAGCCTGACTTCGTCAAGCCGAAGCCGCCGCGTGATCCATCGGCCCGTGGTTTCGTCGCGCGCGATCCAGACCGTGATCTTGCAGCCAAGCCGAAGTCCAAGCCGCCGTGGAAGGATCGCGCTGGCGCGAAACCAAAGAGCGGCTACGTCGCCCGCACGACCCCGTCCGCCGGCAAGGATGCGCGCAACCCGAGCCCGATGCCGAAGGGTGGCAAGCCGGCGTCCAAGTACGCGTTCAAGAAGAAGCACCGCGCGCTGGCAAAGTAAGGCGAGGGCTCTGCCTTCGACCGGCCATTGGCCTGAGGCCCTTGGAACCCCGCTTGAAGGCGGGGCCAGGGGCGAACCTCTCGCACCACGCGAGCAAACGACAGGATGATCTCATGCCGTTGCGCATCACCGATGTCCGCGAAGTGACGAAGCCGATCTCATCGCCAATCCGCAACGCCTACATCGACTTCACCAAGATGACGACGAGCCTGGTCGCGGTTCGCACCAACGTGATGCGCGATGGCAAGCCGGTGGTCGGCTACGGCTTTAACTCGAATGGTCGTTATGGCCAGGGCGGGCTGATCCGCGAACGCTTTGCGCCGCGCCTGCTGGCAGCCGATCCCAAAACGCTGCTGGACGCGACCGGCGACAACCTCGATCCCGACCGGGTGTGGGCCGCCATGATGGCGAACGAGAAGCCGGGCGGACACGGCGAGCGCTCGGTCGCAGTCGGTACGCTCGACATGGCGGTATGGGATGCGGTGGCAAAGATCGCCGGCAAGCCGCTGTTCCGGCTGCTTGCTGAACGGCACAAGCGCAAGGCTGATCCCCGTGTATTCGTCTATGCGGCGGGCGGCTACTACTATCCGGGCAAGGACAATAGTGCGCTGTGCCGCGAAATGCGCAGCTACCTGGATCGCGGTTACACGGTCGTGAAGATGAAGATCGGCGGCGCGTCGCTCGCCGAGGACAGGAGCCGTATCGAAGCCGTGCTGGGCGAGATCGGATCGCAGGCCCGCCTCGCCGTCGACGCCAACGGCCGCTTCGATCTGGAAACCGCGATTGCTTACGCGAAGATGCTGCGCGACTACCGACTGTTCTGGTACGAGGAGGCGGGCGATCCGCTCGACTACCGCCTGCAGGCACAACTGGCCGACTTCTATCCTGGTCCCATGGCGACGGGGGAAAATCTGTTCAGCCACCAGGACGCAAAGAACCTCATCATCTACGGCGGCATGCGACCCGACCGCGATTGGCTGCAGTTCGACTGCGCGCTGTCCTATGGCCTGTGCGAATACCAACGCACGCTGGGAGTACTGGCGACGCACGGCTGGTCGCCGGCACGCTGCATTCCCCACGGCGGACACCAGATGTCGCTCAACATCGCAGCCGGCCTCAGTCTCGGCGGCAACGAGAGCTATCCCGATTTGTTCCAGCCCTACGGCGGCTTTCCCGACGGCGTGAAGGTCATCGACGGGCATATCACCATGCCCGATCTCCCCGGCATCGGCTTCGAGGGCAAGAGCGATCTCGCAGCCGAAATGCAGGCCTTGGGTGGCTGAGTACGGGTGCGGCGCGGCGGCAACCTCGGCGCGGGGTTAACCGCCTGTGCGTCCGTGTTGCCTTGACGTTTAGGTGGCCGACCGGGCAGACCACATGGAGTGAGGCCGTGAGCCCGCAGTGGCGGGTGTGCGGTGGGGGAGCAGTCCGGCGCACCTGCGCCGCCTTGCCATAGGGGAATGACGTGCAAAAGCTGATGCCCGGAGCGCAGTTGCACGGCGAGCGTCTCGACATCGAGGCGGGCCGTCTGCGCGTCACCTACCTCGTGCGGTCGGAAGCGGGTGCGATAGAGGCGCGGGCGCGGGCCATCGCCGTGGAGCAAAGTGTCGAACTGCCGGTCGAGGCGATCGACGACGCGCGCATACGGGACGAGATCGTCGGTGAAGTCGTCGATATCAACGAGCGCGGCGCTGGCGTATTCGAAGTTGCGATCGCGCTGGCGCAAGCGACCATGCCGCCCGAACCCGGACAGTTCCTCAACATGCTGTTTGGCAATACGTCGCTGCACGACGACGTCACGTTGCACGATGTCGAGGTGCCGCCCGGCTATCTCGCACGGTTCGGTGGACCAGCGGTCGGGCTCGACGGCCTGCGGGCGCTGGTTGGCGCCGAGGGCCGGGCGCTGACGGCGACCGCCTTGAAGCCGCAAGGATTGCCGGCCACTGAACTGGCGCGCCTGGCGAGCGCGGCTGCACGCGGTGGCATCGACATCATCAAGGACGACCACGGGCTCGCCGACCAGACGTACAGCCCGTTCGCGGAACGGGTCGCGGCCTGCGCGAAGGCTGTCGCCGCATCCAACCGCGCGAGCGGTCGCCGGGCTGCCTATGCGCCGAGCTTGTCGGGTTCGCTCGACCAACTGCGCGCACAAATCGCGATTGCCCGCGACCATGGCGTCAAGGTGGCCTTGATCGCGCCGATGGTGGTTGGACTGCCAGCCTTCCACACGCTCGCGCGGGAGGCCGGCAATATGGCTTTCCTCGCCCATCCCTCGCTTGGGGGTGCGAGCCGTATCGCCCCGCCGCTGCTGCTTGGCCGCATCTTTCGCATGTTCGGCGCCGATGCGACGATCTTCCCGAACTATGGCGGGCGGTTCTCCTACAGCCAGCAGACCTGCCGCGACATCGCTGTTGCCGCCACTGCATCATGGAACGGGATCGCGGCCAGCGTGCCGACGCCAGCCGGCGGCATGAGCCTCGATCGGGTCGACGAGATGCTGGCGTTTTACGGCCGCGACTGTATGCTGCTGATCGGCGGCAACCTACTGATCAACCGCGATCGCATTGCTGAAGCGGCCGCCAGCTTCGCCGACAAGGTCGCCCGCCATGGCCACTGACAAGTCGCATTCGCCGGCAGACAAGCCACCGAACTTCCGGCCGGCCCTGACGCCAGGGCGCTGGGATGCAACCGCCGTTCACGCCTACAAGGACGAGGGCGCCGCCCCGTTCAAGGACGTGACGCGGCAGGTGCTGTTCGCCGATCCCGCAATGGCTGCCGAGTGGCGCTATTTCGAAGTCGCGAGCGGCGGGCATTCGACGCTGGAGCGGCACGAGCATGTGCACGCGGTCATGGTGCATCGCGGGCGCGGGCGCTGCATGGTCGGAGCGGAGATCCGCGACATCGCGTCCGGCGATCTGGTGTACGTGCCGGCCATGACTTGGCACCAGTTCCGCGCGACGAGCGATGAGCCGCTCGGCTTCCTCTGCCTCGTCAATGCCGCGCGCGACAAGCCCCAGCTGCCGACCGCGAAGGAACTGGCCGCGCTGAAGCGCGATCGGACGGTGGCAGCCTTCGTCCGGACCTGACGATCGCAGCCCTACTTCGGCAGTTCAACGACCATCGTCGCGCCGTCGTAACCCTTGGGCTTGTGACGCGCGCGCACGGTCACGCGGGTGATGCCCGGCGGCACGACGACGTTGTCGAGTTCGCGGGTGAACGGCTGTTCGTCGTCGTGCGGGTGCAGCAGAACGCGGGTGCCAAGCACCGTGCCGTCGGGTGCCAGTACCTCGAACGCGTCGGCATAGTGGCTCCAACCGGTATCGACGCTTTTGATGGTCACATCGAAGGCGTACGTCGCCCCGGTCTTGCGTACGGCGACCTTGATGACGTCGGCTTCGCCGGCCAGGGCGCCGAATGCAGTCCACAGCAGGTGGCAGAGCACGGCGAAGGTGGTGAATGCGGCCTTTGGCATGGGTCCTCCATTTGTTGCGCCGGTTGGTGCCAGGGGGCTGCAGCCGTCTATCGCCCGGGAGAAAAGGGGATGCAAACACTCGTTCGATTTGCCGTGCCGATGATCCAGATAACTCCGGGGCTTGCTCCGCCGCCTGCCGCTGCTATGACGGGGCAGCACCGACGTTTGGGTGACCCGAGGGGTAAGTCATGGAACTCGATTTTCATACGCTCGACGTGTTCACCGACCGGCGCTTTGCCGGCAATCCGCTGGCCGTGGTGCACGGCGCCGATGGCCTCGATACGGCTGCCATGCAGACCATCACGCGCGAGTTCAACGTGTCTGAGACCGTGTTCGTGATGAAGGCGGACAACCCGACCCACTCGGCCAAGATCCGCATCTTTACACCCGCTTCCGAGTTGCCGTTCGCAGGCCACCCGACGGTCGGCACCGCCGTGCTGCTGGCTGAACTGCGCGCCGGCGTCGTGACCGGCGACATGGACAGCCTTGTCGTGCTCGAAGAAAAGATCGGCACCGTGCGCGTGGGCGTGAAGTTGCGCAAAGGTAGCGCTGCCTTCGCTGAGTTCGATGCACCGAAGTTGCCAGAGGCCGGTGGACCAGCGCCAGCCACCGATCTGCTGGCGGCAGCGGTCGGGCTCGAACCATCGGAAACGGGCTTTGCCAACCATCGCCCGTCGCGGTTCTCAGCCGGCGTACCGTATGTGTTCCTACCCGTCGCATCGCTGGCGGCGGTCGCCCGCGCGGACGTGCGCGCTGATCAATGGGCCGATGCCTTCGGCGGGCCCAGGGCCGGTAACATCGTCGTCTATTGCCGCGAAACCATCTCCTCTTCGTCGGCCTTTCACGCGCGGGTCTTCTTTCCCGGTGCGGGTGTCGTCGAAGACCCGGCGACCGGCTCGGCGGCGGCAGCGTTTGCCGGCGTGGTCCACCACTTCGATGGCTTGCGCGACGGCAGCTACCGGCAAGTGATCGAGCAGGGCTTCGAAATGGGCCGCCCCAGCCACATCATCCTCGGCATGGAGGTGGCAGGTGCCAGGCTCACCAACGTGCGGATCGGCGGCAGTGCCGTGCGGGTCACCGCGGGCAAGATCAGGGTGAAGTGAGGGTGGTGGGGGGAGCGGTAGAATTCCGCTCGGTCTTCAGGAAATTGGTCGGCCGGTCAGGGTGCGAGGGTAGCGATGGCAGCGCGCCCTATCCACCCCTTGCAATTTCTTAGTGATTTGGGCTTTATCTCACCCCAGAAGTTCAAAGACACCCGAGTTGACCCAAGTCCATGCGCTCCGCCACCGCATCGATCCGCAGCCTCGGAGCGCCACTTGCGCCCCTCGCGGATCTGCGCGCACGCGCCCTCCTTCTGCTTACCAGCCCCTGATCATCGACAGTCCGGGCCCATTGGCCGCGGGCGGGTGCTCAGGGGAAACGAACATAAAAACCGACTGTAACGGAAACCCCGGCAGCCGCAGGCGCCGCTGATCCAAACGGACCGCATCCAATGACCACTTCACCCAAAGACCGCGTCTACATCTTCGACACCACCTTGCGCGACGGCGAACAATGCCCTGGCGCCACCATGACTTTCGAGGAAAAACTCGAAGTCGCCGACCTGCTCGAAAGCATGGGCGTCGACATCATCGAGGCTGGTTTTCCGATCGCCTCGGACGGTGATTTCCAAGCGGTCCAGGCCATCGCCAAGCGCATCAAGAACGCCACTGTCACCGGCCTCGCGCGCGCCGGCATGAAGGACATAGACCGTGCCGGCGAGGCGGTGAAGGGCGCTGCCCGCCCGCGCATCCACACCTTCCTGTCCACCTCGCCCGTGCACATGAAGTACAAGCTGCAGAAGGAGCCGGCCGAAGTCTTACAGATGGTGCGGGACTCGGTCACGAGAGCCCGCAACTGGGTCGACAACGTCGAGTGGTCGGCCGAGGACGGCACCCGCACGGAATTCGACTTCCTTTGCCAGTGCGTCGATGCCGCGATCAAGGCCGGCGCCACGACGATCAACATCCCCGACACCGTCGGCTACACCACGCCGGACGAATATCGCAGCCTGTTCCGCAAGGTTCGTGAGCAGGTTGCGAACTCCGACAAGGCGATCTTTTCCGTCCACTGCCACAATGACCTCGGCATGGCGGTCGCGAACTCGCTGGCCGGCCTCGAAGGGGGCGCGCGGCAGATCGAGTGCACCATCAATGGCATCGGCGAGCGGGCGGGCAACGCCGCGCTCGAAGAGATCGTGATGGCGATCAAGACCCGCGGCGACGTGTTGCCCTATGACTGCCGGATCGATGCCACCATGCTGAACCGGGCCTCGAAGCTGGTGTCGGCGGCGACCTCGTTCCCGGTGCAGTACAACAAGGCGATCGTCGGCCGGAACGCATTCGCGCACGAGAGCGGCATCCACCAGGACGGCATGCTCAAGCATACCCAGACCTACGAGATCATGACGCCGGAAAGCGTCGGCGTGTCGAAGACGTCGCTCGTCATGGGCAAGCACTCAGGTCGCAATGCATTCCGCAACAAGCTGCAGGAGTTGGGCTACGAGCTCGGCGACAACCAGCTGGAAGATGCGTTCACGCGGTTCAAGACGCTCGCCGACCGCAAGAAGCATATCTACGACGAGGACATCGAGGCCCTGGTCGACGAGGGCATCGCCACTGCGACCGACCGCACCAAGGTGATCGCCTTGATCGTCATTGCCGGCACCATGGGCCCCCAGTCGGCGACCTTGACGCTCGACGTCGACGGTACGGAAAAGACCGTGCAGGCCACTGGCAACGGCCCCGTCGATGCGACCTTCAACGCGATCCACAAGTTGATCCCGCACACCGCCATGCTTGAACTCTATCAGGTGCATGCGGTGACGCAGGGCACGGATGCACAGGCGGAAGTGTCGGTGCGTCTACATGAAGAGGGGCGCACCGTGACCGCCAAGGCTGCCGATCCAGATACGCTGGTCGCATCCGCCAAGGCCTATATCGGCGCGCTCAACAAGCTGATGATCAAGCGCCAGCGCGAGGCGACCCCGCAGACCACCGCGCCCGACCGCCTGCGCCTCGGCGGCGTCTGAGCAGGGGTTGCTGGCGGTTGTTGCTGTACGCCAGTTCGGCAAGAATGCCCGCCGGTTGACCCTCGGCGGGCTTTTTTTATCGAACTGCCTTGAAATTGGTGCACAACTGCCGGCACCCTCTTTGCTATGATCGATCAGCCGGGGGGCATCGCAGTGCGGCGGCCAGTGGGTCGCAGTTGAATTCCGAAGGATAGTTTCGCGTATGCTGTCGGCAGTCACAGGCGTATTTTCCGACGACATCGCCATTGATCTGGGCACGGCCAACACGCTCGTGCACGTGCTCGGCAGCGGCACGATCATCGACGAGCCGTCGGTGGTCGCGGTGCGCAACCGCAACGGCCAGCGCGAGGTTCTGGCGGTCGGTGCCAAGGCCAAGCTGATGGTCGGCCGCACGCCCGAGGCGATCGAGACCATCCGCCCGCTGCGGGATGGGGTCATCGCCGACTTCATCGCGACCGAGGAAATGCTGCGCCAGTTCATCAAGCGCGCCAAGTCGATGATGGGGTTCAGGCGGCCGCGCATTCTCATCTGTGTGCCAGCCGGCGCCACCCCGGTCGAGCGCCGCGCGGTCTATGAAACCGCCGTGTCGGCGGGGGCACGGCGGGTGTATCTGATCGAGGAGCCGGTCGCTGCATCCCTCGGCGCCGGCTTGCCGATCGACGACCCGGCCGGCGCCATGGTGGTCGATATCGGCGGCGGAACGACCGACATCGCCGTGTTGTCGCTCGGCGGCGTCGTGCAGGCACGCTCGCTGCGGTGCGCGGGCAATGCCATGGACGAAGCCATCATCCGCTTCGTGCGCCGCAAGCACCAGCTGCTGATCGGCGAGGGCAATGCCGAGCGCATCAAGATCGAAGCGGGCAGTGCCATGGTCGGTGTCAACGGACGGGCTGCCGAAATCCACATTCGCGGCCGGGATCTGCGCCAGGGCCGTCCCAAGAGCATCATTCTCGGCCCACAGGACATCGCGGAGGCGCTGGAAGGGCCCATCGAGGAAATCGCCGAATTCACCCAGCGGGCATTGGAGGACCTGCCGCCCGAGGTTTCGACCGACATCTGCGAACGGGGCATCCATCTGACCGGGGGCGGGGCGCTGCTCGACCAGTTGGATGCCGAGCTCGAACGGCGGGTCGGCGTGAAGTTTGCAGTGCCGAAGGAACCGATGCGCTGTGTCGTGAAAGGCACCGCGGAAGTCCTCGCGGACCTGTCGAAGCGTGAGCACTTGCTGATCAAACCCTGACGGCACCGCCTTAACCATACCAGTCGCCCCATGAGGATGCTCCGAAATGACCCGTTTGCGCGACGCCCACCGGGGCGACGGCTGCGCGTGACTGTGCCTGGCGGCCAGTCGGGGCTCCTCGTCGTGTTGATCCTCGCCTCTGTCGCCCTGCTGTTTCTGAGCCGGCTCGAACAGGCGACGCTGCTGGCCGTGCGTTGGCAACTGGCCGAACTGTCGGCGCCGGTGCTGAGGATCGCGGAGGTGCCACTCGAGCACGTGCGCAAGATCGGCCGGCGGGCCGCGGCCCACTTCGAGCTGTTCGATGAACTCGACCGTTTGCGGGCCGAGAACCAGCGATTGCGCCACTGGCAGGAGCGGGCAGAGGCGGCGGATCAAAGGGCCAGCCAGCTGGCACGTCTGGCCCGCGTCGTCGAGGAGCCGCAGCATGCATTTGCAACGACCCGCGTGCTCTCCGATGCAAGCGGGCCGTTCACCCGCACCGTTATGCTGGGGGCCGGGCGCGAGTCCGGGTTGAAATCAGCGCACCCCGTGATCGATGCGGACGGCCTCGTCGGGCGCATCATCGAAGCCGGTCCGCGGGTGTCACGCGTGCTGCTCGTCACCGACAGCAACAGCCGCATTCCCGTCGAAATCGGCAAACTTGGCGTACGCGCCCTGGTGGCCGGTGACAACGGCCCAGCACCGCGGATCATTCACCTGCCGGCAGCTGCCGGCATCGAGGCCGGCGATGCCGTCATTACGTCCGGGGTCGGTGGCTTGTTCCCGCGCGGCCTCAGCGTCGGCACGATCATCGACGAGGGCGGTGGCATGGTCCGCGTGAAACCGCACGCGCGCCTTGAGAACCTCGACTTCGTCACGGCGCTGCTGGTCGATAGCCCAGCGTTTGATCTCAGCGACGACGACAAGCCCAGGCGCCAGCGCGACGCCGTGAGCCGTCGTGTCGGCAGCGGACGCGCCACCTCTGGACAAGGGCTGACGGTACCATGACAGCACGCGACCGTGTGATCAGTAGAGCGCGGAGGGTGCCTTAATGCCCACCCGCTCGTTCAGGGACCAGATGCCCGGTGTGAGCCTGGCGCTGGCGATGTTGCTCGCAGCCTTGCCCTGGGGCCTGCCGGCCGATGCGCGCTTCCTGCTGCCGCTGCTGCCCTATATCGTGATCCACTTCTGGGTGGTGCGCCGGCCGGCGCTCATGCCGGAGTGGCTGATCTTCCTCGCTGGCCTTGGCACCGACGTGATGACCCATGGCCCACTCGGCTACTGGTCGCTCATCTATCTGCTGGGTTTTGCACTCTGCACCGGCTCGCGCGGACTGACGCGATGGGGCGCGCTCGGCCGCTGGCTGCAGTTCTGCGTGACGATCGTCGGGCTCGCCTTCGTGCAGTGGCTGGTGGCCTCGCTTTATGTCCTGAGCGTCGCCGACTGGAAGCCGCTGGTACGCAGCGCAACCGGGTTATGCCTGCTCTACCCCCTTGTCGGCATGATGTTCCGCCCGGTTCTGCGGCTGTGGCGCCCAGCAGCCAATCCCAGCCTCCAGCGGGGAGGCTGAATCCATGTTCGGCATCACCCGCGACGACGACGCGCAGCGCCGCGGCTTTTCCAGGCGAGCCCTGGTGCTCGGCGCAGTTCAGCTCGCAGCGTTCGGCGCAACCGCGGCCAAGCTCTATCATGTGCAGGTGGTGGAGGGTTGGCGTTATGCGCCGCTGGCGGATGAAAACCGCACCAGCGTACAGCTTCTGGCGCCCGAGCGGGGCCGCATCTTCGATCGTTACGGGGCATTGCTCGCCGCCAATCGCGAAGGCTTCCGCGCGACAATCGTGCCGTCGCTTGCGGGCGACATTCAATTGGTACTGGAGCGGCTGGCCCGCGTCATAGCAATCACCGAAGACGAGCGGGAACGGCTGATCGTGCGCGCGCGCCGGCAGCAGCCCAATATCCCGTTGCTGGTCACCCACGAGTTGACCTTCGAGCAGGTCGCGCGCCTCGGGCTGCTGGCGCCGCAGCTGCCGGGCGTGGTCGTCGAACCGGCGGCGACCCGCGACTATGTCGCGGGCGAGGCACTCAGCCATGTGGTCGGCCACGTCGGCAACGTCGAGCGCGTCGCCATCGACGATGATCCTCTACTGCGGCTGCCAGGGTTAAAGGTCGGGCGCACCGGCATCGAGCGCGGGCTCGACGAGCGCCTGCGCGGCCGGGCCGGCATGATCAAGCACGAGATCGATGCGCGCGGCCGCATCGTGCGCACACTGTCGCGCACCGAGGCCCAGCGCGGCGACGACATCGCCCTCACCATCGACAGCGGCCTGCAGCAGGCGGTCACCCGGCGGCTTGCCCGCGAGCGGCTGGCGGCCAGCGTTGCGATCGATATCGAGAGCGGTGATGTCGTGCACATGGTCTCGGTGCCGACGCACGATGCAGGCGACCTCGTCCGACGCGTGAGCCCACGCGCCTGGGCGCAGTTCCAGGCCCGCACACAGACGCAAGGCGGCGATCCCTTGGTCAATCGGGCGATCCGCGGGCTCTATCCGCCAGGCTCGACGTTCAAGATGGTGACGGCGCTGGCGGCACTCGAGGCGGGCGTCATGGACCTCAAGACCCGCATCACCTGCGAAGGATCGACGGAACTTGCCGGCCAGGTTTTCCGCTGCTGGAACCGCACCGGGCACAAGGCTTGCGATTTTCATCGCGCGCTGCGCGAAAGCTGCGACTGCTATTTCTACGAGATGGCGCGCCTCACCGGCATCGAGGCAATTGCCGCCATGGCCCGCCGCCTGGGCTTCGGGCAGACCTTCGAGACGGGGCTCGCACTGCAGAAGGCGGGGGTCGTTCCTGACCCTGCCTGGAAACGCGGGCGCTTCAACCGGGGCTGGCTCGGCGGCGAAACCCTGCTCGCCGGCATCGGCCAGGGTTACGTGCTGGCAACGCCATTGCAGATGGCGGTGATGACGGCCCGGCTCGCGAGCGGGCGCGCGGTGGTGCCACAGTTCGTCAGGCCAGGACGCGGACAGGTGCGAGCGCCGTTTGCGGACCTGGGCGTGCGGCCCGAGCTGATCCGTGCGGTGCGCCGCGCCATGTCGGCAGTTGTCAACGAGGACGGCGGCACCGGCGGCACTGCGAGGCTGGACGCCGGGCTGCCGCTGGTCGCCGGTAAGACCGGAACCTCGCAGGTCACGCGCCTGTCCGCCGAACGCAGCGGCGTGCCGCTGCGCTTCGAACAGCGCGACCACGCACTGTTTGTTGCCTTCGTGCCGGCCGAACAGCCGCGTTATGCGGTGTCGGTTGTCGTCGAGCATGGCGGCGGGGGCGGAGCGACCGCCGGCCCGGTCATGCGCGACATTATTGCCGAGGTCCTTGCGCGCGATCCAGCTGCCCAGCCCTCCTACCCCGACCGTGCCGTGGGCCTGTCCGACGCCACCGGCGCCGGCCGGGGGTGAGGCAGGCATGGCACGGCCCCAGTCGACGGCAACGCAGCGCACCATCGGCGAAAAGCTGCTCGGCGTGCAGTGGCCGCTGCTCGGTCTCCTGTGCTTGCTGGCCACCGTCGGGATCACGGCACAGGTCGCGGCCGGCGGCGGAAGTTTCAGCCCCTGGGCCGACAAGCACGCCCTGCGCTTCGTCCTGACGCTGGCCCTGGTGCTGGCCATCGCCTGCACGCCGCTGCAGTGGTGGATCGACATTGCCTATCCAGTCTATGCAATCGCCCTGTTGCTGCTGATGCTGGTGCCGTATTTCGGCATCGAGGCGCTGGGCGCGCGGCGCTGGCTCGGCATCGGCGGCGTAACATTCCAGCCGGCGGAACTCATGAAGGTCGCGCTGGTGCTGATGCTGGCGCGCTACTACCAGGCCCTGCGGCCGGACCGCGTCTCCAGTCCGCTGTACGTTCTCGTGCCGTTGGTTCTGATCGCCTTGCCGGTCGCCTTGACCTTGAAGCAGCCGGATCTAGGCACCGCGGTGCTGTTCGGGCTGGTTGGCGTCACATTGATGTACCTGGCCGGCGTCACCGTGTTCTACTTCATCGGCGGTGCGCTCGCGGCGGTCTGGGCCGCACCCCTGGTGTGGAGCCGCTTGCACGACTACCAGCGGCGGCGTGTCGAGATCTTTCTCGATCCAGACAAGGACCCGCTCGGCGCCGGCTATCACATCGCCCAGTCGAAGATTGCGCTGGGCTCGGGCGGGCTGTCCGGCCGGGGCTTCATGCAGGGCACGCAGAGCCAACTCGACTTCATCCCGGAGAAGCACACCGATTTCATTTTCGCAACCCTGGCCGAGCAGTGGGGTTTTGCCGGGGCAATGACGCTGGTTGCGCTCTACGTGCTGGTGCTGGCGCTGATGATCACGATGGCCCTGCGCTGCCGCAGTCAGTTCGCCCGCCTCGCCATCGGCGGCGCCGGACTGATCGTGTTCCTCTATGCTTTCATCAACATCGCCATGGTGACGGGCATCGTGCCCGTGGTCGGGGTGCCGCTGCCGCTCATTTCCTACGGTGGCACGTCGATGACGACGATCATGGTCGCGGTCGGCATCGCCATGTGCGCCCATGTCAACCGCACGACGCCCGTGCACCGCGGCGGGTGAGACAAGGGAGGTGCCGGCAGAGCTGCCCCGCCGTGCCGTCATCCGGCCCTTACCCAGCGACCGGGCCCATGCTACACGCGCCCAACCGCACGCCAACGCAAAAAGCCAGCAGTTCACCCATGAGCACCACCAGCAAACCGGCAAAGCCCGTGATCACGCGCTTTGCCCCCTCGCCAACCGGTTTCCTGCATATCGGCGGGGCGCGCACGGCGCTGTTCAACTGGCTCTATGCGCAACACACTGGCGGCAAGTTCCTGCTGCGGATCGAGGATACCGATCGCGCCCGCCACACGCCGGACGCGGTTGATGCCATCCTTGATGGCTTGAAGTGGCTCGGGCTGCAGTGGGATGGCGAGCCGATCTCGCAGTTCAGCCGGGCCGCCCGCCACGCCGAGGTGGCACATGCGCTGCTGGCCGCCGGCCAGGCCTACCGCTGCTATGTGCCAGCCGAGGAACTCGCCGCAGAACGCGCCAAGGCGGAAGCCGAGAAACGCTTTTTCACGGTCGCGAGCCCCTGGCGCGACCGCGATCCGGCAACCGCGCCAGCCGGCGTCGCTCCCGTCATCCGTTTCAAGGCGCCGCGCGACGGCGAGACCGTGGTCGAGGACGTCGTGCAGGGTCGCGTGGTGTTCCAAAACAAGGACTTCGACGATCTCGTCATCCTGCGTTCGGACGGAACGCCGATCTACAACCTGGCGGTCGTCGTCGATGACCACGACATGGGCGTGACGCACATCATCCGCGGCGTCGACCACCTGACCAATGCCGCCCGCCAGACCCAGATCTATCGCGCCATGGGCTGGGATGTCCCGGTGTTCGGCCATGTGCCGCTGATCCACGGTCCGGACGGGCAGAAGCTGTCGAAGCGGCATGGGGCGCTCGGCATTGAAGCTTATCGCGCCATGGGCTATCTGCCGGCGGCCCTCAACAACTACCTCGTGCGGCTGGGCTGGAGCCACGGCGACGACGAAATCTTCCCGCTGGCAAAGATGATCGAGTGGTTCGATCTGAATTCCCTCGGCAAGTCCGCGTCGCGCATGGATTTCCTCAAACTCGCCGACACCAACGCCCACTACATCCGCGAGGCAACGGACGCCACCTTGCTGGCCAACATCGAGCGCGTGCTGCCCGAACTCGGCATTTCAGGTGTGCCCGCGAACCTGACTGCTACCCAGCGGGCACAGTTTTTGGCGCTGATCCCCGATCTGAAGCCGCGGGCGAAGACGCTGCGCGAGGTCGTCACGGGGGCAGCGGCGCTGTTCCTTGAGCGGCCGCTGCAACTCGACGTGAAGGCGCTCGCGTTGATCGATGCGGAGGCAAGAGTGCACATCAAGGCGCTCAGCGGGCGGTTCCGCGCGCTTGGCGCGTGGAGCGCGAAGGCGCTCGAGGACGATGTGCGCAGCTATGCCGAAGCGGGTGGCCATAAGCTCGGCAAAATCGCCCAGCCGCTGCGGGCAGCCATCACGGCTGCGTCGGTGTCGCCGCCGGTGTTCAGCCTGATGGCGATTCTCGGCCGCGAGGAAACACTGGCGCGGCTCGAGGAACAGGCTGGGTGAGCGCCGCTGTTTCACTTCGCCTTGAGAAATTCCGCCACGCGATCGGCGAGTTCATCGCCGAACAGGTCGCGGAAGAAGTGGTCGGCGCCGTCGATCGTGACTGTCTCGACCCGCGAGCTTAGAAACCGGCCGGCGCGGGAGGCGGCCAGTGCCGCCGGCAATTCCGGCGTCACCATATCGTCGCCGGCCACCACCACCAGCGTCGGCACCGTGACCTGGCCGAGCAGGACCAGGACATCGACCTGCGGATCGGGCGCGTAGTAGTCGTGAAAGGCTGCCGCCGTGACTTTGGCCGGGCGGCAATGCAGGAAGCCTGGCACGTCAACCAGGGTATCGCCCTCGCCGTCCTCGACCTTTTTGCGTGCCATGGCCATGAGGGGAGCGAGCGGCTGGCCGAAGGCCTGGGCGTAGCGTCGCGCGATCTCGGCTTCGCTCTGGTACAAGGGGGCTGCCAAGATCAAACTACGCACGCCGGCGTCGGCACGCTCGACGATGGCAAGGGCTGCCTGCGCCGCGCCACGCGAATGGCCAAGAAGGGTGATGTTGGTTGCGCCCTTTTTCTGCAGCCACTCGACCCAGGCGATGATCTCGTCGCCACCGTCCGCGTGGCGGTGGTCATGCTCGAGCTTGCAGTCGAACATGTCGGTGCGCTTCGGCAGGCCGAGACTGAGCGTGATGGCGAGCGAATTGATGCCACGCGATTTCAGGTTGCGCTGCAGGGTCGCGATCACCTCGATGCCGTGATGGGCAGCCGATCCGTGCACGATCAGCACGGCGCCGTCCTTGGCGAGGGAGCTGCCGCCGGCGATCTCGAGATTGCCGATCACATCGAGCCCGAGATACTCCTGGATCACTGTCTCGGCGCGCGGCGCCCCCGTCAGTGTCGCGAACGCCAGGATCGCACCCAAGGTCAGTCGCAGCCAGCGTCTCATGTCGCCTCCGGAGCCCGTTGCCACATTACTGACAATCCGATACCCCACGCCAGTGTAACGGCAAACACAGCGTTGGCCAGTACGGGCGATGGAAAGCCCTGCGTGATCGTCCAAAACGCCGCGGCGAGCCACAGTGCCGTCAGGGCCAACGTCACCAGCCACCAGGCCTTGACTCGCATGGGATGGACCCAGCGCCAGCGCACGAAAGTTAGCAAAACACACGTGACGACCACGACGGTGGTCAGCGGCTGCGACAGATCGAACGCGAAGATGTGGAACGCCACGATGTTCCAGATCGCCGGAAAACCGACGAAGCAATGGTCGTCGGACTTGTTGTCGAGATCGCAGAAATGATAGTGCGATGACAGCAGGATCAAGGCGGCCAACAGATGCCCACCCGGTCCCGTCAGGTAGCCGCGCTGCAGCAGCGCCAGGGTCGGCACGAACACGTAGGTCAGATAGTCGACGACGAGGTCGAGGCGCTCGCCGCTCAACCGGGGCAGGTGGTGCTCCACGTTCACCATTCGCGCGAACGTACCATCGATGCCGTCGATCAGGAATGCGAGGCCGAGCCAGGCAAACACCGCTTCCCAGCGCTGCTCGAACACCGCCAGGGTCGCATAAAGGGCGCAGATCGCGCCTGACGCGGTCAGGGTATGGACGGCTGCCGCGGCGAAGCGGGTCCACAACATGTTTTTCAGGGGCATCGCAGTCTCCGGCATAGCACAACCTGAGACTAGACGGCTTGCGCCGCATACAACAACGGGGAGTGCCATGGCACTCCCCGGAAAAGTCACCCTGATGCACTCTACCGTTGCACCGCCGTCGAAGCGTCGACGTGTGATCAGAACTTGTGCTTGATGCGGGCGCCGGCCAACACGTCGTCCTGGTCGGGCTTGTTTGGCTCAGATCGCTTCGAATTGGGTTCTGCTGCGCCATAGAGCAGTTCGAGACCGAAATCGATCTTCGGTATCACGCCCAAAGTGCCAAGCCCTGGGATGCGCACGGGCGTACCTTTGGCCACTGGCGGCGCGTCGGGTGCCAGCGGCGCAGTTTGTGACTGCACGGATGACGACTCCTGCTGACGTGCCGTTGGCGCCTGTTGTTCCTGGAACGCCACGGCCGCGGAGCTGATCGCAACCAGCGCACCCACAGCAGATAGCAACCGAAGGCTGATCATTAGGTGATCCTTGAGAGCAATCGTCCTGCCCAGACTCGGACAGTTGTTGGCACTTACGTAACCGCTTCGGTCAAGTTGATCCACAATGCTTAAAGGGGCGTGAACATTTGCCTGGGCAAGTGTGGTCGCCACGCCATGTGACTGTGATGCAACAATTCTCCCGTGGGCCCACAGTCGCGGGATTAGTCTGGCCTCCTGAAATTTTGTGCGGTGCAAAAAATTTCGAGTTTGATGGCGGCGACCCGTGCCCTGTCAGAGCCTTCAGAGTCGGGGTACCAACCCTGTCAGCTTCCAGTCGCCGCCGGTGAAGCTCATTTGAGCGGTGATATCGGCATCGGGCGCAGCTGGATCCTTGGCAACGCCGACGTGGAACGAAAAGGGACCAGCAAAGCCGAACGACTTGATGTTGGCAACCGAGAATGACCGCTTCGGCGCCGGAGCCGTCGATGCTGGTGCCGACGCTTGTTCGGCAGCGGCTGCCGGTGCGCTGTTTGCGCTACCGAGGGTGCGTCCAAGCAGACCGCCGAGAACGGCAGTCGAGCCTGCGCCGGCGGCGCCGCCGAGGGATGCCCCCCCGCTCGAGGGCAAACCCCTGCCGATCTGCTCGCGCATGATGCGCTCCACCGTGTCCTTGACCGGCCCGGCTTCGGAGGCGATGCGGATCATCATCTCCGGCGTCAGCATGGTCTTGAGCGAGGCCTCGACGATTTTCGGCACCGAATCCTTCTTGAATTGGCCAAGGATCGCACCGGCTGGTCCGAGCTGGCTTTGATAGCGATCGAAACCGTCCGACACCTTGGTCGTCACGACTGGCCTGATGCTGTCACGCACGCTGTCGAAATCGATCTTGGCGCCAAGTGAGGCTGGATCCTGGTTCTGCAACGCGATGGCGATCTTCCAGGCGGACCAGATCGGCCACACCACGTAGAAGCCGAGGATCAGCACCACCAGCCCGGCGACCAGCCACAAGCTCCGCTTCATGATCTCCCCCTGTCCCAAGATTGAACATTCCCGCGCTGTCCTTAGCATCAGTGGTGCGTGGCGCATATCGGGGATTGCAACCGGGCGCACGAGGGCGGGTTGAAGTGGTCACACGGCGAGCCAACGCGGCTGGTTTTGGCGAAGCGTGCCGCGCCGTTGACGCTAGCCATGCGCATTTGCGCGGACTATCGTTGCCATCGGTGCGTTCGGCGATACGGAACGTCTCAATGTTTCGCTAGTTTGATGCGCCCGGCATTGTAGCAACCGTGCCGCTTGAACACCGTCGCGTGATCGTCTTTTTTGCGAGATAGTCGACCAGGAGCCGTGCATTGTTGTGGTGTTTCAACACCAACCGCCACGGCATCCAACAGCAAAGGGAGTGCTTGTCGTGAAGAAAAAGCTCACATCAGGGCAGAAGACCATGCTGGCCGCGCGCCGCTTCTCCCGCCGTACCTTCGTCAAGTCGAGCCTCGCCGCCGGCGCCATCGCCGCCACCGGCCCCTGGGTCGTCGCCAACGCCCAGTCGTCTTCGGGCTCCCTCAGTATCATCAACTGGGATGACGAACTGCCCGATCCGGTGGTGCCGAACTTCGAGAAGGCGACCGGCATCAAGGTCTCGCTGACGCCGTTCTCGCAGAACGAGGAGCAGATCAACAAGCTGCAGGCGACCAAGGGCGCCGGCTTCGATTTGTGCATGCCGACCCACGATCGCGCACCGCAGTTCAAGGACATCGGCGTGCTCGCCGGTCTCGACGAGAGCAAGCTCGCCCTCGACGGCCTGATCCCTTCGCTGCTGGAGCCGGCCCGCAAGGACTGGACCGAGGGCGGCAAGATCACCTGGGTTCCCCACTGCTGGGGCACGGAAGCCATTTCCTGGCGCAATGACCAGACCAAGATTGATCCGGCAGCGCTGAGCTACGGCACGCTGTGGAACGACGAGTACAAGGGCAAGGTCCAAGGCCGTCCGCACTCGCTGCTGCTCGGCATGGGGCTGTGGATGGACGGCGCCGGCAAGCTCGCCACCAACCGCATGCTCGACGCCTTCAAGGACGAAGCGTCGATGAAGAAGATCTACGACGTCCTCCTGAAAGAGGCGATCGCCCGCAAGCCCTGGATCAAGCAGTTCTGGGATTCGGCCGACAACACCAAGTCGGGGTTGACCACCAACGGCGTCGTCATCGGCCAGACCTGGGACGGCCCGGCGATCAGCCTCAAGAAGACCGGTCAGCCGGTCAGCTTCCAGGCGCCGAAGGAAGGTGCCATCGGCTGGATCGACGGTTTCGCTCTGACCAAGGCCGCCAAGAACGTCGAGCAGGCCTACGCGTTCCTCAAGTTCATCCACTCGAAGGAAGGCTCGGCCGCGGTCGCCGAAGGCTCCGGCTACAACCCGGGCAATAAAGACGCGACGCCGCTGCTGTCGGAGAAGGCGCGCGCGATCTTCGCCGAAGCCTATCCGGGCGACAGCTTGAAGAAGATGTGGTGGCGCCCGGTCGAGCCGTCCTGGTTCGCCGACCTGCGCACCCAGTACGCCGAGAAGTTCAAGGCGGCTTGAGGTTTTCGCTGCTGCGGGTTTCACGCGCCACTTCGGACGCGTGAAACCCGTCTCTTTCTCGTCGTCGCCGCGCGAAGCTCGCAAAATCCGAATGCAATAGCGAACAGGTTTGTGGGCAGCGAAACATGAGCGCCGACGTCGACCTCGACAATGTGAGCATCCGGTTCGGCGAGTTCACGGCCGTCAAGAACGCCACCCTCAAGATCAAGGGTGGCGAGTTCTTCTCGATCCTCGGGCCCTCGGGCTGCGGCAAGACCACGCTGCTGCGCGCCGTTTCAGGCTTCCTCGATCCATCCGAGGGTGAGATCCGCATCGGCGCCAAGTCGATGGTCGGCATCGGCCCGAACAAGCGACCGACCGCGCTCATCTTCCAGAACCTCGCGCTGTTTCCCTTGATGACGGTGGCCGAGAACATCGGCTACGGCTTGCGCGTGCGCGGCGTGTCGCGCGCCGATCGCGACCGCAAAGTTGCCGAACTGCTCAAGCTCGTGGCGCTGCCCGACCAGGGCCACAAGCGCATATCTGAACTCTCGGGTGGGCAAAAACAGCGCGTCGCAATTGCCCGAGCACTCGCCGTCGAGCCGCAAGTGCTCCTGCTCGACGAACCGCTGTCCGCGCTCGATCTGCGCCTGCGCCAGCACATGCGCAACGAGTTGCGAGCGATCCAGCAACGCGTCGGCATCACCTTTATTTACATCACCCACGACCAGGGCGAGGCGCTGACCATGAGCGACCGCGTCGCCGTCATGAACACCGGGGTGATCGAACAGGTCGGCGATGGCCGCAGCGTCTACGACGACCCGCGCACGCGCTTCGTCGCCTCGTTCGTTGGCGAGAACAATGGCTTTGACGGTACGGTGGTTTCGACGGATGCCGTGCATGCCGTGATCGACACCAGCGTCGGCCGCCTCACCGGCCGCCGGTCGGAAGGGCTCGGACCAGGAGTGAAGGCGACGATTTTCATCCGCCCCGAAGCGTTCCGGATCGTCAACGGGGCGGACAAGGCGCAGATCGAGGCGACCGTCACCGCCCAGGCCTTCGAGGGCAACGCGACGCAGCTGTTCCTGAAAGGCACTGGCGACAAGGCGATCACCATTCTGTTGTCGCGGCGCGAAGATGCAGGCGACGTCGCCGTGGGCAGGACGGTCGGCATCACCTATACGGCGAAGGACGCCGTGATCTTGCCGGCGGAGGCGGCTCCATGAAACCGCTGAGTGCTGCCCTCATCTTCGGACTGCCGATCGTGGTTCTCTGCGCGTTTATTGCCATGGCGCTCATCGATGCGCGCCGGCACATGGGACCAGGGACGCCGTCTTTCATCCAGCGCAACGGCTGGCCGGTATCGATCTACCTGATCGCAGCCGTCGGGATCTGGATGTTTGTCCTGATCGTGTTCCCGCAGCTCTACATGGTCGACTATTCGTTCCACCCCAAGCTGCCGCCGGCGGCACGCGGCGGGGAGCGCGATGTCTACACGCTGGGCAACTACCGGTATTTCCTATTCGGATCGAGTACGTCGTCCGACAGTTGGAACACCACGCACCTCACCGCGTTCTGGACGACGATTGTGACGAGCGCACTCATCACGCTGCTCAACTTCGCGATCTGCTATCCGCTGGCCTATTTCTTAGCGCAGGTGGCCAAGCCCGGCGCCGTGCGCCTCATCATGCTGCTGCTGATCATCCCTTACTGGGTGAACGAATTGCTGCGCGCGTTCGCCTTCGGCATTCTGTTCGGCACCGGCGGCCTGCTCAACAAGCTGCTGCTGGCGGCGGGCATCTTGTCCGTGCCGATCGATTTCATCGGCCGCGACATCGCGCTCTATGCAGGCCTCACCTACGCTTACCTGCTGCTGATGATGTTCCCGCTGTACAATGCCATCGAGGCGCTGGACCGCAATCAGGTGGAAGCGGCTCGCGACCTCGGCGCGCCGTGGTGGCTCATCCACTTGAACGTCGTGATGCCGTTCGCCAAGCCCGGCATTGCGTCGGGCTGTACGCTCGTCTTCATGCTGTCGGCGGGAGCGCTGGCGGCGCCCCTGGTGCTCGGCGGACCCAAGACGCTGTGGTTCACGCCGATCGTCTACGACCGCTTCTACCAGGCCTTCAACTGGAACCAGGGCTCGGCCTACGCCATCATCCTGATGCTTGCGTGCGTCGCTTTCGTGCTGCTCGTCATGCGCCTGTTCAAAGTGAGCTTTACGGAGATCGCGCGATGACGTCGGCTGCGATCTGGCGCGCGATGATGGGGTTCTACATCGCCCTGTTCTTCCTGTTCCTGTTCGGCCCGCTGATCGTGATGGGATTGTCGGCGTTCAACACGTCGCAATACCCGCAGGCATTCCCCATCGAGGGGCTGACCTTGCGCTGGTTCGGTGTGCTCTATGGCGATCGTGGCCTGATGGAAGGATTACGCAACAGCGTGCTGATCGGCATCCTGGTGGTGGCACTCTCCGTGCCGCTCGGGCTCGCCGGTGCCCTCGTGATGACGCAGATGTATAGCCGCGCCCGCTCGCTCTACTATCTGGTGGTGGTGTCGCCGGTGCTGACGCCGGGCGTCATCCTCGGCATCTCGACGGTGATCTTCTGGGCCGATGTCGCGGAATGGACGGGGGTCGACAGCGTCTATAACGGCATCTTTCTCGCGACGCTCGGCCAGTCGACCTACATCTCGGCCTACTGCATGCTGATCTTTTTGTCGCGGCTGCAGCGTTACGACCGGGCGCAAGAAGAGGCCGCCCTCGATCTTGGTGCTTCGCCGACGCAAGTATTCGCGCATATCCTGATCCCCTACCTGTGGCCGGCGATCGTCTCGGCGGTGGTGATCGCGTTCCTGTCGTCGTTCGAGAATTACAACACCACGACCTTTGCAATCCTGGCCGACAAGACCCTAACCACCGTGCTCGCCGGTCGCATGCGCCAGGGCACGACGCCGGCGATCAGCGCGCTCGCGGTCGTGATCATCGTGGTGTCGATTGTGGGTGCAATCGCGTTCGAACTGGTACGCCGCGCAGAAGCCAATCGCGAGGATGCGCGCAAACGCGCCGCGGACGCTGCCGAACGAGCGGAAATGAGCGTTGTTGCGGCAGCCTGAACCTTACCTCGACAACCCGCCTGCCTGCTCGATGAAGGCTGCCACTTCGGCGACGCCGGTGCCGGCCCGGATGTTCGTGAACACCACCGGAAGCGCGCCCCGCTGGCGTTTGGCGTCCGACGCCATGATGTCGAGGTTGGCGCCGACGTGGGGCGCAAGATCGGTCTTGTTGATGATCAGCAGGTCCGAGCGCGTGATGCCGGGGCCGCCCTTGCGCGGGATCTTTTCACCCTGCGCCACGTCGATGACATACAACGTGAGGTCGGCCAGTTCCGGCGAAAAGGTGGCCGCGAGATTATCGCCCCCAGACTCCAGCAGGATGATTTCGACCTTCGGGAACTTCACCGTCATATCGGCGATTGCCGCTAGGTTGATCGAGCAGTCCTCGCGGATCGCCGTGTGCGGGCAGCCGCCCGTCTCGACGCCCAAAATCCGCTCCGCTGGCAGCGCGCCGGAGCGAGTGAGGATCTCCGCATCCTCCTTGGTGTAGATGTCGTTGGTGAGGGCGACGATGTCGTAGCGGCCATGGAGCCTGCGGCACAACGCTTCCATCAGCGAGGTCTTGCCGGAGCCGACCGGGCCGCCGATGCCGACGCGTAAGGGGCCGTTGTGGGGGCGGAGTGTCATGTGCGAAAGAGCCTTGCCGCTTGGGTTTCGTGGCGCATCGATGCGATATCCGAGCGGAACGCGCAACCTCCCACGTCATCGAGGGTCGCGTGGGCAGCGAACGCCGATAGCACTCGGATCGCCGGCAGTGCTTCCATGATCAGGCGCTGGGCCGGGGTCTGGCTGGTGATGCCGAGACGGATCGCGGCCGAGGTCAGGTTCGAGATGAGCGCCATCAGGTAGGCATCGAGCGTGGCGCCCAAGTCCTGGTCGTGCGCGGCAGCTGCCATGCCGACCGCGACGGGGTAGGCGATGACGCCGGAGATCGCTGCATCCAGCCGATCGAGGGCCGGTGTGCGCCAGGACGCGCGGATGGCAATGCGGAAGGCGTCGCCCTGGGCGGTTGTCTCGATGTACCGCTCGCGACTGCCAGCCAATGCTAGCGCGAGGTCGTTGACATCGAACAGCGCGGCGACATCGTCGTTGCGCGCTGCGCGCCAGGCCGCACTCAGAATGATCGCATCGTTACGGGGTGCACCGGTGCCGAGCAGTGCATGCAGCCAGCCCTGCAGCGCGTCTGGGCCAGGCAAGTCACCGGCGTGCGCTGCCCATTCGAGCGCATGACTGTAAGCGAAGCTGCCGACAGGGAACGCCGGCGACAGCCAGATCATCAGCGGCAGCGTGGGTAACGCCGTGTACGCGGAATTGGTCGGCGTCACGGCGTGCCTTCTTTCGGGCTCCACACCGGCGCTGGGCGTTTTGGGCGGACCGCATCCACATGCTCATCGTCGCCATGGTGATGGTGGTGCCCACCACCATAGGCACCGCCTTCGGGGTTGAAGGGCGCTTCGATGGGGACGACGCTGGCGCCGAGGCCCCGCACCATATCCTCGATTACGTGGTCGCGGCGGATGACGAGGCGATCGCCGTCGAGCATGGTCGGCAAGTGGCGGTTGCCCAGATGCCAGGCGACACGGACGAGATGGCGCAGATCATCACAGCGGATTTCGGCGAGCGGCTCGGGCGCGGCAACGACCTCGATGTGCCGGCCATCTTCAAGCACCAGCCGGTCGCCCTGGCGCAGCCGGTGCGCCTTTTCCAAGTCGAGCAGGAATTCTAGTCCGATGTCGGTGCGCATGACGATGCGGCGTCGGTGCCGGTTGTCGAAATCGAGGATGACACGGCCGGCCGGGGACGTGGGACTGCTTCCGGCGAGCGATACGGACGTGGCGCGCAGCAATGGCTGGTTCATCGATAGGTCCCGGCTGCCGTTCAAAACATGAAATACCGCTGTGCCAGCGGCAGTTCCTTCGCCGGTTCGCAGACCAGCAGCTCGCCGTCCGCCTCGACCCGATAGGTCTCGGGGTCGATCCTGATGTCGGGCGTGGCGTCGTTGTGGATCATGCTCTTCTTCGAGATACCGCCGCGCGTGTTCTCGACTGCCACCAGCCGCTTGTGGGTGCCGATGCGCCTGGCCAACTTGCCATCGATCGCCGCCTGCGAGGTGAATACAACCGAAGTCGCGGTCACTGCCCGGCCAAAGGCTGCGAACATCGGACGGTAGTGTACGGGCTGCGGCGTCGGGATCGACGCGTTGGGATCGCCCATGGGGGCTGCGATGATCATGCCACCCTTGATGATCATGGCTGGCTTGGTGCCAAAGAAGGCCGGCGACCACAGCACCAGATCGGCCATCTTGCCGGCTTCCACCGAGCCGATGTGCTTCGACACACCGTGCGCGATCGCCGGGTTGATCGTATATTTCGCCACATAGCGCTTGACGCGGAAATTGTCGTTGCCTTTGCCCTTGTCGGCGCCCAGCGCCCCGCGCTGCACCTTCATCTTGTGCGCCGTCTGCCAGGTGCGGGTGACAACTTCGCCGATGCGGCCCATGGCCTGGCTGTCCGACGACATCATGGAGAGCGCGCCCATGTCGTGCAGGATATCCTCCGCCGCAATCGTCTCTTTGCGGATGCGGCTTTCGGCGAAGGCCAGGTCCTCCGGGATCGCTGGATCCAGGTGGTGACACACCATCAGCATGTCGAGGTGCTCGTCGAGTGTGTTGACCGTGAAGGGCCGCGTCGGGTTGGTCGACGACGGCAGCACGTTGGATAAACCAGCAATTTTCATGATGTCCGGCGCATGCCCGCCGCCTGCGCCCTCCGTGTGGAAGGCGTGGATGGTGCGGCCCTTGAACGCCTTGATCGTGTCCTCGACGAAGCCGCTTTCATTCAGCGTGTCCGAGTGCAGCATGGCCTGGACATCGTACTCGTCGGCCACCGAGAGGCAGGTGTCGATCGCTGCCGGCGTTGTCCCCCAGTCCTCGTGCAACTTCAAAGCGCAGGCCCCCGCCTTGACCATCTCGACCAGGGCCGCAGGCTTCGATGCGTTGCCCTTGCCGGAAATGCCGAGATTGACCGGGAACGCGTCGAACGACTTGATCATGTGCTCGATCGCCCAGGGGCCGGGCGTGCAGGTGGTGGCACTGGTGCCGGCCGAGGGACCGGTGCCGCCGCCCAGCAGCGACGTGACGCCCGACATCAACGCATCCTCGATCTGCTGCGGGCAGATGAAGTGGATGTGGCTGTCGAAACCGCCGGCAGTGAGGATCTTGCCCTCGCCCGCGATCACGTCGGTGCCGGGCCCGATGACGATGTCGACGTTCGGCTGGATGTCCGGGTTGCCGGCCTTGCCGATTTTGTGGATCAGCCCGGCCTTGATGCCGACGTCGCACTTGACGATGCCCCAGTAGTCGAGAACAAGCACGTTGGTGATGACGCAGTCGACGGCGCCCTTGGCGTTGGTGACCTGGCTTTGGCCCATGCCGTCGCGGATCACCTTGCCACCTCCGAACTTCACCTCCTCACCGTAGGTCGTGAAATCGCGCTCGACTTCGATGACGAGTTCAGTGTCGGCGAGGCGTACCCTGTCGCCAGTCGTCGGCCCGAACATATCGGCGTAGGCTTGGCGGGAGAGGGTGCGGGTCATGAGGTTTCCGGGCTGGGCAGTCGAGTCTTGTCGGGGCTGGGGTTAAGGCTATTGTTTCGCGCGAAGCATGTAAACGTGCACGCGCAGCGCGGTGCCCCTCCGACCCAATCGCCGATCTGGATCGGGCATTCTTTGGGCATGATATCGAAGACCCAACATGTTATGATGGACTGGTCCATAATCGACCCGAACTGCGCCCATGACCACCAACCATCCCCGTATCAAGTCCGATCCAAAGATCATGTTCGGCAAGCCGGTGATCCGTGGCACCAGGATTACCGTGGAGCATATCCTGCGGTGTTTTGCGGCCGGCGAGACAGTGGAGGAGATCATCGAGAACTATCCGCCGCTGACGGAAGTGGACGTCCGTGCGGCTCAGGCGTTCGCTGCCGACCATCTGGCCTGCGAGCAGATTTTTGCAGCTGAATGATGACACGGTGGTCCTGGCACTCGCCCACGAACAGGATCGTGTGCTTTTGACAGAAGATGATGATTTCGGCGACTTATCCATCCGCCTCGGATTGCCTGCGCGCGGCGTAGTCATTGTTTCGGTCAAGAGCCTTTCTACGGCCAGCCAGTGCGTACGCGTCGTTCGGTGCTTGACCGATTTGAGTGATCGGGTGCAGGGCGCATTCGTTAGAATCGAGCCAGCGAGAGTGAGGTTGCAACCTTTGTCGCAGCCATTACATCCTCGAAAATAGGACGCAATCCACCCCCTACCCATCATCGCTCAGAGCGCGGTGCATGGCGTAGGAGGGCGTGTAGCCGGCCAGTACGTTGGCGGTCGGCCGGATGCGGTCGAACACCTTGCGGCGCGTCCGGCGTTCCAGGATTTTGCCGCCCGATTTGCGCACGTCGAAGATCAGGCCCTGGAGCTCGGGATCAAGCGTCTTCAACTTGAGACCTAGCTCCTTGTCGGTCCACTCCTTGACGCGATCGACCTCTGTCAACGTGCGCTCGACCACGTGCGACAGGGCCGCTTCCAGCAGGCCGACAATCTGCTCGAAATCGCCGCGGAACTCGTCCGGCAATTCGAGCTTGATTGCTTGGAGGTCGTCGCCGGACAGCATCGCCTCCCACAGGGCGAGCGGCGTGACATTGGAGATGAGCGCGTGAATGCGCTTGTATTCATCGCCCTTGATCTTCAGCCGCAGCCCATTTTCGAAGCGGACGACATAGCCCTCTTCTGAGCGGGGCAGGGTCTTCGCGTGCAGCGCCATGTGGTCGACATGGGTGTATTCGAACGTCTTGGCCATGCGCACACCGAGCGCTGCGGCAACTTCCGAAAGCCGGTCGTGCGCCACCTCGACGCCATCGGCACCGTAGGCGCCCAGCATCACAAGGGCTGGCTCTTCGTAGTGCACGACGATGCGGTTTTCCGGATAAACCGCCTCCGCCAGATACGTGGTGCCGGGCAAGAGCGCGCTGACGTCATGGGTCTGCAGCTTGGCTGCTGCCCATTGCGCCTGGGGGCTATCGAAGCTGCCCTTGGTCGCTGTTCGCCAAACACCACCATGGTGGTAGATGATGATCAGACTGCCATCGAGCTTCTCGTAGGCGCGAAAGGGCAAATCGGGCACCGGCTCGCCGCGCTCGCCAAGATTGAAGAACTTCGGAAACGGCGTCGCAACGATGCGCTTCTCGGCGACATCGAGGATCAGCCCGCGGGCGCAGAGTGTCGCCAAGCTCCAGGCGCGCTCGAACACGCAGTGGTTCGAGTAGACATAGAGGCGCAGGTTGCCGGGACCCTGCCGCTCGTAAACGAGGCGGCCGGCGCGGGCGGTTTCGAGGTGCTGCAGGAGTTCCGCGACACAAACGGTATGCGCAGGGTGGATCAGCATTTGCAGTCCTGATCATTCCAACTTCGGCTGTTTCGCGAGCTTTCCCATCACTTCGCCTCGGAACCCGTACACTTCGCGCTTGCCGGCCAGCGGCACCAGGGTGACGTCGCGAGTTTGGCCGGGCTCGAAGCGGACAGCCGTGCCAGCGGCGATGTCGAGCCGCTGGCCGCGCGCAGCCTTCCGGTCGAACTGCAGCGCCGGGTTGGTCTCGAAGAAGTGGTAGTGGCTGCCGACCTGGATGGGTCGGTCGCCGGTGTTGGCAACCGTGACGGTGGTGCGCTTGGCGCCCTCGTTCAAAGCGATGTCGCCCTTGGCCGTCATCACCTCGCCGGGCACGACCTTTGGCTTAGCCCCGCCGCGGATCGGATTGTGCACGGTGACGAGCTTGGTGCCGTCAGGGAACGTCGCTTCGACCTGCACGTCGGGGATCAGTTCGGCGATTCCGTCCATCAATTGCTCGGGCTTCAGGACGTGGGCGCCGGCCTCCATCAGGTCGGCGACCGAGCGGCCATCGCGTGCTCCTTCGACCACCGTATCGGTGATCAGGGCCACGGCCTCGGGGAAATTGAGCTTCACGCCGCGCTCCAGCCGGCGGCGCGCAACCATGGCGGCCATCGAGATCAGCAGCTTGTCTTTTTCGCGCGGGGACAGGTTCATGGGGCAATTCCGTCGATCAACTCAGCAGGACCAGATGCGCGGGCTGACGCCAGGCAGGAGGTGGGCAAGGACGTGGGCGAAGACAGCCCGCACCACGTGCGGCTCGACCCCTGCCAGCCGCACCACCAGCATGCCGTTCCAGGCGCTGGCGCCGGCATCGCAACCGACACTATCGAGGATGGCGCGCACGCCGTCCAGATAGTTCCCGGCATCGGGCGCGACGTGGAGAAGCGTCGCGATGGCGCGGGCGCCGTGGCCGGTGGCGGCGCGGGCCAAGGTTGCCGCGATATCGTGATCGAGCCGCACGTCTTCGGCGAGGATCAGGCGGCTGGCGCGGCGGATGCGCCAGCGATCATGGAAGGCGCCGCGGGCGAAGGTCTCACCCATTGCCGCGCGGCCGAAAACGACAGTTTCCTTGAGTGTCAGTGTCGCGGTGGCCGCCATCGCGACGTCGATGCGCCGCGACAGGCGGGCGGTATCGAACAAAATCGTCTCCTGCGGCAGCCAGGCGAGATTTGCACCCGCCGCCAGCTCGAGTGTGGTGGCGATTGCAGCCGCCTCGCCATCGCTGCGGTAGACCTTTTCGGCCGACTGCGTGGTGATGGCGGCGCACGCCCCCGCATGAAGTTCGAACGCAACGGATTGCGTGTCGCCGCCGGCAATGCCGCCCGAGGTATTGAGAATGATGCCTTCACAGGCGCCGCCGACCCTGGGAAACCGCAACCGCAGCGCGCCGGCCTCGTGGATGCGGGCAGGGGTGGTCCGCCCTCCGGTCGCTGCCAGCGACGCGCGCAGAATGCTATGCGTGCGCACGAACGCCGGGATGACCGGGCGCTTGTCAACAGGCAGCAGCGTGTCGTCCGTATCGATGCGCATCTTGGTCCCGTGGCAAGCGATGCAACGATAGGCGCTGGGGTGCCTTGCGCCAAGGGGCCGTGCACTCTTGACCCATCGCGTGTGGCCATGCCTTGTGCGGGCAGCATTAATAGTCAGGCAGGGTCTGCACCTCATGATCACCGTCGAACAGGCAATTGTTGGCCGCCAGAGCATCCGCGCCTATCTCGACAAGCCGGTTGCCCGCGCCACCGTGGAGCGCATTTTGACAACCGCTGGCCGTGCGCCGTCCGGTTCCAACATCCAGCCGTGGCGCGTGTATGTCGTGGAAGGCGCGGTGAAGGACGCCCTGTGTGCCGACCTCACAGCCCGGCATGCGCGCGGCGAGGAGGGCAAACGCGAATACAACTACTATCCCGTGAAGTGGCGCGACCCCTATCTGGCGCGCCGCCGCGAGACCGGGTGGGGGCTCTACAGCCTGCTTGGCATCACGCGCGACGACAAGGCCGGCATGTCGGCCCAGGCGCGGCAGAATTTCTCGTTCTTCGGCGCGCCGGTGGGCCTCATCATCACCATGGATCGCGACATGGAGCAGGGATCATGGCTCGACACCGGCATGTTCATCCAGTCGGTGATGATTGCAGCGCGCGGCGAGGGGCTGGAGACCTGCCCGCAGGCTGCGTTCTGCCAGTATCATCAGGTGATCCAGGAGCGCCTTGCCATCCCTGCAGACCAGCAGGTCATCTGCGGCATGGCGCTCGGTTACGGCGATCCGGAGGCCGTGATCAACCGCTTCCGAACCTCGCGAATTCAGCTGTCGGAGTTTGTCACCTGGGTAAGCTCCTAACGGCCGACCGGACGGGTCCAGTCGTTCGAATGACAGCTGGCCCTGGGTGATTTCCCTGCTGACAGTCACGGTGGCGACAAACCTATGATCTGCGATCCGCAGATCGAGGCGTCGCATGCTGCTCGATGCTCCCAGTGCCAGTCACGCGGCCACAACGGCGCCGCCCAGCAACGCGGCAGCCCTTGCCGCCCTGGGACTGGACGCAGCATCGGGCAGTGCGGGCAACGCCCGGGTCGCCATCGGCTTTGTCGATTACGGTTTCGATCTGCTGCATCCCTGCCTGAAGGACGCCCGCGGCACGCGCTCGCGGTTCCGCTACCTGTGGGACCAGAACCGCACGCCACGGGTGGACGTGACGGCGAACCTCGACCTGGCTACCCTAGAAGACTGGGACGGCGCGCTGCTCGACGACGAGGTCGCGGCAGCAACGTTGAGCGGATCGCGGCGTGCGCTCGACCTGCTGTATGATCCCCATGCCAACTGCTGTGGGCGGCATGGCACGGTCAGCGGCGCGCACGGTACGCTGATGGCGTCGATGGCGGCGGGTACGCCGTTCGCTGGTTTCCGTGGGGCGGCACCGTCGGCCGAGTTGATCGGCGTGCAGCTGGCGCTTCCCGATCATGACTGGAAAGAGGTGGATGAGCGGGGGCAGCCGAGGTGGCTTGACTGGACTCCGGCACGAGCGCCGAGCTGGAATGGATGGCGCGCCTACGACGCCGCACCGCAAATCCTCTCCGCCATCCACTATGTCTACGATCGGGCCTGTCGCCTCGGGGTCGACGCGCTGGTGATCAATCTCAGTATTGGCGCCTGGGCTGGCGCGCACGATGGCGCGTCCCCGGTCGAGCGCGGCCTCGCAACCCTGGTGCACCGCGCCAACCGGGCCGCAAGCGCGGGCCGGGGACCACGCACGATCGTCGTC
The DNA here is from genome assembly GCA_021730785.1 of Hyphomicrobiaceae bacterium. Lineage (GTDB taxonomy): Bacteria > Pseudomonadota > Alphaproteobacteria > Rhizobiales > Hyphomicrobiaceae > JAKFWF01. The sequence goes on from JAKFWF010000013.1 coordinate 79,812, forward strand.
GCTGGCGCCGGCAACGCTGGAACGGACGATGGACACTGGATGGGGGACGTCACCCGCGCTGCCCCGCAATCGTTCGACTGGATCATGCAGCGGCGCGATCCCACTCAGAACAAGCTCGAGATCTGGTACGAGGGGGCGGCAACGCCCCTCGACATCACGCTGCAGATCCCCGGTCGTGGCGCCCTCGGCCTCGCCCCGGGGCGCACGCACGAACTCGTGGCTGCGGGCACGCGGATCGGCGTTGCCGATCACGAGTGTGCCGTGCGGGGCGGCCTGTCGTGCGTGCGCATTCTGCTGCATCCGCCGCTGTTTCCACCAGGACTGTTCGACGGCGCAGCCGATACGTGCGGTTTCACGCTCGGGCTTTCGAACAACCGCCAGGAGGTGGTGCGCCTCCACGCCTGGGTCGAGCGCGACGATGGCGTGGTCGAGCGTTCTTGGCTGACGCCGGCACACGCACAAAGCTCACTGTGCTGCCTTGCGACCGCACCGGGTGTGATCACTGTGGCGGGGTTTGATCATCAGGCCGGTGGGGCATTGCCTGGGATCATGCCGGCATCGAGCCTGGGGCCTGCTCCGTGGGCAACGGGGGCTGCGGCGCGTCTGCCGCATTTCGCGGCCCCCGCGCACGGCATCTGGGGCGCGCGTTCGAAGTCGCGTGGCTTCTGCCAGACGACGGGTACGAGTGCGGCAGTGGCGCTCACCTCGGGCGCGATCGCCGCCTACCTCGCCGCGGCTGGCGCGGCAGCGCCACTGCCAACAGCAGGCGGACCCTGGAGCCCCCGCTTCGGCCATGGCCCGTTCCGCATCGACCGCATCGCCGTCACAGGAGAAGCCGCATGAACGAGATCGTCCGCCTGCCCCTGCCGATGCCCGGCCCCGATGGCAGCCCAGCGCACGGACCACGCCCGGCGCCGAAGCTCGAAAAGCCGTTCAAGGTGACGATCTGCGTGAACCAGACCTGCAGCATGGACTGCAAGCTGTGCTACGCCGACTGCGGCGCGTCCAAGCGTCCCGAGTTGACGACCGCCCAATGGAAGACCTTCATCGATGAACTGATCGCGGAAGGTTTCCTGCACGTCTTCTTCGAGGGCGGCGAGCCGTTCCATCGCCCCGACTTCGAGGAGCTACTCGCCTATTGCTACCGCAAGCTGTTCGTTGCCGTGCGCACGCATGCGACCCTCATCGATGAGTCCCGGGCCAAGCGCCTGAAAGCGCTCGGCATCGGCCGGCTCTATGTCGACCTGTTCGCAGCGATCCCCGAAATACAAGACGAACTCACTTGCCAGCCGGGCAGCTATGATGCCGTGGTTGCCGGCATCCGGCACGCACGGGCGGCCGGCATCAAGGTCACAATTCTTGGCATTCTGTCGGCCAAGAACGCCCCTCATCTGCAGCACTACGTCGATCTCGCCAAGGAACTCGATTGCGATCAGGTCGGCGTGCTGCGGCTCTATCCGTTGGGGCGCGCGCGCAAAAACTGGGCCGAGCTGTCACTCACCCTGCCCGAGATGATGGCGGCACTCAACGGGCTGAAGGTGCCGCCCGGCGTCCAGCTCATGCAGTCGTGGCACCCGAAGGATGGCAACTGCTGCTGGCAGACGGCCGCCGTCACGCCCCAGGGCGACAGCGTCGGCTGCCCCTACATGCGCGAATACGTCAACTACGGCAACGTCACCGAGCGCTCGCTGCTCGAAACCTGGGATCACCCGCTCTATCGCCAACTGCGCGCCAACGACGTCGAGGACAGCTGCCCCGACTGCTCCACCACGCAGGGTACGCACGGCGGCTGCCGCTCGACCGCCTATGCCTTCACCGGCCGCTTCACCGCGCCCGATCCCTATTGCACCCACCACAACAATGGAGAGGATCTCCGTGTACTCCCGGAATGGCTCCTACGCGAAGGCACCTGACGTCGTCGTGCGCGGCTTCGAGGAGTGGGGGCATGCCTATGCCTTCACGCCCGACGATCCCGATCTGCACGACCTCAACACCAGCGCCTGGTTCATTCTCGACCTGTGCAACGGGCGGCCGTTCGCGCAGATCGAGGCGGACTATGTGAAGGCGGTCACGCCCAAGATGGGTGCCGATGTCGCCCGCAGCCAGTTCCACCAGGGCTTCGACATGCTGCTTGAGCGCAACATCATCGCGAATAGCGATTAGGAAATCGCAAATAGCCAATGGACAGTTGGCGCTCTGCGCAGCCCTGCCGAGGGAACCGGGAAAGTGTCCGCTTTTCCCGCGTGGAGAGTGCCTGCGCATTCGCCGGCACTCGGGTTACCGCGTCCGCAATTCCGCGGGCCGGCGTAAACGGAGGAGTGAGGCATGAGAACCGAACAGTTTGGCCGGCATCTGAGCCGGATCACACGCGCCCACACAATCGAGGCGCCGTCAGTGGAAGTCGTCAACCAGCAAGTGCGCACGTCGATGAGCGTACCGTTCCAGCGGCACATGCTGGGCGACATCGTTGAGGCACCTGTCGTCGAGACCGTCAATCAGCAGGTCCGCACCTCGATGAGTGTGCCCTATGCGCCGCACATGAAGGGGACGGACGCCGGCCCCGCGGTCGATACCGTGAACCAGCAAGTGCGGACATCCATGAGTGTACCGTTCGCCCCCCACATGAAGGGCTCGGACGTGGCGCCTGCCATCGATACGGTGAACCAGCAGGTGCGCACCAGCATGAGCGTTCCATTCGCGACCTACATGCGCAGCGGCACCGGCAAAAGTGACCCGGCCGTCGATGCCGTCAACCAGCAGGTGCGCACATCCATGAGCGTGCCGTTCAATCCCTACATGCTGGGTGCGCACGCGGAAGAACTGCTGAAGCGGCGCATCATGATCTCCCCCGTGCTCGCCGTCTGGCAGTACCAGGTGAAGAGCAACGAGGCGTTCGCGGCGTGGCTCGCCACACGCGAAATCCTCATGAGCGAGAGCCGGCTCGGCGGCGATGCCGAGATCCGCGGCGTACGCTATGGCGGCACCTATCGGGTGGGCGCCGATCGCACCGGCACAGGTGGCACCTACAAGACGGTATGGGGCTATACCAGCGAAGCCGCCATGCACACGATGCAGAAGTTGTGCTCGGACAACTCCGTGTCGGCGACCATCGTGCAGCTCGAGCTGATCGACTTCGTCAAGGGCTTGAAGAAGTATATCGCGGAAGCTGGCGACAGGCACTTCGCCGAGGAGATCCTGATCTCGGCGGCAGCCGGATGAGGCCGTCGGACTGATAGTCCGTAGTTGGGTTAGGCGCCCTCTTGCGCCGCAACCCAACAACTTCGACCACCCGTGAATGTTGGGTTACGACCGGCAAGGGGGCCGGTCTAAACGAACCTACGACAACAATGGGTCGCCACAGGACGCGGGCCCTTTGGCGGGGTCGAGGGGCGGCGCCTTTCGGCCTGCGTGCCAGCATCAGACAGGACACTACCGCGATGCTCCACTTCCCCCGCTCACGCCTCCCGTCGCTGCCCACTTCGCCCGCCGCGCGGTTTGCACTCGGCATGCTGGCGGGGCTCGCTGCCGCGTTACTGTGGGGCGGCGGCTCGGTCGTCTCGCGCCACCTCGTCGCGCAAAAACTGCACCCGATGGACCTCGCGCTGCTGCGCTACATCGGCTGCTTTCCGATCGCCGCCATCGCGCTGCTGCTGTTTCGCGACAAAGTCCGCCTCGATGTTTCGTGGTTCCGGCTCGCGGTCCTGCTGCTGCTCGCCGGGCCGCCGTACCATGTGTTTGTCATCGGCGGGTATGCCCATGCGACGGCCGGCGCCGGTGCACTCATCATCACCGGCTTGATGCAGGTATTCAGCCTCGCGGTGCCGTTCTTGCTGGTGGGAACACGCCCCGGACTTGCACCCGTCATCGGTGCCGGTCTCGCGATCTTCGGGCTCGCCGTGTTCTCAGCCGATATGGCGGCGGGCTTCTCGTTCACGCCGCTCGGTCTCGCGATCTTCTCGATCGCAGCCCTCGGCTGGGCGCTGCTGACCTACTATGTGCGCCTGTGGAAGATCGATCCGCTGCAGCTGACCAATGCCCTTGCGCTGTGGTCGCCGCTGTTCCTGCCGCTCTATTTCGTGTTCCGACCCGGCCCGGACTTCAGCGGCCCGATCGGCGAGACGCTGCTGCAACTCGTCTATCACGGCATGCTGGTGGCTTATGGTGCGACGTTGCTGTTCTTCGTCGCTGTGCGCCAGCTCGGCATATCGACGGCCGCCGTGATCCAGGCCCTGGCACCCGGCCTCGCCGCTGTGATGGGCGCGCTGTTGCTCGGCGAAATTCTATCGCCCATCCGCAGCCTCGGCATCTTGATCGTGGTCGCTGGGATCATCGTCACCTCGGTTGGCGCGAAGATCTGGACGCATTACATGGGCCGGAAGTCGGTGCTGCCCCCGATGTCGCCGGGTCCAGGGCAAACCTCAAGTTTGCGTTAATCATGTTTGCGTACTCTCACCACAGCTGCCTTCGAGCTCGGGTGAGTAAGTCATGCGACAGACGCTGCAATTCTTAGGGCTCATGGCATGCGGCCTGCTGCTCGCCGGGGCTGCACTGCTGGTAACGAGCGCCATGACGGGTACCGGCCTGCCGCGTCCCGGCGCACGATCCGCCGCCGGCATCGATTACATGTCGTTCGGCATCGGGCTGGCGCTGGGCCTCACCTTGAGCGAAGTCGCACGGCTGTCGTGGTCGGACATGCCGCGCCGCATCGTCACCTTCATGATCGAGAACCGGCGCAATGCGAAATATTGCGCCTATGCCAGCGTTGCGATCGCGGTTCTCATCTACTTGTGAGGGCGGCTAGCGGCCATGCCCTTGACCACGCGGTCGATCGCCATCAGCTCGGCCACCAGGCCTTCGAACTGCGCGAGCGGCACCATGTTCGGGCCATCGGAGGGCGCCTTGTCCGGGTTGTCGTGCGTCTCGATGAACAGGCCCGCCACGCCCACCGCAACGGCGGCACGCGCCAGCACCGGCACCATCCGCCGATCACCACCCGACGATGTACCCTGCCCGCCCGGCTGCTGCACCGAATGCGTCGCGTCGAAGATCACCGGACAACCGGTCTCGGCCATGATCGGCAGCGAGCGCATGTCGGCAACCAGCGTGTTGTAACCGAAGCTCGCCCCACGCTCGGTCAAGAGCACGCGCGAATTGCCGCTGTCGACCACCTTGGCGACGGCATTCTTCATGTCCCAGGGCGCGAGGAACTGGCCTTTCTTGATCTTGACGGCGCGGCCGGTCTTGGCGGCAGCAATGAGCAGATCGGTCTGGCGGCACAGGAACGCCGGGATCTGCAGCACGTCGACCACCGGGGCGACTGCGGCACAGTGCGCGATCTCATGCACGTCAGTGACGACCGGCAAGCCGAGCTTGCTGCGGATTTCCTCGAACACCGGCAGCGCGCCTTCGAGGCCGATGCCGCGCTTGCCCGCAATCGAGGTGCGGTTGGCCTTGTCATACGACGACTTGTAGACAAGCCCGATGCCAAGCCGCAGTGCGATCTCCTTCAGGGCCAACGCCATCTCGAACGCATGCGCTCGGCTCTCCATCTGGCAGGGCCCGGCAAAGAGTGCGATTGGCCGGTCATTGCCGAAGGTCACGCTGCCAATCGTGACGGCAGCATCAGGCGTCTTGTGGGCGTGTGTCATGGTGGCCTTATAGCCGGGCCAATGGCGACGGACGAGGGCCCCCGCCAAGTGGCACACATTTATCTGGCCACGCTTCAGAGATATTGCCCGCCAGATGACACGGCCCCGGCGATGCTGCCGGGGAAGTAATTGGCGCCGCCGTTCAGTGTATTGATCGTGCCGTTGGCGCCCGCCACGTAGCGCGTTCCGGTTGCCGCACCGCTGAATGCATTGACGCCAACATACATCGCCGACACGTCGCCCGCGTAGGCGAAGGCATAGGACCAGGCCGGCGTGCCGGTTACCGTGATCGTGCGGTTGTTGCAGACGATCAGGCCCTTTTGCTCCGCCTGCCAGTGGATCAGGCAACCGCCGAAAATCTCGTAGTCGGCAGCGATGGTAAGGATCGAGTCGCGCGCCGCGTAAATGTGTTGGCCGGTGCAGACGCCATAGCGCATGCGCCCGTTGATGGTCAGTCGCGACCCGCTGCTCGCGCTGATTGCTGCGGTGCCGGCCAGCGAGAACCCACCAATCGACCATCGCGTGCTGCCGCCGACCGTGATGCAGGTACCCGTACCGCCGATCATGACATTGGCCGGCGTCGTGCCATTGCCTGTGAGAAAACAGCTTCCAGCGCCGACGGGGTCCCGCAGCGTGACGACGCCATAAGCGCCATCGGCAACATTGATGGTCGCATTCGACACCCCAAGGTCGAGGCCTGCGACCGTGTCGATCGCCCGCTGGATGGTCGCAAACGCCCCGGCCGCCGTATTTGCGAGGCCCGAGTTGGCGTCGTTGCCATCCGTGCGCACGTAGTAGAAGCGGTTGGCCGTGAGCAACTCGCGCGCCCCGCCCGAAGGAAAGCGGACGCGCCCCGTTGTCCGGTCAATGATCAGCGCTTCAAACCACGTGGTGCCGTTGGCGGTGACCTTGATGTGCAGATCATCATCGCCCGTGGTGCCGATCTCGGCGCGGCCGGCAAAACCGGTCTGGAACAGAATGGATGCCGTATCGGCGGGCACGTTTTTGTTCAGCACTTCCTGGACGCTGGCACCGGCATGATTGAACAGGACGGCCGGACTCGAAACGGCCAGGCGGTTTGTCATGCTGGCGGTGGCATTGATGCCGAGGGTGGCAGCACCCGGGTTTGACGTCCAGCCGGCGTCATTGGGCGTGGCGCTGTTCTTGACCAGCACCTGGCCGGCCGTGCCGCCCGGTGGCAGGCCGACTGCTGGACCTGTTGTTGTGCTCGCTGCCGCTGCTACGCCCCAGCTCGAACCGCTGTAGGCGACGAGGAGGCGCTCGTCGGCGACCCAGGCGACCCAGCCGTCGCGGGGCTGGTAAAACGCCCACGCCGCATCCTGGAAGGCGGCCACCCGGCCGGCCTGGCCGGCCCAGGCACCAGTCGGGTTGGCTGGAACGATATAGCGGGCACCATCGGCCGGGGCGCTGGGCGGGGCCGCCAGATCGCGGTCGAGGACGCTCAGCTGCACGATGGCATCGAGCGCACGCACCGCTTCATTGTGCGTCACGTGCTTTTGCGCCTGAGCGGCCTGGATATAGGGGAGGGACAGGTTTGGGCTGTCGGTCGGGGACATGGTTCAAATATTCCTCGTCGGGGCGGCAGCGCCGCGCTGTTTCACCGGCGAAGGAGTATGGGTGCTTGCAAACAACCGTGGATAAGTCCCGGCTCGGGGACCGCGTGTCACCGGAGTTCCTCGCTCGCCAGGTGGAGATCGGCACGCCGGTATGTCACTCTCTTGTCGAAGCACGCGCCGAGATCGTGCGCCTGCGCGCAGCCATCGGCCGCCACAGAAGCGGCAGTGCGCGCCCCTTTCAAGACTGTGGCCATCGGCACCGCCGCCCGTTACTTTTGCACGCAAAGCATCCCGGAGGCCCCCATGCATGACGCCACGCCAGCGCCGATCGTCCTCGGCGACATCACCATCCACCGCATCGTCGAGCAGGAGGCGCCGCTGTTCGAGGTGGCGCAGTTTTTCCCAGCTCTCACCGCGGAGATGTATGCCCCCCACCGGCACTGGATGGAGCCGCGCCACTTCACGCCCGATGGCCGCGTCGTACTCTGCATCCAGAGCTATGTGGTGAAAACGCGCTCCCACACCATCATGGTCGACACCTGCGTCGGCAATCACAAGGAGCGCGTCAACCGGCCATTCTGGCACCGCTTAGACAGCGACCGCTATGAGCGTAACCTGGCGGCTGCAGGCTTCGCAGTGGGCGACATCGATTATGTCATGTGCACCCATCTGCACGGCGACCACGTGGGGTGGAACACCAGGCTCGAAGACGGGCGCTGGGTGCCGACGTTCCCAAGGGCGAAGTATCTGTTTGCGGGTGCTGAACTCGCGCACTGGACGGGCAAGCACGCCGCTGATCCGGCGGCCCTGCCATGGATCACGGACAGCGTGCTGCCGATCATCGCCGCGAACCGGGCCGAAGTCATCACCAGCGACCACCGCCTGGGCGATCATGTGGGGCTGATCCCGACGCCGGGACATTCGATTGATCACTTCTCGGTCGAAGTCGGCCAAGGCGGCGCCATCATCACGGGCGATGCGATCCATTCGCCGATCCAGACGCGGTATCCCGACATCGGGATGTTCAGCGATTTCAACGCGAAGCAGGGCGCCGAGAGCCGCCGCAAGCTGCTGGAGCGTTGCTGCGATACGCCAACCTTGCTATGCACGGCGCACTTCGCCCAGCCTTCGGTCGGCACGATCGTGCGCGCGGGCGACGCCTTCGCCTTCCAGGAAAGGGTTTGAGCAGATGGCCTCGGGTCTCTTCGCCCTGCTCGATGACATTGCGGCCATTGCCAAGGTCGCCGCCGCCACGCTCGACGATACGGCCGCGCAGGCGGTCAAGGTCGGTGGCAAGGCGGCCGCCATCGTGATCGACGATGCGGCGGTGACGCCGCGCTATGTGGTCGGTTTTGCCGCCGACCGCGAGTTGCCGATCATCGCGAAAATCGCCTGGGGCTCGCTCAAGAACAAGCTGCTGTATCTGCTGCCGGGTGCCCTGGCGCTGAGCTATTTCGCACCCTGGGCGATCACGCCGCTGCTGATGGCGGGCGGCGCGTTTCTCTGTTTCGAGGGCTACGAGAAGGTGCACGAGATGCTGCATCCGCCCGCAGCGACCGCAGACATAACCGCATCCGCACCAGCGACAGGGGTGCCCACCGGCGATGCCAAGGCGCTCGAAGATGCCAAGGTGACGAGCGCCATTCGCACCGACTTCATCCTGTCCGCGGAAATCATGGCGCTGAGCCTCGCGTCCGTCACGGCGCCCAGTTTCGCCGGCAAGGCCGCCGTTCTCGGGCTGGTCGGAGTGCTGGTGACGGTCGCCGTCTACGGCGCGGTCGCACTCATCGTGAAAGCCGATGATTTCGGCCTGCACTTGTCGCAGAAGGGGCGCACCAGCGCAGTGCGGGCGATCGGTCGAGGATTGGTCACCGGCATGCCCGCCTTCCTCAAAATGCTGAGCGTGATCGGCATGCTGGCCATGCTGTGGGTCGGCGGCGGCATCATCCTGCACGGGCTCGAGGACTTCGGCCTCGGGTTCTTTCCGCACCTGATCCACGCGGCGGCAAAAGGCGTCGGGGCGATATTCGGGCCATTGTCTGGCTTGGTGACTTGGATGATCGACGCGTCCGTTGCTGGCGTCATCGGCCTCGCCATCGGCTGGGGCGTGGCGAAGGCGATGGAGAAGGCAGGCTTCGGGCATTGAGGGGTGGATCAAGGCCCTGCGACCATGTCCACAGACTTCGGACAGATCTCGATTGCGTGCCCTAGGTTGGAGCGGCCCCGGTGTTTTGAAGCCCTTTTGCACTGGCGTCGTTAGCGGGAAAGAATAACTCAAGACGCAAATCGCGCACCGTTATGTCGGAAGCGGTGGCGAATTCGACCATCGCCGAGAATAGAGCGATTTCGTGCCCCCCGCTCGTGAGCTTGAAGTCGATGAACGGGTGCCCCGTGGCATCGTGGAGCGCCTCGCAGCTGTGCCGTTGGACTTCTGCCGCCAGCAGCGCGACCAGGGCGTCCAGCTCGATGTCCGCGCCGGCCTGGGTCGCCTCAAGCCGCAATCGCGCGAGCCAGGAGTGGGCAACCTGGCCCCAGTTGCGCACGAGGTCCGGGGTCGACGGGTTGTCCAGCAGTCGACGCACCAAGTTCGATTCGGTGCTTTGTCCAAGCAATGGCCCAAACAGTCGCACCGCCGCGGCATTCGCCTCGAGCAGGTTCCAGTGCCGGTCAAGTAAAATGCCGGGGTAGGGATTGTGGTTGTCGAGCATCAAATCCAGGGCGTTGCGAACAGGGATGAGGGCCACGTCGCCTAGCGGCCGTGCCTTGTAGATGGCTGCGAACCCCGCTTCTTGCATCAGGTGGTTGCGACTTTGCAGGGGGACGTCCATGGCAGCGGCGAGCGCGATCACCATCTCGCGGCTTGGACGCGTGCGTCCAGTTTCCAGAAAGGCAACGTGCCGCGCGGAGACCCCGGCGGCGAGCGACAAATCCAACTGGCTGAGGCGGCGTAACGCACGCCATTCCTTAAGCATCGAGCCGAAACCCGAACGGCAATCGAGCTGCAATTTGGCTTGTTCGTCGGTTGAGTTAGCCATGCATTGCGCCCCTATCGAGATTTCCCACGCCTAGACCCACACCTGCCCGTTGCCACTTACCTGCGAGGTCATTGGCGAGGCCGCGGACACCGCCGATGGTGTCGCAGTTCGCGACATTCAACAATGGAGGCTGAAATGACATCTAACGTGGCGGCGTTGCTAAAGGCATGGTCGATTGCAATGATCGGTCTTGGCCTGCTGTTTGTGGCGGCCGCATGGCCCGTCCTCGACTGGCCTGCCCGGCTCTTTCTCGACATCGCCTTTTGGCCGATCGACGGGCGGCCGGAAGGGCTCAATCCTGAGCAGCGATTGTTGTCGGTTATCGGTGGTGGATTAACGGTTGGCTGGGGCGTCTTGCTGGTGCTGTTGTTTGATCGTGCCCACCGAACGGGTGATGATGAACTATCGCGATTAGCTGTGACCGGCCTACTCGCCTGGTTCATCGTCGATAGTCTGGGTTCGATCGTTGTCGGCGCCTGGATGAATGCCATCATCAATACGGCATTGGTGGCTGGCTTCGTCATCCCCTTAGCGCTCGAGAACCGATTGAACCAGGGCCGACGCGCCAGGCGGGCAAGTCACCCGCTGAGTTAATGTGCGTGTGCGCATAAAAAAAACCGCCCCGGATTTCTCCGAGGCGGTTTGCAGTTCTGTCGGCGCGGGCGGCCGGCTCCCCGAAGGGGTGTCGGACGCGCCCACCAAGAAAGGCTTACATATCCATGCCGCCCATGCCACCCATTCCGCCCATGCCGCCGCCGCCCATGCCGCCGCCGGCGCCCGAGCCCTTCTTGGGGGCTTCGGCGATGCCAGCTTCGGTGGTGATCATGAGGCCGGCGATCGATGCTGCGTCCTGCAGCGCGGTGCGCACGACCTTGGCCGGGTCGATGATGCCCTTCTCGATCATGTCGCCGTACTCGTCCTTCTGGGCGTCGTAGCCGAACGTGGCGCCGCGCGCTTCGAGCACCTTGCCGACCACGATCGAGCCTTCGACGCCGGCGTTCTCGGCGATCTGGCGGATCGGAGCCTGCAGCGCCTTGCGGACGATCTGGATGCCCGCTTCCTGGTCGTCGTTGTCACCCTTGACCGTGATCGCGGCAGAGGCCTTCAGCAGCATCACGCCGCCGCCGGCAACCACGCCCTCTTCGACCGCAGCGCGGGTGGCGTTCAGCGCGTCATCGACGCGGTCCTTGCGCTCCTTGACTTCGATCTCGGTGGCGCCGCCGACCTTGATGATGGCAACGCCACCAGCAAGCTTGGCCAGACGCTCCTGCAGCTTTTCCTTGTCGTAGTCCGAGGTGGTTTCCTCGATCTGCGCCTTGATCTGGTTGACGCGGGCTTCGATGTCCTTCTTCTTGCCGGCGCCGTCGACGATCGTGGTGTTGTCCTTGTCGATGGTGACGCGCTTGGCGCGGCCCAGCATGTCCATCGTCACGTTCTCGAGCTTGATGCCGAGATCTTCCGAGACGGTCTGCCCGTTGGTCAGCGTCGCGATGTCTTCCAGCATGGCCTTGCGGCGATCGCCGAAGCCCGGTGCCTTGACGGCGCACACCTTGAGGCCGCCGCGCAGCTTGTTGACGACGAGGGTTGCGAGCGCTTCGCCTTCCACGTCTTCCGAGATGATCAGCAGCGGCTTGCCGGTCTGCACCACCGCCTCGAGGATCGGCAGCATGGCCTGCAGGCCCGTCAGCTTCTTCTCGTGGATCAGGATGTAGGGATCCTCGAGTTCAGCCAGCATCTTGTCGGCGTTGGTGATGAAGTAGGGCGACAAGTAGCCGCGATCGAACTGCATGCCTTCGACGACGTCGAGTTCGGTCTCGAGGCTCTTGGCTTCCTCGACGGTGATGACGCCCTCGTTGCCGACCTTCTGCATGGCTTCGGCGATCATAGCGCCAATTTCGGTCTCGCCGTTCGACGAGATGGTGCCGACCTGGGCGATCTCAGCCGAATTCTTCACTTTCTTTGCCTTCTTGCCGATTTCCTCGACCACCTGGATCACGGCCTTGTCGATACCGCGCTTCAGGTCCATCGGGTTCATGCCGGCGGCCACGCACTTCAAGCCTTCGCGTACGATCGCCTGGGCGAGAACGGTTGCGGTGGTGGTGCCGTCACCAGCCACATCGTTGGTCTTCGAGGCCACTTCGCGCACCATCTGGGCGCCCATGTTCTCGAACTTGTCTTCGAGTTCGATCTCCTTTGCGACCGTCACACCGTCCTTGGTGGTGCGGGGTGCGCCGAAGCTCTTCTCGATAATGACGTTGCGGCCCTTGGGGCCAAGCGTCACTTTGACGGCGTTGGCGAGGATATCGACGCCGCGCAGCATGCGCTCACGGGCATCGGCGGCAAATTTCACGTCTTTGGCAGCCATGGTGGATCTTGCTCCGGTGGAATATGGGGATTTAAGGGGGTGGGGAATGGGGAGTTGGGAACAGGAAGATTTGCGGAACTGGTTTCGGTTTTTTCACCTACTCCCTATTCCCAACTCCCCATTCCCTCATCATCACTTATCCATCACGCCCATGATGTCGCTCTCCTTCATGATGAGGAGGTCGGTGCCGTCGATCTTGACTTCGGTGCCGGACCACTTGCCGAACAGCACCTTGTCGCCCTTCTTGACGTCGAGGGCGACGATCTTGCCGCTGTCGTCGCGGGCGCCGGGGCCGGCGGCGACGATTTCGCCGATCATGGGCTTCTCAGAGGCGGTGTCGGGGATGATGATGCCACCGGCAGACTTGGTCTCGGCGTCAACACGCTTGACGACCACACGGTCGTGGAGGGGGCGGAATTTCATGTGCAACTCATATGCCTTGTGATTGTTGCGGGGTAGCGCTTGGCACTCACAATTCGAGAGTGCTAGCAACGCAGGGCATATGGTGATTGTGAGAGACTGTCAAGACTGGAAACGGCTGGACGGTGAAGAATTGAGCGCAGTGGTCGCAAACTGTTCGCTGCTTGGCCAGCAGCAAGGGCAAGGCTCCGCCCGTCGGCAGCCATTCCTCACCCACGCCACGCGTAGAATGTGAGGTCTTCGCGGAACTCGGTCATGAAACCGTGACCTTCGAGTAGACGGGCAACGTCCGGGGCGTCGGCACCGGCCTCCTTGGCGTAGTCGACCTCGATCACGAAGTTTTGGATCTTGGCGAAGTCGGCCGGCTCGATGCCGCGCAGCACTTCCATGAAGTAGCCTTCCACGTCGATCTTCACGAGGTCGATGCGGGGGATGTGGTGGGCCGCGATCTCATGGGAAACGGTGGTGGTTTTCACCTCGTGGGTGACGATCTCGCGACTGTCGGTCAGCTGTTTGACCCAGGGCACCTGGGCGACGTCGAGCAACGTGCTGATGCCGGAGACGAGCGGCGACTGGTGCAGCGTGAGGGTCTGGCCGGCGATGCTTGCGACCGCGCGGTTTATGGCGTGCACGGTGGTGATAGCGGGGTCGACCAGTCGGCCGACGTTGTCCTGCAGATAGCGATAGGTCTGCGGGCTCGCCTCATAGGCGTAGATCGCTCTCGGCGCAAATTCGCGGTGGGCCCACAGGTCGAATAAGCCAATGTTGGCGCCGACGTTCATCAGCGTGGCACCCGGCGCAATTTTCATGTGCGGGTGGCGATAGATGCCGGCGACGAAAATCTCGTCGTAGATGTACTGCGTGTCGCGCACGTGCGGGTCGATCACGGCGACGTCGAGCGTGCCGAAGGTCATGCGTTGCAAGGCGGCGGGTTTCCTTAGTTGGTCGCATCCGAACGACGATCGTCGCGCTGGCCGGATGCGACGGTATGCCGGCAGCCGGCTTGACGAAGCAACTGCAATTGCGCTGCAGCGACTCAGATCTTCGGGCCCCACGGCGCGGCGGTGAGCAGCTTCACCTCCTGCGTCATGCACAGGGGGCGGAATTTGGCGGCAAAGCCGTCGATGAAGTCAGAGTTCGCGAACAGCGATTTCCAGTGCGCACGGCGGTCGGCATCGTCATTGAACTTCCACAGGTGCACGAGCTGGTTGATGGTGCCGACATCGCTCTGGAAGTAGGCGACGAGTTTTTTGTCCTGCCCACCCTTCTGCATCGCTGGATAGCCGAGCTCGGTGTAGAGCTTCACGGCTTCCGCCATCTTGCCGACATAGAGCGTGTAGGTGCGCAGTTCATACAGTGCCATGGGGTCCTCCTTCGTTTGGGAGACTTTACGCCCGCAATCGCAGCTCGACCAGCCGTGCCCAGTAGGAAACGCCGGCCGGGATCGCCGCATCGTTGAAATCGTAATCGGGGTGATGCAGCCCGGCGCTGTCGCCGTTGCCGAGGAAGATCATGGCGCCGGGGCGAGCTTCGAGCATGAGGGCAAAGTCTTCGCCGGCCATGGTCGGCTGCACGGCGGTGTCGACGTGGGCCTGGCCGGCGATCTCGGTCGCGACCGCAATGGCGATGTCGGTTTCCTGGCCGTGATTGAAGGTACAGGGGACGCCGTGCAGATAGTCAAGATCGATACGTGCGTCGTGCAGCCGGCCGATGTTGTCGACGACGTCCTGCATGCGGGCCACCACGGTCGCCTTGGTTTCCTGCTTCAAGGTGCGCACCGTGCCGCCGAGGATTGCGGTCGGCGGGATGATGTTGTGGGCGGTGCCGGCGTGGAACATGGTCATCGAGATCACGGCGCTGTCGAGGGGATCGACGTTGCGCGACACGATCATCTGCAGCGCCTGGTGGATCTGGCAGCCGATCGCCAGAGTGTCGACGCTGAGATGCGGTTGGGCTGCGTGACTGCCGCGCCCCAGGATGGTGATGTTGAAGCGATCGGCTGCCGCCATCAATGGCCCTTTGCGGATGGCGAAGTGGCCGGCAGGCAACCCAGGCCAATTGTGCATACCGTAGACTTCGCCGACGCCGAAGTGATCAAGCAGGCCTTCCTGCACCATGAGCCGCGCACCGCCGCCGCCTTCTTCGGCCGGCTGGAAAATCAAAACTGCAGTGCCGGAAAAGTTGCGTGTTTCGCAAAGGTATTTTGCTGCGCCGAGCAGCATCGCCGTATGACCGTCGTGACCGCAGGCGTGCATGGCGCCTGGAACAGTGGAAGCGTAGGCAACACCGGTCGTCTCGGCGATCGGCAGCGCGTCCATGTCGCAGCGCAGGCCGATGACGCGGTTTGCGCCGAGTTTGCTGCCTTTGATGACGCCGACGACGCCCGTGCGGCCGAAGCGCGTGACCACCTCGTCACAGCCAAAAGCATGGAGTTTGCCCGCAACCATGGCGGCCGTGCGCTGCACGTCGAAGCCGAGTTCGGGATGGGCGTGCAGATCGCGACGCCACGTGGCGATCTCGCTGGCAAGCGCCGCGATACGATTGACAACCGCCATGGGGGCCAAGCTCCGACGTTCATTTGCGATCAAGGTTTGGGTGGAGGGATGGTCCCGCGTCAAGGCCTTGAACCGGCGGATCGCAGTTTGCAGCTTTAGGCCAAACCCTTGCACCAAGCGAGCCAACGCACCTAGACCCGTACCCTGGATTGCTGCACTATCGCTCCGCCCTGGCGTCAGGCGAGCCGTCGCGCCGGGTGGCAAATGCAACAGGAGGCAAAATGCGAAGCTGGAAAGCTCTGGTGGTAGCAAGTGCGCTGGCCGTGGCCGCAACCAGCGCCGAAGCTGTGACGTTCAAGTACGCCTTCCAAGGCGATCTCAACGCGCTCGACCCCTACACCTTGAACGAGACCTTCACGCTCGGCGTGATGGGCAACGTCATGGAGGGTCTGACCAAGCGCGACAAGGATCTCAAAATTATCCCTGGACTCGCCGAGAAATGGGAGATCCTGGAGCCGACCCGCTGGCGCTTCACCCTTCGCAAGGGCGTCAAGTTCCATGGTGGCGAGGAATTCAGCGCCGACGACGTGTTGTTCTCGCTCGACCGCATGCGCTCGGAGTTTTCCCAGCTGAAGTCCCGCGCGCCGGCCGACATGAAGGCGGTGAAGGTCGATGATCACACGATCGACTTCATCCTCGGCCAGCCCAACCCCATCCTGCATGCCGAGTGGGACACCTGGTATATCTTCTCGAAGAAGTGGGCCGAGGCGGTCGGTGCGACCCAGGCCCAGTCGGGCAAGGCGACCTCGCTCAACCCCTGGGCCCTGAAGGCCAACGGCACCGGTCCCTTCACGATCGAGAGCCACGAGCCGGGCGTCAAGACCGTGTTCAAGAAGAACCCGAACTGGTGGGGCAAGGTCGAACACAACCTCGACGACGTGATCTTCACCACCATCAAGTCGGATGCGACGCGCGTTGCAGCCCCCCTGTCGGGCGAGGTCGACTTGATCGAACCGGTGCCGGTGCAGGACATGGAGCGCATCGGCAGGGACGACAAGGCACAGGTGCTGACGGGCCCCGAACTGCGCACGATCTTCCTCAACATCGACAGCTTCCGCGACGAGCTCAAGTACGCGAGCGTGAAGGGTAAGAACCCGTTCAAGGACGTGCGGGTGCGCAAGGCGTTCTATCAGGCGATCGACATCGAAGCGATCAAGTCGAAGGTCATGCGGGGGCAAGCCGTGCCGTCGTCACTTTTGATCTCGCCGCTGCTGTTTGCGCCAGGAGCTGAAATCAAGCGTCACCCCTATGACGTCGAGGCGGCCAGGAAGCTGATGGCGGACGCGGGGTATGCCGAAGGCTTCGAGCTGCGCATGGATTGCCCCAACGACCGCTACGTGAACGACGCGGCGATCTGCCAGGCGGTGGCGGCCATGCTTGCGCGCATCAACGTCAAGATCACGCTCAACGCGCAGCCAAAGGCCAAGTTCTTCGAGTTTGCGGGCTCGACCGGCAAATTCGACACCTCATTCGCCATGCTGGGGTGGACGCCAGGCTCCTTCGACAGCCACAACGTCCTGCAGAACGTCTCGGGCTGCCGCGATGCCGACGGCAAGGGCGCCCAGTTCAATTACGGTGGCTGGTGCAACGCCAAGCACGACGAGTTGGCCAAGAAGATTGCGGCCGAGAGCGATACGACGAAGCGCAATGCAATGATCCTCGAAGCCTACAAGATCATCCACGACGAAGTCGGCCTGTTGCCGCTGCACCAGCAGGCGCTGGCCTGGGGCGTGTCCAAGTCCGTGACGATCCCACAACGGGCCGACAACCAGATCCTGTTCTACTGGGCGCAGAAGAAATAGTTCCGCATGAACTGTCGGGTTATGCGCCGCAGTGGCGGCGCTAACCCGACCCACACGACATTACGATATGCTTTGTGATGTTCACACGAGTGACACCGACGGAACTCAATGCTCGCCTTTGCCATCAGACGGCTCATTGAAGCCGCCTTCGTCATGTTGACGGTGGCCCTGTTGTCGTTCGTGCTGTTCCGCTTCGTCGGCGATCCGATCAACCAGATCGTCAGCCAGGATGCGAGCCTAGAAGAGCGCATCCGGCTGCGCGAGGACCTGGGGCTCAACGACCCCATACCCGTCCAGTTCGGACGGTTTGTGTGGAAAGCCATGAACCTCGACTTCGGCGTGTCCTATCAGGTCAAGCAGCCGGTCATCACGATCCTTATGGACCGCTTCCCGGCAACCCTCGAGCTCGCGTTTGCGGCAGCCCTGTTTGCCATCGCGATCGGCATTCCGATGGGCGTCTACACCGGCATCCACCGCCATTCCATGCTGTCGAAGTGGTTCTTGTCGATCTCGTTGATCGGCATATCCCTGCCGACCTTCCTGATCGGCATCCTGCTGATCTACGTGTTCGCGGTGAAGCTCGGTTGGCTGCCGTCCTACGGGCGCGGCGAAACAGTCAAGATCGGTTTCTGGAAAACCGGCCTGCTGACCTGGTCGGGCTTGAAGGCGCTCATTCTGCCGGCGATTACGCTCGGCCTGTTCCAGATGACGCTGATCACCCGCCTCGTGCGCTCCGAGATGCTGGAAGTCCTGCGCACCGACTACATCAAGTTCGCACGTGCCCGCGGCCTGTCGAACCGCGCCGTGTATTTCGGCCATGCGCTCAAGAACACGCTGGTGCCGGTCGTCACCATCATCGGACTGCAGGTCGGCGCTATCATTGCGTTTGCCATCATCACCGAGACCGTGTTCCAGTGGCCCGGCATGGGCCTGCTGTTCATCAAATCGGTGCAGACGGCCGACATCCCCGTGATGTCGGCTTACCTGCTGCTCGTTGCGTTCATGTTCGTTGTCATCAATTTCATCGTTGATTTGCTGTATGTCGCAATCGATCCGCGCATCCGCCTTGCCGGCAGCGGGGCTGGGCACTGACCATGAACGATAGCTCCGCGCCAAAGGACGTCCTGGACCGGTCCAAGCCTCCGCGCAGCCGCCTCGCACGCAGTCTCGACAGCGACATTGCCGCAAGCTTCCTGCGCTCCCGCGTGGTGGTCGCCGCAGGGATCGCCGCGGCACTGATGGTGCTCGCAGCGTTCGGCGCACCGCTGCTGGCGCCGTCGAACCCCTATGATCTCAACAGCGTCAACCTGCTCGATGCCAACACGCCGCCGGTCTGGCACAAGGACGGCGATCGGCGGTTCCTGCTCGGCTCCGACAACCAGGGGCGCGATATTCTCTCGACCATGCTCTATGGCACGCGCTCCTCAATCCTGATCGGGCTCTTGGCTGTCGCCTTCGCCCTGACGCTCGGCGTATCGCTCGGGCTGATCGCCGGCTACGTCGGCGGGCGGGTCGACAGCGTGATCATGCGCGTCGCCGATGTGCAACTCACGTTCCCCGCGATCCTGACGGCGCTGCTGGTCGATGGCGTCGCGAGCGTGATGTTCAAGAACCAGAGCGGTGGCACAACCAAGTTCTGGATCCTCGTGTTCTCGATCGGGCTGTCCTACTGGGTACAATATGCACGCACCGTGCGTGGCGTCACCCTCGTCGAGCGCAACAAGGAGTACGTCCAGGCTGCGCGCCTGATCGGCATGAACCAATTTTCCATCATGTTCCGCCACGTGTTGCCGAACGTGCTGTCGCCGGTGCTGGTGATAGCGACCATCAACCTCGCGCTCGCCATCATCACCGAGGCAACCCTGTCGTTCCTCGGCGTCGGCCTGCCGCCGACCACACCGTCGCTCGGCACCATGATCGGCACCGGCAATGAGTTTTTGCTGTCCGGCGACTACTGGATGGTGCTGTTCCCAGGCCTCACGCTTGCGATCCTGGTACTCAGCGTCAACCTGCTCGGCGACTGGTTGCGCGACGCCCTCAACCCGAAGCTGCGCTGACGCCATGACCGGTCCCGTCCTGTCCGTGCGAAACCTGCGCGTCGAGTTCCCGACCCGGCACGGCACGTTGCGCGCGGTCGATGACATCTCATTCGACATTGCGGCCGGCGAAGTGCTGGGCGTGGTCGGCGAGTCGGGTGCCGGCAAGTCGATGACCGGTACCGCCGTCATCGGGCTGCTCGAGCCGCCCGGGCGGATCGCCGGCGGCGAGGTTCGCCTCAAGGGCCAGCGCATCGATAATCTCGCGGGCGAGGCGCTGCGCCGCATCCGGGGCAGGCGCATCGGCATGGTGTTCCAGGACCCGCTGACGAGCCTCAATCCACTGTATCGGGTGGGCGAGCAGATCATAGAGACCATGCGCACGCATCTGCCGATGTCGGAGGCGCAGGCCCGCCGCCGCGCGATCGAATTGTTGTCCGAAGTCGGCATCCAGGGCGCCAGCGATCGCCTCGACAGCTATCCGCACCAGTTCTCGGGCGGCATGCGCCAGCGCGTGGTGCTGGCGCTGGCGCTGTGCGCCGAGCCCGAGTTGATCGTCGCCGACGAGCCGACCACCGCACTCGACGTCTCGATCCAGGCGCAGATCATACAACTCATCAAGCGGCTGTGCCGCGAGCGTGGCACGGCAGTGATGCTGATCACCCACGACATGGGCGTGATCGCGGAGACCGCCGACCGGGTTGCGGTGATGTACGCCGGCCGCATCGCCGAGATCGGGCAAGTGGCCGATGTGGTGCAGCGCCCGAGCCACCCTTATACGAAGGGGCTGATGGGCTCGATCCCGACGCTCGAGGGTAGCGAGACGCGCCTCGTCCAGATCCCAGGCTCCATGCCGCGGCTGACCGCCATCCCGCAGGGCTGTGCCTTCAATCCGCGCTGCCCGCAGGCATTCGCCCGCTGTTTCCTCGAGCAGCCGGCAGCCGTGTTTGTCGGCCGCTCCGAGGTCGCGTGCTGGCTCGCCTCTGCAACGCCCGTGCAGGGGACGCCATGAAGCCCGAGCGGCCGCTGGTCGACGTACAGGGGCTGTCCCGCGTCTTCGACGCGTCGAAGCCGTGGTTGAACCGCATGCTCGAAGGCGAGCAGCGGATGCTGTTGAAGGCCGTGCAGGATGTGAGCCTGCAGATCGGCCGTCGTGAGACGTTTGCCCTGGTCGGCGAATCGGGGTCCGGCAAATCGACGGTCGCCAAGATGGTGGTTGGCCTGTTGCAGCCGACCGCCGGCCGCGTGACGATCGACGGCGTCGATATGTGGAAGACGACGGCGTCGGACGAAATGACGGCCTTGCGGCGGCGCATCCAGATGATCTTCCAGGACCCCTATGCCAGCCTCAATCCGCGCTGGCGGGTCGGTGCCATCATCGCCGATCCGCTGAACGCGTTCGGACTGACCAAGGGCAGGGACGAGACCGAAGCCAAGGTCGCCGAACTCCTGCGTCTCGTCGGGCTCGACCCGGCCGACATGCACAAGTATCCGCACGAGTTTTCCGGCGGCCAGCGCCAGCGCATCTGCATCGCACGCGCCCTATCGTCCAACCCGGAGTTCCTGGTGTGCGACGAACCGACCTCGGCGCTCGATGTGTCGGTGCAGGCGCAGATCCTGAACCTCATGCGCGATCTTCAGGACCAACTCGGGCTCACCTACCTGTTCATCAGCCACAACCTCGCCGTGGTGCGGCACATGGCGACCCGCATCGGCGTCATGTACCTGGGACGCCTTGTTGAGTCACAGCCGTCGGCCGAGTTGTTCAAGGCGCCGCGCCATCCCTACACGCGCATGCTGCTCGACGCCGTGCCGGACCTCAAGATGAGCGGCCGCCAGCGCCGCATGATCGAGGGCGAGATCCCGAACCCGATTTCGCCGCCCGCGGGCTGCGCCTTCCATCCGCGCTGCCCGCTCGCCCTAGACCGCTGCCGCGTCGACGTGCCGACACCGTTCGCCAGCGGCGGCCGAACGCTCGCCTGCCACGCCGTGGAAGTGTGAAGTCGGCCGATCGCCTAGGGCTTGCCGCTGCGCGCCGCCTCGATCTGGGCGAGCAGCAGCTTGCGGATCTTGTCGTTGCCGGCAACGATGGTGCCGCGCTCCAACATATCGTTACCGCCGTTGGTATCCGAGACAAACCCGCCGGCTTCTCGCAGGATGACGATGCCGGCCGCGATGTCCCACGGTTTGATGCCGTATTCCCAGTAGCCATCGAAACGGCCGGCCGCCGTCCAGGCGAGGTCGAGGGCTGCCGCGCCTGTGCGCCGCATGCCGGCAACTTCCTTTAGGATGAGTTCGGCTTCGCGCAGGAAGCGCGGGTGGTTGTCGCGCCCGCGATGGGGGATTCCAGTTGCAATCACGCAGTCCGAGAGAGCGGTGCGGGCGGCCACGCGCAGGCGATGGTCGTTGAGGAAGGCGCCCTTGCCTTTTTCAGCCGTATACAACTCGTCGGAAATCGGATTGTAGATTACGCCGGCGACCAATTGGCCTTCGCGCTCCAGCCCGATCGAAATGCAGAATAATGGAATGGAATGCAGGAAATTGGTGGTGCCGTCGAGCGGGTCGACGATCCAGCGGTGGGTCTTGTCGTCACCCGCGACCGTGCCGCCTTCCTCCATCAGGAACGAGTAGCCCGGCCTCGCCTTCGACAGTTCCTGAAAAATGATCTCCTCAGCCTTGAGATCGGCCTTGGAGACGAAGTTTGCCGGCCCCTTGATCGAGACCTGCAGCTGGGCAACCTCGCCGTAGTCGCGCGCCAAACTGCGGCCGGCCTTGCGGGCGGCAGCGACCATCACGTTCATCAGGGCGGAAGCGGGCATAAAGATCTCGCTGGTGGCAAGTGGTCGCTACGCGAGTGGGGCAAGCCCCGCACCCCGCCGGAGGGACACCCTCCGGTCCACCTGTTTTTCTATCGTCGCTGGCGGCCGGCTCCGCGAAGCGGGGTCGTCAGCGACAACCAAAAACAGTGTCCCATCGAGCGGGTCAAGGGCGGCAGCCCTTCTTGCGTCCGGTATCTCTGGTTCATAACACAAAAAGCAAGGGCCAGGATCGCTCCTGGCCCCAGGTGATTTCAGTGGTGGCAAACGTCAGGCACGCCGATCGATCATCGTATACGGGCGCTCCTTCGGCCCGACATAGAGCTGGCGCGGACGGCCGATTTTCTGCTCGGGGTCCTCCATCATCTCGTTCCACTGAGCGATCCAGCCGACCGTGCGGGCGACCGAGAACAGCACGGTAAACATCGAGGTCGGGAAGCCCAGCGCGCGCAGCACGATGCCCGAATAGAAGTCGACGTTTGGATACAGCTTCTTTTCGATGAAATAGTCGTCGCTCAGCGCGATACGCTCCAACTCGCGGGCAACATCGAGCAGCGGATCGCGGTGGTTGAGATTGGCCAGCACCTCGTTGCAGGTTGCCTGCATCACCTTGGCGCGCGGATCGTAGTTCTTGTAGACGCGGTGGCCGAAGCCCATCAGGCGGAAGCCCGACGATTTGTCCTTGGCCATCTTCACGTACTCGGGGATGCGATCGACGGAGCCGATCTCTTCCAGCATCTTGAGGGCGGCTTCGTTGGCACCGCCGTGCGCTGGGCCCCACAGGCAGGCGATACCCGATGCAATGCAGGCGAACGGGTTGGCGCCCGAGGAGCCGGCGAGCCGCACGGTCGAGGTCGACGCGTTCTGCTCGTGGTCGGCGTGCAATGTGAAGATGCGATCGAGTGCGCGCGCCATCACCGGATTGATCACGTAGGGCTCGCATGGGACAGCGAAGCACATCTGCAGGAAGTTCGACGTGTAGTCGAGGTCGTTGCGCGGATAGATGAAGGGCTGGCCGATCGAATACTTATAGGCCATGGCGGCCATGGTCGGCATTTTTGCGATGATACGGTGGGTCGCGATCATGCGCTGCTTCGGGTCGTTGATGTCGGTCGAGTCATGGTAGAAGGCCGACAGCGCGCCGACCGTGCCGCACATGATCGCCATCGGGTGCGCGTCGCGGCGGAACCCGGTGTAGAAGCGGGTCATCTGCTCGTGCACCATGGTGTGGCGCGTGATGGTGTTGCGGAAGTCGTCGTACTGCACCTTGTTTGGCAGATCGCCGTGCAACAGGGTGTAGCAAACCTCGACGAAGTTCGACTTCTCGGCCAGTTGCTCGATCGGATAGCCGCGATACAGCAACTGCCCCTTGTCGCCGTCGATGTAGGTGATCTTCGACATGCAGTTGGCGGTCGACGTGAAGCCGGGGTCGTAGGTGAAGCACCCGGTGTCGCGGTACAGACGGCCGACATCGACGACGTCGGGTCCAATCGACCCCGAGCGCACGGGCATCATCGATTGCTTGCCATTGAGAACAATATTGGCGGTCTTGGTCACATCGCCCTTGGGCGCGGGGTCTTGCGCGTTCATGTATCGGGTTCCTTGAGCAATCGGGACATCGCTGTGGTGACGCGTTGAAGTTTTGGCGTAGTCCTTTTTCCGCAGTGCGGCAAGGCTTTGCGACCGTCCAATCGCGCGGGTTTGATCGCCGCTGCAGCGCAACACCAGATGTTGATCAAGCGCGCGTGCATTCGCGCGCGACCGTTATCCACGCCGGCGGGCGGACGTACCGTAGGCGTTCCTGCCAGCGCTGACCGCGGCGCGCTCGACCGCGCGCAAGCGTGATTGCGTGCGCCGCAATTCGCCGGTGTAGACCGAGGCCTCCCGGCGGGCCCGCCCCTGCCGCAGGCGACTGCCGACCCACAGACCGATCAGCATCGAGACCAGGGCGATCACGCCGATCTCGAGTAACAGCAGGTGCTGCGGCGAGAGCCAGTCGAGGGCAGGCAGCGTTGGCATGGTGGCAGGTCCTATCGCAGGGTGAATTCAACCCGGCGGTTCCGGGCGAACTGGCGGGATACGTCGGCATCCAAGCCGGATTGAGCACTGGCCGCAATGCTCCCTGGTACCAGGGGGCGCTTGGTGCCAAAGCCGACCGCCTCGAAGTTGGCCGTGTCGATCCTGCGCGACTGCAGGTGAGCGATGACCGCCTCGGCGCGCTGCCAGCTCAGTTGGAAGTTGGTGGCATCGATCCCCTGCGCGTCGGTGTGACCGCTGACCTCGATGCGGGCACCGGGGCAGGTGGTGATGCGGCGTGCGAAGTCCTCGATCCGACCCAGGTCTTCTGCGGCCAGTCGGGCGCTGCCGGTCGCAAACCACACGGTCTGCTGGCGGGCGAGGGCTGCCACTTCGGCCAGGCAGGGGTTGACCGCGGGCGGCAGGAGCGGCGGCGGCTGCATGGCAATGGTTACCGTCGGCAGCGATGCCGGCACGGGGGCGACGGCCGGCGGCGGGCTTGGCGCCGCTGGCTGTGCCGGGGGCTGGACGGCCGCCACCGCCTGCTGTGGCCCAGCGGCGGGTCCTGGGGCTGGGTCTAGCTGGAGCGCTGATGAGGCCGGGGGCACAGTAGGCGCCTGTTTGTCGGGCGCCGGCGCCGGCGCGGGCTGCGTCGCGGCGAGCCGTTGGGCCTCATCGAGCTTCGGCATCGGCACGTCAATGTCCGCGACCTTCGGCGCCACGGCGGGCGCTGCCTGCGCATCGGCCGATGCCACTACCGACGGCGTTCCGGTGCGCGCTCGACTGAGGTCAGTCACAAGCGCGGTCAGCGTTGCATGGGGTGCCAGTGCCGGCCTGAGCGCCGGCGCGGCAACTGCTGCCAGCGCCAGGGCTGCGAGCACCGCGCCCGCGGTCCAGCGGCGGGAGGCCGAGCTACTCGCACGATGGGCGTCCTGCAGGCCCTTGGTAAAGCGCATGGAACGCTTCAGCGGAATCGAGAGATCCGATCGTCGCGCCATTTTGACCACTCAACGCCACCACATCGCAGACGAACGCACATCTGTTCCTTCGCGCGGCAATTCCGCAACGCCTCAACTTACGTTAAACTTGTTATGCTATGCCAAATATAGAACGCAAGGTTTCCTCGAAATTGAGATTAAATCGCGGTTCGACGCTGTGGTTCAAGGGACACTCCGCAGCGCATCATAAATCCCTGTCTGGCAGTCGAACGCGCGTACATGAAAATGACATATCGTTCGATCTCAAGACAATGCGTGCCTGGAGTACTTTGATGTGAGTTATTCCGAGTGGCTCAGGCAGACCGAACCAAGGTATGTCCGGATCGTGCGTGGCGGTTCGGCGGAGGTAATTGCGAGCCAGACGGTCGACGACTGGCAGCGCTCGTTTGTCTTTTTCGTCGATCGTCCGCTGGCAACACTGTGGTCGGCGCGGCTGTCGATGCGGAGCGGCCCAAAAATCGAATTGCGCATTTCCCGCGGCCTCGCACAAAACCTCAAGGACTTGGCACTGCAGCGCGGGGAAACCGCGGCGTTCATGCATGGCGAGCTGTTCCGGCGCGACCTCGTTTCGGAGGCCAAGCGCTTGGCGCAGGCGATGCAGGCGATCGCTGGCTACGACACGCCGGCAGCCGTGATCGAAGCCTTGCTGTTCAGCCAGTTCGCCACCAAGTTGCGCCAGTTCGCCGCCCGCGCCACGGGGCAACTCGTGATCCACGACGATGCGATGTTCCTGCCCGACAGTGGTCTTGGCGAACTCGACCCGTTCTCTGCCGGTCCCGCCACGGCGATCGACCTGGGCACCATTCCAGGCGTGCTCGATCCGGCGGCCAGGATCGACGCCGAGCATGTCGTCAAACACGCCGAGTTCCTGGCGCGCCGCGACATGGCGACACTACAGCGGATGCACGACTTTCTCATTGGGACCCGCGTCAGCGCCGCCTTCGACCATTGGCGTCAGATGTTTGCCGACGCCGCGCGCACGCCAGGTTATGAGCTGTTCGTACAACTTGGCACCGAACGGCTGAATGATCTCGAAGCCGCCATGGTCAAGGCTGCGCCGTAGCTGAGCCGCGGCCGTCAAAGCTCGGTGGCGATGTCCTGCATGACGTCGAGCAGACTGTCGACGTTGATCGATTCCGGATCGAAACGCTCCTTGGGGAAATAGCGCAGGAAGATCTCCTTGGTGCGGTCACCCATGCCTTCGTGCAGTCCCATGGACCAGGTCGGGAACAGGCGCTCGCGCACGTCCATGCAGCCGATCAGGATGAGGTTGATGTGGCGCGGGTCAGTGGCGATGCGGTGATAGATCGCGCTCACGTCGGCGCGGCCGCCCTCAAGGACCTGCAGGAAGTAAGTGCCGTTGTAATGAAGCATCCCGGTCAGCGAGCGGGGTGCGTTGTTCTTATGGCAGGTGGCGATCAAAGTGCGGGTGTCGAGGGCCACGGCGGGATTGCGCTCGCTGTAGTAGACGAGACGGCAAAGGCTCATGTGGGTACTCCTCGGACCGTGACGCAACCGCCGCGTCTGTTTCGTGGGTCCGCCAATGGTCCCCGCGCCTGCCTGCTGTAGTATCGCAAGCACCGGCGTCATACAATAACGCTCTCTGGCTTATTTTGGCACCTGCTTAATCCGAAGGTGATAATGTCCTCGTAGTACGTTCGAACCAGTTCAACGTCAGTGGAAAAACAGGTAATGGCCGACATCCTTTACACGCACAGGATTGCCAAGCTGGTCGAGGAATTCGTGGTCGGCGCCGGCTTGTCCGTGCATGTCTCCGACGAAAACACCACTGCCAAGCTGCTACCGGCGATGCCGACCATCCGGCAGATCGCCACCTCCTTGAACGTTGATGTGACCGATCGCACCGAAGGTGGCGCGACGCTGGTCACGTTCCGGCGCAAGGGTTAGCGCTTTCCGGCGGCCCGGAAACGGCGCACGGCGGCCGTTGGTCCATCAAACGCCCATCATTCTGATTAACGTTCAATACATCGATTTTCGTTAGTATATTTATAAATATCGCACCCTGAACGTTGCGAGTGCTTAGCAATTTACCGCTAGTTTAGTCGGTACGTATAAGCCGGATGTAACCGGCCCAGCTCCGAGGAGCACCCTAATGACGCGTGAATTGCACCGTCCCGAGAAGCGGCAATTCGGCCGCCGCACCGTGTTGTGGCATGCCTGGATCAAGGTCGCCGGGCGTGACCGCGAAGCCTGCATCGTGCGCAACTTCTCCGTGACAGGCGCCCTGCTGGAATTCGCCAGTGAAACACCGGCCGCCGACCGGTTTCAACTTGCCATCGATCATTTCAACTTCACGGCCGAGTGCTACGTGCGCCATCGCAGCCGCACGGGCGTCGGGGTCTATTTCTCCGACACGGTGCTGAACGGGCAAGCAATCAATGGGATCGCGCCAGCCGAGGTGGTCGCGCGCATCCAGGCGGAACGGGAGCTGCGGCGCCGCGGACCTGGCCCCGCCCGCTCATAATCAGGCACCAAACGTGAAGCCGTCGTAACCCCGGGCCGCGACGTCGGCGCAAATGGCGCGGTATCGTGCCATGCCGCCCGCATAAGGCATGAACACCCGCGGTTTGCCGGGGACGTTGGCGCCGAGATACCAGGAGTGGTGCGCCTGCGGCAGCAGCGTCGCGTTAGCCGCCGCATTGACTTCGCCAACCCAGGTATAGCCGCATCATGCGTCGGCTCGATCGTCGCGTGGCCCGCGCCGCGCATGTGCGCGATGCACTCGGTGATCCACTCCACATGCTGCTCGATCGCCACCGGCATGTTGCTCAACACCGAGGGACTGCCCGGTCCCGTCACCGTGAAGAGGTTCGGGAAGCCCGCAATCTGCAGGCCAAGGTAGGTCCTGGGGCCAGCGTCCCAGGCCTTGGCGATTTCGATGCCGCCGCGTCCACGAACATCAATGCCGAGCAATGGGCCCGTCATGGCGTCGAAACCGGTTGCGAACACGAGGATGTCGAGGGCGTAGTCGGCGGTCGCAGTCCGCACGCCCGTCGCGGTGATGGCTTCGATCGGCATGCGGCGCACGTCGACCAGCGTGACGTTCTCACGATTGAAGGTCTCGAAGTAGTTCGTGTCGATCGGCGGGCGCTTGGCGGCATAGGGGTGGTCGATGTCGGCCAGCAGTTCGGCGGTCGCCGGGTTCTTGACGATCGAGCGGATCTTGTCGCGCAGAAAGGCTGCGGCGGTGTCGTTGGCCTCTTTGCTCAACAGCAGATCGTGGAACGTGGCACGAAACTGCAGTCCGCCTTTCTCCCAGGCGGCCTCGTACAGCGCTTGCCGCTGCTCCGCCGAAACGTCGAACACGCGGCGCTCGGCAATCGTGAACGGGTGGCCGTTGGTGTTGCCATGCATGGTGCGGCGGATGTCGGCGAAGTTCGCCTTCACCCAGGCGCGGAACTCGGGCGTCAGGGCCGCGTTGCGGGCCGGCACGGAGTAGTTGGCGGTGCGCTGGAACACGCTCAGGTGGCGCGCCGTTTCGGCGATGACGGGGGTCGCCTGGATGCCGGTCGAGCCGGTCCCGATCAGGCCGACGCGCTTATCCGCGAAGTCGACGCCCTCGTGCGGCCATTGCCCGGTATGCACAGATCGGCCCGCGAAGGTTTCTAGTCCGGGGATCTTCGGCATCGTGGTGGTCGACAGGCAGCCGATCGCGGCAATGAGGAATTTCGCTGTCCATCGGTCGCCGCCGTCGGTGGTGATCACCCAGCGCTTGGTACCTTCATCGAAGTGGGCCCGCGTCACGCGGGTGCTGAACTGAATGTCTTTCTTCACATCGAAGCGGTCGGCGACGTGGTTCAGATAGCGCATGATCTCCGGCTGTCCGGGATAGCGCTCCGACCAGTCCCAGTCTTGCACCAGCTCGTCACTGAAGGTGTAGCAGTAGGAGTGGCTTTCCGAATCGCAGCGCGCGCCTGGATAGCGGTTCCAGTACCAGGTGCCGCCCACGCCCTCGGCCGCCTCCAGGATTTGGACATCGAGGCCCAGGCGGTCGCGCAGGCAGATCAGCTGGTACAACCCGGAAAAGCCGGCGCCGATGATCAGCGCATCGAGGTCGCGAGGCGATTTGCGGGCGCTGGCAGCGCGCATTGTAGCGATCTTCGGCTCGGTCATCGTTTCGCTTCCGCAACAGGGTGCTGACGCGAAGAGTGTACACGGGCGCAATCTGCCCATGGAGCCACTGAGTGGGCAGGCGGGCTATGCAATTGTGCCATGCGGCGATGGGAATTTGGAGGCCACGCCCGGAATCGAACCGGGGTGCGAGGATTTGCAGTCCTCTACGTCACCACTCCGCCACGTGGCCTCACTTGCCGGCGCCTAGCAGCGGGCGGCTGACAGATACGCAACAAAACGGTGCGGTCAAGCCGCTGGTATCACACACTGCCGC
>JAKFWF010000022.1 GCA_021730785.1 Hyphomicrobiaceae bacterium
CTAGGCTGTGGACGCTTGCGAAACTGTAAAGCGCGCGGCGCAAACAGAAGCATGCTGCTGAGTTGTCAAGTTCTGCCCCGGGCGCGCTTTGATACCCTTAACCATCAGAAAAATAGTAATATTTTCTCGATTTTTCCGACGATCGGCGTGCGCTTTCAACTGTCAACAAAAAAGTTTACATTGCTTTCAGCATGAGCTATGAGCAGCCTCTGAACTGGTTGGAGTGCTTGAGCGCAAAAGCGCTCGATGAGGGGTTTAGCTCAGCTGGTAGAGCGTCGGTCTCCAAAACCGAAGGTCGTGGGTTCGATCCCCCCAGCCCCTGCCAGATCCGCATAAGGCTGGATGCACGGTGAAGGCCGCGCGCCGGCCTATGAATGTGTCTTTCGTGATGTGTCGCCCTGATGGCGGCGGCGCGGTGGTCGTGGCCACCTGAACAGAACGGGCGGCGCGCGCGTTCGTTGCGGCGAGGTTGAAGGGTTTGATGGCGAAATACAATCCGATCGAGTTCATACAGGAAGTGCGGGCCGAAGTCGCGAAAGTCACGTGGCCGACCACCAAGGAGGTCTGGATCACGACGGTGGCTGTCATCATCATGGTGACGCTGGCTTCGTTGTTCTTCACCGCCGCTGATCAAATTATCAGCTGGATCATCAAGCAGATCCTGGGGATTGGACTGTAACCCCGCAGGTTCGTCCGGTTTCTGCTCGCTTGGCATCAGAGGTCCCGGGTCGCCGCGCAAACGGTTCGCGCGAGCCTGGATATCGAGGAAACGAAGTTCGCAATGTCGAAGCCCAAGCGCTGGTACATCGTGCACGCATATACCAACTTCGAGCGTAAGGTGGCTGACGCCATCCGCGAACGCGCGAAGCAGGGTCACATCGAGCACCTGTTTGAAGATATCGTGGTGCCGACGGAAGACGTGGTGGAGGTCCGGCGCGGTCGCAAGGTGCAGACCGAGCGCAAGTTCCTGCCGGGCTACGTGCTGGTGAAGATGGAAATGACCGACGCCGCGTTCCTGATGATCAAGAACACGCCGAAGGTCACCGGCTTTCTCGGCACCGACAACAAGGCGACGCCGATCCCCGATGACGAGGCGATGCGCATGATGCGCCACGTCGAGGAAGGGGTCGAGCGGCCTAAGCCGACCGTTACGTTCGAGATCGGCGAGCAGGTCAAGGTGGCGGAAGGGCCGTTCGCGACGTTCCAAGGCCACGTGGAGGAAGTCGACGAGGAGCGCGCCCGTCTCAAGGTCGCGGTATCGATTTTTGGCCGGCCGACGCCGGTCGAACTGGAATTCAGCCAGGTCGAGAAATTGGCCGGTTGACTCATGCCGCATCCGGCCGGCTCCGCGTCAGCGGAGTCGGATGCGGGATTTCTGAGTTGTCGCCGCCGACACGCGTTCCGCGCGCCGGCCGGCGGCGACGGCTACCGCCGCATCCGGCCGGCTCCGCGTCAGCGGAGTCGGATGCGGCAACTAAAAAGTGCGGGAGGGCATCGGATGTTCCGCTGCCCGCTGACCGCTAACCCAGGAGGCGCCCGACGGGTGCCGCCGTTACTGCCAGGGGAGACCAATGGCGAAGAAGATCGATGGCTACATCAACCTGCAAGTGCCGGCCGGGAAGGCGAACCCTTCGCCGCCGATCGGACCCGCGCTTGGCCAGCGTGGCGTCAACATCATGGAATTCTGCAAGGCGTTCAACGCCAAGACGAAGGACATGGAGCCGGAAACGCCGATCCCCGTGAAGATCACGGTGTTCTCGGACCGCTCGTTCACGTTCGAGATGCGCACGCCGCCGGCGAGCTTCTTCCTCAAGAAGGCTGCCAAGATCACCGCGGGCAGCAAGGCGCCGGGCGTCACCAGCGCCGGCACGGTCACTATGGCGCAGTGCCGGGAGATCGCCACGACCAAGCTCAAGGACCTCAATACCGACAACGTCGAGCAGGCAGCCAAGACGATCGCCGGCTCGGCCCGGTCGATGGGCATCCAGGTGGTGGAGTAAGCACATGAGCAAAGCTGGAAAGCGCATCCGCAGCGCCCGCGAGACCGTGAACCGTGACAAGGCCTATGGGCTGGACGAGGCCTTGAAGCTGATGAAGGCCGGTGCCAAGGCCAAGTTCGACGAATCGGTCGACATCGCCATGAACCTCGGCGTCGACCCCAAGCACGCCGACCAGATGGTGCGTGGCGTGTGCAACCTGCCGAACGGCTCGGGCCGTTCGCTCAAGGTCGCCGTGTTCGCGCGCGGTGCCAAGGCAGAAGAAGCCAGGAACGCAGGCGCCGATATCGTCGGTGCGGAGGACCTGGTCGACATCGTTTCCAAGGGCACGATCGATTTCGATCGCTGCATCGCAACGCCGGACCTGATGGGTCTCGTTGGCCGCCTGGGCAAGGTTTTGGGTCCGCGCGGCCTGATGCCGAACCCGCGCGTCGGCACGGTGACGATGGATGTCGCCAACGCCGTCAAGGGCGCGAAGAGCGGTGCTGTCGTTGAATTCCGCGTCGAGAAAGCCGGCATCGTGCATGCGGGCGTTGGTAAGGCGAGCTTCAGTGAAGCGCATCTTGCCGAAAACATCCGCGCGTTCGTCGATGCCGTGAACCGGGCGAAACCGGCCGGTTCCAAGGGGACTTACGTCAAGAAGGTCGCGATCAAGTCGACCATGGGACCCGGCATCAAGGTCGAGCAGTCGACCGTGATGGCGGCCACCACGCAGAACTGAGCGACATGACAGGTCCGGCAACGGGCTCAAATGGAATGGGTGGATCGAAAGAACCACGCTAGGGGCGGTGGCCGGCTCGAACGGCAACCACCTCGACCCTGTCCGAGATTGCAGGTGCAGCCCTTCCCCGTGGAGGGCAGCTTAATTCCCGGGATTTGCCGCCGGGGCCAGCATGAGACGGGAGGCAACCCGATAGCGCCGACGGCAAGTCTGCCGGCACTCACGGTTTGAAACTCTCCGGGCACGCGCCGTCGGGTCACGTTCGACCTGGCGCGCGGACAGGTTAAGCGGCCGGCATCCGCCGGCCATGTGCAACCGCCACGGGGCCGCAATCGGTCTCGGGGCACTCAAGCTAGGAGAGGCTTCAAGTGGACAGAGCTGCGAAAGCAGAGCTCGTGACCGCGCTCCACGACGTGTTCAAGGACACGGGCGTGGTTGTTGTTGCCCACTATGCCGGGATGACCGTCGCTCAGATGACCGACTACCGCCGCAAAGTCAAAGCGGCCGGCGGTTCGGTCAAGGTGGCAAAAAACCGGCTGGCGAAGATCGCAGCAAAGGATACGGACAGCGCATCGATCGTCAATCTCTTCAAGGGCCAGACCTGTCTGGCCTATTCGAAGGATCCGATCACTGCGGCAAAGGTCGCCGTCCAATACGCCAAGACGAATGACAAGCTCGTCATTCTGGGTGGTGCCATGGGCTCGACCGTCCTCGATCCGGCGAATGTGAAAGCTCTCGCCGAACTGCCGTCACTGGATGAACTGCGGGCCAAGATCATCGGCCTCCTCAACGCACCGGCGACCAAGATCGCCCGTACCGTCAAGGAGCCGGGCGCCAAGCTCGCACGCGTCATTCAGGCGAAGGCAGCTCAAGGGTAACGACAAAACCAGCGCAGGGCACACGATGCTCGGACAACACACCAACCATTCGAACATTCAAACCGTGAAGGAAAAGACACCATGACCGATCTCACCAAGATCGTTGACGATCTCTCGAAGTTGACCGTTCTGCAGGCCGCTGAACTCGCCAAGATGCTGGAAGAGAAGTGGGGCGTCTCGGCCGCTGCTGCGGTCGCCGTTGCCGGCCCTGCCGCTGCGGCTGGTCCCGCCAAGGAAGAGCAGACCGAGTTCACCGTGATCCTGGTCGCCGGCGGCGACAAGAAGATCAACGTGATCAAGGAAGTGCGCGCCATCACCGGTCTTGGTTTGAAGGAAGCCAAGGATCTGGTCGAAGCCGGCGGCAAGGCCGTGAAGGAAGGCGTGTCGAAGGACGAGGCCGCCAAGCTGAAGAAGCAGCTGGAAGACCAGGGCGCCAAGGTCGAACTGAAGTAATCGAGTGAGCGAATAGCGGATAGCCAATGGCTCGTAGGTTGGGTTAGACCGGCCCGTTTGCCGGTCGTAACCCAACGTTCCGCGAGTGGTGGTCGAAGTTGTTGGGTTACGGACGCGAAGTGGCGTCCTAGCCCAACCTACGGCCAAGTCCTTATTCGATGACCCGCGGCCCTGCGGTTCATCGAATAACGATGTTGTGCAGCATCTGGCGGATCTGCTGCGGGGGCGCCCGCGCACCTCCAACCCAGACCATATAGGAGCGGACAGAGCATGGCTGAGACATTCAACGGCCGTAAGCGCATCCGGAAGAAGTTCGGCAACAAGACCGAAGTTGCCAAGATGCCGAACCTGATCGAGGTTCAAAAGAGTTCCTACGACGACTTCTTGATGGTGAAGGAGCCGGCCGGCGGTCGCGGCGACACGGGTCTGCAGTCCGTCTTCCGTTCGGTCTATCCGATCTCGGATTTCTCCGGCCGGGCGACGCTCGAGTTCGTGCGCTACGACTTCGAGCCGCCGAAGTACGACGTCGACGAGTGCATGCAGCGCGATATGACGTATTCGGCGCCGCTGAAGGTCAAGCTGCGCCTGATCGTGTTCGATGTGAACGAGGAGACGGGCTCGAAGTCGATCAAGGACGTGAAGGAACAGGACGTGTTCATGGGCGACATGCCGCTCATGACGCTGAACGGCACCTTCGTCATCAACGGCACCGAGCGCGTGATCGTCTCGCAGATGCACCGCTCGCCAGGCGTGTTCTTCGACCATGACCGGGGCAAGACGCATGCCTCGGGCAAGCTGCTGTTCGCCGCCCGCATCATTCCCTATCGCGGCTCCTGGCTCGACTTCGAGTTTGACGCCAAGGACATCGTCTATGTGCGCATCGACCGCCGCCGCAAGCTGCCGGTGACGACGCTGCTGTACGCACTCGGACTCGACGACGAGCAGATCCTGTCGACGTTCTACAAGTCGATCCCGATCAAGGAGTCCAAGCGCGGTTGGCGCATGCCGTTTGCATCCGAGAAGATGCGCGGCTCGACGCCGCTCGCCGATCTCATCGACGCAAAGTCGGGCGAAGTCGTGGCCAAGGCCGGAGAGAAGATTTCTGCCCGCAAGGCCCGCGAACTCGCCGAAGGCGGCCTCAAGGAAATCCTCGTTTCCTCCGAAGACCTCGCCGGCCGCTATCTGGCCGAAGACATCGTCGACATGGCGACGGGCCAGATCTTTGGCGAGGCGGGTGATGAGCTCGACGATGCGCTGCTCGCTGAGATCAAGGACCAGAAGATCAAGGAATTCCCGGTCCTCGACATCGATCATGTCACGGTCGGCGCGTTCATCCGCAATACGCTCAACATCGACAAGAACGCCAACCGCGTCGAAGCACTGATGGACATCTACCGGGTCATGCGACCGGGCGAGCCGCCGACCATCGAGGCGGCCGAGAAGCTGTTCCATACGATGCTGTTCGACAGCGAGCGCTACGACCTCTCGGCAGTCGGCCGCGTGAAGATGAACATGCGCCTCGACCTCAAGGTCGAGGATACCATGCGCGTGCTGCGGCCCGAGGATATCCTCGAGGTCGTCAAGACGCTCGTCGGCCTGCGCGATGGCCGCGGCGAGATCGACGACATCGACCACCTCGGCAACCGCCGCGTGCGCTCGGTCGGCGAGCTGATGGAGAACCAGTACCGCGTCGGCCTGCTCCGCATGGAGCGCGCCATCAAGGAGCGCATGAGCTCGGTCGACATCGACACCGTGATGCCGCAGGACCTCATCAACGCCAAGCCGGCCGCCGCCGCCGTGCGTGAGTTCTTCGGCTCCTCGCAGCTGTCGCAGTTCATGGACCAGACCAATCCGCTGTCCGAAATCACCCACAAACGCCGTCTCTCGGCCCTTGGACCGGGCGGTCTGACGCGTGAGCGTGCCGGTTTCGAGGTGCGCGACGTGCATCCGACGCACTATGGCCGCATCTGCCCGATCGAAACGCCGGAAGGGCCCAACATCGGTCTGATTAACTCGCTCGCGACTTTCGCGCGCGTCAACAAGTACGGCTTCATCGAGAGCCCCTACCGCAAGGTGGTGAACCAGGCCGTCACCAACGAGGTCGTCTATCTCTCCGCCATGGAAGAGATGCGCCACCACGTAGCCCAAGCCAACGCCCAGCTCGATGCCAAGGGCCGCCTGATCGGCGATCTCGTCACCTGCCGGTACCAGGGCGACGTGCTGCAGGTCGGCGCCGACAAGGTCGACTACATCGACGTGTCGCCGAAGCAACTCGTGTCGG
The DNA here is from genome assembly GCA_021730785.1 of Hyphomicrobiaceae bacterium. Taxonomy (GTDB): domain Bacteria; phylum Pseudomonadota; class Alphaproteobacteria; order Rhizobiales; family Hyphomicrobiaceae; genus JAKFWF01. The sequence goes on from JAKFWF010000022.1 coordinate 6,331, forward strand.
TCGCCGCCGCTCTGATCCCGTTCCTCGAGAACGACGACGCCAACCGCGCGCTGATGGGCTCCAACATGCAGCGCCAGGCCGTGCCGCTGATCCGTGCCGAAGCGCCGCTCGTCGGCACCGGCATCGAGGAAGTGGTGGCGCGTGATTCAGGCGCCGCCATCGCTGCCCGCCGCTCCGGCATCATCGACCAGGTCGACGCGACCCGCATCGTGATCCGCGCCACCCAGGAGACCGACCCGTCGAAGCCCGGCGTCGACATCTACCGCCTGCGCAAGTTCCAGCGCTCGAACCAGAACACCTGCATCAACCAGCGGCCGCTGGTGAACGTGGGCGACGAAGTGCAGGCCGGCGAGATCATCGCCGACGGCCCCTCGACCGACCTTGGCGATCTGGCACTTGGCAAGAACGTGCTCGTCGCGTTCATGCCGTGGATGGGCTACAACTTCGAAGACAGCATCCTGATGTCCGAGCGCGTCGTCTCGGAGGATGTCTTCACCTCGATCCATATCGAGGAGTTCGAGGCCATGGCCCGCGACACCAAGCTCGGGCCCGAGGAAGTCACGCGCGACATCCCGAACGTCTCGGAAGAAGCGCTGAAGAACCTCGACGAAGCCGGCATCGTCTATATCGGCGCCGAATTGCAGCCGGGCGACATCCTGGTCGGCAAGATCACGCCGAAGGGCGAAAGCCCGATGACGCCGGAGGAAAAGCTGCTCCGCGCCATCTTCGGCGAAAAGGCGTCGGACGTGCGCGACACCTCATTGCGCCTGCCGCCGGGCGTCACCGGCACCGTGGTCGAAGTGCGCGTGTTCAACCGTCACGGCGTCGAGAAGGACGAGCGCGCCATGTCGATCGAGCGCGAGGAGATCGAGCGCCTCGCCAAGGACCGCGACGACGAACTGCAAATTCTCGACCGTAACGTCTACGGCCGCGTCAAGGACAGCCTGGCCAACAAGGACGTGTCGAAGTGGCCGAAGGGTGCCAAGCGCGGCGCCACGGCGACGGTCGAGATCCTGGACGATATCCCGCGCAGCCAGTGGTGGGAAATCGGCCTCAAGGACGAAGGCGCGCAGGCGGCTCTCGAAGCCATCCAGAAGCAGTACGAAGACGCCAAGAAGAGCCTGGAACGGCGCTTCGTCGACAAGGTCGACAAGCTGCAGCGCGGCGATGAATTGCCGCCCGGCGTGATGAAGCGCGTGAAGGTGTTCGTCGCCGTCAAGCGCAAGATCCAACCCGGCGACAAGATGGCCGGCCGCCACGGTAACAAGGGCGTGGTCTCGATGATCGTGCCGCGCGAGGACATGCCGTTCCTCGAGGACGGCACGCCCGTCGATGTGGTGCTCAATCCGCTCGGCGTGCCCTCGCGCATGAACGTCGGGCAGATCCTCGAAACGCATCTCGGCTGGGCTTGCCGCGGCCTTGGCCGCATCATCGACGGCGCGCTCGAGAAGTGGCACGAGAGCGGCGAAGCCAAGGCGCTCAAGGAGACCATGAAGTCGATCTACGGCGAGCAGGATGGCATCGCCAAGATGAAGGATGCCGACGTGGTGTCGCTGGCTGAAAAGCTCAGGCACGGCGTGCCGGTGGCAACTCCGGTGTTCGACGGCGCGCGCGAAGCCGACATTGTCGACATGCTGAAGCTCGCGGGCTTCGACACGTCGGGTCAGGTGCAGCTCTATGACGGGCGCACCGGCGAGCCGTTCGACCGCAAGGTGACGGTCGGTTTCAAGTACGTGCTGAAGCTGCACCACTTGGTCGACGACAAGATCCACGCCCGCTCGATCGGTCCCTACAGCCTCGTCACCCAGCAGCCGCTGGGCGGCAAGGCCCAGTTCGGCGGCCAGCGCTTCGGCGAAATGGAGGTGTGGGCGCTCGAAGCCTATGGCGCCGCCTACACGCTGCAGGAGATGCTCACCGTCAAGTCGGACGACGTCGCCGGGCGCACCAAGGTGTATGAGTCGATCGTGCGCGGCGACGATGCGTTCGAGGCCGGAATCCCTGAGAGCTTCAACGTGCTCGTCAAGGAAATGCGCGCGCTTGGCCTCAACGTCGATCTCGCCAATTCGGCCGATGCCCTGCTGCCGCCTCCCCAGCAGCCGCCCGTCGACCCAGGTTCGATGCCGCAGCCCGTGCCGCAGTTGCCGCCAGCCGCGGCAGAGTGAGTGCTGCCCCAGCGCGGGGAAACGCGCCGGCCGAGCTGGCCGAGCGCACTCGCCATTTGCTTCGCCCGCCCTGCAGGCGAAGCATCAATTTTTCAGACTTTGGCCCCTAGCGAAGCCGCCCCCTTCGCCGACGAGGAGATCAGCCGATGAACGAAATCACCAACCTGTTCAAGCAGCAGGCCCCGCTGCCGACTTTCGACCAGATCAAGATTTCGATCGCGAGCCCCGAGGACATCCTGTCCTGGTCGTTCGGCGAGATCAAGAAGCCCGAGACCATCAACTACCGCACCTTCAAGCCGGAACGCGACGGGCTGTTCTGCGCCCGCATCTTCGGGCCGATCAAGGACTACGAGTGCTTGTGTGGCAAGTACAAGCGCATGAAGTACAAGGGGCTCGTGTGCGAGAAGTGCGGCGTCGAAGTGACGCTCGCCAAGGTGCGCCGCGAGCGCATGGGCCATATCGAACTTGCAGCCCCCGTCGCTCACATCTGGTTCCTGAAGTCGCTGCCGTCCCGCATCGGCCTGCTGCTCGACATGACGCTGAAGGATCTGGAGCGCGTGCTCTATTTCGAGAACTACATCGTGCTCGAACCTGGCACGACGGAGTTCAAGGAGCGCCAGCTGCTGTCTGAAGAGCAGTACATGCAGGCGATCGAGGAGCATGGCCAGGACAGCTTCACGGCGAGCATTGGCGCCGAGGCGATTCGCGAAATCCTGATGGGCATGGATCTCGTGCAGATCCAGGCCGATCTGCGCCAGGAAATCGCCGAAGCCACGACCGAGCTCAAGCCGAAGAAGCTCGGCAAGCGGCTAAAGGTGATCGAGGCGTTTCTCGAGTCAGGCAACCGGCCCGAGTGGATGATCTTGACCCAGGTGCCGGTGATCCCGCCGGAGCTGCGCCCGCTGGTGCCGCTCGACGGCGGCCGCTTTGCAACCTCCGATCTCAACGATCTCTACCGCCGCGTCATCAACCGCAACAACCGCCTGAAGCGGCTGATGGAATTGCGCGCGCCCGACATCATCATCCGCAACGAGAAGCGAATGCTGCAGGAGTCGGTCGACGCGCTGTTCGATAACGGCCGCCGCGGCCGCGTCATCACGGGTGCCAACAAGCGCCCCCTCAAGTCGCTCGCCGACATGCTGAAGGGCAAGCAGGGCCGCTTCCGCCAGAACCTGCTCGGCAAGCGCGTCGACTACTCTGGCCGCTCGGTGATCGTGGTCGGTCCCGAGCTCAAGCTGCACCAGTGCGGTTTGCCAAAGAAGATGGCGCTCGAACTGTTCAAGCCGTTCATCTATGCCCGCCTGCAGGCGCTGGGCCAGGCGGCAACCGTCAAGCAGGCCAAGAAGCTCGTCGAGAAGGAGAAGGGCGAGGTCTGGGACGTGCTCGACGAGGTGATCCGCGAGCACCCCGTTCTGCTCAACCGCGCGCCGACGCTGCACCGCCTCGGCATCCAGGCGTTCGAGCCCATGCTCGTCGAAGGCAAGGCGATCCAGCTGCATCCGCTCGTCTGCTCGGCCTTCAATGCCGACTTCGACGGTGACCAGATGGCTGTCCACGTGCCGCTGTCGCTCGAAGCCCAGCTCGAAGCACGCGTGCTGATGATGTCGACCAACAACATCCTGCATCCAGCATCCGGCGCGCCGATCATCGTGCCGAGCCAGGACATCGTGCTCGGCCTCTACTACGTGTCGATCATGCGCGAAGCCGAACCGGGCGAGGGCATGAAGCTCGGCTCGATCGAGGAAGTGCGCCGCGCGATCGATGCCGGTGCCGTCAGTCTGCACGCCAAGGTGCACGGTCGCCACAAGTCGATCGATGCCGAAGGTAAGGAGCTGATCGAGGTTTATGAGACGACGCCGGGTCGCATGCTGCTTGGCGATCTGCTGCCCAAGCGTCCGGGCGTGAAATATGCGCTCACCAACCAGCTGCTGACCAAGAAGGCGATCTCGGGGCTGATCGACGCCGTCTACCGCAACTGCGGCCAGAAGGAGACGGTGATCTTCTGCGATCGCATCATGGCGCTTGGCTTCTATCATGCGTTCAAGGCCGGCATCTCGTTCGGCAAGGACGACATGGTGATCCCCGACACCAAGCCCAAGATCGTCGACAAAACCACCTCCGAAGTGCGCGACTTCGAGCAGCAGTACCAGGACGGTCTCATCACCCGGCTCGAGAAGTACAACAAGGTGGTCGACGCCTGGTCGAAGTGCACGGACCAGATCGCCAAGGAGATGATGGACCGCATCTCCACCGCCAAGAAGGATGCGAACGGCAAGGCCGGCCCGATCAACTCGGTCTACATGATGAGCCACTCGGGCGCGCGCGGCTCGCCCGCCCAGATGAAACAGCTCGCCGGCATGCGCGGCCTCATGACCAAGCCCTCGGGCGAGATCATCGAGACGCCGATTTTGTCGAACTTCAAGGAAGGTTTGTCGGTTCTCGAGTACTTCAACTCGACGCACGGCGCCCGCAAGGGCCTCGCCGACACCGCCTTGAAGACGGCGAACTCGGGCTACCTGACGCGCCGCCTCGTCGACGTCGCCCAAGACTGCATCATCACGGAAGAAGACTGCGGCACCGAGAACGGCATCAAGGTTCAGGCCGTGGTCGATGCCGGCCAGGTGATCGTCGCACTCGGCGCCCGCGTGCTCGGCCGCACCGCCGCCGAAGACGTGCTCGACCCGGCAAGCGGCAACGTCATCATCAAGAACGGCGAACTGATCGAAGAGAAGCACGCCGAGGCCATCGAAAAGGCCCAGGTGCAGGAGGTGCGCATCCGCTCGGTGCTCACCTGCGCGACCGAGATCAGCGTGTGCGGCAAGTGCTACGGGCGCGATCTCGCCCGCGGCACCAAGGTCAACATCGGCGAGGCGGTGGGCGTCATTGCCGCCCAGTCGATCGGCGAGCCGGGCACCCAGCTCACCATGCGCACGTTCCACATCGGCGGCGTCGCCCAGACGGTCGACACCTCGTTCATTGAAAGCAACTTCAACGGGCTGGTGCGGATCAAGAACCGCAACGTGGTGAAGGACAGCCAGGGGCGGCTCATCGTCATGGGCCGCAACGTCGCGATTGCGATCGAGGATCTGGGCGGCAAGGAACTCGCCCTGCTCAAGGTCACGGCGGGTGCACGCCTGCTGTGCGATGAGGGCGACACCGTGAAGCGCGGCGCGCGCCTCGCCCAATGGGATCCCTTCACCCGTCCGATCTTGACCGAGGTCGACGGCGTCGTCGGCTTCGAGGATCTGGTGGAGGGCGCGTCCGTGCGCGAGCAGACGGACGAAATGAAGGGCACCACCAACCGCATCGTCATGGACTGGCGGGCGACCCCGCGCGGCGCCGAACTGAAGCCGGCGGTGGTGATCAAGGACGCAAAGGGCAAGCCGATCAAGGTGCAGCGTGGCGGTGATGCCCGCTACCTGCTGATGGTCGACGCCATCCTGTCGGTCGAGCCGGGCTCGACCGTCAAGGCCGGCGACGTGCTGGCACGTATCCCGACTGCGTCCGCCAAGACCGGTGACATCACGGGCGGTCTGCCGCGCGTCGCTGAGTTGTTCGAGGCCCGCCGTCCGAAGGATCACGCGATCATCTCGGAAGTGACGGGTACGGTCGAGTTCGGCAAGGACTACAAGAACAAGCAGCGCATCACGATCAAGCCAGACGACGAGTCGGAGGAGGCGGTCGAATATCTGATCCCGCGCGGCAAAAGCCTGGCGGTGCAGCATGGCGACCGCATCGAGCGCGGTGATTTCGTGTATGACGGTCACCCCGCCCCGCACGACATCCTGGCGATCAAGGGCGTCGAACACCTCGCCAACTACCTGATCAACGAGATCCAGGACGTGTACCGCCTGCAGGGCGTGACGATCAACGACAAGCACATCGAGGTGATCGTCCGGCAGATGCTGCAGAAGGTCGAGATCATGGATGTCGGCGATACCGACCTGATCAAGGGCGAAAACCTCGATCGGCCGGAGGTCGAGGAGGTCAACCGGCGCGCCGAGAAGGCCGGCAAGCGCCCGGCCGCCTTCCAGCCGGTGCTGCTCGGCATCACCAAGGCGTCGCTGCAGACGCGCTCGTTCATCTCGGCTGCATCCTTCCAGGAAACGACGCGCGTGCTCACCGATGCCGCCGTCAACGGCAAGATCGACACGCTCGAAGGCCTGAAGGAGAACGTGATCGTCGGCCGCCTGATCCCGGCCGGCACCGGCGGCATGTTGCGCCAGATCCGCCGCATCGCCGGCAAGCGCGATGAGCTGATCGCCAAGGAGCAGGCCCGTGGCGATGCGAAGGCGTTGCCCGAAGGCGCGGATGCGCCGCGTGAGCGCCGCCGCCGCCGCCCGACGGAGGAAGCAGCGGAATAGGTTGCGCGATCAAGGCACGGGAGTTGCTGCGGCGAAGGATCAACGATCCTTCGCTGTTTTCATGACGACGCGTCGATCAGCGACAACCCAAGTCGCGCTCCCGGGCCGCGAGCGCGGCCACCCGCTCCTGATCGGCAGCCGACATGGCGGCGCGGGCAGAGCCTTCGTCGCGAAAGCAGCCGGCGTTGCCGAATGCCTGTCGTCCCCGTGCGGTGGTGAAGCAATAGCCGTGGCGGTGCCAGATCGAGTTGCGGCTGGTCCAAATGCTGTCGCACGTCTCAGCCGGGGGCTGAGCCGTGACCGGTGTCGGCGCTGGCGATATTGCCCGACGCGTCGACAGGAAGTTACGGCAGCAGGCGATCCAGTTGCCGTGCGCCCATCCAGACGTCCCGTCCAGCAGCACGACTCGCTTCCACACGCCTTGGCTCTCCACCACCTTGAGCAGGGTATCGGGTCCCATGGTCGCGATCCTGGCGCCGTCGCTGCCGGCGCCCGATCGCAGCGCGAGGAAGTTGTCGCCCTTCGGATCGAGGCCGCTCACATAGTGGTACGGTTCAGCAATCCGTTCAGGTGGCGGCAGCGCTGTTGGCGGCGGCGGCTGCTTTGCCGCCGGTGGCGATGCTGCTGCAACCACGGCTGGCTGCGTGCCGGCGAACGTGACTTCGTCAATCAGCGATGAGTTCTCCCAAGGTATCTGCCGCTCGTTCGTCGACCGCTGAACGTCCGAGCGAACGCGGCGCATGACGGCGTGGACGTCGGCTCCGGATTGGTTGATGTGGCGCAGCAGTGACTCAGTAAATGGGCTATTGCGGCCGTCGCCATCGTCGGCGACGTTTCCTGGCTCGGTCGAGTAGGCAATGAACGTGCCGATCCCGGCGTAGACGCGCGCGAGCCCGCGCGAAGCTCCAGCCGAACGCGTGCTCTTCGTGCGTTCCAGTTCGTTGGCGAATGGATTGTTGCGGCAGGCATCAAGGATGATGATGCGACTGCGCGACACTCTCGAAACGTCGCTCAGCAGAGCATTGAGCGACACGAGGTTTGATCGTGCATCCTCTTCCTTTTCAACCCGGGCGTCGACCGGGAACAGGAAATTCTCGCCACTGATCTGCACCGCATGCCCGGCGTAGAAAATCAGCGCCAGATCCTCGCTGCGAAGCGATTGTGTGAATGACTGGAATTTGGTCAGGAACTCGGTGCGCTTGAGATCGAGGCCCAGGCTCACCTCATAGCCCAAAGCCTCCAGCCGGACTTTGAGATCCTTGGCATCATTGACTGGATTGCGCAATTGGGGTGTGTGCGCGTAATTCGAATTGCCAACGACAAATGCCTTTTGCGCCGCATGCGCCTTGGTGGCCATGGTCACTGCCACACAGGCGATGGCCAACAACAGCTGCATTCGTACGATCGCAGGAATTCTATGCAAAATTTGTTGGCGCATGGGCAACCTCCAAACTTGGACTGTGGCTCACTGCAATAAATTCGTATCTCCAACCGATCGCAGCATAACAAAGAACTGAACTGCGTTTCAGCGCGATCGTGCCGAATTTTGTTGATCAGGGGTCGTCGCTCATGGCGCCCCCCTGCCGCGCATGACCCACAGCACGGAAACGGTCAGAGGGACCAAGGGCCCTGGCCGTTTGCGGTTTGGCAGCCTGGGGTGCGGCCGCAGGGGTATTTCAGCTGCGACGCGCAGCGGTTGCCACGGCTGGCGTCTGCACGGTCGGCGGCGTCAATACGGCGGCTTGCGGGGGCTGCACTGCGCCCTCTGTCGACGATACGACGCTTGTGGTCGACTGCTGCATGGTCGCGTAAATGCCAGCCGCGCGGAAGGCCTTGAGGATGGCAACGTGCAGGTTCGATTTCACCCGCCCGGTGAAGTTCACATCCGAAATCGTGACACGTAGATTGAAGGTTATGTGATCGGGAGCAAATGCGAATAGCACCGCCATGGGTGCGGGCTCGTTGAGCACCAGCGGCTGTCCACGGGCTGCGGCCTCAAGCAGTGTGATCACCTTCTCCGGATCCGTCTTGATGTCGGTCATGATCGTTAGAACGATGCGGCCAACCGTGTTGCGGTGCGTCCAGTTGAGCACGCGACCGGAGATCAGCTCTGAATTCGGCACGATCAGGCTGGCGCGGTCGAAGGTCTCGATTTCGGTCGATCGGACCGAGATGCTGCGCACGTTGCCCTGCTGGTCGCCGAGCACGATCCAGTCGCCGACCTTGATCGGCCGTTCGACCAGCAAGATCAGGCCGGACACGAAGTTATTGACGATCGATTGCAAGCCAAAGCCGATGCCGACCGACAGTGCGCCGGCGACAATGGCCAGATTGGTGATATCGAAGCCGGCGTATGATACGGACACCAGGGCAGCGAGGCCGACGCCGAGGTAGCCGACGGCCATGTCGACCGAGTTCGATACGCCAGCATCCATCCGCCCCTTATCCATGACGCGTTCGCGCAGCCAGCGCTGGATCAGGCGCGTCAGGAACAGCAGACCGACGAACAGCATGACGCCGATCAGGATCCGCACCAGGGAGATGCGGAAGTGGCCGACCTCGAAGCCAAAGAACAGGGCCTTGGCCCAATCGCGGATATCGACGGCGGCAAAACCCCATTGCAGCAGCAGCATGGGCAGGGCGACGAGCGCCAGGCTGAACGTCGCCACCACCTCGACGAGCTTCACGATCTGCTGCTGGCGGTTGCCGTCGATGCCCAACCGGCCTTCGAGGAAGGTGCCGACACGGCTGCGCTGCTCGGGGCGATCGCGGGTGGCGGCACGCATGCCGAGATAGAACAGGCCGGCGATCGCGAGCACCGTGCCGGTCAGTACGATCTGATGGGACACATAGCGGCCAAGCGCGATGTATCCAGTTGCCGAGCTGAGCAGTATGAGAAGCGTCAGGGCCCACATCGGCCCCTTGATCCACAGCGGCGCATGCCGGCGGACCGGATTGATGTTGAGCTTGTCGAGGCCATTGACCGCCCGCAATGGGCCGGTCTGGGGGACAAAGGGCGTGAGCAGCAGGGCCGCCAAGAGGACGGCCGTGACCATGTTGGTGATGAATGTCTGCGCTACAGTAACAAACAGCGGCACGTAGATGGCCCGTCCGAACTCCACCAGCACGGTGTCGACGATGTACACGCCCAACATGGCTTTGGTGAACAGCAGCAGGTGCGATGCAGTGCGATCGTCGACCGGGATGAGACGCCATTGCGGCTGCCGCGGCGTCAGCGCCACGCGCGCCAGCGCGGCGCCGGCGATGTAGATCAGCGTGCCCTGGAGCAGAATTTCAGCCGTGCGCTCCCACGGCGAAAAGAACATCCCCATGTTGTCCAGTCCGGCATACAGCAGGCCGGCCGCGGCGGCGGGCGCAAGCATCCGCGCCGGGGCGACACCGGCTGCCGATATGATGCGGTCGAAGAACGTTGGAATGCCGGCGAAGCGCGCCTGTCGTGCCGCTATCACGCGCTCGACCAGCAGCCAGACGAAAATACCGACCGCCAGTGCGCCGAACAGGATTCCTATCAGCTCTAGCTTGTGGCTCTGGCTTTTCTCCACCCAGTCGCCGCCGTAATACTTGGCCCGGCTGATGATCGTCGGCATGCGGCCGCTGACGTCCTGCCAGACCGAAGGCAACAGCGGGCTCGTGCGCCGCTCGAACAGATTGCGCGAGAAAATCTGGTAGCGGATGACCGTGATGCGGTCGATCAGCTGCTTGGCGCGCACCCAGGCCAACTCGGTCGTTTTGATCGCGCCGTCGAGCGCGCCGGCCATGGCATTGAGGCGCGCCCGTTCGGCGGCGATCGTCGGCGTTTCCGGTTGATCCTTCGGCGGTGGTCCGAGCCTTTCGATCTGGCTCTTGACCTCGGCCAGCTGCGGACGGAGCCCTTCTGCGGTCGATGTCGACTCGTAGATGATCTGCTCCACGTTGGAGCGCACGCGCTGTAGTTCGCCCTCAAGTTCCTTCAGTTGCTGGATCGACTTTTCTGCGGCCTCGATACTTTTGGCCAGCCGCTCCACGGGCGAGGTGATTTCCGGCGGCAGCGCCGGCGCTGCCGCCGACGGCGTGGCGGCAGCCGGTGGTGTGGCGGCCGGCGCAGCAGGCTGCTGGGCCATCGCCGCAAACGGCATCGCAGCCATCATCAGGATTATCGCAAGAGTTGCACGCACGCGCCGTACCATGACCAGGTGATCTCCACCGCAGTTGAATGACGACAATGGGAAAATCGGGCCGACAAGGTGCGTCGCGACGCACGGGCGGTCCAGTGATTGCTGCATAACTGGTAGCCCAAGAAGTTCGAATGGACCAGCCCGCGATTTGCATTTTCCGGGAGAAGCCGGAACCGGGACCGATGGGCGGGGCGGCGGCGTACGGTGGCTCCAGCAACTCCTGTCGCGGGGGAGACTGTCGTTAAATTTGCAAGTTGATCAATGTCAGCAGTTGACCAACGGGAAAGGTGCGTATATGGACTGGCGAACTTCCGCGGTCAGGTGGTGAACCGTTTTTGCGCTGGCGCTCGCGCCATGCAGGTTCAAACACTGCTGCACAAACGTCGAGACACAATTTCGGAACCATGACCCTGAGCTGCGCGAGCGGCGGGGTCCTCTGGAATTCGAGCTGGGAAATCGCTTCGAGCGGTTCCCGGCCGCTAGGCTTGGAGCTACGTGCATCGCACGCGGCACCGTACAACGGATAAGGGCATCATGCCGACGATTCAACAGCTGATCCGCAAGCCGCGGGAGCCGAAGACCTACCGGGAGAAGTCTCGGCACATGGAAGCATGCCCGCAGAAAAGGGGCGTGTGCACCAGGGTCTATACCACGACGCCGAAGAAGCCGAACTCGGCACTCCGCAAGGTCGCCAAGATTCGCCTTACCAACGGCTTCGAGGTGATCGGCTACATCCCGGGCGAAGGCCATAACCTGCAGGAGCACTCGGTGGTGCTGATCCGCGGCGGCCGCGTCAAGGACTTGCCGGGCGTGCGCTACCACATCATCCGCGGCGTGCTCGACACCCAGGGCGTCGGCGACCGCAAGCAGCGCCGCTCGAAATACGGCGCCAAGCGTCCGAAGTAAACAACGCTGGTTCGCACCAGTCGCCAATTCACTCGATCAGTTCCAAGGTTTGAGGGCAGTACGCCATGTCCCGTCGTCACAAGGCTCAGAAGCGCGAAGTCAACCCGGACCCGAAATTCGGGGATCTGGTGCTGACCAAGTTCATGAACGCGATCATGGAGCAGGGCAAGAAGTCGGTCGCCGAGCAGATCGTCTACGGTGCGCTCGATCGCATGGAGGCGAAGGCCAAGTCGGACCCGATCGTCATGTTCCGTTCGGCGCTCGACAATGTGAAGCCGGCGGTCGAGGTTCGCTCGCGGCGCGTTGGCGGTGCGACCTACCAGGTTCCGGTCGAAGTGCGCAACGAGCGCCAGCAGGCTCTGGCGATCCGGTGGATCATCATCGCTGCCCGCGCCCGAAACGAAAATACGATGGTTGAGCGTTTGTCGGGGGAGTTGCTCGATGCCGCAAATAATCGCGGTACGGCAGTCAAGAAGCGCGAAGACACGCACAAGATGGCGGAAGCCAATCGCGCGTTCTCGCACTATCGCTGGTAATTCCTTTCGGAGGCTCGAGCCATGGCTCGCACGCACAAGCTAGAAGACTACCGCAACTTCGGGATCATGGCGCACATCGACGCCGGGAAAACCACGACCACCGAGCGGATTCTGTATTACTCCGGCAAGTCGCACAAGATCGGCGAAGTGCATGACGGCGCCGCCACCATGGACTTCATGGACCAGGAAGCCGAGCGCGGCATCACGATCACGTCGGCCGCCACCACCTGCTTCTGGCAGGGCAAGCGCTTGAACATCATCGACACCCCCGGCCACGTGGACTTCACGATCGAAGTCGAGCGCTCACTGCGCGTGCTTGATGGCGCCGTGTGTGTGCTCGACAGCAACCAGGGCGTTGAGCCGCAGACCGAGACCGTCTGGCGCCAGGGCGACAAGTACAACGTGCCGCGCATCATCTTCGCCAACAAGATGGACAAGACCGGCGCCGATTTCTTCATGTGCCTCGACGACATCAAGGAAAAGCTTGGCGCGCGCGCCGTGCCGCTGCAGCTGCCGATCGGTTCCGAGAGCAACTTCAAGGGGATGGTCGATCTCCTGAAGATGACGGCGATGGTGTGGGACGGCGATGGCAAGGACGCCAAGTATGCCGAGGAGCCGATCCCGGCCGACCTCCTCGAAAAGGCCAAGGAATTCCGCGCGAGCATGATCGAAGCCGCCGTCGAAATGGACGACGACGTGATGGCGACCTATCTCGATGGCGTCGAACCCGACGTTGCCACGCTCAAGCGGTTGATCCGCAAGGCGACGGTGACGCGCGCCTTCTATCCGATGCTGTGCGGCTCGGCCTTCAAGAACAAGGGCGTGCAGGTGCTGCTCGACGCGGTGGTCGACTATCTGCCGGCGCCGTCCGATCGCGAAGCCTACAAGTGCATCGACATGAAGACCGGCGGCGAAACGCAGCGCAAGCCGCTCGACACCGAGCCGCTGTCGATGATCGCGTTCAAGATCATGAACTTCGAGCACGTCGGCTCTCTGACGTTCTGCCGCATCTACTCGGGCAAGCTCGAGAAGGGCCAGGCCTTGGCCCAGACCACGCGCGAGAAGAAAGAGCGCGTCGGCATGGTCTATGAGATGCACGCCGACAAGCGCGAAGCGGTGGATGCGGCCTATGCCGGCGACATCGTGGCGCTCGCTGGCCTCAAGGATACCCGCACCGGCGAGACGCTGTGCGATCCGCTGAAGCCGGTGCTGCTCGAGAAGATGGAGTTCCCGAACCCCGTCATCGAAATGTCGGTCGAGCCCAAGACCAAAGCCGACCAGGAAAAGATGGCGAACGTGCTCTACTCGATGGCGCTGGAGGACCCGTCCTTCCGCGTGTCCGTCGACCAGGAGAGCGGGCAGACCATCCTGAAGGGCATGGGCGAGCTTCATCTCGACATCAAGGTCGACATCATGAAGCGCCCGCCGCACAATATCGACGTCAACGTCGGTGCGCCGCAGGTCGCTTATCGTGAAGCCCTCGCACGGGCGACGGAGATCGACTACACGCACAAGAAGCAGACCGGCGGCACGGGTCAGTTCGCCCGCGTCAAGCTCAAGCTGGCGCCGAACGAAGCCGGCAAGGGCAACGAATTCGAGACCGCGATTGTCGGCGGCACGGTGCCGAAGGAATACATCCCAGGCGTCGAAAAGGGCGTCCAGAGCGTGTGGGACAACGGCGTGTCGATCGGCTTCCCGATGGTCGACATGAAGGTCACCCTGTACGACGGCGCCTATCACGAAGTGGATAGCTCGGCGATCGCCTTCGAAATCGCCGCCCGCCAAGCAATGAAGGAAGCCTGCGAGAAGGGCGGCGTCAAGATCCTCGAACCGGTGATGGATGTCGAGGTCGTGACCCCGCAGGACTTCGTCGGCGGTGTCATCGGCGACATCAATAGCCGCCGCGGCCAGATCCGCGACCAGCAGATGCGTGGCAACGCCGCTGTCATTCGCGCCTTCGTGCCGCTGGCCAATATGTTCGGATACGTGAGCCAGCTGCGCTCGTTCAGCCAGGGTCGCGCCTCCTACACGATGCAGTTTGCCCATTACGCGGACGTGCCGCGCAACGTGGCCGACGAGGTGAAGGCAAAATATGCCTGACCCCGCTGATCGTCGTTCCTCTGCCGGGCCACGGAAATGGCCCGCGTCGGGCGGGCGGGTGCAGCAAACTACCGATTACGACCCGGGCTCGCCCGGAAATGACAATTGAAGTCCAATATCGAACCGACGGAGAGCCTCCATGGGCAAAGCTAAATTCGAGCGGACCAAGCCGCACTGCAACATCGGCACCATTGGTCACGTGGATCACGGCAAGACGTCGCTGACGGCGGCCATCACCAAGGTCCTGGCCGAGAGCGGCGGCGCCACTTACACCGCCTACGACCAGATCGACAAGGCGCCGGAAGAGCGTGAGCGCGGCATCACGATCTCGACCGCCCACGTCGAATACGAAACCAAGAACCGGCACTACGCGCACGTCGATTGCCCCGGCCACGCCGACTACGTGAAGAACATGATCACCGGTGCCGCCCAGATGGACGGCGCGATCCTGGTCGTGTCGGCATCCGATGGCCCGATGCCGCAGACCCGCGAGCACATCCTGCTTGCCCGTCAGGTCGGCGTGCCGGCGCTCGTCGTGTTCATGAACAAGGTCGACCTCGTCGACGATCCCGAGCTGATCGAGCTCGTCGAGATGGAAGTGCGCGAGCTTTTGTCCAACTATCAGTTCCCGGGCGATGACATCCCGATCGTCAAGGGTTCGGCCAAGGCGGCGCTTGACGGCGACAAGCCGGAGATCGGCCACGGCGCCATCCTGAAGCTGATGGAAGCGGTTGACAGCTATATTCCCCAGCCCGATCGTCCAATCGACAAGCCGTTTCTGATGCCGATCGAAGACGTGTTCTCGATCTCGGGTCGCGGCACCGTCGTAACGGGGCGCATCGAGCGCGGCATCGTCAAGGTCGGCGAGGAAGTCGAGATCGTCGGCATCCGCGACACCACCAAGTCGACCGTCACCGGTGTCGAGATGTTCCGCAAATTGCTCGACGAAGGCCGGGCCGGCGACAACGTCGGCGCGCTGCTGCGCGGTATCGACCGCGAGGGCGTCGAGCGCGGGCAGATCCTGTGCAAGCCGGGCTCCGTCAAGCCGCACAAGAAGTTCATGGCCGAAGCCTACATCCTGACCAAGGAAGAGGGTGGCCGTCACACCCCGTTCTTCACCAACTACCGTCCGCAGTTCTACTTCCGCACGACCGACGTGACGGGCGTCGTCACGCTGCCGGAAGGCACGGAAATGGTGATGCCGGGCGACAACATCACGGTCGCCGTCGAACTGATCCAGCCGATCGCCATGGAGGAGAAGCTGCGCTTCGCCATCCGTGAAGGCGGCCGCACGGTCGGCGCCGGTGTCGTCGCGAAAATCGTAGAGTAAGAAAACAGGGTCGGAAACCGGACGAGGGCGTCCGGTTCTCCCCCGCATCTGTGGGTTAGCGACGATGAATGGCCAGAATATACGCATCCGGCTCAAAGCCTTCGACCATCGGATCCTCGATGCGTCGACGCGTGAGATCGTGAACACGGCGAAGCGCACGGGCGCGGAAGTTCGCGGGCCGATCCCGTTGCCGACCCGCAAGGAGATGTTCACCGTGAACCGCTCCCCCCATATCGACAAGACCAGTCGTGAGCAGTTCGAAATGCGCACGCACAAGCGCCTGCTCGATATCGTCGATCCGACTCCGCAGACCGTGGACGCGCTGATGAAGCTCGACCTCGCGGCCGGCGTGGATGTCGAGATCAAGCTGTAAGCTGGGGGAGTAGGGAATAGGGAGTAGCGAATAGGGCGCGTCATGACGGCGTCCCGCCACCCCACTTTCTACTCGCCATTCCCTACTCCCTATTCCCTCACCAGAGGTACGGACCCATGAGGTCAGGATTAGTTGCTCAGAAAGTCGGGATGACCCGCATCTTCACGGATGGCGGCGAGCACATACCCGTCACCGTGCTGAAGGTGGACCATTGCCAGGTCATCGCCCAGCGGACGGCCGACTCGAACGGCTACACGGCGATCCAGGTCGGCGTCGGTTCGCGCAAGCCGACTAACGTCGCCAAGGCCGAGCGCCAGCACTTCGCCAAGGCCAGCGTCGAGCCGAAGCGCAAGGTTGTCGAGTTCCGGGTCAGCCCGGAGAACCTGATCGAGGTCGGCGCCGAGCTGACGGTCAATCACTTCGTCACCGGCCAGCTGGTCGACGTGACCGGCACCAACATGGGCAAGGGCATGGCCGGCCCCATGAAGCGCTGGAACTTCTCGGGTCTGCGCGCTACGCACGGCGTGTCGATCAGCCACCGCAGCCATGGCTCGACCGGCCAGCGCCAGGACCCCGGCAAGGTGTTCAAGGGCAAGAAGATGGCCGGCAACATGGGCAACATGCGCGTCACCACGCAGAACCTGCAGGTCGTGAAGACTGATCTCGAACGCGGGCTCGTGATGATCAAGGGCGCGGTGCCCGGCAACAAGGGCGGCTGGGTGCTGATCCGTGACGCCATCAAGAAGCCGCTGCACAAGGATGCGCCGAAGCCCGGCGCGTTCAAGCCGGCAACCGGCGCCGTAGCCGTGGCGAAGGAGTGATCGACATGCAAGCCAACGTGACCACAATCGAGAATGGATCGGCCGGCACGGTCGAGCTCTCGGATGCAATTTATGGCCTCGAGCCGCGGCAGGATCTGATCCAGCGCATGGTGCGCTGGCAGCTTCTGAAGCGCATGGCCGGCACACATCATACCCAGGATCGTTCCGAAGTGAACGTGACCGGCAAGAAGATGTACAAGCAGAAGGGCACCGGCAGCGCCCGTCACGGCGACAAGTCGGTGCCGCAATGGCGCGGTGGTGGCAAGGCGTTCGGTCCGAAGCCGCGCAGCCACGCGATCGGCCTGACCAAGAAGGTGCGTGCGCTGGCGCTGCGCCATGCGCTCTCCGCCAAGGCCAAGGCCGGCGAAATCGTGGTGCTGGACGCGGCTAAGTCGGTGACCGGCAAGACCAGCGACCTGCGCCAGCACTTCTCGAAGCTGCACTTCGACAACGCGCTGATCATCGATGGTGCCGAGCTCGACGTGCCGTTCGCCCGCGCTGCACGCAATTTGCCCAACATCGACGTGCTTCCGGTCCAGGGCATCAACGTCTACGACATCCTGCGCCGCAAGAAGCTGGTGCTGACCAAGGCTGCGGTCCAGGCGCTGGAGGCGCGCTTCAAATGAACAAGCTCAAGTCCTACGACGTCATCGTGTCGCCGGTGATCACCGAGAAGGCGACGATGGCTTCCGAACACAACCAAGTGGTCTTCAAGGTGCGTCCCGACGCGTCCAAGACCGACATCAAGCGCGCCGTCGAGCAGCTCTTCAACGTCAAGGTGAAGGCTGTCAACACGCTAATCCGCAAGGGCAAGCTCAAGCAGTTCCGTGGCCTCCACGCGCTGCAGAGCGACACCAAGAAGGCCATCGTCACGCTCGAGGCGGGTCACGCCATCGATGTGACGACGGGCCTGTAAAGGACAAGTCCCATGGCACTGAAGACATACCGTCCGATGACCCCGAGCCTGCGCCATCTGGTGCAGATCGATCGTAGCGGCCTGTGGAAGGGCGCACCGATCAAGATGCTGGTCGAGGGCAAGCCGAAGACCGGTGGCCGCAACACCGATGGCCGCATCACCATGCGCCACATCGGCGGCGGGCATAAGCAGTCGTACCGGATGGTCGATTTCCGCCGCCGCAAGCATGATCTGCCGGCCGTCGTCGAGCGCCTCGAGTACGACCCGAACCGCACCGCCTTCATCGCGCTGCTCAAGTATTCCGACGGCGAGCTGGCCTACATCCTTGCGCCGCAGCGCCTTGCCGTCGGTGACAGCGTCGTGTCCGGCATCAAGGTCGACGTGAAGCCCGGCAACGCCATGCCGCTGGCCTCGATGCCGATCGGCACCATCGTGCACAATGTCGAACTGAAGTCGGGCCGCGGCGGCCAGCTCGCTCGTTCCGCCGGCTCCTACGTGCAGCTCGTCGGCCGCGACAGCGGCTGGGCCGTGCTCAAGCTCAACTCGGGCGAAACCCGCAAGGTCCGCGCCGACTGCATGGCGACGGTCGGCGCCGTGTCGAACCCGGATCATTCCAACACTGTGACCGCCAAGGCCGGCCGCACGCGCTGGAAGGGCATTCGTTCAACCGTACGCTCGATCGCGATGAACCCGGTCGATCATCCGAACGGTGGCCGTACCAAGGGCGGCAAGCACTGGACGACGCCGTGGGGCAAGCCGACCAAGGGCTACAAGACGCGCAAGAACAAGAGCACGGACAAGTACATCATTCGCGGCCGTCAGGCCAAGAAGTAATCGGGCGCGAGGAGTTTCGACGTGACACGATCAGTTTGGAAGGGCCCGTTTCTGGACGGCTATCTGTTGAAGAAGGCAGACAGGGTCCGCAATTCGGGACGCAATGAGGTGATCAAGATCTGGAGCCGCCGCTCCACGATTCTGCCGCAGTTCGTCGGCCTGACCTTCGGCGTCTACAACGGCCACAAGCATATCCCGGTCAACATCTCGGAAGAGATGATCGGCATGAAGTTCGGCGAATTCTCTCCGACGCGCACCTTCACGGGGCACGGCGGGGACAAAAAAGCCGTCAAGAAGTGAGAGGCTAGAGAAATCCCATGGGCAAGCCGAAACGCGAGCGCAGCTTGAAGGACACGGAAGCGCAAGCCGTGGCCAAGAATTTGCGCGTGTCGCCGCAGAAGCTCAATCTGGTCGCGGGCCTGATCCGCGGCAAGAAGGTGGCCCAGGCGATCGCCGACCTGGAATTTTCGCGCAAGCGCATCTCCGACGACGTCCGCAAGGTCGTGATGTCGGCGGTGGCGAACGCGGAGAACAACCACGGGCTCGATGTCGACGACCTGATCGTCGCCGAAGCGCACGTGGGCAAGAACCTCGTCATGAAGCGCATGCATCCGCGCGGTCGTGGCCGCATGGGCGCGATCATGAAGCCGTTCTCGCAGATCACCGTCATCGTGCGCGAAGTGAAGCCCGCAGCCGAGCAGGAAGCTTAAATCCCATGGGTCACAAAGTAAATCCGATCGGCCTTCGCGTCGGCATCAACCGCACCTGGGACAGCCGCTGGTTTGCTGGCCGCCAGGAGTACGGCCGTCTGCTGCACGAAGACATGGCGATTCGCACGCAGATCCTGAAGCAGCAGCGCACCGCCGGTATCTCGAAGGTCGTCATCGAGCGGCCGCACAAGAAGTGCCGCGTGACAGTCTATTCCGCCCGCCCGGGCGTGCTGATCGGCAAGAAGGGCGCCGACATCGAGAAGATGAAGGGCGAACTGACCGGCCTCACCACGTCGGAAGTACATCTCAACATCGTCGAGATCCGCAAGCCCGAGATCGACGCCACCCTGGTGGCCGAGGGCATCGCCCAGCAGCTTGAGCGCCGCGTCGCCTTCCGCCGCGCCATGAAGCGTTCGGTGCAGTCGGCACTCCGTCTCGGCGCGCTCGGCATCCGCATCAACGTCGCCGGCCGTCTCGGCGGTGCTGAAATCGCCCGCGTCGAATGGTACCGGGAAGGCCGTGTGCCGCTGCACACGCTGCGCGCCGACATCGACTTCGGCTACGGCAAGGCGACGACCGCCTACGGCATCATCGGCATCAAGGTCTGGATCTTCAAGGGCGAGATCATGGAGCACGATCCGATGGCGTCCGAGAAGAAGATGACCGATATGCAGGAAGGTGGCGGCGGGGGTGGTCGCCGGCGCGACGACCGCGATCGCGAGCGCAACTGACGCTTTGAGCACTTCAAGGATTTACGACCATGATGCAACCCAAGCGCACGAAGTTCCGCAAGGCCCACAAGGGCCGGATCCATGGCAAGGCCAAGGGCGGAACACTGCTGAACTTCGGCAGCCACGGCCTGAAGGCCGTGGAGCCGGATCGCCTGACCGCGCGCCAGATCGAAGCGGCGCGCCGCGCCATCACGCGTCACATGAAGCGTGCGGGCCGCGTGTGGATCCGCATCTTCCCGGACGTGCCGGTGTCGTCAAAGCCGGCCGAAGTGCGCATGGGCTCCGGCAAGGGTTCGCCAGAGTTCTGGGTCGCCCGCGTCAAGCCCGGCCGCATCATGTTCGAGCTCGACGGTGTGTCCGACCAGGTCGCCAAGGAAGCGCTGGAGCTGGGCGCCGCCAAACTGCCAATCAAGACCCGGGTCGTCACGCGCATCATGTGACGACCGATGTGATGGAGTTCGGCACCGGCCGGACCTGACCAGTGAAGTTTCGTTTTGCCTGAGGATGACCGCGATGAAGGCCAAGGAAGTACGGGATTTGACGCTCGACCAGCTCGACGACCAGCTGCTCGCGCTCAAGAAGGAGCAGTTCAACCTGCGCTTCCAGCGGGCATCCGGCCAGCTCGAGAACACGTCGCGGGTGCGCATGGTGCGCCGCGATATCGCACGCATCAAGACGATCGCTCGCCAGAAGGCGGCGGGCGCCCAGTCGAACAAGGCTTGAGGAGATAAGCGATGCCAAAGCGCATCCTGCAGGGCACCGTGGTGTCCGACAAGAACGCGAAGACGGTGGTGGTAGAGGTCGAACGCCGCTACACCCACCCGTTGCTGCGCAAGACCGTGCGCCGCTCCAAGAAGTACCATGCCCACGACGAGAACAATGTGTTCAAGGTCGGCGACATGGTGCGCATTGAGGAGAGCGCGCCGATATCTAAGAACAAGCGCTGGGTCGTGCTCGCCAAACCGGCGTGAGCGGGATCGCAGCTGCAAAGTGAACTGAACAAGGCGAGACGAGGGCATCACGTCCTACCGTGAGCCCAGCTTTAAGGGACTGGTCCAATGATCCAGATGGAATCCAATCTCGACGTCGCCGATAACTCGGGCGCACGTCGCGTCCAGTGCATCAAGGTGCTCGGCGGGTCGAAGCGTAAGTATGCCACCATCGGCGACACCATCGTCGT
This sequence comes from Hyphomicrobiaceae bacterium, assembly GCA_021730785.1. GTDB lineage: Bacteria > Pseudomonadota > Alphaproteobacteria > Rhizobiales > Hyphomicrobiaceae > JAKFWF01. The sequence goes on from JAKFWF010000022.1 coordinate 27,469, forward strand.
CACGGTGAAGGAGGCGATCCCGCGCGGCCGTGTCAAGAAGGGCGCGGTGATGAAGGCCGTCATCGTGCGCACCGCCAAGGGCGTGCGTCGTCCCGACGGCTCGCTGATCCGCTTCGATCGGAACGCTGCCGTGCTGATCAACGCCCAAGGCGAGCCGGTCGGCACCCGTATCTTCGGGCCGGTCACCCGCGAACTGCGCGCCAAGAACCACATGAAGATCGTATCGCTCGCCCCGGAGGTGCTGTGATGGCGTCTGCCAAAATTAAAAAAGGTGACACGGTGATCGTGCTCGCCGGCCGTGACAAGGGCAAGCATGGCGAGGTCATCGCCGTGATGCCGACGGAGGGGCGCGCGCTGGTGCGTGGCGTCAACATGGTGCGCCGCCATACCAAGCAGAGCGCCCAAAACCCCGAAGGCGGCATCCTGTCGAAGGAAGGTCCGATCAATCTGTCGAACCTTGCCGTCGAGGACCCGAAGGACGGCAAGCCGACCCGCGTGGGTTTCCGCATCCTCGAGGACAAGACCAAAGTTCGTTTCGCCAAGCGTTCGGGCGAACTCATTCCGGATAGGAAGTAAGTCATGGCGGACAACGACAAGTCCAAGAAGGGCGGCAAACCACCTGCCGGCGGGGCAGCCGTCAAGGGCGGCGCCAAGATGGCCAAGGCTCCCAAAGGGGCCAAGGGGGCAGCGGCGCCAACCGGCGAGAAGCGCGACTTTACGCGGCCGAAGGACTACAAGCCGCGCATGAAAGTGCTGTTCGAGGCCAAGGTCCGCGCGGCCATGACCGAGAAGTTCGGCTACACCAACGTGATGATGGTGCCCAAGCTCGAAAAGATCGTGCTCAACATGGGCATCGGCGAAGCCGTCAATGACCGCAAGAAGGTCGACAATGCGGCGTCCGACCTCGCCATGATCGCCGGCCAGAAGCCCGTGCAGACCCGCGCCCGCAAGGCGATCGCGGTCTACAAGGTGCGCGAAGGCATGCCGATCGGCGCCAAGGTCACGCTCCGCGGCGACCGTATGTATGAATTCCTCGACCGCCTGGTCACGATCGCGCTGCCGCGCGTGAAGGACTTCCGCGGCCTGAACCCGAAGAGCTTCGATGGCCGCGGCAACTACGCGCTCGGCCTCAAGGAGCACATCGTGTTCCCGGAAATCAACTATGACCAGGTCGATGAGATCTGGGGCATGGATGTGATCGTGTGCACCAGCGCCCGCACCGACGACGAAGCCCGCGAGCTACTCCGCAACTTCAATTTCCCCTTCCGCAGCTAAGGGACCTCGGACCGCAAATCGCGACCAACCGAAAGGCCTTTGGAGGACCACATGGCAAAGACCAGCTCTGTCGAAAAGAACAATCACCGCCGCAAGCTCGTCGCCGACAAGGCCGCGAAGCGCAAGCGGTTGAAAGATATCATCATGGATCGCGCGAAGCCGCGCGAGGAGCGGTTCGCGGCGCAGATGAAGCTTGCCGAGATGCCGCGCAATTCCTCAAAGGTGCGCATCCGTAATCGTTGTGAAATCACCGGCCGTCCGCGCGGCTTCTATCGCAAGCTGCGCGTTTGCCGCAACCAGCTGCGGGAGCTTGCCAGCCAGGGCATGATCCCCGGCATGGTCAAGTCGAGCTGGTAAGGGAGCTTAAGCCAATGGCCATCAACGATCCAATCGGCGATATGCTGACCCGCATCCGCAACGCGCAGATGCGCAAGCGGCCGAAGGTTTCGACGCCGGCGTCCACCCTGCGCGCCCGTGTGCTGGACGTGCTGAAAGACGAAGGCTATATCCGCGATTACTCGCGCATCGAACTCAAGGGCGCCGTGCCCGAGTTCGAGATCGAGCTAAAGTACAACAACGGCCAGCCGGCGATCCGCGAGATCGAGCGCATTTCCAAGCCCGGCCGTCGCGTATACGCGCCTGTGAAAGATCTGCCGACAGTCGCCAACGGCCTCGGCGTCGCCATCGTCTCGACGCCGAAGGGCGTGATGCCGGACTGGAAAGCCCGGGAAGAGAACGTCGGCGGTGAAGTTCTCTGCAACATCTTCTAAAGGATCCCGGCGGCGCAAACCCGCAGGCGGTCGACAGATAAAGGCTTGAAACAGCATGTCGCGCATCGGTAAGAAACCAGTTCCGGTCCCGTCCAAGGTGACGGCGACGGTGACTGGCCAGACGGTGAAGATGAAAGGTCCCAAGGGCGAGTTGTCCTTTACGGCGCCGGCCGATATCAAGGTCGAGATGACGCCGGCTGGCATTTCCGTGCAGCCGCGCGACGAGACCAAGAAGGCGCGCGCCATGTGGGGCATGTCGCGCACCATGGTCGCCAACCTGGTCGCCGGCACGACCGAAGGCTACACCCGGACCCTCGAGATCCAGGGCGTTGGTTTCAGGGCCGCGATGAAGGGCAAGGACCAGCTGCAGCTGCAGATCGGTTTTTCCCACGACGTGGTGCATAAGATTCCGGCCGGCATCGAAGTGAAGGTCGCCGGCGCCAAGCAGGAAATCATCGAGATTTCCGGCACCAACAAGCAGCTTGTCGGGCAGGTGGCAGCCGACATCCGCGGCTATCGTCCGCCGGAGCCCTACCAGGGCAAGGGTATCCGTCACAAAGGCGAATTCATCTTCCGCAAGGAAGGCAAGAAGAAGTAAGGACGCACAGTGTCATGACCTCCCATCTCAGCCAGTCCGACCGGCGCAAGGCCAAGGTCCGGCGCAACCTCAAATCGGTTGCGAACGGGCGCCTGCGGCTGTCGGTGCATCGCTCATCGAAACACATCTACGCCCAGGTGATCGACGACGCGCACGGCCGCACCATCGCCGCCGCCTCGTCCATGGAAAAGGAGCTGCGCACGTCGCTCAAGACGGGTGCCGACAAGGCAGCCGCCGAAGCCGTCGGCAAGCTCGTCGCCGAGCGGGCAGCCAAAGCCGGCTGCAGCCAGGTCGTGTTCGATCGCGGCGGATACATCTATCATGGCCGCGTGAAAGCGCTGGCCGATGCCGCTCGTAAGGGCGGTCTCGACTTCTAGAACCTGAAAGGACGAACCCGTGGCACGTTCCCCCGGCGGTGGTGGTGGCAGAGATCGTGGTCGCGACCGCGAGAAGGCCGACAGCGAGTTTTCGGACAAGCTGGTCGGCATCAATCGCGTCGCGAAAGTGGTCAAAGGCGGCAAGCGCTTCGGCTTTGCGGCGCTCGTGGTCGTTGGCGATCTGAAGGGCCGCGTCGGCTTCGGCCACGGCAAGGCACGCGAAGTGCCGGAGGCGATCCGCAAGGCGACCGAGGCCGCGCGCCGCGCCCTCGTGCGCATTCCCCTGCGCGAGGGCCGCACACTGCATCATGATAGCGAAGGCCGTCATGGTGCCGGTAAGGTCATTCTGCGGTCAGCGCCTCCCGGCACTGGCATCATCGCCGGTGGTCCCATGCGCGCCGTGTTCGAGATGCTGGGCGTGCAGGACGTGGTCGCGAAGTCGCTCGGGTCGTCGAACCCCTACAACATGGTTCGCGCCACGTTCGACGGCCTGAAGCACCAGGAAAATCCGCGCGGCGTCGCCGCGCGTCGCGGCAAGAAGTACGGCGATATCGTCGCCCGCCGCCGCGATGGCTCGGGTGGCGAAGCGGAAGCCGCCAGCGAGGCGTGAGTTCGATGGAACCCTGGCTTCGGCTGGGCTTCCACTTTCAATGCAACTAAGGTGAAGGTCGATGTCCAAACCGCACACGGGCGCCATGATCACGATCGAGCAGATCGCGAGCCCAAATCGCCGCCCTGATCGCCAGCGCGGCACGCTGATCGGTCTCGGGTTGAACAAGATGCATCGGCGCAAGACCATCAAGGACACGCCGGAAGTTCGCGGCATGCTGAACAAGGTCGGGCATCTCGTTCGCATCGTTGACGAGAAGCCTTGAAACCAGTTTGACACGGGCGTTGCGATCAGGCGCGCCGGCTAGCAGGAGTTAGAGGACATGCGCCTCAACGAGATTAAGGACAACGAAGGCTCGAAGAAGACGCGCGTGCGCGTCGGGCGCGGCATCGGCTCTGGCGTCGGCAAGACCGGCGGTCGCGGCGGCAAGGGCCAGACGGCGCGTTCAGGCGTGCGCATCGGCGGCTTCGAAGGCGGCCAGATGCCGCTGCATCGCCGGTTGCCCAAGCGCGGCTTCAACAAGTGGCGTCCGAAAGACTATAACGAGGTCAACGTTGGTGCGCTGCAGAAGGCGATCGACGAAAAGCGCCTGGACGGCACCAAACCGATCACCGTGGCGTCGCTGGTGGAAGCCGGCGTGTTGCGCCGTGCCAAGGACGGCTTGCGGCTGTTGGGTGAGGGCGAACTGAAGGCCAAGCTCGATCTCACCGTCGATCATGCGACGGCCAATGCGATCGCAGCCGTGGAAAAGGCTGGCGGCTCGATCAAGCTGATCGTCAAGAAGGTGCTCGCCGCCGACGAAACCAAGCGCAAAAAGACCGCGGCCAAGAAGGCAGCCAAGGCCGGCGGGCCTAAGAAAAAGGCAGGCGGCGAGGAATAGTCGACGGATTCGTGACAGGTCGGGCGCTTGTTTCGAACCGGGCGCAAGTGGTAGCTTTACCTGTTGCCGCAATGGCGCAAAAAACTGGCCGGCTTCGGGTGCTGCGGTCTTGTTGTCCGGTGCGGTGGCAACAAAGCACGCTCGATCAGCCAGACGTCGAGGGCGGACGCAGTGTGCTGAGGTGGCTGCCGCAGGTCGTTTGAGATTGGGAGACGAATTCCATGGCGTCCGCCGCCGAGCAACTGGCAGCAAACATGAACTTCGGCGCCTTCTCCAAGGCGACCGATCTCAAGAACCGAATCTGGTTCACACTCATCGCTTTGCTGGTCTACCGTCTCGGCACCTTCATCCCGATGCCGGGAATTGATCCAGTCGCTTTCGCCGCGCAGTTCAAGAACAACGCCGGCGGCATTCTGGGCATGCTCAATTTGTTCTCGGGCGGCGCCGTCGAGCGCATGGCGATCTTCGCGCTGAACATCATGCCCTACATCTCGGCATCGATCATCATGCAGTTGATGTCGTCGGTATCGCCCAAGCTCGAGGCCCTCAAGAAAGAGGGTGAGCAGGGCCGCAAGCAGATCAACCAGTACACGCGCTATCTGACCGTGGTCCTGGCAGCCTTCCAGGCCTACGGCATCGCCATCGGCCTCGAGGGGTCGCCGGCGAGTGGCAGTGGCGGCGGCGTGGTGATCGATCCAGGCTGGTTCTTCCGCATCACCACCGTCATCACGCTGGTCGGTGGCACCATGTTCCTGATGTGGCTGGGCGAGCAGATTACCGCGCGCGGCGTCGGCAATGGCACCTCGCTGATCATTTTTGCCGGTATTGTCGCTGGCTTGCCCGGCGCCCTCGTCCAGCTGTTCGAGCTGGCCCGGACCGGCCAGCTGTCGACGATCCTGCTGATCGCGCTGCTGGCCCTCATGCTGGCCGTGGTCGCGGCAATCGTCTTCATCGAGCGGGCGCAACGGCGACTGTTGATCCAGTATCCCAAGCGCCAGGTCGGCAATCGCATGTTCCAGGGCGACAGCTCGCACTTGCCGCTCAAGATGAACTCGGCCGGTGTCATTCCGCCGATCTTCGCCTCGTCCTTGCTGCTGCTGCCGGTCACGGCCGCCCAGATGATGGCCGGTCCGGGCAGCTCGGGGCCCGAGTGGCTGACCTCGATAGTGGCGTCGCTCGGCCGCGGCCAGCCGATTTACCTCAGCCTGTTCGTCGGCCTCATCATCTTCTTCTGCTTCTTCTACACCGCAGTCGTCTTCAATCCGGTCGAGACGGCTGACAACTTGCGCAAGTATGGTGGCTTTTTGCCCGGTCGGCGCCCCGGTGCGCAGACTGCGGAATACATCGACTATGTGCTGACGCGCATTACGGTGGTTGGCGCGATCTATCTGGCGGTCGTCTGCGTCATGCCGGAGATCCTTACCTCCTATGCAGGCGTGCCGTTCTACCTCGGCGGCACATCGCTGCTGATCGCGGTCAGCGTGACGATGGATACGGTGGCGCAGATCCAGAGCCATCTGCTCGCGCACCAATATGAAGGACTGATCAAAAAGTCCAAATTGCGGGGAGGCAAGGGGCGCTGATGAGGTTGATTTTTCTGGGGCCCCCGGGGGCCGGCAAGGGTACCCAGGCGGCCGTGCTAGCGGCGAAGTTTGGCATCGTGCAGCTCTCAACCGGAGAGATGCTGCGGGCCGCTGTGAAGGCAGAGACCCCGATTGGCCGCAAGGCCAAGGCCGTGATGGACGGCGGCAAACTGGTGTCCGATGACATCGTGATCGGCATCATCAGGGAATGCATCAGCCAAGTGCACTGCAAGGCGGGCTTCATTCTCGATGGCTTTCCGCGCACCTTGCCGCAGGCGTCGGCTCTCGACCAACTCCTGGCGGAGCAGAAGATCAAGCTCGACCGCGTCATTGAGTTCAAGGTTGATGACGCGGCGTTGATGAGCCGGATCGAGAAGCGGGCTGCGGATGCGATCGCGAGCGGCCACAAGCCCCGGGAAGACGACCATCCCGAGAAGTTGAAGACCCGGCTGTGGGCCTACTACAAGGAAACCTCGCCGCTGATCGGATACTACTACAAGAGCGGCAATCTCATTTCCATCGACGGCCTCGCGCCCGTCGAAACCGTGACGCGGGAGATTGAAAAGGCATTGCTGTGAGGCGCGGGTCGACAATGACGCTGGTGCCGGGCGTTGACGAAAGGTGACGTTTGTGCGTAAGACTGGCGCGATTTTCTGACGCACCGCAGATGTGTTCCTGATCCGGGCCGCAAGGTCGCTGGACAAGGGATTTGCTCGGCGTGGATACTTCAATACGTGCGGCTCAGGACGGCCGCACCTGGATTTGGCCCCGGCTCGGGGACCGACACACTAGCAGGAGACGACAAAAGTGGCCCGTATCGCCGGCGTTAACATCCCGACTCAGAAGCGAGTCGTAATAGCATTGCAATATATTCACGGCATCGGCCCGATGTACGCCCATGCGATCTGCAAGCGCGTGAACATTCCCTCGGAGCGGCGCGTCAATCAGCTGACGGACGCCGAGATCCTGCAGATCCGCGAGACCATCGATCGCGAGTACACCGTTGAAGGCGACCTGCGTCGTGAGGTTGCCATGAACATCAAGCGCCTGATGGACCTAGGCTGCTATCGCGGTCTGCGCCACCGTCGCGGCCTCCCCGTTCGCGGCCAGCGCACCCACACCAACGCGCGCACGCGCAAGGGTCCGGCCAAGGCGATCGCCGGCAAGAAGAAGGCGTGATCTGCGCACACTTCGCGCGATCGACGATGCAATCGGCATAGGAACTGCCCCGCAATGGGGTCAAACATCAGGCCCAGGCGGCCTTGGAGTAGTGACGTATGGCTAAGGAAGCAGTGCAGGGCCGGGTGAAAATCCGCCGCAAGGAGCGCAAGAACATCACGTCGGGCGTGGCCCACGTGAATGCGAGTTTCAACAATACGATGATCACCATCACCGATGCCCAGGGCAACACTATCGCCTGGTCGTCGTCGGGCACGTGCGGCTTCAAGGGCTCGCGCAAGTCGACGCCCTATGCGGCCCAGATGGCGGCGGAAGATGCCGGCAAGAAGGCGGCCGAGCACGGCGTCAAGATCCTCGAAGTGGAAGTGACCGGTCCCGGCTCGGGCCGTGAATCGGCGCTGCGCGCGCTGCAGTCGGTTGGCATGCAGATCACCTCGATCCGCGATGTGACGCCGATCCCACATAACGGATGCCGCCCGCGCAAGCGCCGCCGCGTCTGAGCAAACCGAATTGTTCGGTTTTTTGGGCGCCCTGCCAAGGGCGCCTGCATGCGTTTCAAACATTGTAGTCGGATCGGCCGCCCGCCCCAGGCGGTGATCCCCCAGCCAAGCGAGGCGCTTCCATGGCGACAACGGCAGTACTGCAGAAGAACTGGCAAGATCTGATCAAGCCGGCCAAGCTCGAAATCCAGGCCGGCCGCGACCGCGACCGAGTGGCGACCGTGATCGCCGAGCCGCTGGAGCGCGGGTTCGGCATGACGCTCGGCAACGCGCTGCGCCGTGTGCTGCTGTCTTCGCTACAGGGGGCGGCCATCAAGACGGTGCAGATCGACGGCGTGCTGCACGAGTTCTCGTCGATCCCCGGCGTGCGCGAGGACGTGACCAACATCGTTCTCAACATCAAGGAGATCGCGCTCCGCGTCCATTCGGACGGCGTCAAGCGCATGGTGTTGAAGAAGGAAGGCCGCGGCCCGGTCAAGGCTGGCGATATCGAGGCGGGCTCCGACGTCGATATCCTGAACCCCGAACACGTGATCTGCACCCTCGACCAGGGCACGGCGATCCGCATGGAGTTCACCGCCGACATGGGCAAGGGCTACGTGCCCGCCGACCGCAACCGGCCCGACGATGCGCCGATCGGGTTGATCCCGGTCGACAGCCTCTATGGCCCGGTCAAGAAGGTGTCCTACAAGGTCGAGAATACGCGCGAAGGCCAGATCCTCGACTACGACAAGCTCACCATGCAGGTTGAGACCGACGGTTCGGTGCGCGCTGAAGACGCGATCGCGCTCGCCGCCCGGATCCTGCAGGACCAGCTGGCGGTGTTCATCAACTTCGAGGAGCCGAAGCGGCCGACCGAAGAGAAGGCGCATCCTGAACTGGCGTTCAATGCCGCACTTCTCAAGAAGGTCGACGAACTCGAGCTCTCCGTGCGTTCGGCCAACTGCCTGAAGAACGACAATATCGTCTACATCGGCGACCTGATCCAGAAGACGGAATCGGAGATGCTGCGGACGCCGAACTTCGGCCGCAAGTCGCTCAACGAGATCAAGGAAGTGCTGGCCGCCATGGGCCTGCATCTGGGCATGGAAGTGCCGAACTGGCCGCCGGATAACATCGAGGAACTGGCCAAGCGGTTTGAGGATCAGTACTGAAGAAGCGAATAGCGAATAGTTGGTAGCGAATAGAAGACAGTCGAGAATCTGTTGCGCTACTCACTATTCGCTCACGACGAGGCGAGGCCGAAGAACCTCCCCGGTAAACAAACCAAACCCACATGAAGGACTGAAACCATGCGTCACCGTAAACTAGGCCGGCGATTCAGCCGGGATGTCGGCCATCGCCAGGCGATGTTCCAGAACTTGGCCGCGTCTTTGATCCGCCACGAGCAGATCGTCACCACCTTGCCGAAGGCGAAGGATCTGAAGCGCGTCGTCGAGAAGTTCATCACGCTCGCCAAGCGCGGCGACTTGAACTCGCGTCGTCTGGCGGCAGCCCGCCTGCGCGACGAGGATATGGTCAAGAAACTGTTCGATGTGATCGGCCCGCGCTATAAGGATCGCGCCGGTGGCTACACGCGCGTGCTGAAGGCCGGGTTCCGCTTCGGCGACAGCGCGCCGCGTGCCGTCATCGAACTCGTCGACCGCGACACGAGCGCCAAGGGCCGCGACGATCACGCGCGCACCGAGGCCGAGAAGGGCGTCGTCGCCGCCTGATTTTTTCAGCCCGCAGGGCAGTACGCAACCGTGGCTCGGGCACAGCGCGCGAGCCACGCAGTGGGCGTACGAACCACTACTTGCAGATCCGCCCGAACCCGTCGCGACCGTGGCGGGCGAGATCGAGGTGGAAGTGGTCGTGGTGCAATGCGTCGTGCTCGGGGCCAAGCACGGTGGTGAATTCCTGGCATGCGCCATCGTGCACGGCCCGCAGGAAATTGCGTTCCCGGGCGTCGCCATGCCAGCCACCCTTGACGGTGACGACGCGGCCATCCAGCAGACGGAACTGTGAAATGTCGAGCGCGTTGGCGTGGCCGTGCTCCGACAGCCGGCCGCCCGACACGTGGTTGATGGGGCGGCAGGAATAGGAGCCGGCAACCGTCAGTTCGGCCAGCTCCGTGCCCAGGTAGCGGCGTGCTGCGGGTTCGACCACGGTCTGCACCCATCGCTCGACGGCCGGTACCATCGGGCAGCGCAACAGGGCCGTGGGCTTCATGGAGACGCGGCCCTGGGCCGCAGCCGACATCTCGAAGGGGCGCGAGGCGCCGCAATATTCACTCGGGGCCCCAAGTGCGGAGCGCACCTGTACGAACGGCGTTTCGCGGATTGCGCCTGAGTTCAGGCAGGCCTTTTCTTCGTCCGCCCGCCACGGCTCCAGCCTGGCGACAAAGTTCTGCGAGGTGCCGCACCCCCACATCAGGAGTGCTGCGGCGCCCACGGCAATGCCAACTCTTACGCGACTGTACACCATGAGACAGGAAGATGGATCACGACGATTAAAGGCGCGTTAACCGTGACGCCCGGGTCGGGATGATCGCCTTGCTTTGCGGCGCTTCGCGGTGCCGGTTTGCGGCATTGTCCGGGCGAACTGGCGCTGGACGATATCCTCAGCGACTGATGCCGTCGAAGTACTGACGCGTGCGTTGTTCGCCGATCATGCAATCCATCTTCGGCGGGGTGGCTGCGCGCATGACACGCGGCGGCGGTTCGAGGCCGGCGATCTCCAGCAGCAGTTTCTGCCGGGTCGCCGTTGCGAACTCGCTGCGTTCCTTGATCGGGATCATGAATGACCCTGGCCCGCCGATGACGCAGGCCGCGTAGTATTCGTCGAGATTGGCGATGTCGAATATGCCGTTGGGATCAACTTTCAGCATGATCGGCAGGCCGTTGATGACGATGCCCTTGGCGACCAACTCGTCGCGGACAGGCGTGACCGGGGGGCCGGAATTGTTCGGCCCGTCGCCCGACACATCGATGACGCGCCGCTCGCCGACAAACCCGCCGGTGCCGAACTGCGCGTCTGAAAACGTCAGCGCGCCAGCGACTGACGTGCGTCTCTGGCGGGAAATGGCGGACTTGGCCAGCCGGTCAGCCAGTGCGTTGGCGGTGGCTGGTCCATCTATGACGGTCCAGGGTACGACGATTTCCTGCACGCCCCAGCCGGCCCACTCGATGTAGATGACGGCAATGCGGCCATGCTGGCCCGATTGGATCGCATTGATGATGGCCGGGTCTCGGAATGCTTCGACATAGCCATCGCGCTGCAGACGCTGTTCATCGAGGTCCATCGAGTAGGATACATCGACGGCGAGGACCAGTTCGAGGTCGACGCGCTGTTCGGCCACAGCGGGCGGCGCGCCGGCAAGCAGCACGACCGCCAGGATCAGAGCTGCAAGCAACTCGCGAACGCCGTATCGCCCAGAAGACAAAAGGTGTCCCATGGCGAAATACTGGCACAGGAATTGAGCGATGCAAAGTGCCGGCAAGCGTCACGCCGGCCCTGGACGACGCGCGAGGCATCCACCCCGTTTCCTCGCTCCGGCCGGAGTGGGTGCCTCGATAATCCCGGCGCCTTACACCTTGAAGATCTGGGTGTACCGCGCCTTGATCGCCTCGGCTTGGGTCAGGACCATTTCCGGGTCCTCCTTCATCGTCTTGATCTCGGACAGCGGTTTGCGTCCCGGCTTCGGCTTCACGCCGGCGTGCATCGAATACATGCCGGTGTAGTCGATGATCATTTGCTGGCCATCGCCAGAGAACATCCAGGCATGCAGCAGGCGGGCGGCATTCGGGTGGGGCGCTGCCTTGAACAGACCGGAAGGGTTCGACACGTAGGGCGAGCCCTCCGTCGCAAACACCACCTCGACGGGCGCGCCTTTGTCCTTCTGTTGCAGCACGTTGTAGTGGTTGCCGTCGGCCATGATGGCGCGCTCGCCCAACGCGATCTTCTTGGGCGGGTCGGTCGACGACTGCACCTGCATGATTTTCTGTTTGCTGAGCTTCTCGAAATAGTCCCAGCCGAGATCCCGCGCCATCTGGAATGTGGCGGTCAGAATGGTGCCGGAATAGTTCGGGTTGGCTTTGACCATTTTGCCCGAATACTTCGGATCGAGCAGGTCGGCGAAGCTCTTGGGTACGTCCTCGGGTTTCACCAGCGTGGTGTTGTAGGCGATGACGCTCAGATGTACGCGGTGGGTGGCGTAGTACCCTTCCGGGTCGAATGTACCGGCAGTGAAACTACGAGCGACATCTTCCGGCAAAATAGGTTCAAGCCAGCCCTCGCGCTTCCAGGCAAGCAGGTGGGCTGCGTCCGCACTGCTGACCACATCGACCTGGGTGATGCGGCTGCCGTACTCCTGGGCGATGCGCTGGAATACGCGCTCGCTGCCCGAGCGCTCGACCTTGACCGTGATGCCTGAGAACTTCGCCTCGAACGCCTTGGCCATGGCTTCGGCCGCGGGCAGATCCATCGCCGTGTACCAGTTGACGGACCCTTCCTTGCGCGCAGCGTCCACCAGCGCCGGCGTGATCGCCAGTGCCGGCGGCGCAGCCGAGGCGACGCGGGTCGCGAGCGGGCTCAGGCCAAGGGCAGTGAGGCCGGTGAGGGTTGAACGTCGCGTCAGCTTCGACATCTGGTGCTCCGCCATGAACGACCGGTGATTAGCCAACTGGGGCCGGCGCCCGCTTTGCGCCGTAACCCAGCATCCCGCTCAAACCTTGAACAGCTTGGCGTACTTTTCCTTGATCTCGTCTGCGAGCTTTTCCACGGCGGCCGGATCGTCCTTGAAGGTCTTGATGTCCTTCAAGGCTTTGCGGCCCGGCCGATCCTTCGTCAGCGCATGCGCCGAATAGAGCCCGCCGATATCGATATTGAGCTGCTGCGCTTCCGCCGTGAACGACCAGGCCTGGAACAACCGCGCGGCATTCGGGTTTGGCGCATTTTTGGCGACGCCCGAGGGGCCAACGATGAGCGGCGTGCCCTCGGCGGCATACACGACCTCGACAGGAATGCCCTTGTCCTTCGCCAAATAGTGCAGATAGTCGACGCCGTCGACTTGGACGGCGCGCTCGCCGAGCGCCAGCTTCTTGGGTGGATCGGACGCCGACTGCACCTGCATGATCTTCTGTTTCGAGATCTTCTCGAGATACTCCCAGCCCAGTTCGCGCGTCAGCTGGTGGGTCGCGGTCATCGTTGAACCCGAATATCCGGGGTGCGATTTGACCATCTTGCCGATCCACTTGGGGTCGAGCAGGTCGGCATAGCTCTTGGGCGCATCTTCTGGCTTCACCAGTGTGGTGTTGTAGGCGATGACGCTCAGGAAAATGCGCCAGGACGCGAACATACCGTCCGCATCCTTGTGCTCGGCCGGGAAGTGCAGCGCCACGTCCTCCGGCAGATAGGGGGCGAGCAGGCCGTCGCGCTTCCAGACGATGAAGTGGGCGGCGTCCGAAGAATGCAGCACGTCGACCGCGTAGATCTTGGACGAGGTTTCCTGCCCAACGCGCTGGAAAATGCGCTCGCCGCCGGTGCGCTCGACCTTGACGATAACGCCCGGATACTTCGCTTCGAACCGCTTGGCGAGCGCCTCGGCGACGTTGATGTCGACCGCTGTGTACCAGACGATCTTGCCTTCCTTCCTCGCCGCCTCGATCAGCTCGGCCGTGATCTTCGACGGCGCCAGAGCTTGCGCCCGTGCGGGCGCGAGCCGGCCGGTGCCAAGCATTGCCGCTGCAACCGCAGTCGAGCCCAGGATCACGTCCCGTCGCGTGGTGCACTTCATGCTTGTCGCTCCTCCCCAAAGTTGGACTGTTTCATTTTAACCGGCAAGCGCCAGACAATGCTCTGGTGCGAGGTGCACGTGCACGGTGGTGCCGGTGGCGATGTTCTGCGACGGTGGCGCCGTCACGCGCAGTTCCGTGCCGTCGGCAAGGCGGGCCACGTAGTCGCGCAGCGAGCCGAGGAATACGTGCCGGGTGATCGTCGCCGGCATGATGTTGCCATGTCCGGCCGGTGGCGCCTCCGTCAGCAGGATCACGTTGTGCGGACGGATCGAGATTGCCGCCTGCCGCGCGGTCGCCATCGCTTCGCCCACGCAGGTGATGGTTTGCCCGGCGATCTCCACATGCGTGGCGTCGCGCGGCTGGCCCTTGATCACGTTACTTGCGCCGATGAAACGGGCGACGAACTCGGAACGCGGCCGGTCGTAGATTTCCTCCGGCGTGCCGAGCTGCTCGATCCGGCCGGCATTCATGACGGCGATCAGGTCGGCCGTGGTCATGGCCTCGGCCTGGTCGTGGGTCACATATACGGTGGTATAGCGGAAGGCGTCGTGCAGGCGCCGGATCTCGAAGCGCATCTCCTCGCGCAGATTGGCGTCAAGGTTCGACAGCGGCTCGTCGAGCAACAGCGTTTCCGGCTCGATGACAAGCGCGCGCGCCAGCGAGACGCGCTGCTGCTGGCCCCCTGACAGTTCGCCCGGATAACGGCTGGCGAGCGCCTCGAGCCGGGTGCTGGCCAGGATCTTCGCGAGTTTGGCCGCTATCGTATCGCGGTCCATTTTCCGCAACCGCAGGCCATAGGCGATGTTTTCGGCGACCGTCATGTGCGGCCACAGCGCGTAGCTCTGGAAGATCATACTCATGTTGCGCGCCTCGGGCGGGAGGGTGCGCGCCGGCTGTGAGACGATCTTGTCGCCGACCCGGATCTCGCCTGCCGTCGGCTCCATGAAGCCTGCGATCAGGCGCAACGTTGTCGTTTTGCCGCAGCCCGAGGGTCCGAGCAGGCACACCAACAAGCCATGATCGATGCGCAGCGAGACGTTGTCGACAACGGTCAGATCGCCGTACTTCTTGGACAGTTTGCGCAACTCGACTGCAGCCACCTTGAACCATCCCCCGTAGCAATCTGCGCCCTCTCTTGCCGTGGGGTGCTTCGTTGCTAATCTGCCGACATACCGCAAAGTAATGGCCGCGCCAGTGCGTCTTGGAGCAGCGGCCAATGTGGTCACTATCGTGCAGATCGGGGGAACTGTCCATCGCGATACTGCTTGGCGCTCGGCCGAACTGTCGACCGGCTATTGCAGCCCGGTTTTGACCGCGCGGCTGCTGACGCCGCCAGCCTGCGGCCGATCGATGCCGTCGAACAGCTTGTCGAGGTCGGCCGGGCCGCCCTTGAACTGCTGGGCCCACAGCAGCCGCGCGACCTGCTGCGTCGGGCGCAGGCGCATGGGTGGCATCGAGCCTGCCGAATCGAGCAGGTCGAGGGTGCGCGCGACATCCGGATGCACCAGGTGCACGAGGGCTGGATCATCGAGCGAGGCGGTTGCTGTCAGGTAGGGAGTGAGGGGGAACGGGCTATACGACAGCTCGTCGGGATGCTCCTCGTCGAAGGCTGGAGCCTGTGCCCAAACGTTGCCCCAGCCGAAACGTCCGGCATCGGTCAGATTGATCGACGGTTCAGGCGTCAGCGCTGCAAGCTGTGGCGTGGGCGCCGGCGCCGCGGGGCGCGCGATTGCCTTGGGTGCCAAGCCCGTCAGGCTGGCCAACGCCGGTTCCGGCGCCTTCGCGCGCGTCACTGGCTTTGGCGAGGAAATGAGCTGGGGCTCGAAACTTGCCAGTGCCACCAGCTGGGCGAGTTTGTCGCGATCGTCCTTGGTTGGCTGCGCCAGACGCGAGGGGCGGTCGATCAGGCGTGGCTCGGCGGCGAGGCGGGGGGCAGGCAGGTGCGCGGCAGCGAGCGGGGCCGCAACCTGGCGCTCAGTTGCGAGCGCTGCGACCGTCGTCGCGACCGGAGCCGGTGCCTTGACGGCGACAGGCAGGGGCAGCGACGCCGGCGCCGGCGTCAGGGCCGCCACCTGGATGCTGCCTGGCCGAGTGCGGTTGTCGCGGAATTCGGCGATCTGCACTGCCACATCGGGATGCCTGGCGCGCGCAACCTGCACGTCCTCGCGGGTGATCGGTCCGCCGTCGGCCGGCTGATGCTGGGTCTGCCCGCTGGGGAACAGCAGGGCGAGTTCGTAGCGCGGCAGCCGCGGCCAGCTGCGGACGCGATCGGTATCGAGATGCACGAAGGGCAGCGCCGAGGTCGGATAGTAGCCGACGCCGCCGCGCTCGCGCACCAGTGCCGAATAGCGCATGCGCTTCAAGGGCACGTCGGGGAAGTGCACGTCGGCCGCCTTGCCGAGGATGTGCCGGCTTTCGCTCGCCTGCCCGCCAACCGTGCGACGCAGGAGTTCATTGGTGCTGCGCGAGCGGAAGCCCGAGATAATGTGGATCGGTTCCTTGGAGCCCAGTTCGGTATGCACTTCCCACAGCAGGTCGATCAGGGCCGGGTCCATGGTAGTCGGCTCGTCCTTGCGCCAGTCACGCAGGATCCAGTTGATCTTGGTCATCGCCTCGGGGATGTAGCGGCCGTCCTGCTTGTAGAGGACCGTGATCGTTTCCTTGTTGTGGATGTTGTGGAGGGAAATCGTGCGGGCGCGTTCGGTATTGGCGATCAGGACGTTGGCGAATAGGACCGCGAACAACGCCGCCATCGCGACGCCGGCTAGTGGCCGTCGGTTCAACGTCAGCACTGGCTAAACCCCTTCCCATCACGCGAGCCGCCGCGAAACCCCACACGATCGGCGCCGCGCCGTCCCCGAAGAAGGCGCAGCCTGCCGAAGCGGCCCAACTCAACGCACATTAATCATGTTCGATTAAGGTTTGGTAAGCCAACAAATGGGGCATTCCAGGGCCAACCCCAGGCGAAAACAGGGCAATCCTGGCTTCATCGCGCGACTGGTAAACAGGTGTCTTGCGCCCCTGAGCCGCTGCCCGACAACCCGGCAATGTGGCACTGCGCTGCCCCCACTTCGCCATTGACGCGGGCCCCCGTTGCAATAGTCTCAAGTTGGTCAGGACACTTGCATTCGATGAAACAGATTGCCGCATGGCCTGCACTGGATGTGCTCGACCGGACGTCCGCCGGGCAGGTGAAGCGTGCGGCAAAGGCGGTGTTCTGGGCCGTGCTGGTGGGCGTGCTGTATTTTGTCGGCGCACGCGTTGGATTGGCGTTCCTCGCCAAGCCCGAAGGCGTCGCGGTATTCTGGCCAGCTTCGGGCATTGCCGCCGGCATGCTCGTCCGGCTCGGCCGGCAGGCCACACTGCCAGTTTTCAGCGGGGTCTTCGTCGCAACGATCGCTGCCAATCTGCTGGGCGACCGCAATCTGTCCCTGGCAGTGGTATTCGGATTTTGCAACGGCGGCGAGGCATTATTGTTCGGTTGGCTGTTGGCGCGCGACCGCGACGGCCACCAGTTCGACAATCTGAAGGGCGTGCTTCGGTTCTTTCTGGCCCTAGCGCTCAGCACCGCGATGATGGCGGTGGTCGCCGCACTGGCCATCAGACTGGCGGGCGCGTCCCACGCCGAATTCGTCACCATCTGGCAGATGTGGTGGGCATCTGACGCCATCGGCATCGTTGCCTTTGCGCCGATGTTCATTGCGCTTGCCGATCGCCCGGGCGAGCCGCTGCTGCGCGAGGAATTTCTGGAGGGCACGCTCGTCGTTGCCGCCCTGACGGTGGCGGCCTGCACCAATTGCTTCACGTCGTCGTTGGACGCGGCCTGGTGGCAGCCCGTGCCGTTCGCCACGATTTTTCCCCTGTTGCTGTGGGCCGCGGCGCGCTGTCGAACGATCTTTCTCGCCGTCGGACTGATGGTCGTCGCACTCGTCATCGTATTGGCTGTCACCGCCGGCCACGGCCAGTTCGGCAATCAATCGATCCCGATCGGCGAGCGCGTGTTCGCCGCCCGGGTGACCATTGCCTCGTTTGCCTTCTGCGGCCTCGTGCTGATCGCCGTGTTCAACGATCGCCGCACTACCCTCGACGCCATGCGCGTGAGCGAACAGCGGTTCAGCCGGCTGGCCGCCACCGCGCCCGGCATCATCTACACCTTCCGCCTCGACAAGGATGGCCGTCGCACCATCCCTTATGCTTCGCCCACGCTCACCCCGATCATGGGCTTGACGCCGGCCGAGGTGCGCGACAGCGCCGATGCTGCGTTCGTGGCGATCCATCCGCACGACGTCGGCAACGTCAACGCCCGGATCGTGCACTCCCTGCGCGACATGACGCCGTTCCATGCCCAGTTCCGCTATCGCCATCCGACGCGCGGCGAAATCTGGCTCGAAGGACATTCCAATCCAGTGCGCGAGGCGGATGGCGCCGTGATGTGGCACGGCTTCATGCAGGATATCACGGCGCGCAAGGTCGCCGACGCCCGGCTGGGGATGCTCATGGGCGAACTCGATCATCGCGCCAAGAACCTGCTGGCAGTGGTCCAGGCCGTCGCTTTTCACACCGCCGCCGAGGAAAATCCAAACCAGTTTGCCGACACCTTCAACCTGCGCATCGCGAGCCTGGCTGCGAGCCACGACCTGCTGACGCGCAGCGCCTGGGAAGGGGTCGATCTGGCGACGCTGATCCGCTCCCAGCTCGGGCATTTTGCCCACCTGCTGGGAACGCGGATCATCCTCGAGGGGCCGGCCGTGACGCTGAAGGCCTCCGCCGCGCAGGCCATCGGCATGGCGCTGCACGAGCTGGCGACCAACGCGAGCAAATACGGGGCGCTTGCCAGCGACGAGGGCGAGGTTCGCATCTCCTGGTCGCGCGGCGACAGGCTGGCGATCGGCTGGATCGAGCGTAAGGGCGGCGTCGTTGCCCCGCCCGCCAAATTCGGCTTCGGTCACAAGGTCATGGTGGAAATGCTCGAATATGAACTCGATGCGTCGGTTGGACTCGACTATGCATCGACTGGCCTCGTCTGGCAGTTCAGTGCGCCGTGTCGTGCGATACTCGAAGCCAATTGTGCAATTGTCCTGCAGGGAGCGCCGTGACCCCAGGTTCTGCCAAACGCATTCTCATCGTCGAGGATGAATGGCTGATCGCCATGGTCATCGAACGCACGCTGATCAATGCCGGAATGGTCGTCGCCGGCAAAACCGGTACCGTGGAAAAGGCGCTGCAACTGATCGGCGGAACCCATTGCGATGCCGTCGTTCTCGACGCCAATCTGGGCGGCAGAAGCGCCGAGCCGGTTGCGGACTTTCTGATCACTCGCGGCACGCCGTTTGCCGTCGTTTCGGGCTACGCCAGTTCATATCGGTCCGGCGCGCTGGCCACTGCCCCTTATTTGGGCAAGCCCTTCGATGCCGCGCGCCTGGTCGAGGTGGTGGGCGGACTTGTGATTTGACAACAACGTTCAATTGGCTCGTTACTTGCGTCGTGTTCACGGCACGGTGATGTGCGGACAGCGGGGGTGACGTCGATGCTCAGGGCAAAGGCGCCAGCGCAGGGCAAATTGCGCGAACTGCGCGTGCTGCTCGTCGAGGATTCTTGGCTGCTCGCCGACCTGCTTGCCGTGCGGCTCGAAGAGGAAGGCGCCTTCGTGCAGGGGCCCTTCAGCAAGGCCTGCGATGCCATCGCGCACCTGCAGGATAACACGATCGACATCGCACTGGTGGACATGGTGCTGAAGGATTCTTGTGCCGACGGGCTGATCGACTGGCTGATCGAGCGCGGCGTGCCCTATGCGATTATGACCGGTTATCAAGCCCTGCCGACCAACGCCGGCTCGGCTGCAATTGCCGTGCTGCAAAAGCCACTCGATCTCAAGGTGCTGGTCACTCTGCTGAGCAGGTTTACCGGCAGCACCCGGACCGGCGCGGCATAGCGGATAACGGTTGGGACTGCGCTCGGATGATCCAGCTGCCGTGGGTGCTTGTCGCCTTCTTTTGCCTGCTGGCCGATCCAGTCGCCGCGCAGACGGCCGGCGAACGTCTTCGAGCGGCGTATCCGGAGCAACTGCTGGCCGTGGACGGCAACGACCTCGTCTGGAAGGATGGGACGCGTATGCGGATCGACGACGGCCGCGGCGCCAAGCCTTTCGAACAGTGGCTGGCCGACCCTGATCTGAAGGACATGCTGGCGATCCCCTATCCTCGCGGCGAGGCGGCGGCGGCGCCGACCGTCAACGAAGATCCTGGCCGGGCGCGCAATGCGGCGTTCTTCACCCGCATGTACGGCAACTGCGCAATGGGCGAGGTGGCGGCGAACCTCGTCGACGTGGTCTGGCTGCCGAAGAAGTCGGGACAGAAGCTGAAAGTGACGCGCATCAACGGGGTCGCCGACAAGGTGGCCGCAATCAGCCGCCTGCTCGATGAACTGCCTGCGTCATTCGACGAGTTTCTCAAGCCCTCCCAGGGCACCTATGTCTGCCGGCCCATCGCCGGCACTTCGCAGGCCAGCGCGCACGGCTACGGCATTGCGATCGATCTGGCGACCCGGCGGGCCGACTACTGGCGGTGGACTGCCGGCGGAGCTGCCAAATACCGCAACCAGATGCCGATCGAGATCGTGCGGATCTTCGAGGCTCACGGCTTCATCTGGGGTGGCCGCTGGTGGCACTACGACACCATGCACTTCGAGTACCGTCCTGAACTGACCGGCCGCTGATGAGCGCCTCATCATGTCGGGGCGAGCCGAAAGATAAAATTCACCAGCGGCACAGCTTGTTCGCTTGATTTTCAGTCTGAAATGACGGATATTTCTGTCATGACAGAAAAAACAGACATTTCCGAACATCCGCAGCGTCTGCACCCCGCGGTCGAACGCTTCGTTCTGCAATGGGGCGAGATGGGCGGGTCGTGGGGGGTCAACCGCTCGGTCAGCCAGATTCATGCCCTGCTGTACGTCTCGGAGCGGCCGCTGACCGCCGAGGATATCGCGGCGGTTCTGGGCATTGCGCGTTCAAACGTTTCCACTTCGCTCAAGGAACTGCTGGGGTGGGACTTGATCCGCCGCGTGCCCATTCGCGGCGACCGCCGAGAGCACTTCGAGGCCGAGACGGATGTCTGGGAGATGGTGCGGCGGATCGGTGCCGGCCGCAAGGCGCGCGAGATCGATCCGGCGCTTGCTGCCCTGCGCGGGTGCGTCGCCCTGGCGGATGCCGACAAAACCATTCACCCGGTCGCCGCACGCCGGCTCAACGACATGCTCGCGTTCACCGAAACCGTCGATGGCTGGTACGGGCAGATGTTGACCGTGCCGAAGGCCAAGCTCGCAATGATTCTCCGGCTTGGCGCCAAGATCATCAAGTTCATCCCGACCGGGAAGGCCGGTTAGGACGCCGGGAAGGAAGTGCGCCATGACCAGCTTGAAACCTCGGTTCAACGCTGAAACACCAATGCTCCCGTCGCCTGTCGCGCTGGCCGATCTGCGCTTCCGAGCCTTGATGAGCGATGCAGCATGGAGCCAACTGCCGCTGGCCATCCGGCGGCGCTTCGCCAAGCGCCTGGCAAACGGTGACACGATCGTCTATGCCGGCCGTGTAACGGCAACGGCAATGAGCCGAGCCGGGATGATCTTGGCGCAACTGGGGCGCCTGATCGGCGGACCGCTGCCGACAACCTGTGACGCCGATGTACCCAGCGTTGTCACTGTGACCGAGGATTTCAGTTCAGGTGGTCAGGTCTGGACGCGGCTCTATGCGCGCCGTCGCGGCTTTCCGCAAATCATCCATTCCGCAAAGCGGTTCGCAGGCCCGACTGGGCTCGAGGAGCATGTGGGGCGCGGCATCGGCATGACGTTGACGGTGTGTACCACGGAACGCGCCCTGATCTTCAAGAGCGCGGGGTTCTTCATCGAGCTCGGGCGCTGGCGTTTCTACCTGCCAACGTCGTTTTGCCCCGGCGCGCTGACGGTCACTCACGCCGAGATCGATCCCACGCGCTTCAGCTTCACGCTTGATCTGGTTCATCCGTGGCTGGGGCAACTGATCCATCAGCATGCCGTCTTCGAGGAGACCCGCACATGAATTCGGATCTGTTGTACGGCGTGTAATGGATGAACTGGATCGAGCGCGAACCCGGCGCTGGTGACCGGCTCGTGCGCCGTTGCGTTCGCGGCGCCGCTGGGCGTAGCGCTCGACACCATCCTTGGCAATCGCCGCGAGCGGCCGATTTCGCCGGCCATTCTCCAGCCGTTGTCGCCGTGATACCCGGACGATCCTGCGCCAGCATCGATCGCTGCGCAACGCGCTTGTTGCCCGCTTGGCGGACCTTGGGCGATCCGCTAGACGTGGCCGATCTGCCGATTCGGTTACTTCGAGGGCCCTGCCATGTTCCCGACCCCGCGCGCCGACCTGAAGCCCAACACCGCCGATTTCGAGCGCCTGCCGCTGGTCAAGCCCACGGGCTTCCGCGAGTACGACGCGCGCTGGCTGTTCCCGCAGGAAATCAACCTCATGGGGTTGAACGCCATCGGGCTCGGCCTGGCCACGTTGTTTGCTGCACGCGGCGTGCCCAAGCGCTTCGTCGTCGGCCACGATTTCCGCTGGTACTCGGGCTCGGTCAAGCAGGCGCTGATTAACGGTCTGCTGGCGGGGGGCGCCGAGGTCCACGACATCGGCCTTGCGCTGTCGCCGATGGCCTATTACGCGCAGTTCGCGCTCGACGTGGAAGGCGTCGCCATGGTCACGGCAAGCCATAACGACAACGGCTGGACCGGCATCAAGATGGGCATGAACCGGCCCATGACGTTCGGCCCCGACGAGATGACGGCGCTGAAGGACATCGTGCTCGGCGGCAAGTTCGAGCAGCGGGTCGGCGGGCGCTACATCTTCGTCGAGAACTTCGCGGCAAAGTACATCGCGTCCCTCACCGACCGCCCGAAACTGAAGCGCAAGTTGCGCGTGGTCGCGGCCTGCGGCAACGGCACGGCCGGTGCGTTCGCCCCGCAGGTGCTGGCGGCGATCGGCTGCGAAGTGATACCGCTCGACGTCGAACTCGACCACTCGTTCCCGCGCTACAACCCGAACCCCGAAGACATGAAGATGCTGCACGCAATGGCGGATGCCGTCGTCAAGCACAAGGCAGATGTGGGCCTCGGCTTCGACGGCGACGGCGACCGCTGTGGCGTCGTGGACAACGAGGGCCACGAGATCTTCGCCGACAAGGTTGGTGTGATGCTGGCCCGCGATTTGTCGGCGATCCACAAGGGCGCGAAGTTCGTCGCCGACGTGAAGTCGACCGGGCTGTTCGTTACCGACCCGGTCCTGCAGGCGAACGGGGCAACCACGACCTACTGGAAGACCGGCCACAGCTACATGAAGCGGCACACCCACGAGGTGAAGGCGCTCGTCGGCTTCGAGAAGTCCGGCCACTTCTTCTTCCAGCCGCCGCTCGGGCGCGGCTATGACGATGGTCTGATCGCCGGCATCGCGGTGTGCGACATGCTCGACCGCGCCGCGGGTAGAACCATGGCCGACCTGCACCGCGCGTTACCCAAGACCTGGTCTTCGCCCACCATGTCGCCGCATTGCGGCGACGAAGTAAAATATGGCGTGGTCGATCGCATGGTCGCGCACTACAAGGCGCTCGCCGAACAGGGCGCGACAGTCTGCGGGCAAAAAATCCGCGATCTCGTGACCGTCAATGGCGTGCGCGTGACCTTGGCCGATGGCACCTGGGGGCTCGTTCGCGCGTCGTCGAACAAGCCCGAGCTGGTGGTCGTGGTCGAGAGTCCGGTGTCGGAGGCCAACATGCGTGCGATCTTCGCCGATATCGACGGCCATCTCGCCAAGTTCCCGGAGGTTGGGGCTTACAATCAGAAGATCTGAAGACGGCAGCCACACTTGCCGGACCCCCTGGCCACAAGTCCGAGGCTGGGGCAGAGTTGTTCGCCCAGAGCAGCCCCATGCCCGAGGCCGGAATCATGCCAAGTTCCCACACCGACGCTCTGCTGTCGTCACTACGCGAGACGGCGGGAAAACCGCTTGGCGAAGCGACTGCCATGCATCCGGGCCTCTATCGCAGCGAGGAGATCCTTGCTCTCGAACAGCGCGAGATCTTCGCCAAGGAGTGGCTGTGTCTTGGCCGCAGCGCCGACATCCCGGCCAGCGGCGACTACCTCACCTTCGCGATCGGCGACCAGCCCGTCGTCGCCATCCGCAACCGCGACGGCAGCATCAAGACGCACGCCAATGTCTGCCTGCACCGCATGATGCGGCTGCTCGACGGCTGCGGCAACGCCAAGCGCATCGTGTGCCCCTATCATGCGTGGACCTACGACCTCGACGGCCGTTTGATCGGTGCTGCGCAGATGGGGCGCGCGCACGACGATCCAACGAGTTCGTTCAATCCGCGCGCGCATGTCCTGCCGTCGATTCGCACCGAGATCTGGCAGGGCTGGATCTACGTGACGCTGAATGCGGCAGCGCCGCCGGTCGCAACCATGCTGGCGCCGCTGACCGAGGTGGTCGATCGCTATGCCCAGGAGCACTACGTGCCGGTCGCGCGCGAGGACTTCGTGTGGCACACCAACTGGAAGCTGCTGACCGAGAACTTCATGGAGAGTTATCACCTCCCCGTCGCGCACCGGGCGACGGTCGGCGCGTGGTTCCCGGTGGAGACCAACGGCTTTCCAGCCGACGTGCACCCGCACTTCACCTATCAGACCTTCACCAAGAGCCACGATGCCGCCTATGGGCTGGCACATGCCACCAACACGCGTCTCACCGGCGTGTGGCGCCACACCTCGGTGATGCCGACCGTGTTCCCATCACACATGTACGTGCTGGCGCCCGATCACCTGTGGTATCTGTCATTGCGCCCGCGCGGTACGGGGCAAGTGGATGTCCGGTTCGGTGTGGCAGTGGCGCCCGAGCGGCTTGCTGCAGTCGCCGACAAGGCCAAGTTCGTCGCCGATACGATCGCCTTTTTCGATCAAGTCAACGGCGAGGACAAGCTGGTGGTGCAAGGCATCTACGAGGGCGCGAAGGCGCCGCTGTCGGTGCCAGGCCGCCTGTCCTGGATGGAGCGCGAGATCCACGATTTCATCGGCTATCTCGCGCGCAGGCTCAGCCCGGCTGCAGAACGTGGATGACGCGGGCGGCAACCATGTCGCGCACCTTGGCGCCGTAGGCCACCATGTGCGGCGCTGCCGCGTGCGCAGCGAGTGTGGCGGCGCTCTCCCATTTCTCGACGACGACGAAGGTATCGGGCCCGAGCTTGGTCTGGATCGGCCCGATGGCGTCGGCATCGATCGCGGGACCGTATTCGATGCAGCCCGCCTCGGCCAACACGGCTGGACAGTTGGCATGGAAGATCTTCAAGACGGCATCGCGCATGCCGGGCTTGGTGGTGATCATGGCAAGAACATGGATCATGGCGGCAACTCGCGAAGTGGGGTGAAGGCTGGATGGCACGGTATGGCGTCGCTCACTGGCCGTGGTAGGCCTGCTCGGTTTCCCAGGCGATGGTTTGCAGGAACTTGGCTGTCGCCTCGTCGAGACCGGCGGTGTATTTCAGCCCCTCGGGCGATTTCTTGAACAGCGCGGCATAGGTCGAAAGGGCCGCAAGATATGAACCGGCAAGGCTCGGATGCCGCTTGTCGGCCGCATGCAGCACAAGCTCCGGCCGCTTGGCGATTGCGCGGGCGAAGGCGAGCCCTACCGGGATCACCAGTGCGCGGTGCTCGTTACCGGCCTGCGTATAGGCCTCCGCCAGCTGCGCCGTCATCTCCGGCTTGTCGGCATAGGCCCACGACATGAAGAACACCGGCTCCGCGCCGTGGCGGCGCAGGCTGTCGCTTTGCTTCTTCGCAAACGTCTTGAAGGTGTCCTGCAGCTTCGGGTGGATCGGGCACAAGCTGCAGTCCATGACAACCGCCACGTCGAACAGCTTGTTCGGCCGATTGAACACGATCTCATTGCTGCGGGTGAACGAGTATCTGCCGATCGCATCGGGCCGGAAGTAGCTGTCGACGTCGTGCCAGTCGATGCCGGAACCACTGATCGTCACCATGGTCATGCGCAATTGTCCGCGGCCTTCGGCGGCGGCCACCAGTTCGCGCATGTGCGTCGTGATGCCGTTGTTGTAGTAGAAAAAGCTGTTGCCGATGAAGATCGCCGACGTGGGCGCGCCGGTTTCCAGCTTGCCGACGGTGGGCGCGGTCTCGGCGCCGGCGGTCGAGGCCAGGGCGCAGAGCGCGATGGCGCTGAACAGCTGGCGCAGGTGAGTTGCGAGTGACATGGGCGGTTTCCTCTCGGTCCGATTGCGCGGTGTAGCCATTTGGGCATGGCCGGATGGTCGGGCGCAAGAGCCCGTTTGCGTGGTGCAGCGACTGTGCGCGTCGACCGCAGGTTTCGGGTCGCCGCCGTGTGCGCCGAGCGCTACAACTGATGCAGCCTCGCTAAGCAACCAGGCAGGATGACTCCATGCTTCAGAACCTCGACACCGAAACGCAGCCCCTCCGCCCCCTCGATGGCGATGCCTCGCGCGACTATGCCCTCGTGCGCCGTGCCATCAAGTTCCTCTCCGAGCATTGGACCGACCACCCCGACCTCGATGATCTCGCGCGCCACATTGGGCTGTCCACGGCGCACACCCAGAAGCTGTTCAAGCGCTGGTGCGGGTTGTCGCCGAAGGAGTTCGTCCAGGCGATCACCGTCGATCACGCCCGCTCGCTGCTGGGCGGGGCTGCGAGCATTCTGGATGCCGCGCACGAGGTTGGCTTGTCGGGCGGCAGCCGGTTGCACGATCTGTTCGTCGACCACGAGGCGATGACGCCCGGCGACTACAAGCGCCGTGGCGAGGGACTAGCCATAGTCTACGGCTTCCATCCTTCGCCGTTCGGCGAGGTGCTGGTGCTGGCGACGGCGCGGGGCGTCGCCGGGTTAGCCTTTGTTGACGAGGACAACAACCAGACAAGGGCCGAGGCACTCGCTGACATGACGAGCCGGTGGCCGGCTGCAACCTTTGTCGAGAATACGGCCGGCACCTCGGCGCATGTGACGCGCATCTTCGAGCCCGCCGCATGGCAGCCCGAGCAACCGGTGCGCCTCGTCTTGATCGGCACGGATTTCGAGGTGCGGGTGTGGGAGGCCCTGTTGAGAATTCCCATGGGCCGCGCGGTCAGCTACGCCGACATCGCCCGGCACCTGGGCAAGCCGAGCGCGTCGCGGGCGGTGGGCTCGGCGGTCGGGCGCAATCCGATCTCGTTCGTCGTCCCCTGCCACCGCGTGCTTCGCGGCGACGGCACCCTCGGCGGCTACCACTGGGAGTTGACCCGCAAGAAGGCGCTGATCGGCTGGGAGACCGGGCGGGTGGGGCGGTCGTGACAGGTCTTCATATCAGTCTTCAGGGGTAAATGACGTGCGATCCTGCGCGTGATGGAAAAGCGCCAAGACGCGGACAATTTGCGCTGCGGTTTCGATCCGATAAATTACGACAAATGGAGTTTTTGGGATGTAACTCTCAATCAGTTGGTCGACCGCAAGCGGCCGGCCTAAACGCGGATGATCCGCCAGGACGATCGCCAAAAAACGTTCGACGCGTGCGAATGTCTTGGGTGCGGTCGCCGGTCCATGGCGGCCGATGCCATATTCAAGCTGATGTTCGATCTACTCCTGTGCTGCCGGAGTGATGACGACCTTCATGGGCTGCGAGCGATGCCGAGTTTGTTTGCCAAGCGGTCGAATACGATGTCGACCGGATCACCCTCATCACGATCAGCCTCGGCAATCGATCGCTCGAGTTGGGCGCGCTGCTCGGCCGACATGGTGTCATAAAACGAGGTGCGGACGGCGCGCTCATATAGCTGCTCAGCCAGTTCCCGTCGCTCGCCCACTGGTAGGGTCTGAAACAATTCGATGATCTGCGCCTGTGTTCGGGTCATGGCAAATGGTACCCTAGAATTGCTCCCCGGGTCATCTGCCAGCAAGCAGGCCACCTGGTTTCATAAAAATTGACACATCATGTTGTCAGGTCAGATTGACACTTATCGGATCATCGCCATAATTGGGCGCATGACGAGGTCGGCCACACCCTCTGTTCCCAACACTGCCACGGGCACCGCCACGCGCCCGCATCCAGCCGTCGTGCTCGAGCTGCTGAAGCCCGTCACCTGGTTCCCGCCCATGTGGGCGTTCGGTTGCGGCGTGGTGTCGTCGGGGCAGGCGTCGCTCGACAAATGGCACCTGATCGCTGCCGGCATCCTGCTCGCTGGACCCTTCGTGTGCGCCATGAGCCAGGCCGTCAACGACTGGTATGACCGCCACGTCGACGCCATCAACGAGCCGAACCGGCCGATTCCGTCTGGCCGCATGCCCGGGCGCTGGGGGCTCTATGTGGCCTGCGTGTGGACCCTACTCTCGCTCGCGGTCGGTGCGATGCTCGGCACGTGGGTGTTCGGCGCAACCATCGTCGGCGTCGCACTCGCCTGGGCCTACAGCGCACCGCCATTGCGGCTGAAGGAGAACGGCTGGTGGGGCAACGCTGCCTGCGGCCTGTGCTACGAGGGGCTCGCCTGGGTGACAGGTGCAGCCGTCATGCTCGGCGGCGCGCTGCCCAACGGGCAGGTTCTGACGCTCGCTGGCCTCTATAGCCTCGGCGCCCACGGCATCATGACGCTCAACGATTTCAAGTCGATCGAGGGTGACCGGCGGATGGGCGTCAAATCCCTGCCCGTGATGCTCGGGCCGGAGCGGGCCGGTTGGGTCGCCTGCCTGTTCATGGTGGTGGCGCAGGTCGTCGTCGTTACCCTGCTGTTCGCCTGGGCACGCCCTTATCACGGTGCACTTGTTTGCGCGGCGTTGGTGGCACAAGTCTACTTCATGCGGCGCCTGCTCACTGACCCGGCCAAGCTCGCACCCTGGTACAACGCCACCGGTGTGATGATGTTCGTACTTGGCATGATGGTCAGCGCCCACGCCGTCAGCCCACTTCCCGGAGTTGCGCCATGACTGAACAGGCAGCCCTGCGGCATCTCGGCTGGATCGGCATTATCCGCCTGGGGCTCGTGCAGACGTCGATCGGCGCCATCGTTGTAATGACCACTTCGACACTGAACCGCATCATGGTGGTCGAGCTGGCGTTGCCCGCCATGGTGCCGGGCGCGCTGGTGGCGCTGCACTACGCCATGCAGGCGCTACGCCCGCGCATGGGGCACGGCTCGGACCTGGGAGGGCGACGCACTCCTTGGATCATTGGCGGAGTGATCGTGCTGGCCCTCGGCGGCGTGATCGCATCTGCCGGTACCGCTTTGATGGCGGCCAGCTTCTACGCTGGTCTGCTCCTCGCGATCGTCGGGTTCATTGCCATCGGCGCCGGCGTCAGCGCGGCGGGCACCACACTACTGGTGCTGCTGACCAAGCGCACAACCGAGGCCCACCGTCCGGCCGCGGCAACGATCGTATGGCTGATGATGATCGCCGGCTTCGCGCTGACCGGAAGCATGGCCGGGCGTATGCTCGATCCGTTCTCGCCGCTGCGGCTCGTCGGCGTGACCGCGCTGGTGTGTCTCATCGCCGTGGTCGTCACCGTTTTCGCCATCTGGGGCATCGAAGACAATACCGATGCGGTGGCCGCGACTGCGCCCGAGGGACCCAAGACGGCGTTCCGCGCCGCACTGGTCGAGACCTGGGCCGACCCCAAGGCTCGCCTGTTCACGATCTTCGTA
Source organism: Hyphomicrobiaceae bacterium (assembly GCA_021730785.1). Lineage (GTDB taxonomy): Bacteria > Pseudomonadota > Alphaproteobacteria > Rhizobiales > Hyphomicrobiaceae > JAKFWF01. The sequence goes on from JAKFWF010000022.1 coordinate 56,735, forward strand.
TTCGTATCGATGGTCGCCTTCAGTGCCCAGGACCTGATCCTCGAACCATTCGCCGCCATCCTGTACAATCTAACTGTCGGGCAGACGACCGTCCTGTCGGGCCTGCAGAATCAGGGCGTGTTCGTGGGCATGACCATTGTTGCGGTAGCCGGTACCGCGATCGGCGGCCCGCGGCTCGGCTCGCTGCGGCTGTGGACCATCGCCGGATGCCTCGCCTCGGCGCTGGCGCTCGCGGGGCTCGTCGTCGCGGCATTTGCCGGCCGCAGCTGGCCGATCAACGCCAATGTCTTCCTGCTCGGCCTCGCCAATGGCGTGTATGCCAGCGCCGCCATCGCCTCGATGATGAGCCTCGCCGGCCAGGGGCGGCAATCGCGCGAGGGTGTTCGCATGGGGCTGTGGGGCGCCGCCCAAGGCATCGCCTTCGGTCTTGGAGGCTTCGCCGGGACCGCGGTCAGCGATCTCGTTCGCTACATCGTTGGTTCACAGACGCTGGCCTATGCGTCAGTGTTTGCGGCCGAAGTCACGCTGTTTGTTCTGGCAGCAGTTCTGGCAGCCCGCGTCGGCGACGTGCGCCATGCTTCGGCGGTTCCATCGACCACTCGCGGCACGGCGATCAAGGACGGCTGGACGAGCCGGTGGACATCGACAGTTTCGGTTTCAAGAGGCAGGGCTTAGGGGAGCAAAGTCATGAGCGCGAGCAGGCTTGAGACCTACGACGTAGTGGTGGTCGGCGGCGGCCCATCGGGTGCGACGGCAGCCGAGGATCTGGCGCGGGCCGGACGGCGCGTGCTGTTGCTTGATCGCGCCGGGCGCATCAAGCCCTGCGGCGGGGCGATCCCGCCGCGCCTGATCAAGGATTTCAAGATCCCCGAACACCTGCTGGTCGCCAAGATCAATTCGGCGCGCATGGTGTCGCCGAGCGACCGCAAGGTCGACATCCCGATCGAGGGCGGATTCGTCGGTATGGTCGACCGCGAGGTGTTCGACGAGTTCCTGCGCGCCCGTGCGGCCGACGCTGGCGCGCACCGCCGAAGCGGCACTTTCACCCGCATCACACGCGATCACGACGATGTGGCGATCGTGGAGTTCAAGGCCCAGATGGGCAGCGGCGACAGCGCCACCATGAGCGAGCGCCACCGCGTGCGCGCCCGCATCGTCATTGGTGCCGACGGGGCGAACTCGGCAGTTGCAAAGCAGGCGATCCCGGGCTCGGAGCTCAAGAAGCTGGTGTTTGCCTACCACGAGATCGTCAAGTCGCCGACCGATGGCGCCAGCCGCGACTTCGACGCGAAACGCTGCGACGTGATCTACAACGGCCGGACCTCGCCGGACTTCTACGCCTGGGTGTTCCCGCACGGCGAGACGACCAGCATCGGCACGGGCAGCGCCCACAAGGGCTTCTCGCTGCGCGATGCGGTGGGCGATTTGCGTGGGCAACTGGGCCTCAAGGATGCCGTGACCGTGCGGCGCGAGGGTGCGCCCATTCCGCTGAAGCCGCTGAAGCGCTGGGACAACGGCCGCGATGTGATCGTCGCCGGTGATGCGGCGGGCGTCGTCGCGCCATCTTCGGGTGAGGGCATCTACTATGCGATGGCAGCAGCCCGTTTCACGGCCGAAGCGGTGCACGAATGCCTCGATACCGGCAACGCGCACGCCCTCTCGCTCGCTCGCAAGCGCTTCATGAAGGCGCACGGCACCGTGTTCTGGGTGCTCGGCATGATGCAGTATTTCTGGTATGCGAACGACAAGCGCCGCGAGCGCTTCGTCTCCATGTGCGACGACAAGGACGTTCAAAAGCTGACGTTCGACGCGTACATGAACAAGGAACTGGTGCGCGCAAAGCCGATGGCCCACGTGCGCATCTTCTTCAAGGATTTGGGGCACCTGATGGGTCTCGTGAAAGCCTGATGGCGAACCGAACCATCCAGAATGCAGCCGGCGCCGGTGCTGCAAGCGCCACGTCGTGGGCGCCGATACTGGGCTTCATCGCCTGGGGCGTTGCGACGGGTGGCATCGGGGGTGCGCTGACCGAGATCGGTCCCTGGTACAGGGCGCTGAAAAAGCCATCGTACCAGCCGCCGGATTGGCTGTTCGGCCCGGCCTGGACGACGATCTTCATCCTCACGGGATTGGCCGGGTTCTATGCGTGGCGGGTCGCACGCACACCGGGCCTGCGGACCGCGATTGCCGCCGCCTTCATCGCCAACGGCGCCTTGAACATGTTCTGGAGCCTGCTGTTCTTCAAGTGGCGCCGGCCGGACTGGGCGTTGCTGGAAGTGGGCTTCCTGTGGCTGTCGATTCTCGTTTTGCTGATCGTCGTCGCCCGGCGTGTCAGGCTGTCCGGCTGGCTGGTCGCGCCTTATCTCGTCTGGGTCAGCTTTGCCAGCCTGCTGAACTGGGCAATCGTCCAGCTCAACGCGCCGTTCTGAGCTGCACGCCTGCGTGTGGACCGGCCTTACAAGGGGCGCTAAGGCTCGGCGCCGTTCCACGTGCGCATGAGATCACACCATGACGTCTGCGATCACCCCGCCAGTGTCCCTGCCCCTCGACCCACAATGGGGCGAGATCCGCGACGGGGTAAAGCGCGTGTGCGATGGCTTCCCCAACGCCTACTGGATGAAGTTGGACCATGACGACGCCTATCCGACCGCGTTCGTCACGGCGCTGACCGAGGCCGGCTATCTGGCGGCGCTGATCCCGGAGGAATTTGGCGGCGCCGGATTGCCGCTCGGTGCGGCGGTCGCGATTTTGGAGACGATCCACGCCGAGGGCTGCAACGCGGCCGCCTGCCACGCCCAGATGTACACAATGGGCACCGTCCTGAAACACGGCAATGCCGAGCAGAAGAGCCGCTACTTGCCGGGCATCGCGTCGGGCAAGCTCCGGCTGCAGGCGTTCGGCGTGACCGAGCCGACCACCGGCAGCGATACGACGCAGCTGAAAACGCGGGCCGAAAAGAAGGGCAACGACCGCTACATCGTCAATGGACAGAAGGTGTGGACCAGCCGGGCCATGCACTCGGATTTGATGCTGCTACTCGCCCGCACCACGCCGGCTGACAAGGTCAAGAAACGCTCCGAGGGGCTGTCGGTGTTCCTGGTCGATCTGCGCGAAGCGAAGGGCCGCGGCATCGAAATGAAGAAGATCGATGCGATGATCAACCACAACACCTGCGAGGTGTTCATCGACAACCTCGAGGTGCCGGCCGAAAATCTGATCGGCGTCGAGGGCCAGGGCTTCAAGTACATCGTCGACAGCATGAACGCCGAGCGCATCCTGATCGCGGGCGAAAGCCTGGGGGACGCCCGCTTCTTCACACGGCGCGCCACCGACTATGCCAAGGAGCGCATGGTGTTCGGCCGCCCGATCGGCCAGAACCAGGGCGTTCAGTTCCCGATTGCGCGCGCCCATGCCGAGTATGTGGCCGCCGACCTGCTGGTCGCGAAGGCCGCCGCCCTGTTCGAAGCGGGCCGCGACTGCGGCGCCGAAGCCAACATGGGCAAGATGCTGGCGGCGGACGCCGCCTGGAAGGCGGCAGAGGCCTGCATGCAGACCTTCGGCGGCTTCGCCTACGCCCGCGAATACGGCATCGAACGCAAGTGGCGGGAGACGCGCCTCTACCAGACCGCACCGATCTCGACGAATATGATTTTGGCCTACGTCGCCCAGCACGTTCTGGGGTTGCCGCGAAGTTATTGAGGGCGAAGTGTCGAAGGACGTCGGGTCGTAGGTTGGGTTAGGCGCCCACTTGCGCCGTAACCCAACATTCTACGGGTGGCGATCGAAGTTGTTGGGTTACGACCGGCAAGGTGGCCGCTCTAACCCAACCTACGGTTTTCACAATCAATCAGTTAAAGACCGAACTGTTTTTTGAAGAATTCGAGCACAATTGGATATGTTTTCCAAGCTTGATATGTGAAGAAGCCCAACATAGCGATCCCGAGTATGGCTTCCTTATTCTGCTTTGCTTCTGCTTCGGTAGGAGCGGGCTTCCGTCGCAAGTCCTTCAGCCGCGCCTTGGCAGCGACGGCATGGATGCTGCGGGGATAGGTCCTTAGGAATGCTTCTGCCGCCGCCGCGTCACCAATACTCGCCATGGTCCACGCATCGGCTTCGGCGCGAGCAGCATCGGCAGCTTCTCTAGATTTGGCTGCCGCCTTTTCCAGCACGTCCAGCCACCGGCGCGCCGCTGCCGCGTTCGGACCCGATGGAAACTCTGTCAAAAACGCTTTGACACCCGAAAGCGAATTCGATTTGTCCAAACCAGCCCAAGTCACGACTTCCAGCTTCGCCCGCGCCGGTCGCTCCACAACGCCGCTGGGAAAGCGGGCCAGGTGATCTCGGAATTCCTGCGGGTCGGTCATGTCCTTGATGTAATCCCAGTTCGCCAACTCCTCGAGCTTGGCGATCTCGACTGATGACAAACCGGCGCCAGCACGTGCCATCGCCAGCCGTTCGGCCTCGGCCTTGCGGGCAGCTTCCGCCGTCTCGCGCTCCAGCGCGGCTGACCGTTCGGCTGCGGTCGCAGCGCGCGCCGTCTCGGTTTCGGCGAGTGCCGCCTTGATGGAAGAACTCAAGCCCTCGGCATCAGCGCGGAACCGCTCCTGCGTCAGGCGGACGGCGTTGCGACGACTGAGTGGCTTCAAGTCATCGGGCAGCGCCTCGGCGCGCGGCATCTCGGCCTTGTTGACCAGCACGGGGATGACGCGCTTACCCGTACGCAGGGCCGAGGCGATCTCGATCCGCACGAAATCATCGGGGTTGTCGAGGCGGCGGCGGCCTGCCTCGTCGCGCGCATCGATCCAGCCCGGTCCGATCAGTACCAGCAGCACATCGCAGCCGGCGACCTGGTCATTCAGCACTGCGACGTAGTCGGCGCCGGCGGCGATACCGCCCTCGACGTCCATGAAAATCTGATGTCCTGGGAACGCCAGTTCTAGCCGTTGAAACAGCGCGAGCGCAAAGCCCGGGTCATCGGAGCGCCGATAATTGAGAAAAATCCCGCCTGCCACCAATTATCCCCGTCAAATGCGCTTAACAGCCGGGACGATAGCTGCTGTTTGCAGGCCGTGCGATGACAATTTGCGAGTGGGCCTACGTCGCCCAGCACGTTCTGGGGTTGCCGCGAAGTTATTGAGCCGTCTCCGCGGCCTTGGCTTTGGCCTCGTCGAACGCCTTCTTGGCGGCGATCGCCGGCTTGTCGTCGAGGGTGAAGGTGCGCACCACCTTGCCCGTCTTCACGTCGTAGGCGATGACAACGCCGTCGTTGCCGCCGGTGAACAGGAGTTTGCCGTCTGGCGAGGCGGCAAACTCGCGACCGGTCTGGCTCGGGCTGGTCCACTTCGCCAGCGTGCGCCCGTCCGCCGCCGATCTTATCGAGTAGCCGTTGGTCACGCCGTCGGCCGCGTGCGTGACAGTTGTGACCCATGTCGCATCCGGCGCCACCAGCGCCTCGTAGACGCCTTCGTCCTTGGCCAGCACGTGGGTGACGCTGCCGAGCAGCGCGCCGGTGTCGACGTTCCAGGTCTTGATCGCGTCATCGCCGACGCTGATCAGTCGCCGACCATTGGCAGAGAAGGCCAGCGAAGTGGCGCCCTCCTTGTGGCCAACCATTTTGAGCAGTTCGCGCCCCGTGGCAGCGTCCCAGATCTTGAGGCTAGGATCGCGCCCGGTTTTTCGCGAGGTGCTGTCTGACGTCGCAAGCCGGCGGCCGTCGCGTGACATGGCGAGCGCGCTGACGCGGCTCTTGTGGGCCGGCCAGATGCGTACCGGGCGCATCGCCCCTTTGTCCCACAGCCGTATGCTGTCGTCCCAGCCACTGCCGATGGTCGCAACCACGTCGGCCTTGGGCGATCGTGCGAACACGTGTACCCAGTTCGGATCGGCGGTCGATTGGCCGGATTGGCTGCCGCTCTCCAGGTCGAAATGCACGATGGCCGCGCCCTTGCTGCCGCGACGGCGGGCGCCGTTGCCGACGAACACGGTGGTGGCGTCTTCGGAGACCATCACCGCGCCGGGGCCGTTCTGCGTCATCGGAAAGATCACCGATCGGACGAGCTTGCCGGTGGCGACCTCCCACACCGCGACCGCGTGGCTGGTGCTGGCCGCCGCCAGCAGTTTGCCATCCGCCGATACGCCAAGTGCGTTGATCCACTCGGTCGGCTTCTCGAAGGCTGGCGCTTCGGCGGGCTTGGCGTCCTGTGCCAGGAGCGCGTTCTGCATGGCCGCAGTTGCAACCACGAAACAGCCGAGCGCCACGACGAGGCGGCGGCGGAACAGGGAAAACGGGGTGGCGGTCATAACGCGATCCTGGGCATCGGTGGGCCGGACAGTGCCTCAGACAGTGCCACAGGGCATCGGGAAAATCCCGGCAAGCGCGGGCAACGATCGGCACCAGGGTTAAGCCACGGCACCAACGCGTCGGGGCTAACCTTTCGTCGCGCCCGTGCGTCTTGTCCCTTGACCGGCCGCACGCGCGTTTTAATGTCGTGCGTCACCTGATGTGACACGATTTCAGCGCCCGAGAGCCGTTCATGTACGAAGCGATCACCCGCGGCATCCGCGTCCGCGTCAATCCCGAGTTCAAATCCGAGCAGTCGACGCCGGAGGAAAACTACTTTTTCTGGACCTATACCGTCGAGATCATCAACGAGGGGCCGGAGACGATGCACTTGCGCAGCCGCAAGTGGGAGATCACCGACACCCGCGGCCACCGCGAGGAGGTGCGCGGACCGGGCGTCGTCGGCCAGACGCCGACCTTGGCGACCGGCGAGCGGTTCCGCTACACCTCGGGCTGCCCGCTGCGCACGCCGTCCGGCATCATGATGGGCAGTTATCAGATGGCCGACGAGCATGGCCGCCTGCACGACATCGCCATTCCAGCCTTCTCGCTCGACAGTCCCTACGTCCAGCGCCGCATGAACTGAAGGCTCGACCCGATGACACCGCAAACACCTACGGCCAAGGATTTGCTTGGCCGCCTTGTGGCGTTCGACACCACGAGCGCGAAAACGAATATTCCGATGGCCGAGTTCATCCGGGATTATCTGTCCAGCCACGGCGTCGACAGCCATATGGTGCCGGCCGAGAACGGCATCCACACCAGCTTGTTTGCGACCATCGGCCCAGAAGACCTGCCCGGCATCGGGCTGTCCGGTCACATGGACGTGGTGCCGGTCGCCGACCAGGCCTGGGACAGCGATCCCTTCACCATGGTCGAGCGCGATGGTCGCCTGTACGGCCGCGGCACCTGCGACATGAAGGGCTATCTCGCCTGCGTGCTCGCCGCCGTACCGCTGTTCAAGCGCGCGAAGCTCGCTGTGCCGATTCACATTGTCTTCTCCTACGACGAGGAAGTGGGCTGCACCGGCGTCAGGCCGATGATCGGCGAGTTCGGCACGCGACTGCCGAAGCCGCGCCTCATGTTCGTTGGCGAACCGACCAGCATGACCGTTGTCGATGCGCACAAAGGCGGCGCCCGCTTCCGCATCGACATCACCGGCCACCCGGTGCATTCGAGCAAGGCGCCGCTCGGCGTCAACGCGGCAACGGTCGCGACCGAACTGCTGGTCGAACTGCACCAGATGGCGGCCGACTTGAAGGCCATGCCGAACAATCCGCGTTTCGACCCGCCCTGGCATACGCTGACGGTGACGCAGGTGCACGGCGGCACATCGAGCAACATCGTGCCCGGCTCCAGCTGGATCGGCTGGGAGATCCGCGCCATGCCGGGCTTCGATCTCACCCCCTGGGTCACGCGCATCGAGGCGGCGGCGGCGAAGCTCGTGCCCGCGATGCGAGCAGTCGCGCCAGAAGCTGGCATCGTCGTGCGCCAGACCGGCAACGTGCCGCCATTCGGCGCGGAAGCTGGGTCCGAGGTCGTTACCTTGTGCCAGAAGATCGCCGGGCACAACGACACGCACGCGGTGCCCTACGGCACGGAAGCTGGGCTGTTCCAGATGGGCGGCGTGCCGGCCGTCGTGTGCGGGCCGGGCGACATCGCCCAGGCACACACGGCGAACGAGTGGATCGACGTCAAGGAACTCGACAGGTGCATGGGCTTTCTGGAACGGCTGACGGACTGGGCACGCGGCTGAGCCAGCGCGCCGTCGGTGGCGCAGCTACGGCTGCGGCCGTCCCCGCCGGCGCGGCATCTTGAAGGGCAGCAAGCCCTGCACCCACAGGCGGCCGAAGCGCTCCAGCGACAAGCTCTCGTGGATCGCGGTGACCGGCTTGCCGCCGAGCCGCGTCGATACGATCGAGCGTGAGTAGAACGGTCCATCCTCCAGCGTCTTCAGCACACTCGCCTGGCCGGTCTCGGCGCGCGTACTGCGCTCGACGCCCCACAGCGTGCGGCGCAGGCGCGCGGGCGGCGGCAGGTCCATGTCGGTCGCCGTGCCGTCCTTGGCAAAGCGCATGGCGAGCGAAGAGGTGTCGCCCGTGCGGCTCGTCACATCGTAGAGCACGGCCGTGCTGTCGTCCTCGACGGTGCGCGACCAGTCCCACCGCTTGAACGTGCGCTCGAGCGGCACCGCGCCGCTGTTGCTGTCGAGATAGCCCGAGCCGCTCCAGCGCAGTCCCGGCCGGTCGAGTTGCACTTCGACGCGGGCCACGGGGGCGATCGGCCACCAGTTGTGCTGGGCGTCCGCATCGACCGGAAACGCCCGGTCGGTCACCGCATGCGGATGCAATTTGATCGTACCGCGGATGCGCGAGGGGAACGGTGCGGTGATCTCATCGACATCGACGGTCAGGCTGGTGCCGTTCCACGACATCCGGCTCGGCCCGATCTGCAGCGCCTGCGCATCGCGGTGGACCGATGGTTCGCCGCGCTCGGTCATGGCCCATTTCTGCCCGGCATCGCCATAGAGCGCGATGTTCATGGCGCAGTGGTTTTCCGGGTGCGACCAACCATAGCGGCGCTGGCTCGCGTAGTAGGGGGAGAACACGCTGCCGACGAAGGCGATCAGGGTGATGCCGTGGCGGCCGTCATCGCTCAGCGCGTCGAGGTACCACCACGCATAGCCACCCGAGGGGACCGCGACATCGAAGCGAGGTCCGCGAGGACGCTCTGCGAGGCGATGCGCCCCGAAAGCGCTGCCATCGGCATGCCCGGTCCCGGGTGCACGCTCCCGCCGGCCAGATAGAGCGCCGGGATCTTCGAGCGCGCCCCCGGCCGGCTGAACGAAGCCGTCCAGCCGTGCGAGGCCCGGCCGTACAGCGCGCCCCCGGTCGCTGGAAAACTGCGCTCGAAATCCGCCGGGCTGGTCGCCACCGTCCGCTCGGGCGTGCGGCTGACTTTGAGGCCCGAGCGCTCCAGAAGCCGAAAGGTCCGCAGTGCGCATTGCTCGATCTCCGCTGTGCTGAACGTTTGCGTGTCGCCGGTGGCCGGCGCGTTGACAATCATGAAGAGCCGTTCCGGGCCGGTCGGTGCCGCATCGCCGTCCTCGCCGCGATCCTGGGCGCAGACGTAGACGGTGGGGCCGGCCGGTAACTGGCGACGCTTGAAAATGTCATCGAACTCGGCCGCGTAGTTGTCGGAAAAGAATACCGAATGGCGCAGCAGGGGGAAGCCCTGTGTTTCGGCAAGTAGGGCGAAGGTTATCGCCGACAGCGAGCGCTCGTTGGCGGCAACCGCGGGTGCTGCACGGCGCACCGGCTCGCCCAGCAGGCCGGCGCCAAGTGCCGAGGCATCGCCGTTGAAGATCACCGCGTCGGCATCGACCTGCTCGCCGCCCGCAAGGGTGACGCCACAGGCCCGGCCGCCTGCAGTGCGAATTTCCGCGACGTGCGCGCCATAACGCAACGTGGCGCCCTGGCGCACGGCAAGATCGGCAACGACGCGGGCAACCCTATGCATGCCGCCCTCGACCAGCCACACGCCCTGGCTTTCCACATGCGCGATCAGCATCAAGGTGGCCGACGCGAGATAGGGCGAGGAGCCGCAATAGGTGGCGTAACGACCGAACAGCTGGCGCAGGCGAGGATCGTGGAAGTGCTGACCCAGCGCCCGCCACAGCGTCGACAGTGGCGAAATCTGCCATAGATCATCGACGCGGCCGATGCCGATGCGGCGCACGAGGTCGATCGGCGTCGGCTGCGAATGGCGGATGAAGGTGTGGTCGAGGGTCTCGAACACCTTGGCCGCGCGCTTGCAGAAGTCGAGGAAGCGGGCAGCTTCGGCGCGGTTCGAAAACTTGGCAATGGCGTCGGCCGAACGTCTGATGTCGGTGAACAGATCGAGGCGTTCCGTTTCGCTCCAGGCGTGGCGGGCAAGCGTCTCGACCTTGCGCAGCTTGAGGTGCGCGTCGGTCGTCGTGCCGGCGGCCGCGAACAACTCGTCGAACACCCAGCGCATGGTGAACACGGTCGGGCCGGCGTCGATCATGGCGCCGTCGATCGCAATCTGCCGAATCTTGCCGCCAGGTCCTCCGGCCCGCTCCAGCACGGTCACGTCGAGGCCGCGGGCGCTCAGCTCCAGCGCGGCGCTGAGCCCTGCCATTCCGGCGCCGACGATGATGACGCGGTCCTTGTGCACGTGCGACAAAGCCCTCGAGGCGAGTGGTCGTGGCCAATCGGGAAACGCTTGACTGACTACATTAAATGACGATTTTTGATGTAAAGCAAGATTGACATTTCGATGCCCACGAGATGCCCCTATGGGGTGCCATCCCCCGCCCCACGAAGCCGCCGCGAGCCGTTCCCGATGAGTTTGACCGAGTTCTGGCGACACCGTCAGCCTGGCCGGTTGCAGGCCATGATCCCCGACAGTGTCTATGCCTGGCGGGACCAGCTGGTCGGCAATCCGCGCTTCCAGCGCTGGGCCGCGCGCTTCCCCCTCACCCGCGGCATTGCCCATCGGCAAGCGCGGTCGGCGTTCGATCTGTGCGCCGGCTTCGTCTATGCGCAGGTGCTGTTCGCCTGCGTCGAACTGGAGCTGTTCGAGCTGCTGCGAGCAAACCCGCTGCCCCTTGACGACGTGAGCCGGCGGATCGGTTTGCCGCCGGAGCCAACGGCCCGTTTGCTGAAAGCTGCCAGTTCGCTCGGGCTGCTGTCACAGCGCAGCGGCGGGCGCTATGGCCTCGGTCTGCAGGGGGCTGCGATCGCCGGCAATCCGTCGATCGCGCTGATGGTACAGCACCACGCCATGCTGTACCGCGATCTCGCCGATCCGGTCGCCCTGCTGAAGGGCGAGCCCACCTCGCGCGCGCTTGCCGCGTACTGGCCCTATGCCACTACGAAAAGCCCGTCCGCGCTGGCGTCCGGCGAGGTCGAAGGCTACAGCCGCCTGATGTCGGCATCGCAGGAGTTCATCGCCGGCGACGTGATCGACAGCTACGCGTTCGAGACGCACAAGGTGTTGCTCGATATTGGCGGCGGCGAGGGCACGTTTTTGTCGGCGGTGGCGGCCAAAGCGCCCGCGCTGCGGCTCAAGCTGTTCGACCTGCCGGCCGTGGCCGAGCGTGCGCAACGCAAATTTGCAGACTACGGATTGTCGGAGCGGGCCGAAGCGATCGGCGGCAGTTTCCGCAGCGATCCTCTGCCGCGCGGCGCCGATCTGATCTCGCTCGTGCGCATCGTGCACGATCACGACGATGCAATCGTAATGGATCTGCTGCGCGCTGCACGCGCGGCTCTACCGACGAATGGCACGCTGATCATTGCCGAGCCGTTCGCCGGCGTGCCGGGCGCCGAGCCGATCGGCGACGCCTATTTCGGGTTTTATCTGCTGGCCATGGGCAGCGGACGGGCTCGAACGCCAGCCGAACTCGGGGAAATGCTCGCGGCGGCCGGGTTCGCGCGGGTGCGTCAGGCGCGCACGCCGCGGCCGCTGCTGACGGGACTTCTTGTCGCCCATCCAGTGTGAAGTGCAACGACACTGTAAGTTTTAGTTGACAGTTTAATGCGTCCGATTAAATTTACAAATCGAAGCGCCGATTGCGCCCCACCTCAAACGGGGCCGAAGGCGAAAAAATCGAGGGTGGCCGCCAGATGCAGAGCCTAGCCGTCATATTCGAGGAGCCAGAGGTTCTGGAGCTTCGTCGGCTTGCGCTCTCGGCACTGGGCGCCAACGACCTGCGTATCGAAAATATTCATAGCGGCATCAGCACCGGCACCGAGCGTCTGTTGTGGTCCGGCCGCATGCCGCACTTCCCGGGCATGGGCTATCCGCTGGTACCGGGCTACGAGTCGGTCGGTCGCGTGGTCGAGATGGGTGCCGCCGCCAAGTCGGCTGGCACATTTGCCATCGGCGACCACGTTTTCGTCCCTGGCGCCAATTGCTTCGGCGACGTGCGCGGGTTGTTCGGCGGCACGGCGAGCGAGGTCGTGGTGCCGGCTGCCCGCGTTATCGGCGTCGATGCGGATTTGGGTGACAAGGCGGTGCTGCTCGCGCTCGCCGCAACCGCCCACCATGCGGCGCCGGTCACGGGTGGTGCGCTCGCGCCCGAGCTGATCATCGGCCACGGCGTACTCGGTCGCCTCATCGCACGGCTTGCCGTTTCGACTGGCGGCGCAGCGCCTGTCGTCTGGGAAACGAACCCGGCACGACAGGGCGGCGCGCTTGGCTACAGGGTTTGTGATCCAGCTGATGATCAGCGCCGCGACTACAAGCGCATCTGTGACGTCAGCGGTGATGCGACCATTCTTGATGCGCTGGTGCAACGCTTGGCGCCGGGCGGCGAGATCGTCCTCGCCGGCTTCTACAGCGAGCGGCTGTCGTTCGCCTTCCCGGCCGCCTTCATGCGCGAAGCGACGTTCCGGATCGCGGCCCAATGGAAGCCCGCCGATTTGACGGCCGTCACGCAGCTGATCCGCAACCGCCGGCTCTCGCTCGACGGTCTCGTCACGCACCACAGCGCTGTGAGCGATGCGCCGGCAGCCTACGCCACCGCCTTCGGCGACCCGGCCTGTCTGAAAATGGTTCTCGATTGGAGACCGAATTGATGACCGAGCTCAGCACCCAGACCGCTTCAAAGGCCAAGCAGCAGGAGATCGTCGATCGTCTGCGTAGGGAAGCGGCCATGGAGCCCGATCCCGTGCCGACCGCATCGCCGGCGGCCAAGACCACCCAGATCATCGCCATCTACGGCAAGGGTGGCATCGGCAAGAGCTTCACGCTCGCCAACCTGTCCTACATGATGGCGCAGCAGGGCAAGAAAGTTCTGCTGATCGGTTGCGACCCCAAGAGCGATACGACGTCGCTGTTGTTCGGCGGCCGCGCCTGCCCGACCATTCTCGAGACCAGCGCCAAGAAGAAGCTCGCCGGCGAACAAGTGGCGATCGGCGACGTCTGCTTCAAGCGCGACGGTGTGTTCGCGATGGAATTGGGCGGACCCGAGGTCGGTCGCGGCTGCGGCGGACGCGGCATCATCCACGGCTTCGAGCTGCTGGAAAAGCTTGGCTTCCACGACTGGGGTTTCGATTACGTCCTGCTCGACTTCCTCGGCGACGTGGTGTGCGGCGGCTTTGGCCTGCCGATCGCCCGCGACATGTGCCAGAAGGTGATCGTGGTCGGCTCCAACGACCTGCAGTCGCTCTATGTGGCGAACAACGTGTGCTCGGCGGTCGAATACTTCCGCAAGCTCGGCGGCAACGTCGGCGTCGCCGGCCTCGTCATCAACAAGGACGACCATACCGGCGAAGCGCAGGCCTTCGCCAAGGAAGTGGGCATCCCGATCCTGGCGGCGATCCCGGCCAACGAAGACATTCGCCGCAAGAGCGCTAACTACGAAATCGTCGGCCGGCCCGGCGGCGAGTGGGCGTCCGTGTTCGAGGAACTGGCGCAGAACGTCGCCGATGCGCCGCCGCTACGGCCGAAGCCGCTGACCACCGATGGTCTGCTCGGCCTGTTCAAAGGCGAGCAGGTCGGCCGCAACGTCACGCTGCTGCCAGCGACCGTCGAGGACATGTGCGGTAAGTCCGAGATCACCAAGAAGTCGCTCGAGGTGATTTACGACGCAGTCTGAAACGCAACGCATAGTCAGGGTGGGCTGAAGTTCAATGACCGACGACACGACAAACGGCGACGACAAGGTTCAGGGTTTTGACCCGGCAGCCGGCGTCGAGATGTCGATCGTCGACGAGCCCATGAAGGCCGTGCCCAATCTGGCGGCGACGAAGAGCGACGGCCTGGGCTGCCACGCCGGCAAGGACGAGATGCGCAAGGCGGCAGCTGCGGCCGGCAAAAGCGAAATCCTCGACCGGTACGCGGCGGACTATCCAGCCGGCCCGCACGACAAGCCGCAGAGCATGTGCCCGGCGTTCGGCTCGCTTCGCGTCGGCCTGCGCATGCGCCGCACCGCGACCATCCTGTCCGGCTCCGCCTGCTGCGTGTATGGCCTGACCTTCACGTCGCATTTCTACGGCGCACGCCGTACCGTCGGTTACGTGCCTTTCGACAGCGAAACGCTTGTGACCGGCAAGCTGTTCGAAGACATCCGTGAAGCCGTGTTCAAGCTCGCTGACCCGCAGAAGTATGACGCGATTGTCGTCACGAACCTGTGCGTGCCAACTGCATCCGGCGTCCCGCTGCAGCTGCTGCCGAAGGAGATCGACGGCGTCCGCATCATCTGCATCGACGTGCCGGGCTTCGGTGTACCGACCCATGCGGAAGCCAAAGACGTACTTGCCGGCGCGATGCTCAGCTACGCCCGCAAGGAAGCGGAAGCTGGCCCCGTGCAGGCGCCGCGGACGGCGCGCAGCGAAAAGCCGACCGTCGCCTTGATCGGCGAAATGTTTCCGGCCGATCCGGTCGGCATCGGCATGATGCTGGAGCCGCTGGGGCTTGCCGCCGGCCCTGTGGTGCCGACGCGGGAATGGCGCGAACTCTATGGCGCGCTCGATTGCCATGTGGCAGCCGCCATCCATCCCTTCTACACGGCCGTCGTGCGTGAGTTCGAGTCTGCCGGCCGCAAGGTGATCGGCTCCGCCCCTGTCGGTCACGACGGCACGGCCGCCTGGCTCGACGCCATCGGCGCTGCCTGCGGCGTCGCCCAGGCGACAATCGACGCCACCAAGAACCGCATGCTGCCAATCATCAAGGCAGCGCTCGCCAAGATGCCGATCAAGGGCCGCATCACGCTGTCGGGCTACGAGGGCTCGGAACTGCTGGTCGCGCGCCTCCTGGTCGAGAGCGGCGCCGACGTGCGCTACGTCGGCACCGCCTGCCCGCGCACGCCGTGGTCCGATGCCGATCGGCAGTGGCTCGAAGCCAAGGGCGTTTCGGTCAACTTCCGCGCGCCGATCGAGATGGACTATGAGGCGATCCGCGAATTCAAGCCGGATCTCGCGATCGGCACCACGCCGGTCGTGCAGTTCGCCAAGCAGAAGGCGATTCCGGCGCTGTACTTCACCAATCTGATCTCTGCGCGTCCCCTGATGGGCCCGGCCGGTGCCGGCTCGCTCGCCACCGTCATCAATGCGGCGCTCGGCAACAAGGCGCGCTTCGACGAGATGCAGGCGTTCTTCGAGGGCGTCGGCACGGAGGCGACCGCTGGCGTGTGGGAGAAGCAGCCCATCCCGCGGCCCGAATTCGCCGAGACCTACAAGCGCAAGATGGAGAAACAGGCCAAGGCCCGCAAGGCGGAGGAAATGGTCTGATGCTGGTTCTCGACCATGATCGGGCCGGTGGCTACTGGGGGGCGGTATACGTCTTCACGGCCATCAAGGGCTTGCAGGTCGTGATCGACGGCCCGGTCGGCTGCGAGAACCTGCCAGTCACCTCCGTGCTGCATTATACCGATGGTTTGCCGCCGCACGAACTGCCGATCGTGGTCACCGGTTTGGGCGAAGAAGAGCTTGGCCAGCACGGCACCGAAGGCGCCATGAAGCGCGCGCACAAGGCGCTCGATCCGCATCTGCCGAGTGTGGTCGTCACGGGCTCGATCGCCGAGATGATCGGCGGCGGCGTGACGCCGGAGGGCACCAACATCGCCCGCTTCCTGCCGCGCACCATCGACGAAGACCAGTGGCAGTGCGCCAACCGCGCCATGACGTGGCTGTGGTCTGAGTATGGCGCGAAGCGCGTGCCGGCGCCCAAGGCCCGCAAAGAGGGTGAGAAGCCGCGCGTCAACATCATCGGGCCCTGCTACGGCACTTTCAACATGCCGAGCGATCTCGCTGAGATCCGCCGCCTGGTCGAAGGCATCGGCGCCGAGATCAACATGGTATTCCCGCTCGGCAGTCATCTGGCCGACGTTGCCAAGCTCGCGAATGCCGACGTCAACATCTGCATGTACCGCGAATTCGGCCGCCTGCTGTGCGAGACCTTGGAGCGGCCCTACCTGCAGGCGCCGATCGGCCTGCACTCGACGACCAAGTTCCTGCGCACCTTGGGCGAGATGCTGGGCCTTGATCCCGAGCCGTTCATCACCAGGGAAAAGCACACCACGATCAAGCCGCTGTGGGATCTGTGGCGCTCGGTGACGCAGGACTTCTTCGGCACCGCGAGCTTCGCGATCGTGGCGAACGAGACCTACACGCGGGGCGTGCGCAACTTCCTCGAAGTCGAGATGGGGCTGCCCTGCACGTTCGCCTATTCGCGCCGCCCCGGCATCAAGCCCGACAACGATGCGGTGCGCGCGTCGGTCAGGAACCAGACGCCGCTGATCCTGTTCGGCAGCTTCAACGAGCGCATGTACCTGGCCGAGGCCGGCGGCCGCGCCATGTACATTCCAGCCTCGTTCCCGGGCGCCATCATCCGCCGCCACACCGGCACGCCGTTCATGGGCTATGCGGGCGCGACCTACCTCGTGCAGGAAGTGTGCAACGCGCTGTTCGATGCGCTGTTCCACATTTTGCCTCTCGGCACCGAGCTCGACAAGGTCGAGGCGACGCCGGCCCGCGCCCACCAGGAACTGCAGTGGGACGAGGATGCCAAGGCCGCACTCGACGATCTCGTTGAAACGCAGCCCGTGCTGGTCCGGATCTCGGCCGCCAAGCGCCTGCGCGATCTGGCCGAGCGCGATGCGCGCCGGGCCGGCGAGCCACGTGTCACCGCGAACCGCGTTGTGCAGTCCCAGTCGCATCTGGCGGAGGGGCGCGCCGCATGAACCAGCCCCACACCTCCGTGCAACCCAATCCGCTGCATCCTGCCACAAGGAGACCATGACCATGGCCACCCTGATCGCCGACAAGAGCCGCACAACCCGCAAGCCGGTCGCCAAGGACACGATGGAGTACCGGCTGATCTTTGCCGTGTGTCTGCCGGTGTTCCTGGTCGCGACGCTCGTCGAGCGCATTACGCAGCCGGGCCAGGCCACCAAATCATTTCTGGGCGAGGCGATCGAAGCCACGCACCGGTGCACGAGCTTGGCCTTCATGGGCTGAGGATCGACGGATTTCGAATTCGCCCAGCGGTGCTGGACGAAAAACTGGCCGTTATCGGCAACGGTAATGGCGATCCTAACCGCGCAGGATGGGCGCGGGTTATGGCCGCAAGGCCAAAACAAGAAGCGGAGAAGGAGTAATGGCAGCTGATATGAGGAGTCCGGTTTCCGGATTGACGGAACAGGAAGCCAAGGAACTGCACAGCGGCTTCATGACGATGACGATCCTTTATGTCGCCATCGCATGCGTCGCCCACATCCTGATGTGGATGTGGCGTCCGTGGTTCCCCGGTACACCCGGCTACAAGTCGACATCGGAACTTTTCGACGGCCTGCAAACCGTCGTGACGACGCTGTTGACCTGATCGATCACTGTAAATCCAGCACCAGAAAAGAAGGAGACCCAAGTCATGTGGCGACTTTGGATGTGGTACGACCCCAAGCGTCTATTCATCATGCTCTACGTGTTCCTGGCGGTCCTCGCCTTCTCGATCCACTTCATCCTGTTGAGCACCAACCGGTACAACTGGCTCGAGGAGCGTCCGACGGCTGTCAAGAAGGCGGCGGCGCACATCGAAATGGTCGTGCCGGGCTAACGCCCGACAAGCCACGGCTGCCCGACAGCCGGCAAGAACCTGATGGCGGGACGGAGGGTGCGTTGCCCTGGTCCCGTCATCGGTGCGGAACCGAATATCGCAGGCCCGACCCGCGCGCGATGGTGTGGCAGCCGAACCGCGCGACTTGAACGGCACGATCGTCAGGCGTGATCTGGCGCGAAAGGGACAATGCAATGGCGATGCTCAGCTTTGAAAAGAAGTACCGCGTTCGCGGTGGCACGTTGCTCGGGGGCGATCTGTTCGATTTCTGGATCGGGCCATTCTATGTGGGCCTGTTCGGCATCGCGGCAGCATTCTTCGCCATTCTCGGAACCGTGCTGATTATCTACGGCGCCTCGCTCGGGCCGACGTGGAACATCTGGAAAATCAGTATCAATCCGCCTGATCGAAGCTATGGGCTGGGACTCGCGCCGCTGGCGGCTGGCGGCATCTGGCAGCTCGTCACCATTTGTGCGCTCGGCGCCTTCATTTCCTGGGCGCTGCGCGAAGTCGAAATCTGCCGCAAGCTCGGCATGGGGTATCACGTGCCCTTCGCCTTCAGCTTCGCCATCCTGGCCTATGCGACGCTCGTCGTATTCCGGCCGATCCTGATGGGCGGCTGGTCCTACGGGTTCCCCTACGGCATCATCAGCCACCTCGATTGGGTGTCCTACACGGGCTACCAATACGGCAACTTCCACTACAACCCGGCGCACATGATCGCGATCACGTTCTTCTTCACGACGTGCCTCGCGCTCGCCATGCACGGCGGCTTGATCCTGGCGGCGACCAACCCGCCGAAGGGCCAGCCGGTGAAGGCGCCCGAGCATGAGAACTCTTACTTCCGCGACACCATCGGCTATTCGATCGGCACGCTCGGCATTCACCGCCTGGGTCTGCTGCTCGCGCTCAATGCCGGGTTTTGGAGTGCGGTATGCATCATCATCAGCGGACCGTTGTGGCCGGAGAACGTGCCGTGGTCCGAGTGGTGGACGTTCGAATGGCTGAAGCTGCCGATTTGGTCGCGGTAAGGGGAGGGAACCATGGCTCAGTATCAGAATATCTTCACCCGCGTGCAGGTGCACGGACCGATCGACGCCGGTGTGGCGTTGCCGGCGGAGGATTCCAAGCGCGGCAGCACCGCGATGATCAACACGCTGCTCGGTCGCTTCGGTGACGCCCAGATCGGGCCGTTCTACCTCGGCGGGCTTGGAACGGCATCGCTGATCTGCGGCTTCATCGCGATCGAGATCATCGGGCTCAGCATGCTGGCCTCGGTGAACTGGAACCCGGTGACGTTCGTGCGCACGCTGTTCTATCTGTCGGTCGATCCGCCGGCTGCCAGCTGGGGCCTGCGCATTCCGCCGTGGTCGCAGGGCGGCAACTGGATCGCTGCCGGCTTCTTCCTGACAGCCGCCATCCTGCTGTGGTGGGCCCGCATGTATCGCCGCGCGATCTCGCTCGGGCTTGGCACGCACGTGGCCTGGGGCTTCGCCTCGGCGATCTGGCTCTACCTGGTACTGGGCTTCATCCGCCCGGTGCTGATGGGGCGCTGGAGCGAAGCGGTGCCGTTCGGCATTTTCTCGCACCTCGACTGGACGAACAACTTCTCGTTGACCTACGGCAATCTGTTCTACAATCCCTTCCACATGCTTTCGATCGCCTTCCTGTATGGCTCGGCGCTGCTGTTTGCCATGCACGCGGCAACGATCCTCGCGGTCAGCCACTACGGCGGCGAGCGCGAGATCGAGCAGATCACCGATCGTGGAACGGCATCGGAACGGGCGGCGTTGTTCTGGCGCTGGACCATGGGCTTCAACGCCTCGATAGAATCGATCCATCGCTGGGCCTGGTGGTTCGCCGTGCTGTGCACGCTGACCGGCGGCATCGGCATCCTGCTGACGGGCACGGCGGTCGACAACTGGTACCAGTGGGGCATCAAGCACGACATCGCACCGGCGGCCTACAGCCCGGGCGGCTGAAGAAGGTCGAGCGTCGGGCGTGATTTGGTCCAAACTGCCGGATAGCATCGTATGCAACACGGGCGAGCGGGGGAAGGCCCTTTCGCCCGTCCGATCGGCAGGCCTCACGGCCACGGTCGGGTTGGTTGTGGCAAGTTCCTGCTGCGCTTGCGACGTGGGGCTGCCGTCACCATCGATTGAGTTGACATGAGTTGGCAAGCAGGCGGCTCGACAACGGCCGCAACCAAGGTCGATTGCAATTCCAGGGAGAAGACGCATGAAGTTGGTACGTGTCGCCATTCTCGCAGCCGGACTGGCCGGTTTCGCGGGCGCGGCCCAGGCGCAGGATGCCGCCGAGGGCGAGAACACATTCAAGAAGTGCCAGACGTGTCACCGCATCGGCGAGGGCGCGAAGAATCTCATCGGCCCGGTGCTGACCGGCGTCATCGGCCGTAAGGCCGGCACGGCAGAGGGGTTCGCCTACTCGGTCATCAACAAGAACAGCGGCGACACCGGTTTGGTTTGGACCGAGGAACTGGTGGTGAAATACCTCGAGGATCCGAACGCATTCCTGGAAGCGTTCCTGACCGAAAAGGGCAAGGCTGACCTTGCTGTCGGCAAGACCAAGATGGTGTTCAAGCTCGCCGACGAGACCGAGCGCAAGAACGTGGCAGCCTACCTGAAGACGTTCTCCAAGTAGGCGCCGGTCGGTCGGAGCACATGCCGTTGCACGGGCCCTGTTCCCAGCGGAGCGGGCCCGTTTGCTTTCGCCCATTTCAACCTGGAAAAAGCAGTTTGGCTGCACAGAACACGAACTTGCCGAGTTGCTTCTGCGCCTCCGCTTCACCCTGCGGGTGAACTTCGAAGGGCCTTCTGCCCTTCGAGCATCCCGACGAGGGCCTCAGGCCCTCGACCCATCGATTGTTCACTGAACAGAAGGGTTTCCAAAGGCCTCAGGCCTTTGGCGGGGTCAAGGGGCGCGCGCCCCTTGCCTACGGCTGTCGAACTCAGGTTCAAACCAGTTTGCCGCGGGCGGCGACCGGCATCACGCCGACGATCTCGTTGTTGCGCACGGCGATCAGTTGAGCGACCATGTTGACGACGACGCACACGTGGTTGGGCACGATGCGCACCACGTCGCCCACGCTCGGCTTGTCGTTGACGCCGGCCAGATCGAGAAACCCGTGTTCCTCCGCGAAACCTTTGATGCGCGCCTGCGGGTGTTCCAGGATGAGGCCGTGGCCATCGAGCCCGCCGACGTCGGAGGTCAGCGTCTTGGAGCCGGCGTCGACGATGCCGCGTTCTGCGCCGGCCCGGCTGACGACGGTTGCAAATACGGCGAGCGCGCAGTCATCGAGAGTTGCGACGCCCGCTGCCATCTGCATGCGGTCATTGAAAATGTAGGTGCCGGCACGATGCTCGGTTGCGCCGCGCAACTTGCCCATGTTGACGAGGTTGGGTGAGCCGCCGGTCGATACGATCGCTGGGACAAGGCCCAGGTCGCGGATGCCGGCGACGGCTTCGTCGTGAAACTTCTGGGTCTCGGGCCACGACTGTTCGGTTGGATAGAACAGGAAGCCGCCGAACGACAGGTGGTCGTTGTCCTTGATGGCCTTGGCCAGTTGCACGGCTTCGCGCGCGGTTTCGACGCCGGCCCGCTTGCGGCCCGTGTCGCATTCGATGACGACGGGCACCCGGCGGCCGGCTAACTGGCCGGCGCTGGCGTAGGTCTCGAGCGTGACCGGGTTATCGGCGCACACCGCCATATCGGCGCCGCGCCGCAAAAGGGCTGCCAGCCGGGCAGCCCGCGCTTCGCCGATCAGATTGTAGCTGATCAGGATCGAAGTCTGTTCCAGGCCGCCGTCGAACATGATCTCAGCCTCGCCGATCTTCTGGCAGGTGATGCCACGGGCACCGGCCGCGATCTGCAGCGCAGCCAACGCCGGGATCTTGTGCGTCTTGATGTGCGGGCGGTTGGCGACGCCGGCCTTGTCGCAAAGGGCCTGGACGCGGTTGATGTTGGCCTCGACGCGATCGAGGTCGATCACCACGGCCGGCGTGCCGAACTCGCGTGCGATCTGCTGTTTCAACTGTGCAAGGCTGCCCATGGCGCATTTCTCCGGCCGGTGAATGGTGCGCACTGTAGCGTGATGCCCGAACGGACGTCACGTGCCGACACCGCTGTTGTTTTGTGCCGCGATCGCCAGCCACCGGAAATCCTCCGGAATGTGGCGGCAATTTACCCGATTGCCCCTCAATCGGGTGCAAGACTTGTCCCCATGCCCCTGTTCGGCCGCATCCGCTTGCAGGAGTGTGGCGTGACCCCGGCGGCTCGTTCGCATGGCCCCGGTCAATCGCCAGCGTGCCCACGGAGACGTCATGCCCCCCTTCCACCGCCAGATTTCGCATCTCGCCCTGATTGCCACGTTCGCTGCACTGCCAGCTGCGGCCTTGGCCCAGACCAGGCCCACCGTCGCGCAGCCAGCCGCCGTCCAGCCGGCCGGCTTTTCGCACCCGACGCTGGCCCGCGATGCACAGCGCTACGAGGGCACTCTGAAGGCTGGCTTGCAGGCGTCGCCCAATCGCAAATCGCGCGACGTGCGCATTGCCGCCGAAAAGGCCCTGGCGACCGGCGCCGATCCGCGCGCTGCGGTGCGCGGTTTCGCCGATGCCGTGGTTCTCGACGGCACCGATGCCGACGCCTGGCTCGGTCTTGCCCGCGCGCTGCTTGGCGTTCCAGCCGACCCCAACAACGGCACGGAGCGCTACGAATTGCCGGTCAACGGCTCGGCTGCCGCCTACATCGCCTATGAGCGTGCGCGGACACCGGCGCTGAAGGCTCAAGCCCTCGTCGTCCTGTCCGATGGCCTGCGGCGGCGCTCCTACTGGCGGCCGGCGATCGACGCCTTGAAGGCGAGCTTGACGCTGGTGGGCAGCCCGCCGGTCGCGGAGGCGCTGGCCAAGCTCGAGGCCGAACACGGCTTCCGCGTCGTCGATTACAAGGTCGAGAACGACAGCAGTCAGCCGCGCCTGTGCATCCAATTCTCGGAGAACCTCGCCCGCAGCCAGACCGACTACGCAAAGTTCGTAACCGTCGATGGCCGTGATCCGCAGAGCGTGACGGCGGAGGCAAAGCAACTGTGCGTCGAGGGGCTCGTGCACGGCAAACGCTACGAGATCAAGGTTCGCGGCGGCCTGCCCTCCGACAGCGCCGAACCGCTGGGCAAGACCGCTGAGCTCGGCATTTACGTCAAGGACCGCGGCGCCAGCGTGCGCTTCTCCGGCAAGAACTACGTGCTGCCGTCGAAGGGCCAGCAGGGAATTCCCGTGGTGTCCGTCAACGTCGACAGCGTCAAGGTCGACATCTTTCGCGTCGGCGACCGCGGATTGGCCGCCACCTTGATCGGCGGCGATTTCCAGAAGCAGATGTCGAGCTATGACATCGAGGGGCTGAAGGACAGGGCCGGCGCCCAGGTCTATAGTGGCACGCTCGAGGTGGCGGCGAAGACCAACGAGGAGGTGACGACCGCCGTCCCTGTCGGCGAAGCGATCGGCGAGTTGAAGCCCGGCGTCTACGTGATGGTGGCGGCAGCCGATACCGCAAAGGGCGGCCGGCGCAACGACGATAACGGCCGCGCGACGCAGTGGTTCATCGTCTCGGACCTCGGCCTGACCGCGCTGTCGGGCGACGACGGCATCCACGCCTTCGTGCGCAGTCTGGCCTCCACAGACCAGGTGGCAGGTGCCAATGTGCGCCTCGTCGCCCGCAACAACGAAATTCTCGGCACCGCCAAGACCGATGCCAGCGGCTATGTGCGCTTTGCGGCCGGCCTTAAGCGTGGCGAAGGTGGCCTGGCGCCGGCCCTCCTCGTCGCCGAGGGCCCGAGCGGCGACTATGCCTTCCTCGATCTGAGCGCCGCCGCCTTCGACCTGTCAGACCGCGGCGTCAAGGGGCGTGATGCGCCGGGCCCGCTCGATGCGTTTCTCTATGCCGAGCGCGGCGTCTACCGGCCCGGCGAAACCGTGCATTTGAACGGCCTCGTGCGCGACCGCGCGGGGCGTGCTTCCAACGTGCCGATGACGCTTATCATCTCGCGACCGGACGGCGTCGAGCATCGCCGCATCGCCTTGACCGACGATGCGCTGGGCGGCCGGGAGGCAAAGCTTGCCCTCGGTGGCACCGCGATGACCGGCACCTGGCGCGCGAAGCTCCACGCCGACCCCAAGGCCGACCCGCTGGCAGCGACCGCATTCCTGGTCGAGGACTTCGTGCCCGAGCGGCTCGAACTGAAGCTGGAGCCGGTGGCAAAAGCGATCACGCCCGAAGAGCCCGCGACCGTGAAACTCGCCGGGCGCTATCTCTATGGTCCAGCGGCCGCCAACCTTGCAGTCGAAGGCGATATCGTCGTCAAGCCGTCGACGCGCGATGTCGAAGGCTATCCGGGCTTCCGCTTCGGCCGCGCGGAAGAAAAGCTCACGATCGTGCGCAAGGCGGTCGAGGGCATTCCCAATACCGGCGCCGATGGCCGCGTCGATGTTTCGGTGGTCCTGCCCGCCATCGCCCGCACCACCCGGCCGCTCGACGCTGACATCGTGCTGCGGCTGCGTGAGCCCGGCGGCCGCACGATAGAGCGTACCGTGACCCTGCCGGTCGATCCGAAATCGCCGCGCATCGGTATCAAGCCGCTGTTCAAGGGCGAGGAGGTGGCCGAGGGCGAGGTCGCCAAGTTCGAGATCATCAAGCTCGGGGCCGATGGGGGCCGCGCGAGCGAGAACGGCCTGACGTGGACGCTCTACCGCCTCGACCAGAACTGGCAGTGGTACAGCCGCGACGGCCAATGGACCTATGAGGCGGTCACCCTCACCCGCAAGACCGCATCCGGCACTCTTGCCACCACGGCCGATCTCGCCGCCGCCGTCGAAGCCAAGGCCGACTGGGGCCGCTACCGTCTCGACGTGGCGTCGGCCGACGGCAGCGCGTCGTCGAGCGTTCTGTTCCGCGCCGGCAGCTACGGCGAAGAAGGTGCCGACAGCCCCGAGTTCCTCGACGTCGCGCTCGACAAGCCGTCTTACAAGGCCGGCGAGACGGCCAAGCTGAAGGTCACTTCGAAGACCGGCGGCAAGGCATTGGTGACAATCATTTCCTCGGGCCTTACCTCGCACCGCCAGGTCGACGTGCCGAAGGGCGGCGCGGAAATTCCAGTCCCAGTAGGCGAGGGCTGGGGTGCCGGCGCCTACGTCGCGACCGTGCTCTATCGACCGCTCGACAGTGAAGCAAAGCGCATGCCGGGCCGCGCGCTCGGTATCCGCTGGCTCGCCCTCGACCAGTCCGATCGCACGTTGAAGGTTGCCCTCAAGGCGCCCGACAAGATCAAGTCGGCGGCAAAGCTGTCGATCCCGGTCAAGCTCGACGGCCTCAAGGCCGGCGAGGACGCCCGCGTCACGATCGCAGCCGTCGATGCCGGCATTCTCAATCTCACGCGCTACCAGCCGCCGTCGCCGGACGGGCACTTCTATGCCCAGCGTCGTCTCGGCATGGAGGTGCGCGATTTCTACGGCCGGCTGATCGACGGCATGCGCGCCGAACGCGGCAAGCTGCGCTCGGGCGGTGACAGTGCCGGGGGCCTCGCCAGCGCCGGTTCGCCGCCGGTCGAGACGCTGGTCGCGCTGCACTCGGGCATCGTCAAGGTCGGCGCCGATGGCACCGCAATGATCGACTTCCAGCTGCCGGAATTCAATGGCACGGTGCGGGTGATGGCGGTCGCCTGGAGCGCCGACAAGCTCGGTCACGCGTCCACCGACGTGGTGGTGCGCGATCCGGTGGCGCTCGTTGCCTCCGCCCCGCGGTTCATGACGCTCGGCGATGAAGCCCGCATCGAGCTTGATCTGCACAACGTGGAAGGATCAGCCGGCGCCTACAAGGTCGCCGTGGAGCAGGAGACGGCGGCCGGCGTCAAGGCCAGCGTCGTTGGCCGTGATCTAACGCTTGCAGCAGGCCAGCGCGTTTTCGAGCGGTTCTCGGTGAAGCCGGCCGACGTCGGCCGCATGACCTATGACGTGCGCATCACCGGGCCAAACGGCGTCGACGTGAAGCGCCGTCTCACCCTCGACGTGAAGGTGCCGGCCGGCGACATTCGCCGCTATACGGTGTCGCAGCTCAGTGCCAAGGGCGGCAAGATCACGCTGTCGCCCGAACTCGCCCAGGACCTGATCGCGTCGCGCACGAAGATCCAGCTGAGCGTCGGCCCGGCGGCCGCCATGGACGTCGCAGGACTGATCACCCAGCTCGACCGTTACCCCTACGGTTGCGCCGAGCAGACCACCAGCCGCGCGCTGCCGCTGCTGTACTCGAACGCGCTCAGCGCCCAGTCCGGCCTGCCGACCGACCCTGCCCTCAAGGAGCGCATCCAGGCGGCGGTCGAGCGCGTGCTCGAAATGCAGGACGCGTCCGGCGCGTTCGGCATCTGGGGTCCGCGCAACGGCGATCTGTGGCTGACGAGCTACGTCACCGACTTCCTGACGCGGGCGAAGGAGAGCGGCTATGGCGTGAAGCCGCAAGCGCTCAGTCAGGCGCTCGACAAGCTGCAGAACTTCGTGTCCTACGCCCAGGACTTCGAGAAGGGCGGGGAAGCCCGCGCCTACGCGCTCTATGTGCTCGCCCGCAACGGCCGTGCCGCCATGGGTGATCTGCGCTACTACGTCGACTCGCGCCTGGAGCGGTTCTCGACGCCGCTTGCCAAGGCGCAGCTCGGCGCAGCACTCGCCATGCTCGGCGACAAGGAACGGGCCGAGAAGGCGTTCAAGGCAGCACTCGACGGCATGGGCGCTAAGGATGCCGATCTGTCGCGCATCGACTACGGGTCGGGATTGCGCGATGGCGCAGCCTTGGTGACGCTCGCTGCTGAAACCAAGTCGTCGGCGATTGAAGCGCCAAAGCTCGCAGGCGTCATCGCCAAGGCCTACGCATCGAAGCAATACACCTCGACGCAGGAACAGGCGTGGATGCTGCTCGCCGCACGTGCGCTCGACCATCAGGCCAAGGACACGCAGTTGGCCGTCAATGGCCAGCCCCACAAGGGACCGTACACGCGGCAGCTCAGCGTCGCCGACCTCAGCCAGGGCCAGTTGACGATCAGCAACGACGGCGACACCGCGGTCGATGCGGTGATATCCATCATCGGCGCCGCGCTGACGCCGGAGCCGGCAGCGTCCAAGGGTTTCCGTATTGAGCGCACCTACTACACGCTCGACGGCAAGAAAGTCGACGCCTTGAGTGCAGGCGGTGCCAAGGCCACGGCCCGCCAGAGCGACCGCTTCGTCGTCGTCCTCAAGGTGGAGGCCATGGAGGAAGGTGGCCGCATCATGCTGGTCGACCGCCTGCCTGCCGGCTTCGAGGTGGAGAACCCGCGCCTCGTCGACAGCGGCGACGTGAAGACGCTCGACTGGCTGAAGAGCGACATCAAGCCCGAGCACACGGAGTTCCGTGACGACCGCTTCGTTGCCGCCTTCAACCTGTTCGGCCGGCAAGCGCAGGCCAACCGTGGCAACGCCGACGCCGACGACAACAACGGCGACGATGCCGACACCAACACCACCACGGCCGACGCCGCCAAGGGCCCGGCGAAGACGGCGACGGTCGCCTACATCGTCCGTGCGGTGACGCCCGGCAGCTTCGTGCACCCGGCAGCCACGGTCGAAGATATGTACCGCCCCGGCCGCTTCGCCCGCACTGCCAGCGGCCGCCTCGACGTGAGCGCCAAGGAGTGAGGGTGATGTGGCGTCTCCCAACCCTACGATCGCGCGCCGCTCTGGCCTGGAGATCGCTTGCCGGCCGCGGGCAGGCAACGATTAGTCGCTCCAAAATCGGAGTCATCCTTGGGCTTGGCCCGAGGACCCAACGGGCAGCGGGCGGGGTTGTCGGCGATGGTGCATTCGGCGGCAGTGAATGCATGTCGCCACAGGTCGGAAGCGGAACCATGGGCCCTCGGGGCAAGCCCGAGGGTGACAGCATTGGGAGGGCTGCTTCCCGGGTCCGATTGACAGTTCGGCGAGGGCTCATGGTCGCGTTCGCGGCCGGGGTGTTGGTTGGAGCCACCTACGCCACCCTCCGCCTCGCCATGCACCAGATGGGGCCGCCGCCGATCGAGGCGGCCGATGTGGTGTCGGCGACCGTGGTCGATCGCAACGGCCGATTGCTGCGTGCCTTCACGACGCCGCAAGGGCGCTGGCGGCTGCCGGTCGATGTCGCCGACGTCGACCCGCGTTACCTCTCGATGCTGATCGCCTACGAGGACCGCCGGTTCCACTCGCACGGCGGCGTCGATCCGCTCGCTTTTCTGCGCGGCGCGGCTCTCGCCGCCCGTTACGGCAAAATCGTCTCCGGTGGCTCGACCTTGACGATGCAGGTCGCTCGCCTGCTTGCCGGTCAGCACGAGAAGACGGGGCTCGGCAAACTGCGCCAGTCGGTGCGCGCATTGCAACTCGAACAGCGCCTGTCGAAGCCAGAAATCCTGCGGCTGTATCTGCGCATGGCGCCCTTCGGCGGCAACATCGAGGGCGTGCGCGCGGCAGCCCTCACCTACTTCGGCAAGGAACCGGCACGCCTGTCGATCGGCGAGGCGGCACTCCTGGTCGCGATCCCGCAGGCGCCGGAAGCACGCCGGCCCGACCGGTCATCGGCTGCCGCTGGCAGGGCACGCGCCCGCGTGCTCGCCCGCGCGGTCACGGCCGGCGTCATCTCGAAGGCCGAAGCGCAGCGGGCGAGCCAGGAGCCGATCCCCACTGCCCGCCGGGAATTCCCGCGCCTCGCGCCGCATCTGGCCGAAGCCGAGGTCGCCGAGTTCGAAGACCGCTCGGTGCATCGCCTGACGCTCGACGCGCAGATCCAGTCGCAGCTCGAAGACCTCGCCCGCAGCCATGCGCGAACGCTTGGCCAACGCCTGTCGGCTGCCATCCTCGTCGTCGATCACCGGACCGGCGAAGTCATCGCCCACGTCGGTGCCTCCGACTTCTTCGACGACACGCGCTTTGGCGCCGTCGACATGGTGCGCAGCCTGCGCTCGCCCGGCTCCACTCTGAAGCCGATCATCTACGGCCTCGGCTTCGAAGCTGGCATCGCCCACCCCGAGACCCTGATCGAGGATCGCCCGGTGCGCTTTGGCACCTACGCGCCGAAGAATTTCGACGAGGAGTTCCACGGTACGGTGACGATCCGCGACGCGCTGGCCCAGTCGCTCAATATCCCGGCCGTCAAGGTGCTCAATGCCGTCGGGCCGGGCAAGCTCATGGGCCGCATGCGGCGCGCCGGCATCATCGCCGCGCTGCCCAAGGAGGCGGCCGAGCCGACGCTTGCAATTACGCTCGGCGGCGTCGGCTTGCGCCTGCACGATCTGACCGCGCTCTATGCGGCGCTGGCCCGTGGCGGCAATGCGATCCCGCTGCGTCACACTCGGATCACGGCCGCTGGCCCGCGCCTTGCCGACGTCACCCGCCCGAAGCAACTGCTCTCGCCGGTCGCCGCATGGTACGTCACCGATATCCTGAAGGACGCGGCCCCGCCGGTTTCGGCCAAGGGCGGGCGCATCGCCTACAAGACCGGCACGTCCTACGGCTACCGCGACGCCTGGGCGATCGGCTATGATGGCCGCCACACCATCGGCGTGTGGGTCGGCCGGCCGGACAGCACCGCGACGCCCGGCTTGACCGGCCGCACTGCCGCAGCACCGATCCTGTTCGATGCGTTCCAGCGGCTCGGCGAAGATCGCGTGGCGTTCGCACCAGCCCCTGCCGGCGCGCTGCGTACGCGAGGGGTTGCACTGCCGCCGCCCTTGAAGCGGTTCCAGGAGTCGGGCAGCCAGCAGGTGCCTGAGGGTGGCTACCTCGACACCGCCGTGCAGATCGCCTTCCCGCCTGATCGCGCAGAACTCGAACTCGACGATCCCGATGCGCCGGTCGTCTTGAAGGCCGAAGGCGGCGTGCTACCGCTGACGTGGATGGTCGATGGCGCGCCGATCGCCCCGCCGGGGCAATCGCGGGAGTTCGTCTGGCAGCCCGATGGGCGCGGCTTCATGCATCTGTCGGTCATCGATGCCCGCGGCCGTGTCGACCGTGTCACCGTGCGCCTGCGCTGATCCACGCTCTGATCTGGCTGCGACCGCTGACCCTGTTGGTTGCCGCGCGGGACTGGGATAAGTCTGAGCCCGCAATCACCGGGATTGGGCATGAGCAACGTAACCGCCGAGAACTGCCCTGCCGTGCCGGCTGGCTGGCACTGCGCGACGAGCCAGCAGTTCGAGCGGGCGTCGGGGGCGATCGGCCTGTGCGCAATCGCGGTCTGGTTGATCAGCGCCATGGCGGTCGGCGGTGGCGATGAAGGCGACGTGATGTCGCGCGCCGTCTCCCGGGCAACGGCAAGCGCAACAGGTGCGCCGCTTCACTCATTAGTGGCCCGCGAGACCGCAATCGGTGGCTATGGCGGGATGACCGATACGCTCAACAGCACCGTGTCGATCGTGAAGCCTGGCCAGATCGACATCACGGTCAAGGATTTTGCCTGGAAGGGCCGGCCGTTCGAAGCGCCGATCTACTATGGGGTACGGGTGCAGCGCTGGCATTCACTGACCGGGTTCGGCAGCATGGTCGACTTCACGCATGCCAAGGCCATCGCACTGGCAACAAGCGACGCGACGTTCACTGGCACGCGCGACGGCAAGCCCGTGCCGCCGAAATCGAAGGTCGAAGGTACGTTCCGTCACCTCGAATTCAGTCACGGCCACAACATGCTGACGTGGAATGGGCTGTTCCGCTGGCCAGCGCTTGTCGGGCGCATTCGGCCCTATGTCGGTGGTGGCGCGGGCATCTCACTGCCGCACACCGAGATTGGATTTCGCGACAAGAACGCGCGTACCTATGAGTATCAGTTCGCAGGATTTGTGGGCCAAGTGCTTGGCGGGGTCGAGATCGATCTTGGCAGGGCGTCTGTGTTCTTCGAGTACAAATTCAGCTATGCCCCCTACGACGTGCCGCTGAGCGAAGAGCCGCGCGGCCATCTGCTGTTCACCGACCTGTGGCGGCAGTTCCGGGCCTGGATGGGCGGTGTCGAACCGTCGGGAGGCCGCCTGACGACCACATTGGCCACGCATCATGGCATCGGCGGCATAATGGTGCGCGTTGGCGCCGCCCCACCCGTTGCTAGCCAGCGGTAGCTTGCGGCAGGCGGCGCTGGTTCAGCTTCACGTCGGACACCGGCTCGACGCGTTCCGGCGCGTCGTCGAGGCTGTTGCGGAACCAGTCGCCGAGGAAATCGAGCAGAACACGCAGCTTGGGCAGCACGTGTTTAGGTCCAGGATAAACCGCCCAGATCGCCGAGTCGCCGATCATGCGGAACGCTGGCAGCACGCGAACCAGCAGCCCTTTTGCCAAATCCTCCTGCGCGCATAGTTGAGATGTGCGTAGCAGGCCAACGCCATCGATCGCGGCGACGCGCAGTAATTCGCCATTGTTGGAGCGCAGCCGACCAGAGACGCGAATGGTGGTCGGGCTGTTGTTGCGGTCAAGGGTCCATGACCAGGCATCGCCTAGAATGAGGCAATGGTGGTTTGGCAGATCCTCTGGTTGCAGAGGAATACCGTGCGCGCGCAGATATGCGGGGGACGCAACGATGATTTCGCGGTCATTTGCAAGGCGCTTGGCGATGAGGGCCGAGTCACTCAGCACGCCCGAACGGATGGCGACGTCATAGCCTTCCTCCTGCAGGTTGACCACGCGATCGCAGAGGTCGACTTGCACCTCGATTTCGGGGTAATTGCCGACGAAGCTCGCGATGGCGGGCGACACGAAGCGGGGGGCGAGGCTGGCCGGCGCCGTGATCTTGAGTTTGCCCTTGGGCTTAGCGACAGTGTGGCTGACCGAGGCATGGGCGCGCTCGAGTTCCTCAAGAATGAGGCGCGCATGCACCAGGAACGAGCTGCCCTCGGCGGTGATGCGGATCGACCGGGTGGTGCGATCGAACAATCGCACGCCGAGTTCGTCTTCCAGCGATTGGATTCGCTTGGATATCGTCCCAGGTGTCAACGCCAGCTCGGTTCCAACCGCCGACAAATTCTGCACGGCTGCAACACGCGCAAAAATGCGCAAATCCTGAATGTCCATACCGAACGTCTTCCCTCAGTCAGTCCGTCGGTCCGCAGAATTTCGATCTTTATCCGAAAGGTCGAAGTTATCCACCCCTCGTCCCCGTCGAACTCCCGTAGCGAACGGACCGCGCCGGTCCACAATCGCTGTTGTGCTGCCTAGGCATATACCTAGTCAAGTCATTAGTATTATAATGATTCCACCCCCAATCCAGTGATGTTTTGCCGATTCGGCGAAGGTCACGTTGCTGTCACAGGGGTGCAGCCGATCGCCCGCGCACGCATTTTTGCCCTGGGCTAGTCGATCGGCTCAGCTCAGTTCGTCAAAGCTGGCCATGCTTGTGCTGCGATTGCGCTAGAATCTGCGCAGCAGTCGCTCGATATAGTCGAGTTCGATCGTCGGCCGCGATTGCTGGCCGAGGCGGCGGCGCAATTCGTCGAGAATTTCGCGGGCAGTCTGCATCTCGATCTCGTCGGGAACCTTGACCGACGTGCCGTTATCGGGGCCTTCACTGCGCTGGGGACGGCCCAGGGGATCAAGAGGCGCGTCGCCGGCGGGACCCTGGCCGAACTGGCGGCCAAGGTTGCGCATCATCTGCTGCGCCATCGACTGGGCACCCTGGCGCAACTGCTCCAACGCCTTGCCCTGTTCACGCGCCGCGGTATCGAGATCGCCCTGGCGCAGTGCCTGTTCGGCACTATCCATATATTGCTGTG
This sequence comes from Hyphomicrobiaceae bacterium, assembly GCA_021730785.1. Taxonomy (GTDB): domain Bacteria; phylum Pseudomonadota; class Alphaproteobacteria; order Rhizobiales; family Hyphomicrobiaceae; genus JAKFWF01. Next base: position 89,467 of record JAKFWF010000022.1, read on the forward strand.
CTTCGCCGAGTTGACCGGGCACCTGCAGGCCGTTCTGCTGCATTCCCTGTTGCAGGCGGCCCAGTCGATCACGCAGTTGCCCCTGGCGCTCGCCGAGTTGGCCGCCACTGCCTTGGCCGCCCTGGCCGTTCTGCCCTTGCTGCCCTTGCTGCCCTTGGCCTTGCTGCCTCTGCTGTCCTTGACCCTGTTGCCCTTGCTGTCCCTGGCCTCGCTGACCCTGCTGGCCGCGCTGCCCTTGCTGGCCTCTTTGACCCTGTTGCCCCTGCTGACCTTCCTGGCCCTGCTGACCCTCCTGGCCTTGCTGCTGGCCGAAAGTGTCGTCCTGCAGGCGCTGCTGCTGGCCGATGATGTCGCCGAACTCGTTCATCATCTGCATGGCCTGCTGGTTCGGCTGGCCCTGTTGTTGGCCTTGGGCGAACCGGCCGGACTGCAGCGCCTCCAGCATGTCACGCAATTGGCTCAGCATGTCCTGGGCCTGATCGCGTGATCCCTGGCGGGCCATGTTCTCCAGGTTGTTCAGCATCCGATTGAGGTCTTCCTGGCGCAGAACCCGACCCTGGTTGCCTTCCTGGGCAGGCTGATTTTCCGCCTGCTTCTGCAACTGCTGCATGAATTCAGCCAGCGCTTGCCGCAGTTCCTGCATGAGGCGCTGGATCTCCTCGTCCGAAGCGCCGTTTTCGAGTGCCTTCGACAACTGCTCCTGGGCATCGCGCAGCCGCTGCTCGGCAGCCGACAGCGCCCCGCCGTCTTCGATCCGCAGTGCGACGTGCCAGAGTTGCTCGATCACGCTGCGCAGGCCGGCGCGCGACGTGTCGCGCTTCAGGCGGTGATAGGCATCGCGCAGGCCCAGGTAGGCGACGCGATCGGTGAAGTAGCCCTCCGGCTCGATCGTCAATGCGTCGATCGCCTTCAGAACATGGGGCCGCCAGCGCAAATCTTCTACCAGTTTGCGGCGCTGTTCGACGACCGCCCGTGCCAGCACCTTCGTGAAGCGCCGTTGCGGCACCGTCATTTCCAGCGGCGCCGACCGTCCGATGTTGCCCGCGTGATCCTTTGCGATCAGGGTCATGCGCACCTTGGCGCCGGCCCACAGATGGGATCCGGTGTCGTGATGGCTCGACGATTCGGTCTCCTTCGTCGTGGTGCGGGGAATGCGCAGGGTCAGGACAGGGGGACGTTCGAGCGGCCGTCGCGGTCCCTTCAGCTTGGTTTCCTCGCGCGCCCAGGCGGTACGCGGATCATCGGCCCCGGGCCTCAGTCGTTGGAAGCGGGCTTCGGCGGTGGCGATGCCATAGTCGTCCTGCATCTTGTAGGTGAGTTTCATCGACCCGCGATTGGTACGCTCGGGGTCCTTCGACAGCGAAATCTTCGGCGCGAGATCGGGGATGACGGTGAACGACCAGCGGGCGAGTTCGGCGCCGCCACTCAACACGCGCACGACGCCGGACGCACGCAACTCCAGACGTGCTTCGGCGGCATCCGATGGGCTCGCGCTCGCGGACCCGGAAGCCTGCTTGTCGGCGGTGCCCTTGGTTGGGGGGGGGCCGGCGGCATTGGCGACGGGCTTGGCCGTTGGCGTGGCAGGTTTCGGCTGGCCGACGATTTCAAGCACGATGTCCTTGATGCCGGCGCCGCTCGAACGGACAATCAGCGCGCTGCGATCGGGGATTTCGATCGTCTTGCCGTCGGCCGCCGGCTGGATGGTGCCGCCGCGTGCGCCATCGGCGAGCAGGAGGGGCGGGCGCGCGGTATAGGCCGGCGGCGTGACCCAGGCATCTAGGCGGGCATCGGCAACCTTGATCGTCGGGCCCATGCGAAACGCCGACGCGAGGCGGTCGCGCAAGTTATCGCCAGTCAGCAGCGCCAACAGTGCGACACCGATCACCAACAGCGCGCGCAGGGCGAACGGATCATACCGGTCGGGCCGTGGTTCGGGGCGGCCAACCTTCATGCGATCGAGCAATTTGGCGAGGCGGGATTTGTGCGCGACCCACAACTGCGTGGTGGCTGGATCGCTGGCAGGCGCCGAAAGCGTGTCTTCATAGGACGTGGCCGGCCGGTGCGGCACGCCGGAGCGCGCTTCCATCTGGCGGACCACATCTTCGCGCGTCGGTACAGGCACGCGGGCGGCGAACGCAACCCCGGCCATGGTTGCGACTGCGAACAGGACGAGGCCGATGCGGTGGGGGATATCGCCGACATACATCCAAAGGCCGGCGAGCGAAACGAGCAGGAACAGTCCGATGATGCCGAACAAAACCCAGAGCCGTGGCCACAGCCGTTCGAACAACAAACTCCATGTGCCGAGCCTGACTTTGCGCTCGAAAGCGGTGGTGCCCGGCAGAGCAGGCGTCGCGGCGGTACGGGGTGTGATCTCGCGCATTGCGGCAGCCTACCATGGAGTTTCAGGGGGAGCGCAAGCACTGCGCCGCGGCAAAGGTTCACGGCTTGTTAACGTTTGCTTGTAGCTGGCCCGGCGATTGGGGCGATGATGGGGCAATCCGGTTGGCGAAATCTTATCGCAGGGTCGGTGAAACGATGCTATTTTCCAACGCTGTTTCTTTCTCGCATCAATCGGGCGCCCGTTGCAGACCCTCATGATCATCGTCGGCGCCCGGCCGCAGTTCATCAAGGCTGCGGCGGTGTTGCGTGCACTCGCGGGCATCGCATCCATCCGCCCCATTCTCGTGCACACCGGCCAGCACGCCGATGACTCTATGTCTGAAGTGTTCTTTCGCGACCTGGCAATCCAGGCACCGGACGCCAATCTTGGTATTTCTGGCGGCACCCACGGCGATATGACGGGACGCATGCTGGTGGCCCTCGAACCGCTGATGATCGAGACCAGGCCAGCGGCTGTCATGGTGTTCGGCGACACCAATTCCACCCTCGCCGGTGCGCTTTGCGCAGCCAAGCTCAACATTCCGGTGGCCCATGTCGAAGCCGGCCTGCGCTCAGGCAACCGCCGCATGGCGGAGGAGATCAACCGCGTCGTGGTCGATCACCTGTCGCGTTGGCTGTTCTGCCCGACCTCAGCCGCGGTCGCGCATCTGCAGGCCGAGGGGCTGACGGCTGGCGTAACGCACACGGGCGATGTGATGTATGATGCCATTTTGCAGGCGCTCGAGCATAGCCGCGCCTTCTCGGGCGTGATCGGCGACCTGGGCCTTGAACGCGGCACCTATGCGGTCGCAACCGTACATCGCGCCGAGACCACCGACGATCCAAGCGAACTCGCTCCGGTGATGGCCTACCTCGACGCGCGCGCCACCAAACGGCCGCTGATCATGCCGTTGCATCCGCGAACGGCAAAGGCGCTCGCCGCATTTGGCATCACGACGGGCCGCATACGCGCGGTCCAGCCGCTCGGCTATCTCGACATGGTCTGCCTGATGGACGGGGCCGTCGAAATCCTCACCGATTCCGGCGGCCTGCAGAAGGAAGCCTATTTCCTGCGCAAGCCCTGTGTCACGTTGCGGCGGGAGACCGAATGGGGCGAGACGATCGCTGCCGGTTGGAACCGGCTGTGGACCGTGCCTGCCTACCGGCCGCGCCGCGACATCGACGAGTATGGCCAGGGCCGCGCCAGCGAGATCATATGCAAGACACTGTTGAGCGACCTGCGTTGACCCTCTTGCAGCGCCAACGCGTGCGCGTCGTGCATGTGACGCTGTCGCATCGGCCGTTCGACGTGCGCGTGTTCGAGAAGGAGTGCCGGACGCTGGCCGATGCGGGCTACAGCGTCGCCCTCGCAGTGCCGTCGGCCACGGAGGGAAGCATCAGCCACGGCGTCGTCCTGCACGATATTCCCCCGACCGCAAATGCAGCGGGAGATGCCAGCGCGGCGCAACGCTGGTTCAGCCGGCTCAAGACTGCACAAGACACCGCACGGCGCCTGGATGGCCATATCTATCACTTGCACGATCCTGAACTGATCCCGGTCGGCCTCGTCCTGAAGCGGCGCGGTGCCAGCATCATTTACGATGCGCACGAGGACGCGCCAATGGAAGCCTGGTCGCTCAATCGCACTCGGCCTTCGCGCCGCCTCGTGCTGCCGGCCCTGTGGTGGAGCCTGCTGGCACTCGCCAAGCGCCGCTTCGATCTGTTCGTCGCCGCCACGCCCGAGATCGCGCGACGGTTCCCGGCGGCACGCACGGTGCTCGTCAGGAACTATCCGCGGCTCGACATGTTCGCTGGCCGCGTGACCGCCACGGATGCAACTGTGCAGCCAACCCGCACGCTGGTGTTTCCGGGGCTGGTCAACGAGCCACGCGGCGCGCTCGTGATGCTCGAGGCTCTGGCGGCAACGCAGCGCCATGCCGACCTTCGTCTGAGGCTCTATGGCGAGATCGTGCCGGCCGAACTGGAACTGCGCATGCGGGCACACGCGGCCTGGCAGCGTGTCGATTTCGTCGGCTTCAGGCCCTGGCGCGAAGTTCTCGATGCCTATGCGCTCTGCCTCGCCGGTCTCCTGCTCTATGCACCAACGCCCGAGCAGAGGCACGCCATGCCGGTCAAGCTGTTCGAATTCCTGCTGTCGGGCATCCCGGTGATCGCAACCGACATGCCCTGGTGGCGCGAACTGGCCGACGGCAATCCTGCGGTGATTTTCGTCGACATCACGAAGCCGGCCGAGGTGGCGGCAGCAATCGAGCGACTGGCTGATGATCCAGCTAGCGCCCGGCGGTTGGGCGTTGCGGGCGCAGCCCACGCCCGCGCGCGGTTCGACTGGGACAAGGAGGGCGCGCGTCTGGTCGCAGCCTATGACGCGCTGGCCACTCCTGCCCGGCCGTGATGCAGCGCTCGAGCAACGATAACGATCAAGCCTTGCTCACATGCAGCGGTGGCATGCGGTCCCGCCATGGCATTGCGGCTTCCAGTGCGGTCGAAAGCTGCAGCACGGTATGCTCGTCAGCGGGACGACCAGCGATCTGAACTCCGATCGGCAGGCCGTTCGTGTGCATGGCGAGCGGCAACGACATCGCCGGCGTGCCCATGATGTTGTGGGGGATCGTGAATTGGATCGGCGCGGCAAACAGCTCGGCCGCCAGATTGTGCCAGCCGACGCCCGGCTTCGACAGGTTATAGGTGCCCCATGGCTCGGCGACGCGCGCAGTGGTCGGCGACAGCCAGATGTCGTGGTTCTCATAGAACGCGCCGAGCTTGCGGCGTGCCACGTTCAGGTCCACCATCGCCTTGAAGAAGCGTGCCGCCGTGATCTCGTGTGAATGTTCGTAGACCGACAGCATCACCGGCTCCAGCGTGTCGGGACCAGCCTTGGTGCCGGCGCGGCGGGCATAGCCATCGAGGCGCTGATCGAAGCCGAAGAAGAACAGATCGGTGGTCGCATCAAGAACGGCTGCCCCGCCCATGTCGACGCGGGCGATGTCGACGCTGTGCCCCATTCCGGCCAGGACTTTGCCGGTGGCGTGAACGGCTGCCACCACTTCGGGGTCGATCTTCACGCCAACCAGTTCGTCGAGCACGATGCCGATGCGCAGTTTGCCGGGCGCGCGTTGAGCCAGCTTGGCATAGGGCTCGGTCGGCTTCGGGATGATGAAGGGGTCGCCCGGCTGGGGCATGCTGACGCAATCGAGGATGGCGGCCACGTCGCGCACGGTGCGGGCCTGCACGAGGTTCTTCGAGTAGCCGAAGCCCGGCTCATCGACCACCGGGGCGAGCGACACGCGTCCGCGCGACGGCTTGAGACCAACCCCGCCGCACCAACTGGCCGGAATGCGGATCGAGCCGCCGATGTCGGAGCCGTGCGCCACGGGCACGACGCCGGCTGCGACGGCCGCCGCCGCCCCGCCCGAAGAGCCGCCGGCCGAATAGCCGCTCCGCCACGGGTTCGACGTGTTGCCATAGAGCGCGCTCTCGGTGGTGGCGGCCATGGAGTATTCGGGCGCCGCCGACCGGCCGAGAATGTTGAAGCCGGCGGCCTTCAAGCCTTCGAGAAACGCCGTCGAGGTTTCCACCTTCATGCCGCGGCACAACCGCGACCCGAATTCGATGCGGGTGCCCGCCTCGTGGCCGAACACGTCCTTGATGAGCGTCGGCACGCCGTGGAACGGACCGCTGCCGAGGTGACGTGCATCGACCGCATCGATGCGCTGCTCATAAACCTCGACCACGGCGTTGAGCGTTTTCGCGGTCTGCGTGATGGCGGCTGCCGCCGACCGCGCCAGTTCCATCGGCGTCACCTCGCGTTTGGCAACCAGTGCGGCAAGGCCGGTCGCGTCGTGGGCGGCATACTCGGCGAGTTTCATCATGGCGTGGTCCTCCGTGGCGGCAGATGAATCCGGATTATCGAGCTTTACGCCACGCCGAGCCGCAGCAAATCGTGCACGTGCAGCACGCCGACCGGCATGCCGTTTTCGACGACGAACAGCACGGTGATGCGCGACGCATTGATCTGCTCAAGGGCGGCCGTCGCCAGGAGCGTCGATGGGATCGTCTTGGGGCGCCGCGTCATGATCTGTCCGGCCGTGGCATTCAGTAGATTGCCCCCCATGTGCCGGCGCAAGTCGCCGTCGGTAATGATTCCGACGAAGTGGCCCTGGGCATCGACGACGCCAAGGCACCCGAGCGCCTTCTGCGTCATGGTGACGATCGCTTGGGTCATGATCTCGTTCTCATGCGCCAATGGCAGGCGATCGCCGGTGTGCATGACGTCGGCGACGAATTTCAACTTGGCGCCGAGCGAACCGCCGGGGTGGAATACCTTGAAGTCGTGCGCCGTGAAGCCCTTGGCTTCCAGTAGTGCCACGGCAATGCAATCGCCGATCGTGAGCTGCATGGTGGTCGAGGTGGTCGGCGCCAATCCGTGCGGACAGGCCTCCATTGCCCGCGGCAGTTCCAGGACGACGGTCGCGGCCCGGCCGAGTGCGCTGTCGGCCCGCGAGGTGAGCGCGATCAGCGGCACCGCAAAACGGCCGGCGAAGTTCAAGATGTTCGACAGCTCGACGGTTTCCCCCGACCAGGAGATCGCCAGAATGCAATCCTCCTTCGTGATCATGCCGAGATCGCCGTGCGAGGCCTCGCTTGGATGGACGAAGTGCGCCGGCGTGCCGGTCGAGGCGAACGTCGCGGTGATCTTCTGGCCGATATGTCCGCTCTTGCCGATGCCGGTCACGATCACCCGGCCGCGCGTCGCCTGCAGCGTGTCGATGGCGCGCGCAAAGGCCGGGCCCATCGCGCCATCGAGCGCCGCGCGCAGTGCGACCAGACCCTGCGCTTCCGTTTCGAGGGTGCGGAGCGCCGACGCGATGGCGCCGGTGAGGCGATTGTCGACCGCGAGTGCGGTGGCCGGTGTCATCAAGCAGCTCCTGGTAGTGGCCACGACAGGTTGGCATGAAGCATAGCAGGGAGGCAGCGCACGGCAATCCTGCTGCGGGCCGAGGCCCACAGGCGCATCGCGCTGGGCTCAAATATTCAGAAACCGGACACGGTTGCGCCATGGTTGGTCTCAATCTTGCGGTTTGTCGGGCGATTTGTCGGGCTCGGACCAATGTTGCGGCCAGGACACAAACGTTTTAGGTGTTGATCATTCGCTGGCCAACCCCGCCAACCAGGAGTTCTTCCCATGTTCGATGCCAAGAGCCTTCTCGAGTCACTCGTCAAGGGCGCAGCCCCGGCGCAAGCACAGCAACCGGGCGGCATGGGCGCGCTCGGCGACCTGCTCGGCCAGATCATGGGCGGTGGCGGGAAGGCCGGTGCTGCTCCCGGTGGTATGGGCGGGCTCGGTGATATTCTGGGCAAGCTCGGCGGCATGGCAGCGCAAGGCGGCCAGGGCGGCAATGCGGGTGCTGGCGCCGGTGGCATGGGTGGCCTCGGCGACCTGCTCGGTAAGCTCGGCGGCGGCCAGGGCGGCGCCGCAGGTGGAGCCCCCGGCGGCGGTGGACTTGCCGACATCCTCGGCCAGATCCTGGGTCAGGCGACCTCGGGCGTGAAGGAAATCGGCCAGAAGGTCGAGGATCACACGCACATCGGTGGCCGCACCCGCGAAGCCTTCGGCCAGGCCACCGGCCAATCCCCCGATGACATCATGGCCAAGCTCAAGGACCTGATCGCCCAGCATCAGTTGGCGGCGGGCGCGACGGCCGGTGGCCTCGGTGCCGTGGTGCTCGGCACCAAGACCGGGCGTTCGGCGGCGCTGGGCGCGGCCAAGCTTGGTGCACTCGCTCTGATCGGCGGCCTTGCCTACAAGGCCTACCAGAATTACGCGCAGGGCAAGCCGATGATCGGCCAAGCCAGCGGCTTTGCCGCCGAACAGGCGCCGAGCGGCTCCGGCTTCGAGCCGCAGGCGGTGACCAACGATACGGCGATCCTGTACATCCGCGCCATGATCGCGGCAGCTGCCGCCGACGGCCGCATCGATGCGAGCGAACAGCAAAAGATCATGGGCGCGATCGGCCAGGCGGGTGGCGCCGACCAGGCCGCGCGCGACTTCCTGCAGCGCGAGATCAACCATCCAGCGACCGCCGAGCAGCTGGCGGCCGCTTGCCAGTCGGACGAGCAGGCAGTCCAGGTGTTCACGGCGGCCCGTTTCGCCGTCGACGTCAGTGACCAGGAAGAGAACGACTTCCTGATCGACCTCGCGACCAAGCTCGGCCTCGATGCGAAGCTCGTGCAGCACATCGACGCCGCCGCCAGCGCCCAGGCGGCGTGAGGCTGGCTGACCGATCGGTGCAATGATTTGCCGCATAACAAAACGGCGCTCCCCAGGGGGCGCCGTTTTCAGTCGATCAGAACATCGCCGGGTGCACGCGGTCGGGGGGCGTGTGGCCGTCGAGGAAAGTCTTGATGTTGATGATCACCTTCTCGCCCATGTCGATGCGGCCCTCGATCGTTGCCGAGCCCATGTGCGGCAGCGCGACCACCCGGTCGGACGCCAACAGCTTCGGATTGACCGCCGGCTCGTGCTCGAACACGTCGAGGCCGGCGCCGGCGATGGCGCCTGCCTCGATCAGCCGGGCGAGTTCGTTCTCGTCGATCACCTCGCCGCGCGCGGTGTTGACGATGTAGGCCGTGGGCTTCAGCAGTTTCAGGCGGCGCGCCGACAGCAGATGATAGGTCGCTGGCGTGTGCGGGCAGTTCACCGACACGATGTCCATGCGGCTGATCATCTGGTCGATCGAATCCCAGTAGGTCGCCTCGACTTCCTGCTCGATCGCCTCGGGCAGGCGGCGGCGATTGTGATAATGGATCTGCAGGCCGAAGGCGCGGGCCCGCCTGGCTACCGCATGGCCGATCCGGCCCATGCCGATGATGCCGAGGCGCTTGCCGTAGATGCGGCTGCCGAGCATCCACGTCGGCGACCAGCCGGCCCAGGTGCTGCGTGGCGAGCGCAAGGCGGCCGCCCCCTCGGTCAGCCGGCGCGGCACAGCGAGGATCAGCGCCATCGTCATGTCGGCCGTATCCTCGGTCAGCACGCCCGGCGTGTTGGTGACGATGATGCCGCGGTTGCGCGCGGTGTCGAGGTCGATGTTGTCGACGCCGGTGCCGAAGTTGGCGATCAGCTTGAGCTGGGGCCCGGCCTGGGCCAGCACGGCGCGATCGATCCGGTCGGTCACCGTCGGCACCAGCACTTCGGCAACCTTCATCGCCTCGATCAGTTGCGCCTGGCTCAGCGCCTTGTCATCGACATTGAGGCGCGCGTCGAACAACTCGCGCATGCGCGTTTCGACGACATCCGGCAGCTTGCGGGTGACGATGACGAGGGGTTTTTTTGCCGAGGTTGGCATGGTGTGGCGACGCGCTCCCGCTGGTGCTGATGGGGGACATTTTTTCGACTAGATAGACTGCGTCAGTCGGTGACCTTGAGTCGGCGGCCGACCTGACAGTCGATCTAACAGATGGCACACGTCATGACAAAGGCTGCCACGGCGTCCAGTCATGATAGAGTGATGGGACCGGAGAGAGGCGAGGGCAAGGGCATGCGCGGGTGCGATTGGTCGGGTGGGGGATTGGGTATTGCAAGTGCCAGGTTGCTGGTTCTTGTGGCGCTGCTGCTGCCGCAAGCGGTGCTGGCGCAGGCGACGGTGCCCGATACCGTGAACGGGCCGTCGGGTCTGCCGACGCCGCGCTTCGTCAGCCTCAAGGCCGATCGCGTCAACCTGCGCAGCGGCCCCGGCACCGAGTATCCGACGACTTGGGTGTTCCGCCGCGCCGGCCAGCCGGTCGAGGTGATCAAGGAGTTCGAAGCGTGGCGGCAGGTGCGCGACGCGGAAGGCACCACCGGCTGGGTGTTGAGCACAATGCTGTCGGGGCGCCGCACGGCCCTCGTTCTGCCGTGGGAGATCAAGCCCGGCCAGGCCGTGCCGGAAGTGGCGATCAGGGATGCCGGTCGGGAAGCTGCCCGTTCCGTCGCCGTGGTGGAGGCCGGCGTTATTGCCAATCTCGGCTTGTGCGACACGCGCTGGTGCGCCGTCAGCGTCGGCGACTACAAGGGGTTCATCGAACAGAACAAGCTCTGGGGCGTCTATCCGAACGAGGCGGTCAAGTAGCGCGCAAAGCTACTTCGGCGCGAGCCGCACGACCACATCGATGTGGCTGATGACCATGCCGGCCGGCGCTTCCGGCACGCCGTCGATGCGGATGCTGTCCTCGGGAATATCGACCAGTTTGCCTTCGCGCTCGTAGAAGAAGTGATTGTGGTTCGAGGTGTTGGTGTCGAAATAGGCCTTGGCCCCGTCGATCGCCAGCTCGCGCAGCAAGCCTGCACGCTTGAACTGGTGCAGCGTGTTATAGACGGTTGCGAGCGAAACGCGCTCGCCGGCGTCAACCGCCTCGTGATGCAGCATCTCGGCCGTGGCGTGGCGATGCCCCTGGCCGAACAGCAATTCGCCCAGCAGCATGCGCTGGCGTGTCGGCCTCAAGCCGGCAATCCGCAACATTTCCGCAACGTTCTTCGTCGACATCATGTCTCAAATCTCATCGCAAGCCGGCACAAACTCAACAATTTCTGTACCTTGCGCCACACCTACCATTATCAAGCGCCAACTGTGACTGCAATGGGGTGAACACGAGCAGGGTTTTGCCGGGGGAGCGGTCATTTCACAGCAGCTTCTGCAACTCGACCTTCAGTTCGGGCCCAAGGTCGGGGCGGGCCAGCGCATAGGCGACGTTGGCTGCGAGGAAGCCGATCTTGGAGCCGCAGTCGTAGATCTGGCCGTCGAAGCGCACGGTATGGAAGGGCTGCTTGATGTCGGCCCATAGCTTGACCATCGAGTCGGTCAGTTGGATTTCCCCGCCAGCACCCTTCTCCTGGGCGCTGAGCAGGCCGAAAATCTCGGGCTGCAGAATGTAGCGGCCGGTGATGTGCAGGTTCGATGGCGCCGTGCCGCGCGGCGGCTTCTCGACCATGGCGGTCAACGCCGAGACTTTCGCCTTTGCATCCTTGACGCCGACGATACCGTACTGGTGGGTTTGGTCCTCAGGCACGGGCGAGACGGCAATGTGGTTGCCACCGAACTCGTGATAGGCCTCGATCATCTCGGCCAGGCAGGCTTTCACGCCGTGATGCAGCATATCGGGCAGCAGCAGGGCGAACGGCTCATTACCGACGATCTCACGGGCGCACCACACGGCATGGCCGAGGCCGAGCGGCTTTTGCTGGCGTGTGAACGAGGTTTGGCCAGCGCCCGGCAGTTCGCGCAGCAACTGCGCCAGTTCCTTCGCCTTGCCCCGGGTTTCGAGCGTGTGCTCGAGCTCATACTGGCTGTCGAAATGGTCCTCGATCACGCCCTTGTTGCGGCCCGTCACGAATATGAAGTGTTCAATTCCGGCCGCCCGCGCTTCGTCGACCACGTGCTGGATCACCGGACGGTCGACCACCGTCAACATTTCCTTCGGCATGGCCTTGGTCGCCGGCAGAAAGCGTGTGCCCAGACCCGCGACGGGAAACACGGCCTTGCGAATCGGCTTTTTCTGGGTCGACATGATGCGGTGTTCTCGGGCAGAGGGTGGCGGTGGTGGCTGTGTCGCGGCAATTGGCATTGGCACGTGAATTGAATGCCAACCGCCTGATCTCGATTGTGACGGTCGGGCGGTTAAACATGCATTGTGGCAACCCGCAGTCACGCGGCAATCGAAATCAGAGTTATCTGCGCGTAAGGCTGCGGGTCAAGGCTTCAGGAGTGGACGGACGATGAGCATTCTGGTGACGGGCGGGGCCGGCTATATCGGCAGCCACATGGTGCTCGAACTGCTGGAGGCGGGCGAAACCGTCGTCGTCCTCGACAACCTGACCACCGGTTTCCGCTGGGCGGTGCCAGCCAATGTGACGCTGGTGATCGGCGATTGCGGCGACCAGGATCTGGTGCGCACCGTGATCCGGCGCCACGGCGTCACCGCCATCATCCACTTCGCCGGCTCGATCGTGGTGCCGGATTCTGTCGCCGATCCGCTCGGATATTACGCCAATAACACGGTCAAATCGCGCGCCTTGATCGAAGTCGCGGTTGCGACCGGCGTCAAGAACTTCATTTTCTCCTCGACCGCCGCCGTCTACGGCATGACGGGCGATGCGCCGATCGATGAAGAAACGCCGCTGAAGCCCATGTCGCCCTATGGCTCATCGAAGCTTATGACCGAGATCATGCTCGCCGACACCGCGCGCGCCCACAACTTCCGCTACGTGGCGCTGCGCTATTTCAATGTCGCCGGCGCCGATCCGCAGGGCCGCGTCGGCCAGTCGACGCCGCGTGCGACGCACCTTATCAAGGTGACGTGCGAGACCGCGCTCGGCCAGCGCAGTCACATGGAGGTGTTCGGCACCGACTATCCGACCGCCGACGGCACCTGTGTGCGCGATTACATCCACGTGAAGGATCTGGCGCGGGCGCACATGTCGGCGCTGGCTCACCTGAAGGCCGGCGGCAAGTCGGACGTGTTCAATTGCGGTTACGGCAAGGGTTACTCGGTGCTCCAGGTGATCGAGGCCGTGAAGCGCACGTCGAACCGCGAGTTCGCCGTCAAGGTGTCGCCGCGCCGGCCGGGCGATCCAGCTGCCGTGGTGGCGGCCCCGGCGAAGATCATGCGCGAGCTCGGCTGGCAGCCGGAGCACGCCGATCTCGACCAGATCGTCACCCAGGCCATGGCCTGGGAACGCCGCTTGGCCGAGATCAAAAAGGCGTCTTGAAGAGGGTGCGCCTTCCAGCCGGGGCACGGGACACGTGCCGGCCGGCGCCATGCCCTGCCTTCATCCGCCGTAATTATGCCGGGAATCGGATAACTGTGGAGCTGCGGGCGCGTCGTGCCCGGCGTTTCGAAGGTGGCGGGCAGGAACTGGCATGACGTGGCTGCGGGTTGCGCTGGTGATGATGGCATTGGTGCTCAGCCCCCCGGCGCCGCACCCTGCCGCGGCGCAATCGACGTTTGCAGCGTTCATCGAGGCGCTGTGGCCCGAAGCGAAGGCGTTCGGCATTTCCCGCCCGACGTTCGATGCTGCCTTCAAGGGGGTCGAACCCGACCTCAGTCTGCCCGATCTCATCCTTCCGGGCCGCACCGACGCGACCGTGAAAGGCCAGGCCGAGTTCAGCCGGCCGCCGCAGGACTATCTCGACAAGAAGTATCTGACGACCCTGGCCGGTCAGGCGCGCGGGTTCGCCCGGCAGCACGCGGCGTCCCTCGACCGGGTCGAAGCGGACTTGGGCGTCGACCGGCGCATCGTGCTCGCCATCTGGGGGCGGGAGACGGCGTTCGGCGCACACAAGCTGCCGCATTATGCCATCCGGGTGCTCGCCTCCCAGGCCTACACCGGGCGGCGGCGCGAGTTGTTCCGGCGCGAGCTGCTGTTCGGGCTGAAGATGCTCGAAGACAGGATCGTCACTGTTGCCAACATGAAATCGTCGTGGGCCGGCGCCATGGGCCTCACGCAGTTCCTGCCCTCGGAGTTCTACCAGTCGGCCTATGACCTCGATCGCGATGGCACGGCGGATTTGTTCAACTCGGTGCCGGACGCGCTGGGCTCGGCGGCGAAGCAATTGAAGGACAAGGGGTGGGTTGCCACCCTGCCGTGGGGCTTCGAGGTCAAGGTGCCGGCGACCCTGGACTGCGGCTACGATGGGCCGGCCAACGAGCGATCGCTCGAGGCCTGGACCAAGGCCGGCGTGACGACCACCAGCGGCCGGCCGATCCCGCCGGCACTGATGGCGCGCAACGCCTACCTGATGTCGCCGGGCGGTGCCTATGGCCCCTCGTTCCTGGTGACCGACAATTTCAAGGTGCTGCGCGCCTACAATACGAGCGATCTGTATGCCGTGTTCGTCGGGCATCTGGCCGACCGGATTGGAGGCACGAGCGATTTCGACACGCCGTGGCAGGCCATCAGGCAGCTGCCGAACCGCGACGTGGAAGAAATCCAGAAGCTGCTGAAGGCGGCCGGCAGCCCGATCGACAAGATCGACGGCAAGATCGGTTCGAATACACGCTGGCTGATCGGCACCTACCAGCGCAAGGCCGGCCTCAAGGTCGACTGCTGGCCGACCAGCGCCTTGCTGTCACATCTTCGATCGAGCCCGGTGCGATGATGGCGCGCAGGCCGCGACACTCAATCATGCTGATTGGCGCCGGCATCCTGGCCGTCCTGACCGGCGGTATCGCAACGCTGGCGCTGTGGCCGCAATCCGTGCCGCCAGTGCCAGCGACCGTTGCAGCGACCGTGCCACCACCGCCCTTCGTCGCAGTGCCCGCACCGCCACCACCGGCCGCGCTGCCGATGCCGCAATTCACTGCATTCCTCGACCGCCTGAGGGCCGAAGCAGCAACCAAGGGGCTCAACCCCGCCACACTCGACCAGGCGTTTGCCGGGCTCATCCCCGATCCCGAGGTTCTGGATCTGGCCGGTGTCCAGCCCGAATATGTCAAGACCGCCGGCGAATATCTGACCCTGCTCGTGTCCGACACGCGCCTCGACAACGGGCGCTTGAAGCTGCAGGAGCAGGCTGCCACGCTCGCCGCCGTGGAAGCAACCTATGGCGTCGACCGCCACATCGTGCTCGCGATCTGGGGTATCGAGAGCAACTATGGCGCCGGCATGGGCTCGCGGCGGGTGATCCGCTCGCTGGCGACGCTCGCGGCCTTCGATACGCGACGACCGGACTTCTGGCGTGGCGAACTGGTGGCGGCATTGCGCATCCTGCAGTCTGGCGACACGATTGCCGAGAACATGGCGGGCTCCTGGGCCGGTGCCATGGGGCATACGCAATTCATGCCATCGACGTTTGCCGCGCACGCCGTCGACTTCGACCGCGATGGCCGGCGCGACATCTGGGCCAGCATCCCCGATGCACTGGGTTCGACGGCCAATTATCTCAAGGTTTCGGGATGGGTCGCGGGTAATCCGTGGGGCTTCGAGGTGGTTCTGCCGGCCAACTTTGATTTCGCCCTGTCGGCGCCCGGCCAAACCAAACCTTGGGCGCAATGGCAGGCGCTCGGCGTCGCACAGGCCCGCGAGCGTGCGCTGCCGGCCACGCTTGGCCCACTGCAATTGCTGTTGCCAGCCGGCGCTCGGGGGCCGGCATTCCTGGCGAGTGCCAACTTCCGTGCCATTCTGCGCTACAACAACGCCGTGTCCTATGCACTGGCCGTCGGCCATCTGGCCGATCGCCTGGCTGGAGGTTCAACCTTCCTGAAGCCCTGGCCAGGGGACGACCGGGCCCTGGCGAAGGCCGACCGCGAAGACCTGCAAAGGCGCCTCGTTGCCGGTGGTTTTGGCAGCGGCGCGGTCGATGGCGTGATCGGTAGCGGTACACGTGCAGCCATCCGCGCCTTCCAGAAGGCGAAGCGACTGCCAGAAGACGGCCATCCCGACCTTGCGCTGCTCGAGCGCTTGAGGCAGGAGGTGCAATGATGCAACGCCCGATCACGATCGCCGCATGTTTTTGTCTTGCTCTGGGATTGACCCTTGGCAGCGCGAGCGCCGTTCGCGCGCAGGAAGATCCAGCCGCGGTCAGCTACATCACGCCGTTCCCAGTCGGTGACGTCTATCGGACGATCGTCGTCGGCGACAGCTTTGCCGAGGGCGCGCTCGCCGGGTTGCTCGAAACGTTCGGCTCCGACAGCCGCCTGCAGATGATGCGTCGGCATCGTGCGCTCACGGGCCTCGTTCGTGCCGAGGTGGAGGACGACTTCAAGGCCCTCGAAGACGCGCTGACCCGGGAGCCTGCGCAGATCACCGTCGTCATGCTCGGCCGCGACGATCGCGCGCCGATCCGTGTGCCCGGCGGCAAGCGGCTGCAGGTCAGCCGAGATGACTGGCGCGACGAATACGGCCGCCGCGCCGATCTGCTGATGAAGTTGCTCAAGCGACGCGGCGGAGCGGTCTATTGGATCGGTCTGCCGGTGCTGCGCAAGTCCGATTGGAATGACGACATCCAGGTCATGAACGACCTCGTGCGCGACCGCGCCTCGCTCAACGGCATCAAATACATCGATGCCTTTGCCGGGTTCGCCGACGAGGGGGGCAACTACATCGCCGAAGGGCCGGATGCGGCTGGCCGCATTCGCACCATGCGCACGCCCGACGGCATCGGCTTCACCGAAGCCGGCAACCACAAGCTCGCTCATTTCGTCGAACGCGAAATCAAGCGTGACCTGACGCAGGCCAAGAACGAGCGATCGATCCCGCTGGCCGGCGCCGAGGTCGAGCAGCGCAAGATCAATCCGGCCAAGGCGACGGCTGATTCCGCCCAGGCGGCGATCGCCAATGCGGCGGCACCCAAGTTGGGCGACACCAAATCGTCATGGGCACTGACGACCAACATCGCGCCGCAGCCCGCACCCTTGGCGCCCAGTACGGCAACCGAGCAGAAGGCCGACAACACGCGAATCTCGCTGCGCACCGTGACGCCCGGTGGCCGCGAAGAGACAGCGACGCTGGAAATCCTGCGGCCGGCCATCTCCGCGTCGGTGATCCAGTTGCTCGCGCGCAATGCCTCGCCCGACAGAGCCGCCCAGGTTGGGGATACGCTGCAGGAGAGTTTGCCGGGCGGCCTGCTGCTGCTGAGTTCGATCAGTCTCTCGAGCGAAGGGCTCACTGCAGGGCGGCGGGCCAGGCTCGCGCCGACGCAAACAGCCTTCTTCAAGGTGATGATCAGGGGCGAGCGGGTGCCGCCCAGGCCCGGCCGCTCCGATGATTTTCGCTGGCCGCGCCCCGACCAGATGCCCGAACCGGTGCCGGTCGCAGCAAAGCCGGCGGTGACCCCCGTCGCAGCACCCGTTGCGCCACAGCCGAAAACTGTGACCGGTAGCGGTCAGCGTCAGCCGGCGACGCCCAAGGCGATCCCGCCGCGTCCCTGAGTCGCTGCCGCGCCGGAGGACTGGTCGACCGCCATGGGTCGCGCGTGCCACCACCGGAATGCGGCGAGGCATCCGACCGCAAGCACCACCGGCACGGCGGTGATCGAACTGCTGATCATCGCGAATACCGTCGCAATCGCCCACAGCACGGCGAGCGTGTGCTCGATCAGGCCGATCAGCTTCGACTGTGAATGGCGCCGCAGCATGCCGCGCCGGTTGCCCGGCATCGGGTGCCAGAAGTTCAGCAGTGCGGTCGAGATGCAGGCCAATGTCGTGAACACGAGGGCAACGAGCGCGGCGCTCCAGGAGATCGCAGCAAGGGCTGCCAGCGGCAGGGCGACGATCAGCAGCACCGGCGGCACGATGGCGCTGAGCTTCATGCGGTCAACGGTCACTTGTGCCACGGGCGCGGTTGCGATCAGCTCTGGCGCATCTTCGCCCGACACGGTGATCCAGGCGAGAGAGGCCGCGACCTGGGCGGCGATCACCACGATCGCAGGTGCCAGCGCGACCGCCGCCGGCAGCGTCTCGCTGCGGAGCAGGACGACGGCGACCGGCACCGTGTAAATGATCTGCAGGCTGATCTGAGCCAGCAGGTTCGGGTCGCGGGCGATCAGCAGCAGTTCCTTGCGGCGCATGGCAGCGCCAAGACCCGCGCGGAACGTGCGTGGCCGCCGCTGTGCTTCGGTACTGCCGCCAGCTGCGGCCCCGACGGCTGCGAGGCTCGCTGCGCAAAAGCGCGCGCCGAGTGCGACGACGGTCCCCGCAAACAGTGCGGTGCCGACCGTCAGCAAGGCAAGGATTGCGCGCGCATCGCCGCGAAATGCTTCGACAGGCGCCCATTGGATGCCAGTGGCAAGGCGCGAGCCTGCGAGTCCGACGCCGTCGAGCCACTCGCCAAGTGCCGCCTGCAGCGGCGCCGGCAACATGGCGGCGATTTGCGCGGCAAGGACAAATGCGCCGCCGATGGCGGCTCCGGTCAATTGTGCGTAGGTGCGAGCACGCCGCGGTCCGACGAGGAAGAACAGGCCGATCGCGGTGCTGACGCCGATCGCGGTTGCGGCGAGGGCAATGCCAATCAGGGCTGGATAGGCGCCAAGCCAGGCGGGGCGGTCGAGGATGGCTGCGACGTGCACGATCGGCAGCGTGAGGATGGCGACCGAGCTGAACGTCTCCATGGCGATCGAGGCGGCCTTGGCGGCAAAGATCCGCCGGGCGGGTAGCGGTGAAGCCAGCAGCAGGTCGAGGTCGCCCCGGTCGAACAGGGCGCGCGTGGCGCCAAACAGGCTCTGGGCGGTCATCCAGGATGCCGTACAGGCGACCAGCGCCACGAGCGCAAGACTGGCGTTCCCGCCCTCGCCCTGCATCAACGGGGTGACGGCCAGCACCACCGGCCAGGCGGCGAGATGTAGGCCGATCACTCCGGCGATCAGCAGCAGCATGATGCTGCGCGCGCTAAGTGTTCCGAACAGCGCCATGAACCGGCGCCGGCTGTTGCGCATGTCGTGGGCGAGCAGCCAGAGAAAGGAGCCAGGAGCACGGATCATGCGGCGACCGCGTCCGTGGCGGCCGGCTGGCGCGTGAGCGACAGAAAAACGTCTTCCAGCGTGCCCTTGCCGTTGCCGGCGCGGGTGCGCAATTCATCGAGGGTGCCTTCGGCGGCGAGGCGGCCCTGGACCACGATGCCAATTCGATCGGCGAGGCGTTCGGCGACCTCCAGGATGTGCGTCGTGAGGATGATGGTGGCGCCTGCCCGCACGCGGGCAGTCAGCAAGTCCTTGACCTGGCGGGCGACGCTTGCGTCGATGCCGGTCAGCGGCTCGTCGAGCATGATCAAGCGTGGCTCGTGGATCAATGCGCCGGCGAGCGCCACCTTCTGTTTCATGCCGCGCGAGAAGCCTTCGCAGCGCGCATGGCGGTGGGCTTTTAGTTCGAGAATGTCGAGCAGGTCGGCGGCGCGGCGCTCGGCGATGCCAGGTTCGACGCCCCACAGCCCGGCAACGAATTCCAGGTATTCGAGCGGGCTCAGTTTGTCGTACAGCATGGGCTCGTCCGGCAGCCAGGCGGTGATGCGCCTGGCTTCCAGCGGCGCCCGCACGGCATCGACGCCGAAGATGCGGATTTCGCCAGTGTCCGGCGGCAGCAATCCGGCGATCATGCGCAAGGTTGTGGTCTTGCCGGCGCCATTGTGGCCGAGCAGCGCGTAGAATTCGCCGGACGCCAGCCTGAGGTCCATGCGGTCTACGGCAACCGCAGTGCCAAAGGTCTTGCGCAGGGCCGACACGTGCAGGGCGGGGGCAGCAGTGTCGCAATCTGCAACGGAAGTTAGCGCCATCTTCATCGGGGCCTCACAGACGCGAAACTGGTGACTGCGACCGTAGCCGACAGGACTTGAGGTGGCGTTAATGGCCGAGCTGTAAAATTTGCCGCGCCGCATACTGGACAGGGTCGAAGTGCGATGCTAGAGGCTGCGCTTCGCAAGGCTTGCCGTGCGGAACATAAGTCTGATGCGCTCGCGAGCGTTGACGGCGCGGGTGATTAGCTCAGTTGGTAGAGCAGGTGACTCTTAA
>JAKFWF010000027.1 GCA_021730785.1 Hyphomicrobiaceae bacterium
GCCTGTCCACGGGCCAGATGGAGGAGGTGGTCGCCCGCCACAAGGACGTGGCCGAGTGCGCCGTGGTCGGCGTCGCGGACGCGCTGAAGGGCCAGATCCCGGCCGGCTTCGTCGTGCTGAATTCCGGCATCAACCGCCCGACCGCCGAGATCGAGGCGGAGGTGATCGCGCTGGTGCGCGACACCATCGGCCCGGTCGCAGCCTTCAAGCAGGTGATGGTGGTGAAGCGGTTGCCCAAGACGCGGTCCGGCAAGGTGCTGCGCGCGACCATGCGGCAGCTGGCCGACGGCGAACTCGGCAAGGTGCCGGCGACGATCGATGATCCCGCAGTGGTCGACGAGATCGCAGCAGTGCTGAAGGAGCGCGGAATGGCAGGTGGCAGGTGAGGTCGCACGCGGATGTAACTTGCAAGCCATTGGCAGTGCTGTCACCGCCCGCTAGGTTTGGACAGCGGTGAGTCGCAGCCTGTTGTAACGCTAGGTCAGGCCATGAATGTTCAGCGTTTAACCATGAGTGAAAACTCTGGCGCTTGCACTTGAAAAGGGAATTGCGCAAGTTCACTTTTCGTTCTATGATACCTAGCTATGAAAAGGTGACAAGCATGAGCGGCGATGATCAGGTCGAGACAACCATTTTCGATGTGCTCAAGCGCAGCAAGCAGCTGGACTTTCTGGACCTTGCTCAAAAAGTGTCGGCACTCACGCATAAGCCGTCCCGAGATATCGAGCGGATGCTTCGCAGCCTCTTGAAAACGCATAAATTGACCGAGAACGCGAGTTTTATGATTGAGGCAGCCAAGAAAGAAAAAGTCCGGACTTGATGGTTCAACGTCGTGGACGGACCTGCACCGCTCCGAGCGTCGTCATGATGACGGGGAGCGCGATCAGCGCAGTGCTTTCCAACGGGACCGGGATCGCATCCTGTATTCGTCGGCATTTCGCCGACTGGCCGGGGTCAGTCAAGTCGTCAGTGCCGACCATGTGGAGCCATTCCATAATCGACTGACCCACACGGTCAAGGTCGCCCAACTTGGTCGGCGACTGGCAGAAACCTTGGAACGCGAACAACCCGAGTTGGCGTTGCGAGCCGGCCTCCACCCGGAAGTCGTTGAGGCTGCATGCTTTGCACACGACCTCGGCCATCCACCCTTCGGTCATGCTGGCGAAGACACGCTCAATACGCTGGTGGACGACGCTGGCGACCCTGAAGGATATGAGGGTAATGCGCAGTCGTTTCGAATACTGACGAAGCTCGCACTGCGGTCACCGAACAGTGACGGACTGGACCTGTGCCGAGCCGTTCTTGTCGCAACCATCAAGTATCCCTGGTCGCACCGTTCGGCTCTGCGGCGGGGATCGAAGAAATTCGGGTATTACCGGTCAGAGGCGGACGATTACAATTTCGCTCGGAGCTTTCATCAGCAAACCGAGGAGCGTACGCTCGAAGCGGCGATCATGGATTATGCAGATGACATCGCCTATTCAGTCCATGATTTAGAGGACTTTCACCGCATCCGCGCATTTCCATGGCAGAGTTTTGCGCCGCGGCAGACCAGTCCCGAGATCGTCATTGACGAGCCGGTCGCCAGAGACTTGGTGCAGATCACCGTTCGAAGTTGGTATGGTGCGCCCGCTGACGTGCAGGAGCGCGTCCAGAAGGCCGCCAGTGTGGTTTTCAATTCAGTAAGAAAGTACCCCGAAATCTATGATGAGCCTTATGACGGCACCCGGCTCCAGCGTATCGCCCTGCGGGATTGGACCTCGCAGACCATTCGCCGGTTCATGCGAGACTGCCATCCCACGATCGTGCTGAACGACGCGGGTTTCCCGAGGCTACAACTCCATCCCGAAGCCGAAGCACAGATCCGATTTCTGAAGCAGATCACACGCTCGTTCATCATCGAAGGACCGAGCATCTGCAGCCAGCAGCTCGGCCACGCGCGGATCGTTCGCGACGTTTATGCTGATGTCGTCGAAGAGATCAAGACGCATCGGTCGAAGGGCATGAAGCTGCGCATCATCCCGCGCCGATTCTTCCATCTCATCCAGGACAGCAAGGATGCTGTCACGAGTGCGCGATTGGCGGCTGATTGTCTGGCGAGCCTGACCGAGTGCGAGTTGATCAATTTTCATCGAAGATTGCGCGGTACCTACGCTGGATCAATCGCCGACCCGATCATAAGGTGAGTTGAGGGGCCGGTTCACAATGGCTCTCACGCGTCCCTTCAATACAGCGTTTTCGCCTGCCGCTCGGCGAGTGCTGCGTCGTAGGCGCTCGCATCGAAGGTGCTGCGATCGCCCTTGTGATCGCGCGCGGCAACGGTCAGCGTACCGGTCGAGGGCAGCGTGTGGCGCGGCACGTGATGGGCTGGATCCCAGAGCCGGGAACGGGTGATTGCCCGCGCGCATTGGAAGTAGACGGCCGCAACGGTGATGCGCAGCACCACGTTAGGTTCCCGCCCCTCGACCGCAAAGGACGCACGCAGGGCCGGGTCCGTGGTCAACTCGGCCCGCCCGTTGACGCGCAACGTCTCGCCGACGCCCGGGATCAGGAACAGCAGCGCGACGCGGGGATCGCGCACGATGTTGCGCAGACTGTCGATGCGCTGGTTGCCGCGCCGGTCGGGCATCAGCAGCGTGCGCTCATCGACGACGCGAACGAGGCCGTGGGCATCGCCGCGCGGCGACGCATCGAGGCCTTCGGGGCCTGCCGTCGCCAGGATGCAGAACGGCGCCGCCTCGATCAACGCGCGGTAAGCGGCGTTGATCACCGGCAGTTCCTTGAGGACGGAGCCGAGCACGGGCTGGCCATACAGCGCTTCCAGTTCGGCAATCGTCGTGACGGCGTGGGGATCAGTCATAGCGGGCTCCTTCGAAATGCCGATCCAAAATCGCACGTGGGGCGAGGCGCTGTCACCTTCGGTCGCACCACGGCGAGGCGCTGGATCTGGTAAAATCTGGCGACCTACTGCGTGAACGGCATCTTCAGGCCCTGTTCACGGTGGCAAGCGCACCTTCGTGCCTCGCTTAAGGCCCACTTTGGGCCTAGATTCGCCTTTGAAGACGTTGCCGAAACGTCATCGACGGGGATGCTGTCCGCGCACCGTTTTACTGGTGTAGGCTGTACTATCCGTCCGGTTGTCGCCAGGAGAGCTGAAGGACCGCCATGAGCAAGCTGCGTCGCGCCATTGTGACGGTGTTCGCCACCCTGCTGATCGGCGGGACGGTGGCGGCCATCCTGTCGCGCCCCGCGCCGGCGCCGTTGAAAAGCGGACGCTTTGCTGGCAACGATGGTCCCGTGCCCGTGCGGATCGCCGGCGCCGTGACGGCCGACGTACCGGTCTACCTCGAAACAGTCGGCACGGCGCGCGCCCTGAGCACGGTCGCGGTGCAGCCACAGGTCGGCGGCAAGCTGATGGAGGTGGCGTTCAAGGAAGGCCAGACGGTCGAGAAGGGGCAGGTTCTGGCCCGCATCGATCCGGCGACCTTCCGCGCCCAGCTGGAACAGGCGCAAGCCAAGAAGACCCAAGACGAAGCGCAACTCGCCAATGCCAAGCTCGACATGGAACGCTATGAGCGCATTCCGGGCACCATTGCCGTGAAGACGGTCGATACCCAGCGTGCCCTCGTCGCTCAGCTGACCAGCCAAGTCGCATCCAGCAAGGCGGCCGTCGAGCAGGCGCAGGTGCAACTTGCCTTCACCAATGTCATCGCGCCGGCATCGGGCCGCACCGGCATCCGCCAGGTGGACGAGGGCAACATCGTCAGTGGTTCGGGCCAGACCCTCGTCACGATCACCCAGGTGCAGCCGATCGCGGTGCAGTTCAACCTGCCGCAGCAGCAGCTGGCGCAGGTGAACCGGGCCATGGCGAGCGGCCCGATCGTGGTCGAGGCCATGGAAGCCGACAACAAGACGGTGCTCGATCGCGGCCGCCTGCTGGTCGTCGACAACCAGGTCGACCAGACCACCGGCACCGTGAAAATGAAGGCGGAATTCCCCAACGCCACGCTGCAGCAGTGGCCGGGCCAGTTTGTCGGCGTGCGCGTTCTGATCGAGACGCTGGGCCAGGTCGTCACCGTGCCGACAGCCGCCGTGCAGCGCGGTCCGGCCGGCACGTTCGTCTATGTCATGGGTGAGGGCGACAAGGTCACCTCGCGCGCCGTCACGGTGCCGCAGCAGGACGACGTGCGCGCGGTTCTTGCCGGCGGCGTACAGGCCGGCGACCGCGTCGTCACCAGCGGGTTTGCGCGGTTGAAGGATGGCGTCCAGGTGACGGCCGTGACGACCGAGCAGCTCGAAGCCGCACCGGTCGCACCCAAGCGCGAGAGCCCGCGCGGCGAAGGCAGGAAGGGCGGCGAAGGCCGCAAGAAGCGTGAGCAGACGCCGCAGCCGTCGGCCACGGCGCCAGATACGGCCGTTCCCGATGTCGCTCCCACGACCCCTCCACCAGCCGCACCGAGCCGCCGTGCCCAGCAGGCGCCGCAGGCATCGCCGCAATGAGCGAGCGCCCCGCAGCGTCTGGCGATGACACCTCACTCGCTTTGAACGTATCGGGCCCGTTCATCCGCCGGCCGATCGCAACCTCGCTGCTCGGCATCGCAATCCTGCTCGGCGGCGCGCTCGGCTACTGGGGGCTGCCGGTTTCGGCGCTGCCGCAGGTCGATTTCCCGACCATCCAGGTCACGACGCAGCTGCCCGGCGCCAACCCGGATACGATGGCAGCCCTCGTCACGTCGCCGCTGGAACGCCAGTTCGGCCGCACCCCGTCCCTCGCGACAATGACCTCGTCGTCGTCGTTCGGCGTCAGCCAGATCACCCTGCAGTTCGAGTTGAACCGCGACATCGACGCCGCCGCCCAGGACGTGCAGTCGGCGATCAATGCGGCCGGCTCCACGCTGCCGCGCAACCTGCCCTATCCGCCGACCTACACGAAGGTGAACCCGGCCGACGCGCCGATCGTCACCCTGGCACTGACCTCGCCGTCGATCGCCATCCGCCAGGTGTCGGACATTGCCGACACGCTGCTCGGGCCCCGGCTCAGCCAGCTGACCGGCGTCGGCAAGGTGTCGGTGCAGGGCGGCATCCGGCCGGCGGTGCGGATCAGGGCTGACCTCTCGCGCCTCGCCTCCTACAACATCGCGATGGCCGACCTGCGTGCGCTGATCGTCGGCGCCAATGTGTCCGGCCCCAAGGGCTCGCTCGACGGCGCGTTCCAGTCCTACACCATTGCGGCCAACGACCAGATCGGCTCGGCCGCGCAGTACAAGTCGCTGGTGCTGGCCTATCGCGGCGGCTCGCCGGTGATGCTGGCCGACGTGGCCGAGGTGATCGACGGGCTCGAAAACAACAAGGTCGGCGGCTGGTACCAGGGCCAGCCGGCCGTCGTCATCGACATCCAGCGCCAGCCTGGTGCCAACGTGATCCAGACCGTCGACCGCATCATGGCGGAATTGCCGCGCCTGAAGCGGGCGATCCCGGCCGATGTAACCCTGACCGTGGTGCACGACCGCACGGGCACCATCCGCGCCTCCGTCAACGACGTGCAGTTCACGCTCGTCCTCAGCGTCGCGCTGGTGGTGCTGGTGGTGCTGCTGTTCCTGCGCACGGTGCGGGCGACGATCATCGCCGGCGTCGCGCTGCCGCTATCGCTGATCGCGACCTTCGGCGTCATGTGGCTCGCCGGCTTCAGCCTCGACAACCTGTCGCTGATGGCGCTCACCATCGGCACCGGCTTCGTCGTCGACGATGCGATCGTCATGATCGAGAACATCGTGCGCCACATCGAGCGCGGCGAGCGGCCGTTCGAGGCGGCCATCAACGGCGCGCGCGAAATCGGCTTCACGGTGATCTCGCTCACGCTGTCGCTGATCGCGGTGTTCATCCCGCTGCTGTTCATGAGCGGCCTCGTCGGCCGCATGTTCCGCGAGTTCGCCCTCACCTTGACGATCGCGGTGGTGGTGTCGGCGGTGGTGTCGCTCACGCTGACGCCGATGATGTGCGCCAAGCTGTTGAAGAAGGGCCCCGTCGAGCCGTCGAAACCCGGCCTCGCCACGCGGATGATCGATCGGACGGTCGAGCGCTACCACACCAGCTTGCTGTGGGTGTTGCGGCACCAGACCGCGACGCTGCTGCTGACCCTTGCAACCCTGCTGGCCACGATCTGGCTGTACGCCGTCATGCCGAAGGGGTTCTTGCCCAGCCAGGACACGGGCCTCATCACCGCCGTGATGGAAGCCGGCCCCGAGGTCTCCTTCGCCCAGATGTCGAGGCTGCAGGGCGAGGTGCTCGCGGCAATCAAGGGCGACGCCGACGTGTCGGGCACCGTGTCCGTGGTCGGCGTCAGCCCGCTCAATGCAACACCGAACGTCGCCCGCCTGACGATCGCGCTGAAACCGCGCAGCGAGCGCAAGGCGGTGGTCGCCGACATCATTCCGCGACTGCAGGCGCTGGTGGCGCCGATCCCGGGCGTGCGGCTGTACTTCCAGCCGGTGCAGGACATCCAGATCAGCACCCGCTCGTCGCGCGCCCAGTACCAGTACACGCTGACCGGCACCGACACGGCCGACGTCAACCTGTGGGCCGGCAGGCTCGCCGAGCGCCTCGGCCGCGAGACCGTGCTGCGCGACGTCGCATCCGAAGCCCAGGAGGGCGGGCTTCGTGCCTTCGTCAAGGTCGACCGTGAAGTGGCCGGCCGCCTCGGTGTCTCCATGCAGGCCGTCACCGATGCGCTGAACGACGCCTTCGGCCAGCGCCAGATCTCGACCATCTACGAGCAATCGAACCAGTACCGTGTCATACTGGAGGCGTTGCCGCGCTACCAGCTCGATCCGGGCACGCTGTCGACCCTTTATGTGGGTGCGGCCGGCGGCGCCCAGGTGCCGCTCAGCGCCTTCGCCCGCGTCGAACGCACGACCGCCCCGCTTGCCATCGCACACCAGGAGCAGTTTCCGGCGGTGACGCTGAGCTTCAATCTCGGCTCCGGCGGTTCGCTAGGCAAAGCGGTGGAAGTCATCCGCGCGGCGGAAGCCGACATCGGCATGCCGCCATCCGTGGTCGGCAGCTTCTTTGGCGATGCGTCGGAGTTCTCGAAGTCGCTCGCCAACCAGCCCTGGCTGATCCTGGCTGCCACGATCGCGATCTACATCGTGCTCGGCATCCTGTACGAGAGTTTCATCCACCCGATCACGATTCTGTCGACCCTGCCGTCGGCCGGCGTCGGCGCGCTGCTGGCCCTGCTGCTGACCGGCCACGATCTGTCGGTCGTTGGCCTGATCGGCATCATCCTGCTGATGGGCATCGTCAAAAAGAACGCGATCATGATGATCGACTTCGCACTGGAAGCCGAGCGCGGCCGCGGGCTGTCGCCGCGGGACGCCATCATCGAGGCCTGTCTGCTGCGCTTCCGCCCGATCATGATGACGACGCTCGCGGCCCTGTTCGGCGCGCTGCCGCTGGCGCTCGAAGGCGGCACCGGTTCGGAGCTGCGCAACCCGCTCGGCATCTCGATCGTCGGTGGGCTCGTGCTGTCGCAGCTCCTGACCCTCTACACGACGCCGGTGATCTACCTCGCGCTCGAGCGCGTCGGCGCGCGTGTTTCGGCCATGTTCCAAGCCAGCCCCCAGGCGGCGGAGTAGGCGTCATGAACATCGCCCTCCCAGGCATTCGCTCTAAGGGCGACCCCGTTTGGCCGGCCGTCGCCGTAGGTTGGGTCAAGCGCCTTTGCGCGACCCAACAGAAAAATGCGCGAAGCACGATACCTTTCGAGCGCTGCGCGCGCTCTGCTCTGTTGGGTCGCGCCGCGCTGCGCGCTTGCTTGACCCAACCTACGGCCGTCCGCGCGGAAACGAAGATCAGTGCGGACCGCGCCACGAATCGAGCTGCGTCATGAACATCGCCCTCCCGTTCATCCGCCGGCCGATCGGCACGACCTTGATGGCGGTCGGGCTGTTTCTGGTCGGGCTCGCCGCTTACATTACGCTGCCGGTGGCGAGTTTGCCGAGCATCGACTTCCCGACGATTTTCGTGTCAGCGAGCCGGCCGGGCGCATCGCCGGAGACCATGGCCGCGACCGTCGCAGCTCCCTTGGAGCGCCGCCTCGGCGAGATCTCGGGTGTCACCGAGCTCACTTCGACGAACGCGCTCGGTAGCTCGACGATCATCGTGCAGTTCGACATGCGGCGGAATGTCGATGGCGCCGCGCGCGACGTGCAGGCAGCGATCAACGCCGCAGCAAGCGACCTGCCGTCCGATCTGCCGTCGGTGCCGACGTTCCGCAAGGCGAACCCGTCGGCTGCCCCGGTGCTGATCCTGGCGCTGACGTCGAAAAACATGGCGCCGAGCGCGATCTACGACGTCGCCGATACCGTCATCGCGCAACGCATTTCGCAGATCGACGGCGTCGCCGACGTGACCGTCAGCGGCGCCGAGCAGCCGGCCGTCCGCGTGCGCGTCAATCCCGGCATGCTGGCCGGCATGGGCTTGTCGATCGACGATGTGCGCACGACCATCGCCGGCACCAACACCTTGGGTCCGGTCGGCACCTTCGAAGGGCGGGAGCTGGCCGAGACCATCGGCATCAACGCCCAGCTGCGAACGCCCGAGGACTACAAGAACCTCGTCGTGAAGACCAGCGACGGCGCGATCGTGCGCCTGTCGAACATCGCGACCATCGAAGCCGGTACCCGCAACACGCGCTCGGCCGCCTGGTTCAACATGCAGCCGGGCGTGATCCTGATCATCACCAAGCAGGGCAAGGCCAACGTCATCGAGACCGTCGACAAGGTGCTGGCGCTGATCCCCGAGCTGCAGCGGTGGATTCCGGCCGGCATCGAGGTGACGGTGCTGTCCGACCGCACGCGCACGATCCGAGCGAGCGTCGCCGACATGCAGATGACGCTCGCCCTGACCGTGGTGCTGGTGATGCTGGTCGTGCTCGTGTTCCTGCGGCGGGGGGCGGCGACGTTGGCTGCCGGCATCACCGTGCCGCTGTCGCTCGCCGGCACGGTGGCTGCCATGTGGGTCGCCGGCTATTCGATCAACAACCTGACGCTGATGGCGCTCGCGGTGTCGGTCGGCTTCGTCGTCGACGATGCGATCGTGATGATCGAGAACGCCTTCCGCAACCTGGAGCGCGGCAAGACGCCGTGGCAGGCGACGGTCGATGGCGCCGGCCAGATCGGCTTCACGGTGCTGTCGATCAGTCTTTCGCTGCTGGCAGCCTTCATTCCGCTGTTGTTCCTGTCCGGCGTGGTCGGCCGCCTGCTGCGCGAATTCTCGATGACGCTGGTGTTTGCGATCGTCGTCTCGACCTTCGTGTCGCTCACCGTCACGCCGATGATCTGCGCCCACCTGGTGCGCCGCCCGCCGAGCCCGGACGCGACGCTGTTCGACCGCATCATCGAGGGCGGCCTGTCGCGGCTGGTGCGCGGTTACGCCGCCACGCTGCGGCTGGCGCTGCGCTGGCAAGCGGTGATGATCGTGATCATGGTGGCGACCATCGCCCTCACCGTCGATCTCTACATCAAGACGCCGAAGGGCTACTTCCCGCAGGACGACAGCGGCCTGATCGTGGCGAGCACGCGCGCTTCGCCCGAGATCTCGTTCCAGGCCATGTCGGCGCTGCAGCAACGCGTCACCGAGATCCTGGTCAACGATCCGGGCGTCAACGCGGTCGCCTCCTCGGTCGGCGCCGGCGGGTTCGGTTCGTCGGTCAACCAGGGCCGCATGTTCGTCAACATCAAGCCGCGCAGCGAGACGGGCGAGACCACGGCCGAGTTCATCACCCGATTGCGGCCGAAGCTGCTGGCAGTTGGCGGCATGCAGGTGTTCATGTCCGCCTCCCTCGACATCCGAGCCGGCGGCCGCTCGTCGCGGGCAACCTACCAGTTCACACTGTGGAGCCCCGAACTGGACCAGCTGCTCGAGTGGGCGCCAAAGGTGATCGACCGGCTGCAGCGCACGCCCGGCCTCGTCGACGTGTCGAACGACCGCGAGCAGGGCGGACTGCAGGTCAATGCCGTGATCGATCGCACGGCGGCCGCCCGGCTCGGCGTGCGCATCGCTGACATCGATACGGCGCTGAACGATTCCTTTGCCCAGCGCCAGATCTCGACCATCTATTCGACGCGCAACCAGTACCGCGTGATCCTGGAGGTCGACCCGCAGTTCAGCCGCGAGCCGGCCGATCTCGCGCGCGTCTACGTGCCGGCGGCGGATCGCACCCAGGTGCCGTTGACGGCGCTGGTGCGCTTCGACAAGGGTCTGGCGCCGCTCGTCATCAATCACCAGGGCCAGTTCCCGGCGATCACCGTCACCTACAATCTGGAAGACGGCACCACGCTGCAGCAGGCGCAGGCGGCGATCCAGAACGCGGTGGCCGAGTTGCGCATGCCCGACAGCATCCGCGCCGAGGCGGCCGGCGATGCCCTGTCGTTCCAGCGTAGCGCCGGCGCGCAGCCGATCCTGATCTTTGCCGCCCTCATTGCGGTCTACATCGTGCTCGGCGTGCTGTACGAGAGCCTCGCCCATCCGTTGACGATCATCTCGACCCTGCCTTCTGCGGGGCTTGGTGCGCTCCTCGCGCTGCGGATCGCTAACGCCGAACTCGACTCGATCGCCCTCATCGGCATCATCCTGCTGATCGGCATCGTGAAAAAGAACGGCATCATGCTGGTCGACTTCGCGATCGAGGCCGAGCGCATGCACGGTCGCTCGCCCAACGAGGCGATCTATGAAGCCTGCATCGAGCGCTTCCGCCCGATCCTGATGACGACGTTGGCGGCTTTGCTTGGTGCCGTCCCGCTGCTGATCGCGACCGGTCCCGGAGCGGAACTGCGGCGGCCGCTCGGCATCACGATCTGCGGCGGGCTGGTCATTTCGCAGATCCTGACGCTGTACACGACGCCGGTCATCTACCTGCTGCTCGACCGCCTGCATCGGCGGCTGTGGGGCGAGACGGGGCATTCGCGAGCGGATACAGCCGACGGCAGCGGTGCGGCGGCCCGGTAGCCGGGGTCTGGCGTCACGTCACCAGCCGCGCATAGCCCTGCTCCACCGTCTCATCCAGCAGTCGGCGATACTCGGCATGTGCCGCGTGGCCTGATGTGATCTCACCGAAGGCCACGTCCTTCATGGTGTCGCGGCGGGCGTAGACGATCGGCGTCGCCACCGGCACCAGCTGGGCACGGGATTTGTTCAGCGTGGTGATGATGCCGCGCATCTCGCCATTTTGATCCAACTGCGACACCAGCACCATCCGCATCGCCCCCTTGGTCAGCGACACGAGGTGGATGAACATGGAGGAGGCCGGCACATAGAGCCGCCCGCGATGGGAAAAGGGGGCGTCGGGCCGATCCTGCTCTTCGAACAGCAAACTCGGCCAGCCGGCATCCCAGGTGATCTCGGTGCGGTAGGCGATGATCATGCCGGGCTTGGTGAAGGCCGGCCGCACGGTCAAATAGCTGCCGATGTAGTGATCGACGGCGAGGCGGCTGTAGGCGCCCATGTACAACGGCGCGACTTCGGTACCCAGTCCGGGCTTGCCCGGCTCGTGCCGCTCTACGACCTCGCCGCCCGGCGCTCCATTCCAGGTCCTTTTCACGTCCTCGAAGTCGAGGCCGAGCACCATGCACACGTCGAACAGCGTCTGATCGCGCACGGGACGGCCGTTCACGAGGTTCTGGATCGTTTTCTCGTGGCAATCGGCGGCATCGGCGAGCTCGGCCTGGGTGATCTTTTTCTCGATCATGGCCTTGGAAATGCGGGCCACGGCAGGGTTGCGATCGGCGGTTGGCATGGAGGGTCCGGGCTCAGTCGAGCCTGGCGCAAGTGCCGGCTCATGCCGGAAAGTACTGGAAGGTTCTCACCCGACGCAATCAGCAACCGCGCGATGCCGGCGAATTCCGCTTGCTGGCGGCAAACGGGCTGAACATTCCAGCCGCGGTTGGGCACGGTGGCGCCATCGCACCGTCACCCCTTGGGAGGCTTCACATGAACTGCTCGCTGAAACTCACGCTCGCCGCCGCACTGTCCGCCTCGGTCTTGGTACTTGCCACACCGGCCGGCGCCACGGATTTCTCGTGCCATGAAGCGACGACTGGCGCCGAACGCACGATCTGCTCGGACCGCAAGCTGTCGAACCTCGATGACAAGATGGCGACGCTGTACGGCCGCCTGTGGGCCGTATCGGGCACGCGCGAGCGCCTCGCGCTGCGCTCCTATCAGCACCGCTTCCTGGCTGCCCGCGACGCCTGCGGCCGCAAAGCGGCCTGCATCCACGACGCCTACCTCGACCAGATCAGCGTGCTCAGCGGCCGGCTGATCGAAGCCAGTGCCGAAGAATGACGGCGGCATCATAGCCCGCCCATGGCTCAGGCCACCAGGCCGTCCATGGGCTCGACGCCGCGGCTCTCGGGGAACACTTTGGTGCCAAGCGCGCCGGCCGGAATGCCGAGGTGGTCGCGCAGCACGCCCTTGACCACCGCGCGCAGATCCAGTGTCGGGGCCAGATCGCGGCCCTCATAGAGGTTGCGGTCGGCCAGGCCCGGCCACTTGGCAATCACCCGTCCGCCCTTGACTGCGCCGCCCAGGACGAGGGCGGCGGTCGCAGTACCATGATCGGTGCCGTCGGTACCGTTGGTATAGGCCGTGCGGCCGAACTCGGTGGCGATGACGACGACCGTATCCTTCCAGGCCGGCCCCATGCCTTCGGCAAATGCTCTGATCGCTGCATCGAGGCCGGACAGCCGGTTGGCCAGTTGGCCTTGCACCACGCCCTCGTTGGCATGGGTATCCCAGCCGTTATAGCTCAGCGCGCCGACGCGGGGGCCATCGGCTGCCGACAGGAACTTGGCCGCGGTCTCGGCGGTATCGACGAAATCGCGGAACGGGCGGGGCGTCGGCGGCTGGCCGGGCTGAACCGCAGGAGCGGCTGCAGGCGCGGCGGCTGCCTGCGCCGTGGCGACCTTGTCGATGTCGAGGCCCTCGGCAAAGGCGCGCGCCAGTTTCGGGTCGGTCTGGCTGTAAAGATCCATCAGGCGGGCAACGGTCGAATCGCGCAGCTGGATGCCGTAGGCCTTGGGGATCCACGACATGACCGGCGCTGCGCCACGCATGACCAGCGGCACGACCGCACCCATGGCGAGTCCCTTCGGATCGGCGCGGCCCGCAATGCTCAGGCCGGCAAGCGCACGGTTGAGCCAGCCGTCATCGGCACGTGTCACCCCGGGCAACCCGCTTTCCAGCACATCCTGAGCATCGAAATGCGAGCGGCCGCGATAGGGCGTCGACACCGCATGCACCGCCAACGCTTCGCGCTTCTGGTAGAGCGCGTGCAGAAAAGGCATGCTTGGATTGAGCACGAAGAAGCTGTCGAGCGGCAGGCCGGCTGCGGCGCCCTCCCTGGTGAGGGCGAGCTTCTGGCGGATGCGTTCGTAGTCGGGATCGCCGACCGGGGCGATCATCGAGAGCCCGTCGAGGCCGCCGCGCAGAATGATGGTCAGCAGCCGCGGATCGCGGGTGCCGGCGGCCATACCTTTCGGCACGAAGCCCCACAGCGCCAGGCTTGCCGCACCACCGGCCAGCAGCTGGCGCCGGCCGAGTGAGATTTGTTCCGTACATGCCATGGGCTATCTCCTCAGGAACTCTGGCGACATGATCAGCAGCTCGATGCCCTGCTCGCGGGCCTCCGACCGTGCGATGGCCTGGCGCGTTTGCTCGCTCAGCGCCGGCCCCAGCAGATCGGCCGCCAGCACGCGCGGATCGGCATTGCGGTCGACATCGCGTGCGAGCCGCTCGGCAATGCGCAGGCGCTCGCGGAGTGCGGAGGGCCCCATCCAGGCGTCGTCATCGTCGGGCCAGCCCTTGGGTGACGGCGGCTGCCACACGGGCTGGCCGAGCAGGCCCGCCAGTCGCACGATTTCGCCGGGCTTCTGCTGCAGTCCGAGCCCGCGCACGAGCGAGA
This sequence comes from Hyphomicrobiaceae bacterium, assembly GCA_021730785.1. Classification (GTDB taxonomy): domain Bacteria; phylum Pseudomonadota; class Alphaproteobacteria; order Rhizobiales; family Hyphomicrobiaceae; genus JAKFWF01. The sequence goes on from JAKFWF010000027.1 coordinate 13,961, forward strand.
CCGCGAAGTCGTAGGGCGGCACGATTTTGACCGGTCCCTGCTGCCAAACTTCCGGCTGGGTGAGAAGCGTGCGGGCCACCGCCGACAAATCGCCGTCGGAATCGCGGAACGTCTTTTCCAGCGCGGCGACCAGCGCGGCGGGCGGCTTTTCCGAAACGAAATGCCGGGCCAGGCGGGTCGCGATGTTGCGAGCAGTTGCCGGGTGGCGTGCCAGATCATCGAGCGCCTGTTCGGCGGCCCGCTGTCCTTCGTCCGTGTAACGCTTGCCCAGCAGGGAGATGTCGCCCGGCTCGTGGCGGTTCGCTGCAAAAAAGAACTTGCCGGGCTCGGAGCGCTCGACATTGACCTGGCCGACCGTCCAGCCGGTATAGAGGCGTGCGAGGTTCGTCACGTCGTCCTGGGTGTAGCCGCCAGCGACGCCGAGCGTGTGCAGCTCGAGGGTTTCGCGTGCCAGGTTCTCGTTGAGTCCGCGCGCGCGGTTGCGACCAGCCCGGCTGTTCGGCCCGATCGATACCTGATTGTCGAGGTAGATCAGCATCGCCGGGTGCTGGGTGACGGCGCGCAGCATGGTGGCAAAGCGGCCAAGCACGTGCGGGCGAATGGCCTCGCGCTCGTAACCGCCGACAAGGCCCCGCACGGGGCCCTTGGCGGATGAAACGCAGAAATGGTTGGACCAGAACAGCACCAGGCGCTCGACGAAGGCTTTGTCGGTCGTCACCGCGCGCTCGATGCGGGCGGCCAACTCGTCGTTGAGCACGTCGCGGCGCATCTGGTTGGGCGAGCCGTTGGTCAAGGGCTTTGCAGCAGCCGGCGACACAGCGCCCGGCGGCGTCGCCGACGACACTGGACCAGATGACACCGGCGCTTGCGCCGCGGCAACCTTGCCCGCATCGGCCTTCAGGGCTTCCTTCAGCAGCAGCTGCCCCAGGCGCTGCGTAAACTGCGCTTCCTGCGTCAGTGCGTAGACGACGTGGCTCGGATCGAGATCGGGGTTATCGATGCGGGCGGCTGTCTTGTCGGTGATGCAGCTCAGCAAAAACCCGCGTGGATCGCTGGCGATCTTGTGCATGTCGCCCGGCTTCGGCCCGAGCCCGAAGCGGCGGAGTGCGGTCACGGTGTCATGCTGCGACATGGGTGCCTCGACGATGAGGATCACAAACGGGGCGAATTCGGCCGGCGCCAGGGTGGCAGGGTTCCGGTTAGCAGCCACTTAACGCCGCCACGTGATTAATTCCGTCGGCTCCAGCCGGCCCGCAGGATGCCATGGGGGCGGAACTGTTATCTTGGAGCGCGACAACCGCCATTCGCCGCGGGCCACGACTGACGCGGCGATGCGCAGGCACAACGAACTGCCCGTCGCTGGCAGGCAACTGAGCGCAGAGAAACTATGGTGCGGTCAAGAAGACTCGAACTTCCACGGGTTGCCCCGCTACCACCTCAAGGTAGTGCGTCTACCAATTCCGCCATGACCGCTTGCCGACGAGCACGAGTACCCGCCAGATGTGGGATGATGCAACGCTTAAGCCTTGCCCCTCCAACGGCTGGTCGAGTAACAGACGCTGGCCATGAACGCAAGGCCGAAGCTCACCTTAACGCCCATCGTCCAGCACCGGTCATCCCATGCCTTCCGCCGCCGAACTGACCGTCGTGGAGTGGGCCATCAGCGACCAGCCGGTCGCCTATGACGCGGCACTTCTTGCGATGGAAAGCCGCGTTGCCCGGATCGCCGACGGCACGGCGCCCGAACTCATCTGGCTGCTCGAGCATCCGCCGCTCTACACCGCCGGCACCAGCGCCCGCATGAGCGATCTGCTCCAACCGGAACGCTTCCCGGTCCACGAAACCGGCCGCGGCGGCCAATTCACCTACCACGGGCCCGGCCAGCGCATTGCCTATGTGATGCTTGATCTGCGCCTGCGCGGGCGTGACGTGCGCTCCTTCATCGGGACGCTGGAGGCCTGGATCATCGCAACGCTCGCCAGCTTCAACGTGCGCGGCGAAGTGCGCACCGACCGCGTCGGCGTGTGGGTGATGCGGCCCGAGCGTGGGCCCGCCGTCGAAGACAAGATTGCCGCCATCGGCCTGCGCTTGCGGCGCTGGGTCAGCTTTCATGGGCTCAGTTTGAACGTCGAGCCTGATCTCGAGCATTTCAGCGGCATCGTGCCCTGCGGGGTTGCCCAGCATGGCGTCACCAGCTTGGCTGATCTTGGCCTAACCCCGCAAATGAGCGACGTCGACATGGCCCTGGAACAGGCCTTCCTCGCCGGCATTGCGCCGGTCCGGCACGTGACGCCGCCAACGGCGTAAGTGCCGGGGCTGGCGCTGGCGGCTCGAGCGCCGATATCGAGCACCTGGCAACCCTCTGTTAACCCGGTTAGCGGTACTCTTCGCCGATACGTATCGGTGCAGGACTGCGATGCCGCTATGAACATGAACTACGAGCGGGCTGACGGCGGGGAGACAATCGAATTGTCTCGCCGGCCTTCGATCGCCTCGATCGTGCTCATTCTGGTCGGCATCCTGTTGGTGCTGCAGGTCGCTCTCGTGCTCGCAACCCGCCCGCTGGTCCTGCCGCTGATGATCTTGCTGGTGATCGCGGCCGGTTCGGCCGGCTGGCTTGCATTAATCGCGATGGAAGCGGTGTTGCCCGTCTCGGTCAAACTGAACAAGGAGGGCATCAGCATCGAGCGCCTGCTCGGCAACGCCACGGTGCCCTGGGGCGACCTTGCGGCCGTGAAACTGATCCCCTCGGTCGGCACGCTGTCCGATGATCCTGCCGCCAGCGCCAAGGGCCGGCTCGCCGTCGGCTTGTTCCTGAAATCCCGCAAGACACCGCGGGCGCACGAACTGGAGGCCGATATCGTCGTGTTCGGTGCGTCCGATGCCCACGCGGAACTGCTGCTGCGGCTGGTCGAGCGCATTGCCGATTTCAAGGCCCGCGTCCAGTCCGGTGCGGCAGAACCCGGCCGCCGCATCCGCAAGGCCGCCGCCATTGCCCCGCCGACCGCGTTCCGCAAGAACCGCCCGGCCGCCTGAGTTGGCGCACCTTTGATCCGCCAGATCGAGGAAGCCACGCGGTTGCCCCCCCACCAGTTTGCCCCGCCCCTTGATCTCACGGTCGTAGTGTCCGAGGTTGCCGCCTCAACGACAGGATCAGGCAGCCATGACATCGCCAGCGCCAGAGCGTGACAGAATTTCGACCGCGCCGGAGGGCGAGGCGCTGCCCGTGATCAAGGGCAGCCACCTCTACCTGATCGACGGCTCCGGCTACATCTTCCGCGCGTTCCACGCCCTGCCGCCGCTGACCCGCCCGTCGGACGGCCTGCCGGTCGGCGCCGTGCACGGCTTTTGCGCCATGCTGTGGAAGCTGATGGGCGACAGCAAGACAACGGACGCGCCGACCCACATCGCGGTCATCTTCGATGCCGGTGCAAAGACCTTCCGCAACGACATCTATGACAAGTACAAGGCGAACCGCCCGCCGCCACCCGAGGAACTGATCCCGCAGTTCGGCCTGATCCGCGATGCCGTGCGCGCCTTCAACGTCGCCTGCGTCGAACAGGACGGGTATGAGGCCGACGACATCATCGCAACCTATGCCAAGGACGCCCACGCGCGCGGCGGCACCGTCACGATCATTTCGTCCGACAAGGACCTGATGCAGCTGGTGCAGCCCGGCGTCGGCATGCTCGATACCATGAAGAACAAGCGCATCGGCACGGACGAAGTGTTTGAGAAATTCGGCGTGCGGCCCGACAAGGTGGTCGACGTGCAGTCGCTGGCCGGCGACAGCGTCGACAACGTGCCGGGTGTGCCCGGCATCGGCATCAAGACGGCGGCCGAACTGATCAACGAGTATGGCGACCTCGACAGCCTGCTCGCGCGGGCAGCTGAGATCAAACAACCCAAGCGCCGTGAAAAGCTGATCGAGTTCGCCGACCAGGCGCGCATTTCCCGCGACCTCGTGCGCCTGAAGGACGACGTCGATGTGGCGCTGCCGCTCGAAAAATTCGGCGTGACCGCGCCGAAGCCGGAGCAGTTGCTCGGCTTCCTGCAGCGCATGGAATTCAACACGCTGACCCGCAAGATCGCGGACAGCCTGGGGGCAGCCCCGCCGCCGCTGCTGGAGCGATCGGTCGGCAGTACGGTTGCCAAATCCGACGCCCCTTCGAAAGCCGGCGGCGCCGAGGCCGGCACGCCGTCGGCGGGTGCGGCCCATGGCCTCGCACTTGCCAAATCCAAGCCGTTCGATGTGAAAGCCTACGAGATCGTGCGCGACGAGGCGGCCCTCGTGCGCTGGCTCGATGCGGCGCGCTCAGCCGGCCGCTTCGCCTTCGACACCGAGACGACGAGCCTCGATGCCATGCAGGCCGATCTAGTCGGCTTTTCGATTGCAACGGAGCCCGGCCGGGCCTGCTACGTGCCGCTCGCGCACACGGTGGGGTCGAGCGACCTGTTCGGCGGCGGACGGGCCGACGGCCAGATGGATCGCGGCCGCGCGCTTGAACTGCTGCAGCCACTGCTGGCCGACGAAAGCGTCCTCAAGATCGGGCAGAACCTCAAGTATGACGCGCTCGTGCTCGCCCAGCACAAGCTCACGATTGCGCCGCTGGACGACACCATGCTGCTGTCCTACGCGCTCGACGGCGGACGCGGCAGCCACGGCATGGACGATCTCGCCCAGCGCCATTTGGGCCACACCTGCATTCCCTTTGCCAAGGTGATCGAACTCGCGCCGGGAGCAAAGAAATCCGATCGCACGTTCGCCGGCGTGCCGATCGAGAAGGCTGCCGAATATGCCGCCGAAGACGCCGACGTGACGCTGCGGCTGTGGCTCGCGCTAAAACCGCGACTGGCGGCCGAACGCATGACGACGGTGTACGAGACGCTGGAGCGCCCGCTGCTGCCCATCATCGTCGACATGGAACGGGCCGGCATCAAGGTCGACCCCGCCATCCTGTCGCGGCTTTCAGCACAATTCGCCCAGTCGATCGCGCGGCTGGAAGAGGAGGTGCAGGCGCTGGCCGGCGAAAAGTTCAACCTGGGCTCGCCAAAGCAGCTCGGCGAACTGCTGTTCGACAAGCTCAAGCTCCCGGGCGGCAAGCGTACCAAGACCGGGCAGTGGGAAACGCGTGCCGGCCTGCTCGATGATCTCGCTGGCAACGAGGAGTTGCCCGAGGACGCGCGCAAGCTCGTCAACACCATGATGGAGTGGCGACAGCTGTCGAAGCTCCGCTCCACCTACACTGATGCCCTTCCGGAGTTCATCAATCCGACGACCAAGCGCATTCACACGTCCTATGCGCTGGCAACAACGACCACCGGGCGTTTGGCCTCGAGCGACCCCAACCTGCAGAACATTCCAATCCGCACCAAGGAGGGTCGCGCGATCCGAACCGCCTTCATCGCGGATGCAGGCCACAAACTCGTCTCGGCCGACTACTCGCAGATCGAGTTGCGCGTGCTCGCCCACATCGCCGACATCCCGCAATTGAAGAAGGCGTTCGCCGACGGCCTCGACATCCATGCCATGACGGCATCCGAAATGTTCGGCGTGCCGGTGAAGGACATGCCGGCCGAAGTGCGCCGGCGGGCGAAGGCGATCAACTTCGGCATCATCTACGGCATCTCGGCGTTCGGGCTGGCGAACCAGCTCGGCATTTCGCGGGAGGAAGCGGGGCTCTACATCAAGACTTACTTTGAGCGCTTTCCCCGCATCCGCGACTACATGGATGCAACAAAGAAGTTCGCGCACGACAATGGCTACGTCGAAACGGTGTTCGGCCGGCGCATCCACTATCCCGAGATCAACACCAAGAACCCGTCCATGCGCGGCTTCCTCGAGCGGGCCGCGATCAACGCGCCGATCCAGGGCACGGCCGCCGACGTGATCCGCCGCGCCATGGTGCGGATGCCGGCGGCGCTGCGGGATGGCGGCCTGCACTCGGCCCGCATGCTGCTGCAGGTGCACGACGAACTGATCTTCGAGGTCAAGGCCGCCGACGTCGAACCGACGATCGCGATCGTGCGCCGCGTCATGGAAAAGAGCGCCGATCCAGCGGTTGCCCTGTCGGTGCCGCTGCAGGTCGACGCCAAGGCCGCCGACAGCTGGGACGAGGCGCATTGAGGGCTCACCTCACGCAGCTTGCGCGCGCACGCGTTCGCGGTGCCAGGCGTAGAGCCCGGACGCGATGACGACGGCAGCACCGGCGAGCGTCCAGCCATCGGGAACATCGCCGAACAGCAGGTAGCCGACGACGATCGCCCAAACGAACAGCGAATAGTTGTAGGGCTGCAGCAGCGACGGCTGGCTCAGCCCCAACGCCCGAATGAGTGCAATGTGCGCAAACGCCCCCAGCAGCGCGATCGCCGCCAGCATGGCCCAGCCCTGGGCATCGGGCCAGATCCAGAAGGCTGGCCCGACGAGGGTCGTGGCACCGAGGCCGACCAGCGCGGTCCACAGCGACGTCGTTTCCGCCCGGTCGGTGCGCGCGCATAGGCGCACCAGCACCTGATAGAGCCCCCACATGGCAGCGCCGAGGATCGCAACCAGCACCGCCGGCTGCAGCGTCACCAGGCCCGGGCGCACGATCATCAGCACGCCAATAAAACCGATCAACACGGCCGCCCAGCGGCGCGGGCCGACCACCTCGCCCAGGATCGGCACCGACAGCGCCACGACCAGCAGCGGCGCCACGGCTGCAATCGCATGCACGTCGGCCAGCGGCATGAGGCTGAACGCCAGCATGAACACGGCGCTTTCCAGAATCAGCAGCAGACCGCGGGCAAACTGCAGTTTCGGCCGGCCGCTGCGGGCGAGCGCCAGCAGGCTGTGCGTCCGGTTCTGCCCGCGCAGCAGCGCAATCGCCAGCAGCGTAAATACGATGTTGCGCACCCACATGATCTGCGGGATCGGCAGTGTCTGCGACAGGATCTTGGCGGTGCCATCCATCACCGCGAAGGCGAACATGGCGGCGAGGACCAGGCCAATGGCCAAGGCTGGTTGGGCCGGCGGGGGTGGCGGTTGCGACGATTGCGTACTCACTGGACCGGTCGTTCCTTCGCGCCGGTGCTGCCGGGCGTGGCGGTTTGCCCGCCGAGCTGCACCACGATGATCGCCGCCAGAATGAGCCCCGCGCCAGCAATCGCGATCGGCGCCAGCCGTTCGCCGAGCAGCAGCGCACCGGCGACGGCAGCAAACACCGTCTCCAAGCTGACGATGATCGCCGTCTCGGCGGCCGAGGCATGCTTCATCGCGATCGCCAGCAGGGTGAAGGTCAGCGCACTCGACAGCAGGCCCACGTAGGCGATCTCGGGCGCTGCAGCGATGATGCCAACGAACTTGGTCGTCTCGGTCAGCGCTGCCGCGACGCCGCCGAGCACACCGACCGTCGCGAATTGGATCGCGGTATACGTGATCGGCCGGTCGAAGGCTGCCGACGCGCCGGTGATGACGAGGTGGATCGCCCAGAACAGGGCGCAGATGGCAACCAGGCCATCGCCGCCGTTGAAGCCGGCCAGCGTGCCGCCGCCCAAGCCCCAGGCGCCGACGAACGACAGCGCAACTGCAATCCACACCTGGGGCGTGAGCCGCTGGCCGAGCCAGAACCACGCGACGAACGGCGTGATGATCACATAAAGCCCGGTCAGGAAGCCGGTGTTGCTGACCGTCGCGGTGATGAGGCCGACCTGCTGGAACCACGCTGCAACGAAAAACAGCACGCCGCCCAGCAGCGCGATGCGCAGCAGGGGAGTGGGGAGGATCTGCGACGCGCGCCGTCCTTCGATCCAGGCGAGGGGGCTCAGAGCCACGGCCGCCAGCAAAGATCGCGCAGCGATGAACGCATTGGGGCCGATGTGCTCCATGGCCGACTTCTGGAACACGAAGGCGAAGCCCCAGATTGCAGCGGCGAACAGCAGCAACAGATCGGCTTGATAACGGCGCATGGGGGTGGGGGTCCGACGGCGGGGCGGCAACTGGGCCGCGTGGGTGCGATGGCGCTGACTAGCCGGTTCGCCGCCCGCCGGCAATCAGGCGCGCGCTGGCACTGGCTCGGTTGCCGCTGCCCGGAGCGCCATGACGATGCGTTCCGGCGTCATCGGCATGTGCGTCATGCGCACGCCGATGGCACGGCGGATGGCGTTGCCGACGCAGGCCGCCACCGGCACGATCGGCACCTCGGCGACGCCGCGCACGCCATAGGGCACGTCCGGCACCGGCGTTTCGATCAGCACGCAGTTGATTGTCGGCAGATCGAGTGCGGTCGGCATGCGATAGTCGAGCATGCTGGCATTGCGCAGGCGGCCGTCGGCTGCGTAATCGAACCCCTCGGTCAGCGCCCAGCCGATCCCCTGCGACACGCTGCCTTCGATCTGCCCCTCGACCGCTGGCGGGTTGAGCGCGCGCCCCACGTCCTGGAACGCCGTGTACCGCAAAATCGTCACCTGCCCGGTCTCGGGATCGACTTCGACGTCGCACACGTGGGCCGCTGTCTCGACGCCGAGCGGCAGCTTGGTCGACACGCCACGGCCGACGATGGCGCCCTCGGTCAGGGTCGCACGCATGAGGTCGAACAGGCTGATGGTGGCGGCACCGGCGCGGAACACGCCCCCAGCATAGGCGAGTTCGCTGAGTGGACACTGCAGCCGCTGCGCCGCGCGCGCGCGTAGCTGGTCAAGCGCATCCTTGCAGGCGTACGAGACGGCTGCCGCCATCGTGCGGCCGACCCGGCTGCCGGCCGCCGCATCCGAATAGCCGACCGATTTCGTGTCCCCCATCGCCACGTGTACGTCGGCGACCCCGAGCCCGAATTCTTCGGCCGCCACCTGTGCCATCGCGGTGCGCGTACCGGAGATGTCGACCGCGCCCATCGTCACCATGGGACGGCCGTCGCCAGCGATCGTCACGTGCGCCGCCGACGTCATCGATGTGCCACGCCAGTAGCCGAAGGCGAGACCACGACCGCGTGGCAAGTGGCCGGCCGCCAGCGGCTCGCGCCAGCAGGGGTGGGCAGCGATTCGGTCCGCGATTGCGGTGAAGGCGATCGTGGGGAACGGCGTGCCGATCGGCATCATGCTGCCGGTAACGGCTGCGTTGCGGCGGCGCAACTCCAGCGGATCGAGGTCGAGTTTGAGCGCGATCTCGTCCATCGCCTGTTCGAGCGCGAATGCCGCCTGGATGCCGCCCGGCCCGCGATAGGCTTCTGTGCGCGGCTTGTTGGTGACGATTTCCCAGCCATCGAGGCGCAGATTCGCACACTGATAGGGCGCGGCGGACGCCTGCATGAGCAGCGTGGTCGGCGTGCCGGGAATGCCGCCGCTGTCGAGGACATAGCGACCGTCGATGGCGGTGAGTTTGCCGGTGGCATCCGCGGCGATCTTCATCGCGATGCGGGCGGCGGCCGCCGGACCTGAACCGCCAGCGAACGTCTCCTCGCGGCTGGTGACGATCTTCACCGGCCGGCCGCACTTCTGTGCCAGGCGGGCGGCGATCGGCTCCACGTGTACGGTGATCTTGCCGCCGAACGCACCGCCGGTTTCGAGCGGAATGACCTTCAGCTGCGACTGCGGCAGGCCGAGCAGGACCGCGGTCTGGATCTCGGCCTGGAACGCGCCCTGGGTCGAGGCCCAGATGGTGACGAACCCGGTCGCCTCCGCTTCGGCGACACAGGCCTGCGGCTCGATGTAACCCTGGTGGGCGGTGTCGGTGATGGTGTGCACTTCCGCGATGACGGCGGCGGTGGCAAGCGCTGCCGCCGTATCGCCGCGCTCGATCAGGGTGCGCCCGCCCACGTTGCGCGGCGCTGGGTTCGCTGCGTCGAAGCCCTTGGGCTTGTGCTCGGGGAACATCACGGCTGCGTCCGGCGCGGTCGCCGTCTCGATATCCATCAGCGCGGGCAGCACCTCATAGCTAACCTCGATCAGGTCGACGGCCTTGGCTGCGATGTAAGGATCGGTCGCGGCGACGGCTGCCACGGCGTGTCCGCGCCACAGCACGCGGTCGCGCGCGATCACGGTCAGGGCCGAGACCCAAGCATCGGCGCCAGTCTCGCCGAACGGGATGATGGTGCCCGGCGCAACGACGGGGAAGTCCTGCGCGGTGACGACGGCGAGAACGCCCTTCAAGGCGGCCGCCTTCGACGTGTCGATCGCGAGAATGCGGGCATGCGCGTGCGGGCTGCGCTTGATGTGGCCCGTGATCATGCCGGGCCGCATGAGGTCGGCGCAGTAGATCGCCCGGCCGGTGACGCGCTCGCCGGCATCTACACGGGGGATGCGCCGGCCGACGACCTGCAGAGACGGCTCAGAGATCTCGCGGATCGATGTCATCGACTGGCCTCCTGCCGGCTGGTGGCGACGGCCTGGATCGCCTCGACGATCTTGCCGTAGCCGGTGCAGCGGCAGATATTGCCGGCGATGGCGTAGCGGATGTCGGCGTCGCTCGGCACGGCCACGCGATCGAGCAGCGCCACCGCAGACAGCACCACGCCCGGCGTGCAGAAGCCGCACTGGGTGCCGCCGAACTTGATGAGGGCCGCCTGCACGGGGTGCAGTGCGTTGCCCACCGCCACACCTTCAATGGTCGTGACATGGGCGCCCTGCGCTTCGGCGGCCAACACCAGGCAGGCGCACACCGGCTCGCCATCGAGCAACACGGTGCAGGCGCCGCAGTTGCCGTTGCTGCAACCCTCCTTGGTGCCGGTCAGGCCCAGTTGATCGCGCACAAGCTGGAGCAGCGTATCGCGGCCATCTGCGAGTGCCTGTCGCGGCTCGCCATTCACGTCCAGGGTGACGACGATTTTCATGTCCCATGAATTCCAAGTTCGCCCGCGCAGGCTTCGAGCGCGCGGCGCGTCAGGACTGCGACCAGTTGCCGGCGATAGTCGGCCGAGCCGCGCGTATCGGAAATTGGTCGGGCTTCATCGGCGGCACTTTGCGCGGCCGCCGCGATCAGCTTCGGCGATAGCCGCTCGCCGACCAGCAGGGTTTGCGCAGCGGCCGCAACCAGCGGCGTCGGCGCCACCGACGCGAGCGTGATCGCCGCGCCGGTGATGGCGCTTTGCTGGTCGAGTTGGAGCCATACGCCGACCCCGGCAATCGCAATGTCCATCTCGCGGCGCGGCGTGAAGCGCAGATACTTCGCGGCCCAGCGGCCGGTCTGCGCGGGCACCACGATGGCCACCAGGATCTCGGCGGCGGCGAGTGACGAGCGGCCGGGCCCGGTTGCGATTTCAACGATCGGCAGGGTGCGACGGCCGCCCGGTCCCGCGACCACCCCTCGCGCACCGAGGCAGATCAGTAGCGGCACGGCATCGGCCGAGGGCGCAGCGTTACACACGTTGCCGCCCAGGCTCGCCCGATTCTGGATCTGCAGGCTGCCGATCAAACGCGCGGAGTCGAGCAGCGCGTGATGCTCGGCGGCGAACGCAGCATCGCGGCCGAGCCGCCCGACACTTGCCGCCGCGCCGATTCGCCAACCGCCGTCCGCCTGCCGCGTGATTGCGTTCAATTCCGGAATGCGCTTCAGGTCGATGACATGCGCAACCTGACGCCGGTTCTCGCGCACCTGCACGATAAGGTCGGTGCCGCCGGCCAGCACCCGCGCGTCAGGCCGCGCGAGCGCCACCACCGCATCGGCTACCGTCGTCGGTCGGCTATAGTGAAGCTCCTGCACACGGGCTCCTGGTCACACGTTGTCCGGACGACCTGCTTAGCAGCCTTTCAGCCAACGTGCGACTGCACCGCCAAGCACGGCCTCAACTCGCCGGCACAGGCGGCACATAGCCCACAGGCAATGAGGTTGATCGGGATGCCGACCAGCGGGAAATCGCTGACCCGCAGGCGCGTCGCCGTGCGGCCGACGAGCGCCAGGATCCGACGCGGTCGTCATGCGGCGCCCCGTCTCGCTGTCCCTGGTTCCCCCGTGCCTTTTGTCCAGCGCCTGTGCGTTCAGTCCTGATCCGGCCCGAATTTGCGCTCGGCTGGTCCAGTATAGGCATAGGCAATGCCGGGCGGCATCGGCCCCTTGATGCGGCCACCCTGCTGGCTCTGTTCCCAGGCGTGGGCCAGGATGCCGACCGAGCGCGACAGAATGAACAGGCCGCGTCCAAGTGGTGCGGCAAAGCCAAGTTCGGCATAGATCACCGCAGTCGCGCCATCGATGTTCATGGGGAGTTTGGCACCCTTGCGATGTTCAATCAGCGCTTCGATCGCGCGCCCGATCGCGGCAAACCGGCCCGCAACGACCCCGGCCGCCTTGGCTTCGTCGACCAGCGCCAGCAGCCGCGGCGACCGCGGGTCCACTGGATGAAAGCGATGGCCGAAGCCTGGAATGATCTTGCCGTGCGCCGCGATGCGCGCGTCGACGCCGCTTTCGACGGCAGCCTCGATCCCGGCCCCGGCATCCAGCCGAGCGGCAATGTCTGCATACAGCTCCATGCATTGCTCGCCAGCGCCACCATGCACATCGTCGAGCACATTGATCGCCGACGCCATGGCGCCGTTGAGCGGCAGGCCGCACGTCACCGCCATCCGGCCGATGGCGATCGAGGGGGCCTGCGGACCGTGATCGACGGCTGCGACCAGCGCCGCTTCGAACAACTTGCCCTGCTCGTTCGACGGCAGGTTGCCCCGCAGCATCAGCCAGATCATCTGCGGGAAGCTCACGGCGCCGATCAGCTGCTCGACCGGGTAGCCGCGGAAACGGATGATGCCGGGCTTCATGTCGATGATGTCGGTCGACCACCACTGGCTGGCCTGCGTCACCAGACGGGCTGCCTCGCTCTCGCTCATGACTGCACTCCCATGGCTTGACCCAACGCGCGACAGCCTATGTTGCAACGTGAATGATGTCGCTGGCGGCCATCGCGTCGATCTCGGCCTCGCTGAAGCCGACGTGTGCGAGCCAGCGGCGCGTATCGGCGCCGAGTGTTGGCGGCGTGGTCGGCGCCGGAAACGGCTCGCCCAGAACGAACCCTGGTCGCGTCACCCGCAGCGGCTGGTCGCACTCCGGCACGGGGTCCAGCGTCTCGACGAAGCCGCGACCGACGACTTGCGGTTCGCGGAGGATTTCCGGAACCGATAGTACCGCGCCGGCCGGCACGCCGGCCGCATTCAACAGGGGCTCCCATTCGTCGGCCGGGCGGGCGGCCAGAGCCCGGTTGATCTCCGCGCTCAGGGCTTCGCGATGGAGCTTGCGCGAGGTGCGATCACGAAAGCGCGCATCGGTGCACAGATCGGTGCGGCCGATCAGGTCGCACAGCTTTTCGAATTGCTTCTGCTCGTTCGCCGAAATGTTCAGCGGCCCGCTGGCGGTGGTGAAGGTGCCGGACGGAGCGGCGGTGAAGTTGTCGTTGCCCATGGGTTGCGGCACGACACCGGCGTTGAGATGGTTGGACACGACCCACCCCATGGCCGACAGCGTCGATTCGAGCAGCGACACGTCGATGAAGCGGCCGCGGCCGTTGCTGCGCTGGTCGACGAGGGCAGCTGATATGGCGAACGCGGCGGTCATGCCTGCCATCGTGTCGCAGATCGGGAAGCCGGCGCGCAGCGGTGCGGACTTCTGGTCCCCTGTCACGCTCATGACGCCCGACAAACCTTGCACGATCTGGTCATAGGCCGGCCGGTCCGCCCACGGCCCGCTCTGCCCGAAGCCCGAGACGGCGCAGTAGATCAGCTTTGGATTACGCGCCGCCAGCACGTCATAGCCGAGTGCCAGGCGTTGCATGACGCCCGGCCGGAAGTTCTCGAGCACCACGTCGGCTGCATCGACGAGGCGAAGGAAGGCGTCGCGTCCACCCGCCGCCTTGAGATCGATCGCGACCGACTGCTTGCAGGCATTGACCGCGACGAAAGACAAGCCGAACTGGCGCTTGGCCATCGCCGGATCGGCGCCCAGGTGTCGCGCGAGATCGCCGCCCTTCGGGTTCTCGATCTTGATCACTTCCGCGCCGAGGCGGGCCAGATTGTAGCCGCAGAACGGTCCGGCCAGCACATTCGACAGGTCGAGAACGCGCACGCCAGCGAGCGGCAAGCCCATCGTTTCAGCCCCCCGCCTCGGTCACGTCGACGGAAACGGTCACGACCTGGCCGCTACCGCCGAGCAGCACGCCGCTGATCGGGCTGACGTCGTCGTAGTCGCGGCCGTAGGCAACCACGACATGCTCGTCGCGCGGCATCAGGCCGTTGGTCGGATCGAAGTCGAGCCAGCCGGTGCCCGGCGCCCACACCGACAGCCAAGCGTGCGAGGCATCCGCGCCCACGAGCTTCGGCCGGCCCGGCGGCGGCCGCGTCAGCATGTAGCCGCTGACATAGCGGGCCGGCAGGCCGAGCGCGCGCAGGCAGCACAGCGACAGATGGGCGAAATCCTGGCACACGCCGCGCCGGGCGCTCAGGATCTGGGAAATCGGCGTCGAGATGTCGGTCGCTGCCGGATCGAACGTGAAGTCCGCGTGGATGCGACGCGTCAGATCCCAGGCCGCTTCGAGAACGGGACGCCCTGGCAGAAACGAGCTTTGCACATAGTCCAGCGCCGCTGGCACGTAGGCGGTGTGGCGCGTGGCGCAGGCATAGTGCACGACGGCGGCATCGGCAGGCCCCGCACCCTGCGCGACGTCGCGGGCCACCTGTTCCCACGGTATGCTGGCGGCGAGATCGGCGGCAACGCCCGCATGCACCTCGACCGAACTGCGCGCATGCACCACGAGTTCGCTGTGCTCGTCCTCGATGACCAGGATCGAGAACGGATTGCCGAAGTAGTCGACGAGATCGTAGCGGGCGACGGGGGCTGGATCGATCAGCAGGCTGTGGCGCACCACGGTCTGGCGATCGAGCGAGCGCGGCGCCAGGTGCACGATGTGCTGCGACTGGGCGACCGGCGCGCCGTAGCGGTAGCTGCTGCGATGGCTGACGTTGAACATCATCCCTGCAGCCTCGTGCCCGAGCGCACCCAGCGCGGTTCTTTTTCGGTCAGCGCGAAGTAGCGGCGGCCGAGCGCGTCGGACAACTTCGGCAGGGTGCTGATCTGTTCACCGAGCAGGGCCCGCAGCCGGGGCCGGGTGCGATCCGAGGCGACGGCGGCGAGATCGCCGACCTTGGCGACGCGTACCTGCGTCAGCAGCTGCAGCAGCAGCCGGTTTTCCTCGATCTGGCCGACGTGGGGACCGGCCTGCGGAAGCAGGTCGACATGGCGGGCCAGCGCCGCCAGTTGGAAGCCGAGACTGCGCGGATTGGTCTCGTCGATCAGCAGCAGGTCGAGGACCAGCGGCAGGATCGGCGCCAGCCGGTAGCGCGAGCGATAGGTGATGAAGCTGTCGCCGAGTTCCAGCACGAACAGCAGGCTGCCGGTCTCCATATCCTCGGTCTCGGCGGTGGCAAAGGCTGCCAGCATCGCGTCCGACAGGTTGAGCGCGCGCGACAGGCGGCGGCCCATGTCGAGGAACGACCAGCCGAAGTTGCGCGTCATGTTCTCGTGCATGAGGCCGTTGAAGGCGGCGAGCGCGCCGATGCCGGCATCGAGTTCGTCGAGGCTTTCGCCGATCGGCTGTGGCATGGCTCCCGCATCGAACGCGGGCCTGAGCTGGAACGTGTTCAGCGTGCGCCAGGCTTCGAGCGACAGGCGGTCACGCACCAGGCTGGTGATACGGCGTACGTGGCCGAGCGTCTGCGGCAGTGCGAACGCATGCTGCGGCGAGTTCATCAACTCGTGTGCGAGGCGGCGGATCAGCTCGGCATCGGTCGCGGGCATCTTGCTGCGCGCACGCTGGCCCGGGTCCTTGTCGAGCAGCACCTCGATGACCTTGCGCGCGGCGCCCAGCTCCTGGCGCGGACCAGCATCGCCTTCGAGCCGGCCGAGCGCCTGGCGCAGGACACGCAACGTCCAGTCCGCCCGCTCGATGTAGCGCCCGAGCCAGAACAGATTGTCGGCCGCCCGGCTCGGCAGTTCGCGCGGCGAGCGCTGGATCTGCGCGCCCTCGATGGTCGGCTTCCACAGGCTGACGAACGGCGGCTGCGCGCGATCACCGATCACCCACACATCGCGCGATTCGCCGTCCGGCGCGCTGAGTGCCACGGCAGCTGTCGGATCGACCGTCATGGCAAGCCCGCCCGGCATGACGACGGGACCCTGCGGCGTCGCGGCGACGAACAGGCGCAGCGCGTAGGGCTTCGCCGTCAGCCCGTGTGGCGCCAGCGACGGCGTGGTGCCGAAACCGATCTTCTCCTCGGCAACGAGGGTTGCGCCCACCCGCTCGATATCAGCGATGAGGCCAGACCGCTCGGCTGCGGAAAGGCGGGCGGGATCGCGTCCCGGCACCGCGCGGCCGGGACGTGCCGTGCCTTCGCGGGTCGGGCGGATCACGTACTGGTCGAGGTTGGCGAGCACGCGTGCGCGTGCCAGCGGGTCGCCGAGCCACACCTTCGCGCCGTCGGGGATGAGCAAGTCTTCGCCGAGCAGTTGCCGGCTAAGTGCCGGCAGGTAGCTGCCGAGACCACGGTTTTCGGCAACTGCGGCGCCAAGTGCGTTCACCACCAGATCGGGCTGCCGGCGCACGGCCTGCACCAGCCCGACCGGCCCCTGGAACCCCGCCGCGTCGAGTTCCAGCGGATCGGCCGCGCCGCCGGCGACACAGCGCACGATGAGATCGATCGGCTTCAAGCCTTCCAGCGTCTTGAGGAACACGCGCTCGCCGACGACGCGCAGATCGCCGCCCTCGACCAGCAGGAAGCCCAAGTAGCGGGCGAGGTAGGCATGACTGAAGAAGTCGTTGTGATGCGGGCCGGGCGTCAGCAGGGCGATGCTCGGATCGGCCCGATTGACGCGCTTCGACAGCGCCGATTGCAGGGCCTGGAAGAACGGCGCCAGCCGCAGGGCGTTGGAGCTCGAGAACATCTCGCCCGCGGCATGCGCGTGGATGGTGCGGTTGGCGATGGCATAGCCGATGCCGGCCGGCGTCTCGGCATGGGTGTCGATCACGCGCCAGCGGCCGTCGGCGCCGCGTGCCACGTCGGTCGCGAAAAACTGCAGATAGCCGCTGCCGGACGGGATGTTGTGACAGGGACGCAGGAACGAGGGGTCGCTGAAGATCAGCGCCGCCGGAATATGGCCCGAGGCCAGCAGCCGCTGCGGCCCATAGACGTCGGCGAGGATCGCCTCGAACAGGCGAAAACGCTGCATCAACGCTTGCTCCAGGACGTGCCATTCGGCGGCCGGCAGGATGAGCGGCACGAGGTCGATCCGCCAGGGCTGGGCGGACTTGGTCGGGTCGGCGAACAGGTCATGCGCCATGCCCGTCTCGCGCACGCGCATGTTGAGGCGGTCGCTGCGCTCGAGCCTTGCCGCCGGCGACAGCAGGCGCATGGCATCGAGCAGGGGACGCCAGTGTGCCCGCACCGCGCCGCTGCCATCGATCAGTTCGTCGAAGCTGCCGCCCTCGCGCTGGTAGGTGGCGGCGGGGTCATCGAATTCGGCGGTCCAGAGCGGGGCTCGGACTTGCGCTGGCACATCGATCCGCGCTGGAACCTCGGGCTGGAGTTGTGCGCTCATCGTGTCGCCTTGCAGATCCTCATGCCCGTGCTGTTCCAGCGCCGATTGCCCCGAATCCATCGGAATTTGTGGCCTGGCCCCCAGTCCCAGGCGTTCTGCAATGGCTGCCCACAACCCCATGCGACGCCCCGAATCGTGCGACTATCACACCTGCACAAGCTCCAGCCAAGTGGCCGTCACCGTGCCACGGTCGCCCGCCGCAGATCGAGCGTGAGCGGGAAGTCGCGATGCACGCCGATCTCGCGCAGCGACATCGACCCCGCTGTGTGGCCCATGTTCTGAAATCGCGCAAGGCGCCGGCCCTCGGCCTCGTAGGCGTTGACCGGGAACACGTCGGATCCGCGGCCACCTGGATGGGCCACGTGATACCGGCAGCCGCCGATCGAGCGCGACGCCCGGCGGTCGACGATGTCGAACGTGAGCGGCACGTGCGTCGCGATCATGGGATGCAGGCTCGATGGCGGGCTCCAGGCCTTGAACCGCACGCCGGCGATGAATTCGCCATTGGTGCCCGTGGGCGACAGCGGCACCTGATAGCCGTTGCAGGCGACAGCATAGCGGTCGCCGACCATGCCGGAAATGCGCACCTGCAGCCGCTCGACCGAGGAATCGACGTAGCGCGCCGTGCCGCCGACGACGCCCTCCTCGCCCAACACGTTCCACGGTTCGAGCGCGAGGCCGATGTCCAGCGTCATGCCGCCGACGTCGACCTTGCCGCAGCGGGGAAAGCGGAAATCGCGATGGGGCACGTACCAGTCCGCAGCGACCGGCAGATTGGCCGCTTGCAGATCGGCGATCACGTCCAGGAAATCGGCCCACACGAAGTGCCCCAGCATGAAGCGGTCGTGCAGCGCGGTGCCCCACGGTATCAGCTTTGCCGTGTAGGGGCGTTCCCAGAAACGGGCGATCAGCGCCCGCAGCAGCAGCTGCTGAGCCAGGCTCATGCGCGCATGCGGCGGCATCTCGAACGAGCGGAACTCGACGAGGCCGAGGCGCCCGGTCGGCCCTTCCGGTGCATAGAGCTTGTCGATGCAAATCTCGGCCCGGTGGGTGTTGCCGGTAACGTCGATCAGCAGGTTGCGGAACAGACGGTCGACCAGCCACGGCGCAATCGGCGCGCCACCTGGCGCCGGCACCTGGGCCAGCGCGATCTCGAGTTCGTAGAGATTGTCGTGACGCGCTTCGTCGACGCGCGGCGCCTGGCTGGTCGGGCCGATGAACAGGCCCGAGAACAGGTAGGACAGCGAGGGATGGTTCTGCCAGTAGGCGATGAGGCTCGCCAGAAGATCGGGCCGCCGCAGAAATGGGCTGTCGGCCGGCGTGATGCCGCCCAGCACGATGTGGTTGCCGCCCTGCGTGCCGGTGTGGCGGCCATCGAGCATGAACTTCTCGGTGCCGAGACGGGCTTCCCGCGCCTCTTCATAGAGCGCGGTGGTGATCTCGACAGACTGCCGCCACGAGGTCGACGGCTGGATGTTGACCTCGACGACGCCAGGATCGGGTGTGACCTTGATGACGTTGAGGCGGGGGTCGAACGGCGGCTCATAGCCTTCGACGTGCACCGGCTGCCCGGTTTCCGCCGCCGCCGCCTCGATGGCGCCGGCAAGCGCCGCATAATCCTCGGCATCGGCGAGCGGCGGCATGAACACGCACAGGTGGCCATTGCGCGGTTCGATCGACACTGCGGTGCGCACCGAGCCGTAGATTTCAGCGCCCGTGGCACCGGGTGGCTTTTTCGCTTCGAGGGTCACCGTGCGGCGCTGCTGCAGGATCACTTCGCGCTTCGGCAACGGCTGACGCTGGCCCAGCGGGTCGGCCGGCAGGACGTGGGGATAGTCGACCGCGGGCACGAAGGCTAACGCACTCAGGGGCAAGCGGAAACCGACGGGCGAGTCGCCCGGCTGCAGATAGAGCCGCTCGCGCCGCAGCGCCCAGCGCTCCGTCACCCAACGCCGGCCGCGATCCTGCGTCTGCCAGACCTGGACCGGCAGCACATAGGCGCGGGGCGTGTTGAGGCCGGCATCGAACGCACGAACGAGGCGGGCACGCTCGACCGGATCGGCGACGCGCGGGTCATTGGGCTCGAGGTTCAGCGGCAGCTTCTGCTCGACGAGCACGAAGTGAGCGGGGTCCTCGAAGGCTGGCATCGCGCTGTCGGCGACGAGGCCCAGCTGCAAACACAGATGCTTCGCGAACACGTTCGCCGTTTCGATCGTGGCCGGCTTGGCTGGCACCTCGCGGGCGATGCGGGCCGGATCGACCCACAGCGGCTCGCCATCGGCGCGCCAGTACACGGCGAAGGCCCAGCGCGGCAGCTGCTCGCCCGGATACCACTTGCCCTGCCCGTAATGCAGCAGGCCGCCGGGCGCGAACCGGCGCTGCAGCCGGCGCATGAGATCTTCGGCAAAGCGCCGCTTGGTGGGCCCGACCGCGGCCGTGTTCCACTCGGCCCCCTCGACATCGTCGATCGCGACGAAGGTCGGCTCGCCCCCCATGCTGAGGCGGACGTCACCGGCGCGCAGCCGTTTGTCGACCGCATCGCCGGTGGCCAGGATCGAGCGCCATTGCGCGTCGTCGTAGGGCTTGGTGACGCGTGGCGTCTCGACGATCCGGGTGACGCCCATGTCAAACGAGAACGTGACCTCGGCCTTGGCGTGGCCACCGCTGATCGGCGCGGCACTGGACGGGTTCGGCGTCGCGGCCAGCGGAATATGCCCTTCGCCGGCAAGCAGACCGGACGTCGGATCGAGACCGATCCAGCCCGCGCCCGGCACATAGACCTCGGCCCAGGCGTGCAGATCGGTGAAGTCCTTGGTGGTGCCAGCCGGCCCATCGAGCGGCTTCTGGTCGGGCACCAGCTGGATCAGATACCCCGACACGAACCGGGCCGCGAGGCCGAGGCGGCGGAGGATCTGCACCAGCAACCAGCCGCTGTCGCGGCACGAGCCCGAGCCCTTGGTGAGGGTCTCTTCCGGCGTCTGCACGCCGGGTTCGAGCCGGATCAGATAGCCGATGTCGTTCGCCAGCTTGCGATTGAGGTCACACAGGAAGTCGATCGTCACGGTCGATTTGAGGTCGAGATCGCTGATATAGCGGTCGAGCCGCGGCGTTGCGGGCAATGGCTCCATGTTGGGCTTCAGTTCGGCCGCGAGCGTCGGCTCGTAGGTGAACGGCCAGGCCTTCACCTCCTCCTCGACGAAGAAATCGAACGGGTTGATCACCGCCATGTCGGCGACCAGATCGACCGTGACGGAAAACTCTTCCGTCGGCTCCGGGATGATCACCCGCGCCTGGAAGTTGCCGAACGGGTCCTGCAGCCAGTTGAGCCAATGGTCCTTCGGCGACACGGTCAGCGAGTAGGCGAGAATGGGCGTGCGGCAATGGGGCGCCGGCCGCAGGCGGATCGTCTGCGGTCCCATGCCGATGCGCCGGTCATAGGCATAGGCGGTGCGATGCGTCAGGCTGACGTGCAGGGTCATGGGGGCGGTTGTTTCGTGTTGCGGCGAGGCTGGCGGAACGGGCTGCGTGGCGCAACGAGGCTCACGACAGGGACTGTTTCTGCGAACCGCCGTCGGTTTGGGATTGGGACTGCGAGCGCGCGTTCGCGGGCGCCGGTTCGAGGGCGAAGAACGCGGTACTCAGATCTGCGGTCAGCGTGATCAGGCATTGCTGCAACCAGTCGTTCACCGCATGCAGCCGCACCACGAGATCGGGGTCCTTGGCGGCACTTTGCAAGCCCTCGATCAGCACCTCGATATGCTCCAGGGCTTTGCTGGCCTTACGCAACTGATAGCCGGCACGCAATTCGTGCAGCACGCGTTGGATCTCCAACACGCAATAGGCAACCGAGCGCGGCTGGCTTGCGTTATCGAGCAGGAAGTGTGCGACGCGGCTCGGATCGGCGCCCTGCGGTTCCAGCCGGCGGAAGGCCTGGTAGGCGGCGGCCGAGCGCAGGATCACCGACCAGAACGTGGTGTCGGCGGTCTGCCCGCCGTGGCTGGCGCCGGTGGCCAGTTGCGCGAACTTCACGTCGAGCAGGCGGCTCGTCTGGTCGGCGCGCTCGATCATCAGGCCGAGGCGAAAGAAGCGCTCACCCTCGTCGCGGTAGAGGGTACTGTCGGCAACACCGAGCTGTGCGTAGCAGCCGTCCTTGATGATGCCGCAGGTGCGCGACAGGGTGACGAGGTCGAAGTCCTCGGCGGTGAGCGCGGCCAGCCGGTTGTGGAAGCCGTTGAGCTGGCGCCACATCTCGGTCGGGATAATGGCACGCAATGCCCGCGCATTTTCACGGGCAGCGCGCACGGAGAACTGCACCGAGCCTGGATTGGCGACGTCTGCGACGTAGAACCGGATCACGTTCTTGAAGGACGTCTCGGCGTAGTCCTTGGCGAAGCGTTCCTCGGCGGAATAGAGCGTGACGAGCCAGCCCCACGACAGATCGTCGGCACTCGCCCGCCCGTAGGAGCTGTGCGTTTCGATGATGCGCGCGAGGCTGCCGGCCCGCTCGATGTAGCGTGCCAGCCAAAACAACTGCTCGGCATTGCGGGCGAGCAGGCTCACGATTGCGTCTCCGCGCCGACGCCCACGGCTTCCACGTCGTCCTCCAGCACCCAGGTGTCCTTGGTGCCACCGCCCTGCGACGAGTTGACTATGATCGACCCCTCCTTCAGCGCCACGCGGGTCAGCCCGCCGGGCAGCACCCAGGTGTCCCGGCCGGTGACGGAATAGGGTCGCAGATCCACATGGCGCGGCAGCACGCCCGATGCCGTGAGGGTCGGGCAGACCGACAGATCGACCATCGGCTGGCTGATGAAGTTCGCCGGATTGGCCAGCAGCTGCGCCCGGCAGCTGTCGAGTTCGGCGCGCGTCGATTTGGGGCCGACGACGATGCCGTAGCCACCCGACTCGCCGACCGGCTTGACGACCAGCTTGTCGAGGTTGTCGAGCGTGTAGGCGAGCCCCTCCGCCTCGCCGCAGATGTGGGTTTCGACGTTGGGCAATATCGGCTCTTCGCCGAGGTAGTAGCGGATGATGCGCGGCACGTAGGCGTAGACCGCCTTGTCGTCGGCAACTCCGGTGCCGATCGCGTTGGCAAGCGTCACGTGGCCGCGGCGGGCGGCGCGCAGCAGGCCCGCAACGCCCAGCGTGCTCTGCGGATTGAAGGCGTCCGGATCGAGGAAATCGTCGTTGATGCGGCGATAGACGACGTGCACCGGCTTCAGGCCTGCGACCGTGCGCATATGGACGCGATCATCTTCGTCCACCATCAGGTCGCGCCCTTCGACCAGGGGCACGCCCATCTCGCGGGCGAGGAAGATGTGCTCGAAATAGGCGGAGTTGTAGACGCCGGGAGACAGCAGCACGACGGTCGGGTTCGAGATGCCGGCCGGCGCCACCTCCAGCAGCTTGGACAGCAGCCGTTCGCCGTAGTCCGACACCGGCTTGATCCGCAAGCCCTGCATCAGGTCGGGGAAGGCGCGCTGCATCATGTGCCGGTTCTCGACCACATAGGACACGCCCGACGGCGAGCGACCGTTGTCCTCGAGGACATGGAAGGTGCCGCGGCCGTCGCGCACAAGGTCGGTGCCGTTGATGTGGATGTAGGTGCCGCACGGCGGATCGAGCCCGATCATCTCGGGCCGATAGTTCACATTCTTCAAAACCAGCGCGGCCGGCACCGTGCCGTCGTTCAAGATGTGCCGCTCGTGATACACGTCCCACAAGAACAGGTTGAGCGCCTCGACGCGCTGGATAACGCCAGTTTCGACGGTCCGCCACTCGGCCGCCGTCATCACCCGTGGGATCACGTCGAACGGCAGTATGCGGTCGATCGCATCCTTTTCGCTGTAGACCGTGAAGGTGATGCCGAGGTTCATCAACTCGGTCTCGGCGTCGGAAGCGCGTCTGGCCAGTGTCGCGACGTCGAGCGTCTGCAGGCGTTGCCAGATGCCGATCAGGGCCTTGCTGGGTTGCGGCGCGGTGCCGAGCAGTTCGCAGAAGAACGGCTTCGGATCGTAGCCATCGAACGGACCCGCCTGCTTGGGGTCCTTCAGCGCCGTCAAAGTGCCCATGGTCGTTCAGGCGGATCGCGCCGCCGCTCCAAAAATGCCGCTTCGCTGAACACGTCGATTCGTAGCCTACGATGCTGAGGGGTGATCGCAAGAAGAATTTCGACTGTGTATCAAGGCGCTGGACACTATTGCGGCACTTGCCCAAACCGCGTGCAGATCGGCGCCACCGACGTCAAGCGAGGTGGGCGGCGGCGGGCGCGTCCGTTGCCAGTGCCGACGACGTGATCTTTGCCGCGCTGGCAAAGGCGCCACCGATGCCGATCAGGACCGGTTGCGCGCGATCGAACGCGATTGTGCCCGCAGCGAGGTCGGTGAGTGTGCCGGCCTGCATGCTCTGGTCCGCCCGCGACACGCGGGTTGCGACGACAACGGGCGTTGCCGCCGGCAGTCCGCTGGCCAACAGTCGCTCGGCGATCGCCGGCGCGGTCCGACCGCCCATGTAGAACACGAGCGTCGTTGTCGCGTCGGCAAGGCCCCGCCAGTCGAGGTCCGCCGGCAGCGAGCCGTCGCGCGCATGCCCAGTGACGAAGCGAACCGAGTGGGCGAAGTCGCGATGGGTCAGCGATACGCCGAGCGCTGCCGCCGCCGCGAACGCTGCCGTCACGCCCGGCACCACGTCGACCGCAATGCCGTGCTGCTCCAGCTCCGCGATCTCCTCGCCGGCCCGGCCGAAGATCATCGGGTCGCCGGACTTGAGGCGCACCACGCGCTTGCCACCCTGCGCGAGCTTGATCATCAGCGCGTTGATGTCGCGTTGCGCGCAGCTCTCGCGGGCACCACGCTTGCCGACCATCATGCGCTTGGCTTCGCGGCGGGCAAGCTCCAGCACGTCGTCCGAGACGAGATCATCGAACAGGATCACGTCGGCCGACTGCAGGGCGCGCACGGCCTTCAGGGTGAGGAGTTCGGCATCGCCTGGGCCGGCGCCAACCAGCGTGACACGTCCAACCGACGACTGAGCGCCATCGGCAACCGACGCCACCAGCCGGTCGAGAGTTGCGAACTCGTCGGTGTTCGGTGGGCCGGCAAAGGCGCGATCGGCGAACTGCTCCCAGAAGGCGCGGCGGGGGGCGCCCTTGGCCAACCGTGCCATCACCGTTCCGCGCACCCGCCGGGCCAGCGCACCCCAGTCGGCGAGCGACGGCGGCAGCAGCGTTTCGATCCTGCGGCGGATCGCCTGCCCCAGGATCGGCGCCGCACCGTCGGTCGAGATGCCGACGACGACCGGCGAGCGGTTGACGATCGAGCCGAACTGGAACTGGCAGAACGTCGGCTTGTCGATCACGTTGACTGGCACGCCGGCGGCGCGTGCGGCACAATAGTATGCGTGCGCCTCCTCATCGCGTTCGATGTCGGCAAGCGCCACGGCGGCACCCGCAAAGATATCGACCGACCAGGGACGCGCGTGGTGTGTGATGGCGCCCTCGGAACGTTCGATGCAGGCGGCCATATCCGGGTCCAGTGCCGCGGCGTAGAGATCGACGTGGGCGCCGGCTGCCGTCAGCAATTCGGCCTTCCAGGCGGCAGCTGCCGTGCCGCCGGCGATCACCGCGCGCTTGCCGGCCAGGTCGAGGAAGATCGGCAGTTTCGCCAGCGGACCCATGCGGCGGGGCTGGGCTTCAGCCGGCTGTCGCGACATGGATCGCATGGTCATCGAACTCCGATCTCCAGGCGGCAGCAGCCGCAGTTGATGTCGGCATGCTCGACAGCGAGCCGACCGCAACGAACAGATTACCACAATCGGCCGGAGCTGCGGCAGTGCCCTCAGGCGGCGACCTTACCGGCGGCCACCTCGGCCGCATCCAGCAGCAGGCGGCCACCTTCGATCTTCAGGGCATAGGTCTTCGTCTGCCCCTTGTCGGCACCGGTCGCCGCACCGGTTTCGAGGCTGATCACCCAGTTGTGCAATGGGCAGGTGACAGCGCGGCCGTGCACGATGCCCTGGCTGAGCGGCCCCTGCTTGTGCGGACAGCGGTCATCGATGGCGAAGGCTTCGTTTTCAGCCGTGCGGAACACGGCAATGCAGCCGGCCCTCGTTTTCACCACCCGTGCGCCGCGCACCGGAATCGAGTCGAGTGCGCCGATATCGACCCATTTTGCTTTGGCCGTCATTCCGCGGCCTCCTTGAAGGTGAGATCGGCGAGGGGAGCGAACTCGTGCGCATCCTTGCCGGCGGCGCGCTCGGCCCAGGGGTCGATCTGCGCGAACTTCTGCGAATAGACAAAGCGACCGTGCAGCGCCTTGCGGCGTTCGACATCGTCCATGACCTGCTGGCGCACGGTGTCGATACCGACACGTTTCGCCCATTTGTAGACACGTTCGAGATAGCGGCCCTGCTCGCGATAGAGCTGGGTCAAGGCTGCGATCACCTCGATCGCCTCGTCTTCGGTCGCGACGTGGCCGAGCACTTCGGTGCCCTTGATGTCGAGGCCGGCCGCACCCGCAAAGTGGATGTCATAGCCGCTGTCGACGCAGATCACGCCGATGTCCTTGCAGGTGGCTTCAGCGCAGTTGCGCGGGCAGCCAGAGACGGCGAGCTTGAGCTTGGCCGGCGTCCACGAGCCCCACAGGAATTTCTCGAGCTTGACGCCGAGGCCGGTCGAATCCTGGGTGCCGAAGCGGCACCAGTCGGTGCCGACGCAGGTCTTCACCGTGCGCAGGCCCTTGGCGTAGGCGGCACCCGACACCATGCCGGCCTTGTTGAGGTCCGCCCAAACTGCTGGCAGATCCTGCTTCTTCACGCCCAGCATGTCGATGCGCTGGCCGCCGGTGCACTTGACGGACGGAATGTTGAACTTCTCCACCACGTCGGCGATGGCGCGCAGCTCCTTCGCGCTCGTCATGCCGCCCCACATGCGCGGCACCACCGAGTAGGTGCCGTCCTTCTGGATATTGGCATGCACGCGCTCGTTGATGTAGCGCGACTGGCTGTCGTCCGCGTATTCGCCGGGCCAGGTCGCGACGAGATAATAGTTGAGCGCCGGCCGGCACTTGGCGCAGCCGCACGAAGTCTTCCATTCCAGCGCCTGCATGAGATCGGGAATCGACTTGAGGTCCTTGGCGACGATCAGGCGGCGTACGTCGTCATGGCCAAGATTTGTGCACGCGCACATGGGCTGCACGGCGGTCGGGTTGTAGGCATCGCCGAGCGTCACCTTGATCAGCTGTTCGACGAGGCCGGTGCACGTGCCGCAGCTGGCGGATGCTTTGGTATGCGCCCGCACGTCATCGAGATTTTTCAGTCCGAGCTGCGTGATGGCGGTCGTGATTTTGCCCTTGCAGACGCCGTTGCAACCGCAGATTTCCGCTTCATCGGGCAACGCGGCGACGGCGGCCGTCGGGTCCAGAGCAGAGCCCCCGGCATAGCTCGGCCCGAAGATCAGCGTCTCGCGCATCGCCGTGATGTCGCTGCCCTTCTTGATCAGGTCGAAGAACCAGGCGCCGTCGGTGGTGTCGCCGTAGAACACCGCGCCGATGACCTTGTTGTCCTTCAGGACGACGCGCTTGTAGATGCCGCGGGTGGCGTCACGCAGCACGATGTCCTCACGGTCCTTGGCGTCGGCGAAATCGCCGGCCGAGAACAGATTGATGCCGGTGACCTTGAGCCTGGTCGCCGTCACGCTCGGTGTGAACGTGGCGCTTGCATCGCCGGCGAGCTGGCCGGCGATCACGGTTGCCATCTCATAGAGCGGCGCCACGAGGCCGTAGGTCTGGCCGGCGAACTCGGCGCACTCGCCGACGGCAAAGATGTCGGGATCGCTGGTGCGCATGTCGGTGCCGACCTGGATGCCGCGTCCGACGTCGAGGCCGGCGTCCTTGGCGAGGCCTGCGTTCGGCCTAATGCCGACTGCCATGATCACGAGGTCGGCCGGCAGGCGTGTGCCGTCTTCCAGCAGCACGGCCTCGACCTTCTTCTCACCGAGGATCGCCTTGGTATTGGCCTTGGTGATCACCTTGATGCCACGCGCTTCGACGGCGCGCTGCAGCAGGTGCCCGGCAGCGGGATCGAGCTGGCGCTCCATCAGGGTCGGCATCAGGTGCAGCACGGTGACATCCATGCCCTGGTCCTTGAGACCGGCCGCCGCTTCGAGGCCGAGCAGGCCGCCGCCGATGACGACCGCAGTGCCGCGCGACTTCGCTGCCAGCAGCATGGCTTCCACATCGTCGAGGTCGCGGTAGCTCAGCACGCCCGCCAGCTTGTGGCCCGGCACCGGGATCACGATCGGCAGTGAGCCGGTGGCGATCATGAGCTTGTCATAGGGCACAGTGATGCCGCGCGCCGAAGTCACCGTCTTCGCCGTGCGGTCGATCGCGGTGACGGTCGAGCCCTTGTAAAGGGTCACGCCGTGCTTCACGTACCAGCCATCGCCGTGGATGACGATCTGCTCGAACTTCTTCTCGCCCGACAGCACCGGCGACAGCATGATGCGGTCGTAGTTGACGCGCGGCTCGGCATTGAAAATCGTCACGTCGTAGGCACCGGGTGCCGCCTCGAACAGCTTGTCGAGCGCGCGGCCGGGCGCCATGCCGTTGCCGATGACCACGAGGCGCTGCCTGTGCGCTGTTGCCTTGGTGGACCGCACCAGTTCTAGCGACTTCATTGTCATCGGGCGACCTCGACCTAGCAAATGCGATTGGACACGGCTGCCCCCCGTTGCAGGCGGTGAGGGACGCCGGGTTGATGACGGCGGGCAGACGCAGGTGCATGCGATCCCCCGACGGCGACGTCAGCTGATAAAGTTAACACAGCAGAAACCGTGCCAGCCGCCCGTTTGCGACTGCAAGCCGCTGATTTTGCTTATTTTTATCGCATGATGCCTGACTCAACAATCGAGTCCATCGCGCCGCGTCTGCACGACAATTAAGCAGCCGCCTATTTGTTGTGCGGGGCCGATCCCTGAGGGTCGCGACCGAGAATTGGGGACCGCGATGCAGTCGTCACGGCACTTGACTTTATTTTGCATTCAAAATTATAACAGTCTCGATCGACGTTGGCGATAGTGCTAATCGGGATTAAGATTCCGCAAACGCAATTCCAACGAGCGCGGCAAACCGGAGCCCAACCATGGCCAAGACCTACAAAATCGTGATCCTGGGAGCCTCGTACGGCTCGCTGTTGGGAACCAAACTCGCGGCGGCAGGGCACCACGTGACGCTCGTGTGTCTGCCGGCCGAAGTGGAAGCGATCAATAACGACGGGTGCCGCATCCGCATGCCGATCCGGGGTCGCGAGGGGCTGTTCGAGATCCATTCGAAGACGCTGCCGGGTTCCATTTCGGCGGCCGGACCGGAGGCGATCGATCCAAACGCCTTCGACCTCGTGTGCCTTGCCATGCAGGAACCGCAGTACCGATCGCCAACCATTCGCACCTTGATGATGGCGATCGCTGCGTCCGGCAAGCCGAGCATGTCGATCATGAACATGCCGCCGCTGCCGTTCCTGAAGCGCATCCCGGGCGTCGATGCCACCAGCATCCGCCACTGCTTCGCCGATGCCACCGTTTGGGATGCCTTCGATCCAGCGACCATGACGCTGTGCAGCCCCGATCCGCAGGCATTCCGTCCGCCGGGCGAGCCGATCAACGTGCTGCAGGTGCGGCTGGCGACCAACTTCAAGGCGGCCAACTTCGCCCGCGAAGCCGACACGCAAATGCTGCGCGACATCGAGGCCGGCGTCGATGCCGTCCGCCTGAAGATCGGCGACGAGGCGGTCGAGGCTCCGGTGAAGCTGCGGGTGCACAATTCAATCTTTGTGCCGCTCGCAAAGTGGGCGATGCTGCTCACCGGCAACTACCGCTGCGTCCAGAAAGACCGCATGATCTCGATCCACGATGCGGTGCACACGGATATCGAGGCTTCGAAGGCGACCTATGCCTGGGTGCGCGATCTGTGCGTCACGCTCGGTGCCGATGCAGCCGACATGGTGCCGTTCGAGAAGTACGCCAACGCAGCGCTGTCGCTCGGCAGCCCGTCGTCGGCCGCCCGCGCGCTCGATGGCGGTGCGGTTGCGATCGAACGCGTAGATCTGCTGGTGCAGGCACTGGCCGCATCCCGCGGCCTGAAGTCGGCCAACGTCGACGCAACCGTGGCGATGGTCGATGGCTGGCTCGCCGCCAACCGGGCAAAGGCGAAGGCCAGCTGATCGCCAAAATCCCAACGCCTCCCTCGGGAACGAGTTTGACAGCCTGCTGGAACGCAACTTAACGTTCGCGCTTCACCTGCCCCGCGCCCGGTGCCGCTCAAGGTACCGGCTGCGGCGGGGCCAGTGGTGCAGCAGGCTCGAGCAAACCGCGTCCCGAGGAAGTTGATCTATGAAATCGATCCGCACGTCACTCGCAGCCGGCATCGCGCTGGCCGCCATAGCCGTCACGGCAGCGGTTGCCCAGGCACCAGCCTTCTTCCGCATCGGCACCGGCGGCACGGCCGGCACGTACTATCCCGTCGGCGGCATGATCGCGAATGCCATTTCGAACCCGCCCGTGCTGGTCTCGACGGCGGTCGCCACCAACGGCTCGGTCGCCAATGTGAATGCGATTGCCGGTGGCAATATGGAATCGGGATTCAGTCAGGCCGACGTCGCCTACTGGGCTTTCACCGGCACCGGCTCGTTCGAGGGCAAGCCCAAGGTCGACGAACTGCGCTCGATCACCAATCTGTACTCCGAGAGCGTGCACGTCGTCGTCAAGAAGGGCGTCGCCAAATCGATTGCCGACCTCAAGGGCAAGCGCGTCTCGCTCGACGAGCCGGGCTCGGGCACGCTGCTCAACGCCAAGGCGATCCTCGCCGCCTATGGCATCACCGAAAAGGACATCAAGCCCGAATATGTGAAGCCTAACCAGGCGGCCGACAAGCTGAAGGACGGCTCGATCGACGCGTTCTTCATCACCGGCGGCTATCCCCTGGCAGCCGTTTCGGAACTCGTGACTGCGACCGGCGGCGTCGAACTCCTCGGTATCAGCGGGCCGGAAGCCGAAGCACTGATGAAGGCCGCGCCGTTCTTTGCAAGCGACGAAATCCCAGCCGGCACGTATAAGGACATCGGCGCGGTGAAGACGCTGGCGGTCGGTGCCCAGTGGGTCACTTCGTCTAAAATCCCCAACGACCTCGTCTATGCGGTGATCAAAGCACTGTGGGCGGACAAGACCCGCGCGGTCCTCGATGCCGGCCACGCCAAGGGCAAGCTGATCACGCCGGCCAATGCGCTCAAGGGCATGGCCGTGCCGCTGCATCCAGGTGCCGAGAAGTTCTACAAGGAAGCCGGCCTGATCAAATAAATCGCTGAGCCATCGCCAACCGCCAGGGGAGATGCCGCAATGTCCGACACCGGTTCAACAGGCGCCCCGCAGGTCGTCACCACGGCGATGGACGGCGACATTGCCATCATCACGATCAATTCCCCACCGGTGAATGCACTCGGCCATGCCGTGCGCGAGGGGCTCACCCTGGCGCTGGCTGCGGCGAAGGCGGATCGGGCGATCAAGGGCATCGTGATCGCCTGCGCGGGGCGCACGTTCTGCGCAGGCGCCGACATCACCGAGTTCGGCAAGCCGCGCAAGGCGCCTTCGCTGGCGGATGTGATCGTGGCGCTCGAGGGCATCGCGAAGCCGGTGATCGCCGCCGTGCACGGCACGACGCTGGGCGGCGGGCTCGAACTCGCCATGGCGTGCCATCTGCGGATCGCAGCACCGGGCACCCGGCTCGGCCTGCCCGAGGTCAAGTTGGGCATCCTGCCCGGCGCCGGTGGCACGCAACGGCTGCCAAGGGCGATCGGACCTTTGAAGGCGCTGGAGCGCATCGTGTCGGGCGATCCGATGACCGCCGCAGACGCGCTTGCCGACGGCCTCGTGCACGCCATTGCCGAGGGCGATCTGACGGCGGCTGCGATTGCGCTCGCGCGGGCGACGGTTGCATCGGGCCAGTTGCCACCGCTGCTGCGCGATGACGAGCGCAAGCTCGTTTCCGTGCGTGCCGAGCGGGCAGCGTTCGATGCGGCAGCGCGCGATTTGCTGAAGCGCAAACGGGGCCAGGAGGCACCGGCCGCCTGTGCCAAGGCGGTCGCCAACGCGCTCGATCTGCCGTTCGATCAAGGTGTTGCCGCCGAAGGCGAAGCCTTCCTGCACCTCGTCGCCGGCGAGCAGTCGAGGGCGCAGCGCCACATCTTCTTCGCCGAGCGTGAGGCATTGAAAATCCCCGGCGTCGGACCTGAGATGAAGCCGCGCCGCGTCGCCAAGGCCGCCGTCATCGGTGCCGGCACGATGGGGGGCGGCATCGCCATGTGCTTTGCCAACGTCGGCATTCCCGTCGTCTTGATCGATACGACCGAGGAAGCGGTGATGCGCGGCCGCGGCATCATCGAGAAGAACTATCGCAACACGGCCGCGCGCGGCGGCTTGAGCGCAGCCGACGTCGACCAGCGCCTCGGTCTGATCACGACCGCGAGCAGCATCGAAGCGGCAGCCGACGCTGATCTCGTCATCGAAGCCGTGTTCGAAAACATGGCGGTGAAACAGCAGCTGTTCGCAGCCCTCGACAAGATCGCCAAGCCCGGCGCGATCCTCGCGACCAATACCTCGACGCTCGATGTCGATGTCATTGCGTCAGCCACCAAGCGCCCGAGCGACGTCCTCGGCATGCACTTCTTCTCGCCAGCCAACGTGATGAAGCTGCTGGAGGTGGTGCGCGCCAAGACAACCGCACCCGACGCGCTCGCAACCGCCATGGCCGTTGGCCGACAGATCAACAAGACCGCAGTCGTGTCCGGTGTCTGCGACGGCTTCATCGGCAACCGCATGCTCGCCAAGCGCTCGATCGAAGCCGAGCGTTTGATCCTGGAAGGTGCCGATCTCGCGGCCGTCGATGCGACCGTCGTGGAGTTCGGTTTCCCCATGGGACCCTACGCCATGGCCGATCTGGCCGGCCTCGATGTGGGCTGGCGCATCCGCCAGGCACGGGGGACGAAGGCGGTCATTTCCGACGCTCTATGCGAAGCCGGCCGGTTCGGGCAGAAGACCGGCCGGGGTTATTTCCTCTACGAATCCGGCGGCCGCATTCCAAAGACCGATCCGGACGTGACGGCCCTGATCGCTGCGAAGGCCAAGGCGCTCGGACTGACGCAGCGCGACGTCGGCGCCGACGAAGTCCTCGAGCGTATGCTCTATCCCATGATCAACGAAGCGGCGCGCATCCTCGACGAGGGGATCGCCTTGCGCCCGAGCGACATCGACGTGGTCTGGGTGTTCGGCTACGGCTGGCCGGCCTGGCGCGGCGGGCCGATGCACTATGCCGACAGCGTCGGGCTCGGCAAAATCGCCGCGCGTTTGTCCGATTACGCCGCTCAAACCGGCGATGCCTCGTTGCAGCCAGCCCCCCTGCTGGCGCGCCTTGCCGGCGAGGGCCGTGGCTTCGCGTCGCTTAGCGCCAAGGCTCGGAGCATGTGATGGCAGAGCGGCCCTTCGCTTGGGAGAAATCCTACCCGCAAGGGGTGCGCTGGGACGTTGCCTTCAAGCCCGCGACCATCACCGATATGTTCGCCGCATCGGTGGCCGCGAACGGCCCGCGACCAGCGATCGAGTTTCGCGACCAGACCATCATCTATCGCGATCTGGGTGCACGGGTCGCTGGCGCAGCGGCGACGTTGCAACGGCTGGGCTTCGGGCCTGGCACCTCGGTCGCACTCTACCTGCCAAACCATCCCTGGCACCCGATCGCCTTCTTCGGGGCGTTGCAGGCCGGCGCCCGCGTCGTCCATCTCTCGCCGCTCGATGCCGAGCGCACGCTGCGCCACAAGCTCACCGACAGCAGCGCGCGCATCCTCGTCACCGTCGACATCGAGCCGTTCGTCGGCATGGCGCTCAAGCTGATGGACGCGGGCGTTATCGACCGGGTGGTCGCATGTCCTGACGACGCATGGGGCATTGGCCCTGAACCGGCGACTGCGTTGCCGGACCGGCCGGGTTTGTCGCGATTCGATGCCGTTGCGGCGACGGCCGACCGGTGGCCACTGGTGAAACCCGACGACATCGCCCTCCTGCAATACACCGGCGGCACCACGGGCTTGCCCAAGGGCGCGATGCTCAGCCACGGCAACTTGATGGCCGCGCTGCAGA
Source organism: Hyphomicrobiaceae bacterium (assembly GCA_021730785.1). Taxonomy (GTDB): domain Bacteria; phylum Pseudomonadota; class Alphaproteobacteria; order Rhizobiales; family Hyphomicrobiaceae; genus JAKFWF01. The sequence goes on from JAKFWF010000027.1 coordinate 47,683, forward strand.
TGTATGAAGCCTGGTACGGCGGCCAGGGCGTGGTGCGCCGGGGTGCCGAGCGGGTCATCTGCGCCCTGCCGCTGTTCCACATCTATGCGCTGACCACGATCCTGCTGAAGCAGATCTCGAACGGCAACGAGATCATGTTGCGCACGCGGTTCGACGTGGCGGCCACCTTGCGCGACATCGAGGTGAAGCGCGCGACCGCCTTCTCCGGCGTGCCGACGATGTGGATTGCCCTCGCCAACCTGCCCGGCATCGAGGCGCGCGATTTCTCGTCGCTGCAACTGTGTACCTCGGGCGGCGCGCCTTTGCCGATCGAGGTGCAGCAGCGGTTCGAGCGGTTGACCGGCCATCGCCTCGGTGGCGGCTGGGGCATGACCGAGACCTCGCCTGCAGGCACACTCATTCCGATTTTCGGGCCGACCAAGATCGGCACCGTCGGCATGCCGCTGCCCGGCATCGAGATGGACGTCGTCGCACTCGATAACCCGACCCACGTTCTGCCACCAGGTGAGACGGGCGAGATCCGCATCAAGGGCCCGAACGTCACGCGCGGCTACTGGGGGCAGCCCGAGGCGAGTGCGGAGGCGTTCGTCGACGGCCGCTTCCTCACCGGCGACGTCGGCTACATGGACGAAGACGGCTTCTTCTTCCTGGTCGACCGCAAGAAAGATCTGATCATCTCAGGCGGGTTCAACGTCTATCCGGCCATGATCGAGCAGGCGATCTACGAACACACGAGCGTCGCCGAGGCGGTCGTCGTCGGCATTGCGGACGATTATCGCGGGGAAGCGGCCAAGGCGTTCGTCACGCTGCGGCCCGGCGCGCCCACCTTCTCGCTGGACGAGTTGCGCGCCTTCCTCGCCGGCAAGGTCGGCCGCCACGAAATGCCAGCTGCCCTCGAATTCCGTGATAGCCTTCCCCGCACGCCCGTGGGTAAGCTGTCGCGCCTCGACTTGCGCAACGAAGAGCGCGCCCGACAAAAACAATCGTCACCCGCAGGAGAACGCCCATGACCGACGCCGTCATCGTCTCGACCGCACGCACACCGATCGGGCGCGCTTTTCGCGGCGCCTTCAACATGACGCACGGCGGTGCGCTCGCCGGCCACGTCATCAAGCACGCGATTGCCCGCGCCAAGGTCGATCCCGGCGACATCGAGGATGTGGTGCTCGGCTGCGGCCTGCCCGAAGGCGGGACCGGTGGCAACATCGCCCGCGTCGCCTCCGTCCATGCCGGCGTGCCGGTGACGGCGGCAGCCATGACCATCAACCGCTATTGCTCGTCGGGCCTGCAGGCGATTGCGATCGCAGCCAATGCGATCCGCAACGACGGCGTGCCAGTGGCAGTCGCCGGCGGGCTCGAGTCGATCAGTCTCGTGTCGCAGAACATGAACACCAAGTTCTACAAGGACCCCTGGGTCGCCGAGCACAAGCCGGCGGTCTACATGACCATGATCGAGACCGCCGACAACGTCGCCAAGCGCTATGGCATCTCGCGCGCCGCCCAGGACGAGTATGCCTTCCACAGCCAGCAACGGACGGCAGCTGCCCAGGCGGCGGGCCGCTTCAACGACGAGATCGTGGCTTTGCCCTCGACCATGGGCATCGAGGACAAGGAGACCAAGGCGATCAGCACCAAGGACGTGACGCTCGCCAAGGACGAAGGCAACCGCGCCGACACGACGATGGACGGGCTCGCGAAACTAAAGCCCGTGCGCGGCGAGGAGCATTTCATCACCGCTGGCAACGCGAGCCAGCTGTCGGACGGCGCGTCCGTCAGCGTCCTGATGTCGGACAAGGAAGCGCAAAAGCGCGGACTTAAGCCGCTCGGCGTGTTCCGCGGCTTCGTCGTCGCCGGCTGTGAACCGGACGAGATGGGCATCGGCCCGGTGTTCGCCGTGCCGCGGCTGTTGAAACGTGCCGGCCTGAAGGTCGAGGACATCGGGTTGTGGGAGCTGAACGAGGCGTTCGCCAGCCAGGTGCTCTACTGCCGCGACAAGCTCGGCATCCCGGCCGACCGCCTCAACGTCAACGGCGGCGCCATCTCGATCGGCCATCCCTACGGCATGAGCGGCGCCCGCCTCACCGGCCACGCGCTGATCGAGGGCCGCCGGCGCGGCGTGAAATTCGCCGTCGTCACCATGTGCATCGGCGGTGGCCAGGGCGCCGCCGGCCTATTCGAAATCGTTTGAGGAGAGCCCAATGGACCTGCGCTTTTCGCCCGAGGAAATCGCCTTCCGCGACGAAGTCCGCCACTTCTTTGCGACGCAAATTCCTGCGGCCATCCGCAACAAGACGATCGAGGGCCGCAAATTCGAGAAGTCCGACATCGTCACGGCCCACAAGATCATGTACGCCCGGGGCTGGGCGACGCCGAACTGGCCCAAGGAGTGGGGCGGCACCGGATGGACGCCGATCCAGCAATATATCTTCATGGAAGAACTGCAGCAGTCAGGCTCACCCCAGCCACTGCAGTTCAACGTGCAGATGTGCGGGCCGGTTCTCATCCAGTTCGCCTCCGAAGCACAAAAGAAGCGGTTCTTGCCGCGCATGGCGTCCCTCGACGATTGGTGGTGCCAGGGCTTCTCGGAGCCGGGCGCCGGCTCCGACCTCGCCTCCCTGAAAACCACCGCCAAGCGCGACGGCGACACCTACGTGGTCAATGGCCAGAAGACCTGGACCACGCTCGGCCAGTATGCCGACTGGATCTTCTGCCTGGTGCGCACTGACCTTGCGGCGAAAAAGCAGGAGGGCATCTCGTTCCTGCTGATCGACATGAAGACGCCGGGCATAACGGTGCGCCCGATCCAGACGATCGACGGCGGCCGCGAAGTCAACGAGGTGTTCTTCGACGACGTGCGCGTGCCGGTCGAGAACCTGGTGGGGCAAGAGAACAAAGGCTGGGACTATGCCAAATTCCTGCTCGGCAACGAGCGCGTCGGCATCGCCCGCGTCGGCGTCTCGAAGGAGCGCATCCGCCGCATCCGGCAGCTGGCCGCCCTGGAACGCGACGGCGACCGGCCGATCATCGAGAACCCGCGCTTTGCCGAAAAGCTCGCCGCCGTCGAGGTGGAATTGAAGGCGCTGGAAATGACCCAGCTGCGCGTCGTCGCCGCCGAGCGCAATCGCGGCACCGGCAAGCCCGACCCGGCGTCATCGGTGCTCAAGATCAAAGGCTCGGAAATCCAGCAGGCCACGACCGAACTGCTGATGGACATCATGGGCCCCTACTCGATACCAATGGCAGATGACGACATGGACGGCTCGAACGAGCTGCCGATTGCACCCGACTACGCGGGCGGCATCGCGCCGGCCTATTTCAACTGGCGCAAGATCTCGATCTACGGCGGCACCAACGAGATCCAGCGCAACATCATCGCCAAGGCGGTGCTGGGGCTGTGACGCGGAACAGATATTTCAATTCAAGGCAACGCCCATGGACTTCGATCTCAGCGACGAGCAGCGGCAGCTGAAAGACAACCTAGAGCGGCTGATGGCCGCCGAGTACGGCTTCGACAAGCGCACGGCCTATGCCGCGAGCCCGCACGGGTGGAGCCGTGAGTTGTGGGCGACGTATGCGGAACTGGGGCTGTTGGCGGTGCCGTTCGCGGAAGCCGACGGTGGCATCGGCGGCGGGCCGACCGAAACCATGATCATCATGGAGCAACTCGGACACGCGATGGCGCTGGAGCCCTACCTTGCAACGGTTGTCCTGGGCGGCGGCTTTCTGCGCCACGGCGGCTCGGTCGAGCAGAAGGCGCGGCTGATCCCCGGCATCGTGTCGGGGGAAACCACGCTCGCGTTCGCACAGCAGGAAAAGCAGTCGCGCTATGATCTGGCCGACGTTGCAACTACCGCACGCCGCGACGGCAACGGCTGGGTGATCGACGGCGAAAAGGGCGTCGTCATCGGCGGCGATGCGGCCGATCATTTCATCGTCACGGCGCGCACGGCAGGCGCGCGACGGGACCACACCGGCATCGGCGCCTTCATCGTCGATGCCAAGTCGACTGGCCTGTCGCGTCGCGGCTATGTCACCCAGGACGGTCAGCGCGCGGCGCAGCTGACGTTTGCTGGAGTCAAGGTGCCGGCCAGCGATGTGATCGGCGATTCAGCCGGCGCATTGCCGCTCATCGAGCGCGTCGTCGACGAGGGCATCGCAGCCCTGTGCGCAGAGGCCATCGGCGTCATGACCATGATGCACGCGACAACGCTCGACTACCTGAAGACGCGCAAGCAGTTCGGCCTGACGATCGGCTCGTTCCAGGCCGTTCAGCATCGCGCGGCCGACATGTTCGTCGCCCTCGAACAGGCACGCAGCATGGCGATGTTCGCGACCATGATGGCGGACGACTCCGACGCCCGGGAGCGCGCCCGGGCGATCTCGGCAGCGAAGGTGCAGATCGGCCGTTCTGGCCGCCAGATCGGCCAAGAGGCGGTGCAATTGCACGGCGGCATCGCCATGACGATGGAATACAACGTCGGCCACGCCTTCAAGCGCATGACCATGATCGACCGCATGTTCGGCGACACCGACCATCATCTGGCGCGGCTTGCGGGCCTCGGCGGTGTGATCGGCTGAGGGTAGGACACGACACATTGATCCGTTCGTGGTTTGTCGGTCGGGCATCGCTTGGACGTGCGGATGGACCTTAGGGCGCATGAGCCCTCTTGGCGGCGCGCCTGCTGCTTGTTCGGTGGGTGCGTCGGCGCAATACGCAATTGGGCTATTGCGCCCTACGGACCCGTGCTTTTCAAAGAATTCGAACCATCGGCCGGCACACTCCCTACTCCCTCATTCACGCCTTCTTTGCCCAGCCACCGCTGTCGGTCTGCTGCCAGTAGGTGGCGGCGGCGCCGGCGGCCTTGACGGCTTTCCACGTGGCACGGGCAAGTTCGAGTTCGTGCGCATCGAGCCCGTGGAACATCAGCACGATACGGGAATAGGCCCGCAGCTGGGTTGCAAGCGGCTCAAGCACCGCGCCATCAACCAGAAAGCGCACAGTGGCGCCATTGGGATTGTCATTGCCAGTTGTCAGGAAAACCGGCTGCAGGGCCGCGTTGCCGGCCTTGGCGGTGCCGTGGGGAATGAAACTGTCGTCGCGAAACGTCCACAGGAACTGATCGATGGCGTCCAGACGTTCCGCGTGACCTGCCTGGATCACCGTGCGCCAGCCGCGCTCCAGCGACTTTTCGACGAGCGTGGGCAACGCCTCGTCGAGTGTCTTCTGCTCCAGGTGATAGAACAGCACTTCAGCCAAGGCAGGGGCCGAGGGCGTGGACTCGGCTGACGTCTCTGTCTCTGGTGGCAATCGCGGCTCCGCATCTGGCGATGATCCGCACCACACTAGCAAAACGGGACCGGAGCGGCACCTTTCGATACCGCTCCGCCCCCACGTATCGCCCATCTCACTGTAGCCCCCTACGGAGGTGGGCGATTCCAGTGTCCTGGCCCGGTCAGTTCCCGAGTTGCTTCTTCAGTTCCTCGATCTCGTCCTTCAGCCGCGCGCTGTTGGTGATCTCATTGTCGATCTTGCGGATCGCATGCAGAACCGTCGTGTGGTCGCGATTGCCGAAGCGACGGCCGATCTCGGGCAACGACCGGCTGGTCAGCTGCTTGGAGAGATACATGCCGATCTGGCGCGGCCACACCACCGAACGATGGCGCCGTTGCGACAGGATATCGCCCTTCGACACGCCGAAGTGCCGCGACACCACCTTGATGATATCCTCGATCTTGATGCGGCGGGGCTCGATGCCCTGCACCAGATCGCGGACCACCGTTTCGGCAATGTCCATGCGAATGGGAGTGCGCATGTATTGCCACGTGGCGTGCAGCCGGGTGATGGCCCCTTCGAGTTCGCGGCCGCTGTCGGTCAGACGCTCGGCCAGCAGTTCAAGAACATCGCGACCGATCTCGAACGAGGGATCGATCTGGCGCTTCTCCTGCATGCGCTTTTCGAGAACCCGCAGCCGCAGGTCATGGTCGAGACCACCGAGCTCGGTGACGAGGCCACGCTGCAGGCGCGAGCGCATGCGCTCGTTGAGCTTCTCGATGTGGTTCGGCGCGCGGGCCGATGCCACCACCACCTGCTTGCCGCCATCGAGCAGCGAGTTGATGATGTGGTCGAACTCCTGTTCCGTCTGCTGGCCGTGCAGGAACTCGAGATCGTCGATCAGCAGGATGTCGATCGAGCGAAATTTTTCCTTGAACGACAGCGGGTCCGAGCTGCGCAGCGCCTCGACGAACTGATAACGGAAGCGCTCCGCGGTCAGATACAGCACCTGCGCATGCGATGCCCGCTGCTTCACATCCCAGGCGATGGCGTGCAGCAGATGCGTCTTGCCGAGGCCGACCGAGGCATGGATGTACAGCGGGTTGTAAGTGCGCACATCGCTCAGCACCGTCTCGGCCACCTGCGTCGCGCCGGCATGTGCCATGCGATTTGAGGCACCGACGACGAAGCTCTCGAACGTGTAGCGCGGGTCGAGCGGCGAACCTTCGAAGCCGCCGGCCTGGGTGCGGCCGAGTGCCGGCTGCGCGGCGGCACGGCTCTGGCCGGTGCGCGTCTCGTTCTCCGTGCCAGACTTTGCATCGACACCGGCCTCCTTCGACATCATCGAGGTCGAATTACGGGGTTGCGGCGTGGTGGGTTGACGCAACGCCACTTCGACCCGTTCCGCGCCTGGAAACTCGGCCTGACAGCAGGCGAGCAACGCATCCGCATAGTGCGACTGGATCCAGTTGCGCAGGAATTTCACCGGAACCGTGGCCCGTACCACGCCGTTTTCGTACGACTCGACTTCGAGCGAGTTGAACCAGCTGCCGAAGATTTCGTCGCCGAGCCGTGCCCGCAGCAGCGTCCGCGCCTTGGTGCCGAGAACGTCCGTCGCCATCAGCGTGCCGGTGCCGCTCATGCGCCCGTCGGACGAACTGGTTGGGTTCACTACGTCCGCACCGGTTTGCGTGTTGGCCGCCGCTGGATCGCGCTCGTCCTGCTTGGCTCCGCGTTTCGACGTGACGTTCCCCGATGCGCCTGCGAAAGGCCCATCCATCATTTCGCTGATTGCCATGTCTAATTGTACCCCACACTGTTTGAATGACAGTCTCATTGCCCTCGTTTGTCTTGACGCCAATCCCAGGGTCGACCGCAAATCGCCCTTGAGACTGATGCCTTTTGTCAACCGCGCCCGCAAATGCGCAGTTGCAAGCCAGGTTATCCCTGGGACCAGGGCAGACCGGCGGCTTTCCAGCCTCCGATGCGACCCCGGCGGTGCTCGGCATCGAGGGGACCCTCGAAACCGTCGGCCACGTTGTGGCACCGGGTGTACCCGGTCGCCATCATTGTCTGGGCGGCGCGCTTACTGCGGCTGCCCGATCTGCAGATGAAATAGAGCTCGACGTCCTTCGACGCGCCCATGTCTTCCAGAGCGGCCCGCAAGCGCTCACTGAACCGCGGATCCTCGCGATTGTCTGGAAAGGTCTGGAATTCCACCAGAACCGGTTGCTTGCTGGCGGCGGCGAGATTAGGAATCCCGACGAACGCCCACTCGGCACGCGTACGTACATCTATCAACACCGAAGTGGGATCGCTCCGCAGCCGATCCCATACTTCGGTCACGCCGACATCGTCGACGCGACGATACTGTGACTGCTCCAAAGCCCACCCCTCAACTTATTCAGCACTGCCGCGGGCCCTCACCAACGGCAGTGGTGCAAGAATTAACTCCAGGTCATCGCTCAGGTCTGACTGACATTAAAACGCCACAGTCATGGTCAGCGCAAGACTTTCAACAGTGAAGACCTAGTATAACAGTTGTGACACTTACATATCACCATCGCGAATACTGGCGGGGAGTGCGTATCCTTGCTCGCCCCCACCTTGTTAACGATCTTTAAACACAGGCTATCCACCGGCGCAAGGGGCGTTAGCGCCAAGTGCCATCCACAGACGCACATCAGCATTTCCACTGGGCCAGTGGATAAGTTGCCCTGCCTGTCCTGCGCTGGGGATAAAAATCCTTGCCGCCGGGAGGCTTACTGCGAGGGCGCCGGTGCCGGTCACAAAAATGCAAACGGCGCCCCTGTGCGGGACGCCGTGGGTGATTTTTGTAGCCACGAATTTGTGTTGGTGCCTTGGCCGGCGTTCGAAGTTTTCGAGTCCAAGCCGGAATCCGGTTTGACTCCAAGCGCTTTGCCGAACCGTGCGACCGTCCAGGCTGCTGCCACCATGGCGGCGACGTTACGAAAGTAACACAGCGCGGCCTGGTCGATTTAATTCACAGCTTTCTCCGGCTCATGCCGACAGCGCGTTGACCCGGGCCGTCAGGCGCGAAACTTTTCGGCTGGCGGTCCGCTTGTGCAAGATCCCCTTCTGTGCGGTGCGCACGAGCAGCGGCTCAGCAACCTTGAGAGCGGCCATTGCCTTGCCCTTGTCGCCGGCGGCGATGGCCTCTTCGACCTTGCGCACTTCGGTCTTCAGAACCGAGCGGCGCGATTTGTTGATTTCAGTGCGGCGGACGGCCTTGCGAGCTGCCTTCTTTGCCGACGTGGTATTCGCCATGGGGCTGTTCCTATGTGAAGCTTAGACGTGTGAAGCTTTGAAGTGGCGAGGCGTTGAGTACACTGCGGGCGGCGCAACACGGTCCAGGCGGCCGGGCGACGCGATCGAAGCGGTTAAGCGTTGGCTGCCCGGCACGCGAACGCCCCAGGCTCCATCGCGTCAGCGTATAGTGGGCGCAACCCGTCCGGTCAACGCGGAACCCGCGATTTTTCGATTCCAGCGCGAAGGCGAGGAGGGGCGGGCCGCGTCCCGGCGCCAATGCCGGTCATGCCTCGTCGATGCCGATGTCGACGATGCCGTAGCGGCGCAGCTTCACATAGAGGCTCTGGCGGCTGAGCCCCAGCATTTCGGCCGCCGAGGCTCGGTTCTCGCCAACAAGTTCGAGGGCCGCCTCAATGCACAGCCGCTCGATCAGGTCGGTCGTCTCCCGCACAATTGTTTTCATCGGCACGCGCCCGACGAGTTCGGTGAGCTGCTTGGTCGAGTGCGGCAGTTCACGGCCGGGCGCAGCGCTGGCCGTCATGCGGCGGCCCAACGGCCGAACGGTGAAGCCAAGGCACGGATCGGTGCCACCCATGACGGCCACGCCGGCGATTTCCACATCTTCGACGACGCCGAACTGGCCACGCACCACGGTGGCGAAATTGCGCGCCGAACCATGTTGCTTGATGTTTGAGATCAGGCCGTTGATCTCGACGCTGGAACGCCCGACGAACTGGTCGAGCTGACCGCCGCGCGCCTGCTCGACGGATGCCAGCTGCGCGAGGTCGAGGAACGCGGCATTGGCCATCTGGATCGAAAGTTCGAGATCGGTCACGACAAAGCCGTCGGGCAGGCTTTCCACCACCTTCACCAGGTTGCGCTGTACCAGGCTCGACGACACGCCAGCATGCTCAGGCGCCGCCCGCGTCAGACGGATCAGCAGATGGGCGGCATTGTCCTGGCGAAACAGCGACGGCGACAGGATCATGTCGCCCTGCTGGTTCGATCCGGCCGCGTGTAACTGAACCCGCACATCCTCGGCCGTGCCGGTGGCACGGGCGGTCGCGATCATGTTTTGCGCCGCCTGCACACTCGCCGGCTCGAGCAGCTCCAGAATGCTGCGGCCAATGGCCCGCTTGGCGGACTTGCCGAGCAGGGCGACCGCCGCGGCGTTGGCCTCGTTCACGCGCAAGGTCGACGCATCGACGATCAGCACGCTTTCCGACGATTTCTGGAACAGCAGGCGATAGCGCGTTTCCGTACTGCGCAACCGCGCATACTCGCGCTCCATCGATTGCTGAGCGTTGACCAGGTGCTGCTGCAGCTGCGCCATGGCGCGCAACTCGCGCCCGAGCGCGACAACCCTGCCGCCCTGGCCAAGCTGCAACGCGGAATAGCGCACGGGCAGATCGGCGCCCCGGTTCGAGGGATGATTGACCTGGCGCCAGCGCGGCACGCGCCGGCTGCCCGCTTCGCTCAAGAGTTCGCGAATTTTCGGCCGGCTCTCGATGGTGACGGTGTCGACCCACGGCTTGCCGACCCAGCAGTCGACCTCATCGCGCGGTAACTCGTCGTTGCCGATCGAGACATCTTCGATGATGCCATCGCCATCGACCACGAGGGCAATATCCGTCGAAGCCGATACCAGCCTCGCCGCCGCATCGGCAGTCAAACTGCCGAGGGATTTTTTCAGTGCCCTCAAGTCGATCACCGCTATGCGCGCCAACCGCATATCCCAATGGGCTGCGGTCGGCGATTGAATTGTCTCGTCAGGTTTTGTGCTTTGTCTTTGCCAATACGAACTTGTTGGCTGCAGTCACAGCCAGTGGTCCGTCTGCTCCTGTTCCGTCAGCACCAACCTGGGCAACCCGCTCAGGATGATTGAGAAAAGCCGGGCCGCCGACCATTACCCCGATCGCGCGGTTGACTGACTTCCGACGCATTACCTTGATATCCGCAGCCAAATCCGCGAGGCCCGTTTCGCAACTAAGCGAAAAACCAACAATGTCAATGTGCTTGCGGGCAACAAGCCGAGCAAACTCGACATGTTCGCCGGACAGGCCGATATCCACGTCCCAGCCCGCGCGCCGGAAAAACTGCTCCAGCATATGCACGCCGAAGGTATGGGTTTCGCCCCGTGCCGGGATGAGCAGCACACTATGGCCCGGCGCGACGGCATCGACGTCGCCGCTGAAACTCGGACTCAAGGCCCGCAAGATCTGCTGCAACGTGGCCAGGCCCATGGTGACCTCGGCAAAATCGCGCACATCGGCTTCCCACAGTTCGCCCAGATGCCTGGCGGCTGGCGCCAACAGCTTCAGGAAGATATCGTCGAGACTGCTGCCGCGTGCGCGCAGCGTATCGATGAAGGCCATCGCCGCCGTCACCTCATGCCGGATCGCCAGACCCGCAAGAGCCTCCACGTCGGCATAATTGGGCTCCACCGTCGATCGCGCGATCGACACTTCCGCCGTACACTGTGCAGCACTGTTGGCGAGCAGCAAACGCGGAATGATTTCCGCTTCGATGGTGCGGGTCAACTGGATCAACCGGTCGTTTGAGAAATCACGATTACGTCGGGCAATCTGGTCGCCGCCACGCTCCGGCGAATGCGAACGCTCATCGGTCATTCCGCCATTGTCGCAATCGCCTGACAATCGACCCATTGCACGCCCCATCTGCCCGAGAACCGCGTTTCCAATGGATCGATCTCTCGTCCACGGCGAACCGATCCGCATCGGCTCCGGCGATTTCGTCAGTTCAGGGCTGCCACCGTTCAAGACTGTCATGACCGTTTACGCTCATGAAGCTCTGGCATCCCTACCAACCATCGCACTTGAGAGCGAAGATGAGCATGGACCGAGCGCGTTGGCAAATGGTCTCTGGTTAATCCAACCACGCTTCATCGCGACTGTCAACAAAGGCTGACGTAAAGACAAGTTGACATATGGAATAGGCGCTAATAGCTTTTATCCGGGATCGGAAGCGCGCCGGGGTTAAGCACGATGTCTGCGCCGGGAATTCAGCTAGGGTCTGACGCAGGTGCCCCACGGCGGCCCTCGCTGCAACCGTTGTACACGCCGGAACAGCGTCTGCGCCGCGATCGCTCGCCCTGGACCCTGGTCCAAGGCCTGCTGGCCCCGATCCAATTCGCGATTTTCCTGGTCAGTCTAGCGCTGGTAATCCGCTATCTGATGACCGGCGACGGCTACACGGCGGCAACCGTGTCGATCGTGGTCAAGACGATCGCGCTGTACACCATCATGGTCACCGGCGCGATCTGGGAAAAAGATGTTTATGGTCAATATCTTTTCGCCCCGGCTTTCTATTGGGAAGACATGGTGAGCATGCTGGTGCTCGCCCTGCATACGGCTTATCTCGGCGCGCTGCTGTTCGGCTGGCTCGCGCCTGGCACCTTGATGCTGCTCGCGCTCGCGGCCTACGCTGCCTACGTGATCAATGCCGGCCAATTCGTGTGGAAGCTGCGGCAGGCCCGGCTCCAGGGCGCGCGCTACCAAGGCACTGGTGTCGCCACCTTGGAGGCGGCGCAATGAATGCGATCACGCCAATCGGTGCGGCAAGCGGCGTCGAAGGCTGCGGCGAGCGTGTCATTCTGCGCCAGCGCGGCCAGCGCGAGGTGTTCTGCGGGTTGACCGGCATCGTCTGGCTGCATCGCAAGATCCAGGACGCGTTCTTTCTGGTGGTCGGGTCGCGCACCTGCGCCCACCTGATCCAGTCGGCCGCCGGCGTGATGATCTTCGCCGAACCTCGGTTCGCCACCGCCATCATCGACGAGCGCGATCTGGCCGGCCTTGCCGATTGCAACGAGGAACTCGACCGGGTGGTCGCCCAACTCCTGGCGCGGCGGCCCGAGATCAAGCTGCTGTTCCTGGTCGGCTCGTGTCCGTCGGAAGTGATCAAGCTCGATCTGTCGCGGGCAGCGCAGCGGCTGTCCCAGTCGCACAGCCCACGGGTGCGGGTGCTGAACTATTCCGGGTCCGGCATCGAGACCACGTTCACCCAGGGCGAAGATGCGTGCCTGGCGAGCCTGGTGCCGAGCTTGCCGGCCAAGGCCGATGCGACGCCGCAGTTGCTCGTGGTTGGTGCGCTCGCCGATGTGGTCGAGGACCAGTTCCAGCGCATCTTCTCCGAACTCGGCTTCAAGGACGTGCGGTTCCTTCCCCCCCGCAGCGCGAGCGACCTGCCACCGGTTGGCCCAGGCACCAAGTACCTGCTGGCGCAACCCTTCCTCACCGACACTGCTCGCATCCTCGAAGAGCGCGGTGGCGTCCGCCTCGAAGCCCCGTTCCCGCTGGGCGCCGAAGGCACGACGCGCTGGCTGCGGGCGGCCGCCGAAGCATTTGGCATCGACCCGGTAAAATTCCAGGAAGTGACCGCCGCGCGCCATGCCCGCGCCGTCGCCTCACTCGATAAATACAAGGCGGATCTGGCTGGCAAACGCGTGTTCTTCTTCCCCGACAGCCAGCTGGAAATCCCCATCGCGCGGTTTCTCGCCCGCGAGGTCGATTGCAAGCTCATCGAGGTCGGCACGCCCTATTTGCATCGCCAGCATTTGAGCGTCGAACTCGACCTGCTGCCGGCCGATGTGCAGTTGAGCGAGGGCCAGGACGTCGATCTGCAGCTCGACCGCTGCATTGCGGCCCGCCCCGACATTACGGTGTGCGGTCTCGGCCTTGCCAACCCGTTGGAGGCCGACGGGCTCACCACCAAGTGGTCGATCGAGCTGCTGTTCACGCCGATTCAGGGCTACGAACAGGCAGCCGACCTCGCCGGCCTGTTCGCCCGCCCCCTCGATCGCCGCGCACGGTTGAGGGTGTAACCATGCAACTCACCGTCTGGACCTATGAAGGACCACCGCACGTCGGCGCCATGCGCATCGCCACCGCCATGGAGGGCGTGCACTACGTCCTGCATGCGCCGCAAGGCGACACCTACGCCGATCTGCTGTTCACGATGATCGAGCGGCGTTCAAAGCGCCCACCGGTGACCTACACCACGTTCCAGGCGCGCGATCTCGGCGGGGATACGGCCGAGCTGTTCAAGAAGGCGGCGCAAGACGCTTTCGATCGCTTCAAGCCGGATGTGATGCTGGTTGGCGCCTCGTGCACGGCCGAGCTGATCCAGGATGATCCAGGCGGGCTCGCCAAGACGCTCGGCCTGCCGATCCCAGTGGTCGCTCTCGAGCTGCCCTCCTACCAGCGCAAGGAAAACTGGGGCGCATCGGAGACGTTTTATCAGCTGGTGCGGGCGATCTGCACGCCGCTGGCGCCGCCGCCTGGCCAAAAGCGCGCGGCCCGGCCTGAAGGCCAGCGCCCGAGCTGCAATCTGCTGGGGGCAACGGCGCTCGGCTTCCGCCATCGCGACGACGTGCGCGAGATCGCCAGCCTGATGGCGCAGCTTGGCATCGACGTCAACGTGATCGCGCCGCTCGATGCCACCGCGGCCGACATCCAGCGGCTGGGTGCTGCCGATTTCAACGTCGTGATGTACCCCGAAACCGCCGGCCAGACCACCGCTTGGTTGAAGCGGTCGTTCGGCCAGCCGGCGACCACCGTCACGCCGATCGGCGTCGGGGCCACGCGCCGCTTCATCGAGGAAGTGGCCGCTCTCGCCGGCATCGATGCGACCGCGACGCTTGCCAAGGCCACGTCCCGCCTGCCCTGGTACTCGCGCTCGGTCGACAGCACCTACCTGACGGGCAAGCGCGTGTTCGTGTTCGGCGATGCGACCCATGCCGTCGCCGCTGCCCGCGTCGCGGCCGAGGAACTAGGTTTCAAGGTGGTTGGCCTCGGCACCTATTCCCGCGAGTTCGCCCGCGAAGTGCGCGAGGCCGCCAAGCTCTATGACGTCGAACCGCTGATTTCGGACGACTATCTGGAGGTCGAGGCCAGAATCGCGGAAGCGCACCCGGAACTGGTGCTCGGCACGCAGATGGAGCGCCACATTGCGAAGCGTTTGGGGCTGCCCTGCGCGGTAATCTCGGCCCCCGTCCACGTGCAGGATTTCCCCGCGCGCTACTCGCCGCAAATGGGCTTCGAAGGCGCCAACGTGATCTTCGACACCTGGGTGCACCCGCTGATGATGGGTCTCGAAGAGCATCTGCTGCAGATGTTCCGTGAGGACGTCGAGTTCAACGACACCGCGCCCTCGCATCTTTTCGTTGCGCCTTCCGACTCCGCTACGCGGAGCCGGCCGGAAGGCGCGGAAAGTTCGTTCGTTGCGCCTTCCGACTCCCGTCACGGGAGCCGGCCGGAAGGCGCGGAAAACGCGGAGCAGGTTACCGTGGTCGAGGCAACTCGCCCGGCCTGTTGGAGTGCTGAAGCAGAAAAAGAGTTGGGCAAGATCCCCTTCTTCGTGAGGGGCAAAGCCCGCCGCAACACCGAGCGATACGCAGAAGACCATCGCGTGGAAACGATCACCATCGAGACCTTGTACGATGCAAAAGCGCACTACAGCCGCTGACGTCCGGGCCATCCCCGTGCGTGTCGTGATCGTGACGATGGACAACCATCTGTCGTCGACGACGGAACGTGCGAGCCAGCGCCTCAAGCGCGAGCTGCCGGGCCTCACCCTCACCATGCACGCCGCCGCCGAGTGGGGCAGCGATGATCGCGCACTGGCCGCCGCCAAGGCCGACATCGCCGGCGCCGACATCGTGATCAACACCATGCTGTTCATGGAGGACCATTTCCTCCCCATCCTGCCGGCGCTGATTGCCCGTCGTGACAGCTGCGACGCCATGGTGTGTGCCATGTCGGCCGGCGAGGTGACCAAGCTTACCCGCATGGGCCGCTTCGACATGGGCAAGCCGGCGTCGGGACCCTTGGCGCTGTTGAAGAAGCTGCGCGGCTCGAAGAGCAAGACGCAGACCAACGGTGCTGCCCAGATGAAGATGCTGCGGCGCCTGCCGCAGATCCTGCGCTTCATCCCCGGCACCGCCCAGGACGTGCGCGCCTATTTCCTGACCCTGCAATACTGGCTCGGCGGCTCGGAAGACAACATCGCCAACATGGTCCGCTTCCTAGTCGACCGCTATGCCGACGGGCCACGCACAGCCTTGCGCGGCACGCTGAAGACACCCGCGCCGGCCGAGTATCCCGAAGTCGGCGTATACCACCCGACACTGAAGGACGGTCTGTCGCTCGCCGACACCACGGCCGGCCTGCCGGTCGCGAAGGGCGCCAAGGGCACCGTCGGCCTGCTCCTCATGCGCTCCTATCTACTGGCCGGCAACAGCGCCCACTACGACGGCGTGATCGCGGCCCTCGAAGCGCAGGGCCTGAAGGTCATCCCGGCCTTCGCCACCGGCCTCGACAACCGCCCGGCGATCGAGCGTTTCTTCTTGAAGGACGGCCAGCCCGTGATCGACGCGCTGGTTTCGCTGACCGGCTTCTCGCTGGTCGGCGGCCCGGCCTACAACGATGCCAAGGCGGCTGAGACCGCACTCGCCGCCCTCGACGTACCCTATATCGCGGTCACTCCGGTCGAGTTCCAGACACTGGAACAGTGGGAAAACTCCGACCGCGGCCTGCTGCCGGTCGAAGCGACGATGATGGTCGCGATCCCCGAACTCGACGGCGCCACCGGCTCCATGGTGTTCGGCGGCCGGGCAACCAATGTCGGGCTGTCCGCCTCGCGCGACATGACGGCCCACGGCGAGCGGGCCAAGACGTTGGCCGCCCGCGTGGCAAAGCTGATCGACCTGCGCCGGTCGGCGCGGCGCGAACGCAAGGTCGCGGTCGTGCTGTTCAACTTCCCACCCAATGCCGGCAGCACCGGAACGGCCGCCTTCCTTTCGGTGTTCACGTCGCTGCACAACACGCTCACCGCCATGAAGGCCGGCGGCTACACGGTCGACGTGCCGGCCACCGTCGATGATCTGCGCGCCCGCATCATCGATGGCAACCGCGAACGCTTCGGCGCCAATGCCAACGTGCACGCGCGCATCAGCGCCGACGACCACGTGCGGCGCGAGCCCCATCTCGCCCAGATCGAAGCCCAGTGGGGACCGGCACCCGGCCGCCAGCAGAGCGACGGCGCCTCGATCCAGGTGCTGGGCGAGCGCTTCGGCAACGTGTTCGTCGGCATCCAGCCGGCCTTCGGCTACGAGGGCGACCCCATGCGCCTGCTGTTCGAGAAGGGCTTCACGCCGACGCATGCGTTCTCGGCGTTCTACCGCTGGCTGCGCGAGGACTTCGGCGCCCACGCGGTGCTGCACTTCGGCACCCACGGCGCGCTCGAATTCATGCCGGGCAAGCAGTCCGGCCTGTCGGACGCCTGCTGGCCGGACCGGCTGATCGGCGATCTGCCCAACATCTACCTCTATGCCGCGAACAATCCGTCCGAGGGTACGTTGGCCAAGCGCCGCGGCGCTGCGACGCTCGTCAGCTACATGACGCCGCCGGTGGCGGCGGCCGGCCTCTATCGCGGCCTGATCGACCTCAAGGCATCGCTCGACCAGTGGCGGCAGCTCGATCCCGGCGCCAACGACGCCCGTGCGCAGATGGCGCCCCTCATTCAGGCGCAGGCCGTGGCCGTCGATCTCGCCAAGGCCGAGCCGGTGTGGACGGCGTCCAGCGGCACCATGATCGCGCGGCTGAACGATCAGGTGCTGGAACTCGAATACTCGCTGATCCCGCACGGCCTGCACGTGGTCGGCACGCCGCCGTCCGCCGAAGAACGCGTCGACCTGCTGGTCGCAATCGCCGAGGCAACCCACGGCGTCAAGCTCGACAAGGTGGTGGCAGCTGCACTCGTTGCCGGTGCCAAACCGTTGCAAGCGCTGACCGAGGCCGGCCTCGCCATCGAGCCCGCCATGATCGAGGTCCTGGCCGCGCTGTCAGCCATCAACCTGCAGATGGCGGAAGAGACGGAAATCCCGGGCCTGCTGCGCGCGCTCGATGGCCGCTTCATCCGTCCCGCTCCCGGCGGCGATCTGCTGCGCACGCCGGCAATCCTGCCGACCGGGCGCAACCTGCACGGCTTCGACCCGTTCCGCATCCCCAGCACCTTTGCCGTGCAGGACGGTGCTCGCCAGGCCGCCCGCCTGCTGCATCGCCACCTGGAAGACGGCCACGGCTTCCCGGAGTCGATCGCGCTGGTGCTGTGGGGCACCGACAACCTGAAGAGCGAAGGCGGTCCGATCGCCCAGGCGCTGGCGCTGCTGGGTGCAAAACCCCGCTTCGACAGCTATGGCCGCCTGGCCGGCGCGGAACTGATCCCGCTCACCGAGTTGCGCCGTCCCCGCGTCGACGTCGTGATCACACTGTCCGGCATCTTCCGCGACCTGTTGCCCTTGCAGATCAAGCTGCTGGCGGAAGCAGCCTTCCTCGCCGCCTCCGCTGATGAGCCAGTCGACCAGAATTTCGTGCGCAAGCACGCCCTGGCCTATCAGGCGGCCCACGACTGCGATCTCGAAACCGCCTCGCTGCGGGTGTTCGGCAATGCCGAGGGCGCCTATGGCTCGAACGTCAACCACCTGATCGAGAATGGCCGCTGGGGCGACGAGAACGAACTGGCTGAGACCTACACCCGCCGCAAGGGCTTCGCCTACGGCCGCTCGGGTCGCGCCGAAAAGCAACCCGAGCTCCTGCAGGCCGTGCTGGCCGACGTCGATTTGGCCTATCAGAACCTCGAGTCGGTCGAACTCGGCGTCACCACGGTCGACACCTATTTCGATACGCTCGGCGGCATCAGCGGCGCGGTACGCCGTGCCAAGGGCGGTCAGGCGGCCCCGGTCTACATCGGCGACCAGACGCGCGGCGAAGGCACGGTGCGCACGCTCGCCGAGCAGGTGTCGCTCGAAACCCGCACCCGAGTACTGAACCCAAAGTGGTACGAGGGCATGCTGAAGCACGGCTACGAGGGCGTCCGCCAAATCGAAAGCCACGTGACTAACACCATGGGCTGGTCGGCTACCACGGGCGAAGTCGAGCCCTGGGTGTACCAGCGCATCACGCAGACGTTCATGCTCGACCCCGAGATGCGCGAGCGGCTGGCGAAACTGAACCCGACCGCGTCGGCCAAGGTCGCGAGCCGCCTACTCGAAGCGCATGAGCGCAAGTACTGGCAACCCGATGAAGCAACGCTCGCGGCCCTGCGTCGGGCGGGCGAGGAGCTGGAAGACCGGCTCGAAGGCGTGATGATCAAGGAGGCAGCAGAATGACAACCATAACGCTCGATCGGCCAGGTGCCCGCCCACTCCCGGTACGTGGCGATGGCGAAGGCAGCGTCCAGGTCCGCCTCGACCCCAACGTGCAGATCTCGACCGGCGCCAAGGTATTTGCCGTCTACGGCAAGGGCGGCATCGGCAAGAGCACGACGTCGTCGAATTTGTCGGTCGCTTTCTCCAAGCTCGGCAAGCGCGTGCTGCAGATCGGCTGCGACCCGAAGCATGATTCAACGTTCACCCTCACCAAGAAGCTGATGCCGACTGTCATCGACGTGCTCGAAGGCGTCAACTTCCACACCGAGGAGTTGCGCACCGAGGACTTCGTGTTCGAGGGCTACAACGGCGTCATGTGCGTCGAAGCAGGCGGTCCGCCGGCCGGCACCGGGTGCGGCGGCTACGTGGTCGGCCAGACCGTGAAGCTGCTGAAAGAACACCACCTGCTCGAAGAGACCGACGTCGTCATCTTCGACGTGCTGGGCGATGTGGTGTGCGGCGGCTTTGCGTCCCCCCTCCAGCATGCCGAACGAGCGCTGATCGTCACCGCCAACGACTTCGACAGTATCTTTGCCATGAACCGAATTGTGTCTGCGATCCAGGCCAAGTCGAAGAATTATGCCGTGCGCGTCGGCGGCGTCATCGCCAACCGCAGCGCCGGCACCGATGAGGTCGACCGTTACGCGGCGGCCGCCAACCTGCAAAGGGTCGCCCACTTCCCCGATCTCGACGAAATCCGCCGCTCGCGCCTGAAGAAGTCGACGCTGTTCGAAATGCCGGAGACGCCGGCACTCGAAGCGGTGAAGCAGGAGTATCTGCGGCTCGCTGCCAACCTGTGGGCCGGCACGGTCGATCCGCTGGTGCCAAAGCCCATGAAGGACCGCGAGATCTTCGACTTCCTCGGCTTCGATTGAGCGCCAACGCCAACACCAAGGTTGTGAGCACGATGCCGACCCTGTCCTACCTCGAGCGCCGCGAGAAGATCGAAGCTTACTTCGATCGCACCGCGGTTGACGCCTGGAAGCGGCTGACTTCCACCGAGCCGGTCAGCGGCATCCGCAAGACCGTGCGCGAAGGCCGCGACCGCATGCGCGCGACGCTGCTATCGTGGCTGCCGGACGACCTGACCGGCGCGCGCATTCTGGACGCCGGCTGCGGCACCGGTGCGCTCGCGGTGGAGGCGGCCAAGCGCGGCGCCACGGTGATCGCGATCGACCTGTCGCCGACGCTCGTCGATCTCGCGCGCGAACGGGCGGCCGGCATCCCCATGACCGGCCGCATCGAGTTTCTCGCCGGCGACATGCTGCATCCCTCGCACGGCGCCTTCGATCACATCGTGTGCATGGACAGCTTGATCCACTACGAGTCGGCCGACACGGTGAAGGTGCTGGCCGGGCTCGCCGCGCGGACCAATAAATCGATCGCCTTCACGTTCGCGCCGCGCACGCCGGCACTCAGCCTGATGCATGCCGCCGGCCGGCTGTTTCCGCAATCCGATCGCGCCCCGTCGATCGTGCCGGTCGCCGAAGCCGAGCTGCGCCGGCAGATCGCAGCCGAACCGCGCATCAAAGGGCACCCCGTCGTCCGCACGCAACGGATCGCCAGCGGCTTTTATACATCGCAAGCCATGGAGCTGCGGCGCCCATGAAACAGTCGCGCAAGAGTTTCTCCTTCGCCTGGACCCAGCTCGACAGCCGCTTCCTCCCTTTCGCGGATGCTGCGACGCCGGAACTGCCGATGGGCCGCCTGCTCAGGCTGTCGCTGTTCCAGGTCACCGTCGGCATGGCGATCGCCCTGCTGGTCGGCACGCTGAACCGGGTGATGATCGTCGAACTCGCGGTGCCTGCCTGGATCGTTGCGATCATGGTCTCGCTGCCGCTGGTGTTCGCGCCGTTTCGCGCGCTCGTCGGCCACAAGTCCGATACGCACAAGTCGCTGCTCGGCTGGAAGCGTGTGCCCTACATCTGGCTCGGCACCATGCTGCAGTTCGGCGGCTTCGCGATCATGCCGATGGCGCTGATCCTGCTGTCGGGCGATTCGATCGCGCCGGCGTGGGTCGGCACGCTGGCCGCGGCCTTGGCATTCCTGCTGGTCGGCGTCGGGCTGCACACGGTGCAGACCATCGGCCTTGCCCTGGCGACCGACCTCGCGCCCGTGCACGCGCGGCCGAAGGTCGTCGCTCTACTCTGCATGATGCTGTTCGTCGGCATGATTGGCAGCGCCTTGCTGTTCGGCGCGCTGCTCGCCGACTTCCGGCCCGTGAAGCTGATCCAGGTGATCCAGAGCGCAGCCGTCATAACGATGGTGCTGAACACCATCGCGCTGTGGAAACAGGAAGCGCGCAATCCGGCCGCCACGGCGCCGACGAAGCCGCGCCCGACGTTCCGGCAGGCCTGGGCGGCCTTCATGGGCGGCGGCGCGGGCGCGCGCCGGCACATGGTCGCGACCGCCTGCGGCACGGTCGCATTCTCGATGTCGGACATCCTGCTCGAGCCGTTCGGCGGGCAGATTTTGCACCTGTCGGTGTCGGCGACCACCATGCTGACGGCGACGCTCGCGGTCGGCAGCGCCGTGGGCCTCGGTCTCGCCGCCCGCATGCTCGGCCGTGGCGCTGACGCCTATCGCGTGGCGGCACTCGGCGTTATGGCGGGCCTCGCCGCGTTTTCAGCCGTGGTGTTCTCGGCGCCGCTGCAATCGGCGCTGCTGTTTGGCATCGGCACCCTGCTGATCGGCTTCGGCGGCGGCATGTTCGCCCACGGCACCCTGACGGCGACGATGGCGCTTGCCAAGGGTGACGACGAAGGCCTGGCACTCGGCACCTGGGGCGCGGTGCAAGCCTCGGCTGCGGGCTTGGCAATCGCGAGCGGCGGCATCATCCGCGACCTCGTCGGCGAACTTGCCACCCGCGGCGTCGTCGGCCCGGCGTTCGCCGATCCTGCGATCGGCTACCAGATCGTCTACCACATCGAGATCGCTTTCCTCTTTGCGAGCCTGATCGTGCTCGGACCCATGGTCCGCGCACATGCCGACTCGCGCATTCTGCCTGAACCGAAGTCACAACTGTCCCTGTCAACCAGCTGACGGCCAAACCCGCGGAGGTAATGCCCCATGACCACCCACTTCGACGCCGCCTTCCTCGCGCTCTATGCGTTCTGGTTCTTCTTCGCCGCCCTGATCTATTATCTGCAGCGCGAGAGCAATCGCGAGGGCCTGCCGCTGGAATCGGAAAATTCGCCCTACGTGCGCCCACCCGGCATCACCGGCCTGCCGGCGCCGAAGACGTTCATCCTGCCGCATGGCGCGGGCACCGTCACCGTGCCCAACAACAAGCGCGATACGCGCGCGATCGCCGCCCGCGCTATGGACCCGTGGCCCGGCTCGCCGCTGGTGCCGACCGGCAATCCGATGCTCGATGGGGTTGGCCCAGGGTCCTACGCCGAGCGCGCCAATGTGCCGGATCTGACGATTGCGGGCCACGCCCGCATCGTGCCGATGCGCGTCGCCAAGGACTATCACGTGGAACTGACCAACATGGATCCTCGCGGCATGCCGGTGATGGGTGCCGACGGCGTCGTCGCCGGCAAGGTCAGCGACATCTGGGTCGATCGCTCGGAAGCCCTCATCCGCTATCTCGAAGTGGAAGTGGGCCAGCGCAAGGTGCTGCTGCCGATCAACTTCGCCGAGATCAAGCGTACCCAAGACCCGGGCGCCATGCCCGGGCTCGAGTGGTTCTTCGGGATGTTCCTGCCGGCGACGAAGCGGGCGGCCAATGACGGGACGGTCAAGGTCCATGCGATCCTGGCCAAGCACTTCGCCGAAGTACCAGCGACCGCCAGCACCGACCATGTGACGCGGCGCGAGGAGGACCGGATCTGCGGCTACTACGGCGGCGGCACGCTGTATGCGACCAAGGATCGCGCGGAGCCGCTGATATGAGCCACGACGACTTCGACTTCGAACCCAAGCGCGGCCTGCCGGATGTGTTGCCGGCAGGCGAGACCCTGCTGTGGCAGGGCGCGCCATCCTGGCAGGCGGTCGCCAGGCGGATTTTCCATGTCGAGAAGGTCGCGATCTACTTCGGCGCCATGATGGTCTGGCGGTTCGCCGCCAGCCTCAGCGACGGCAACGGCCTGCTGGCCGCCACGCAATCCGGACTGCGTCTGTTGCCGCTCGCCATCGCCGCAGTTGTCATCCTCGGGCTGTTCGCCTGGGGCGTCGGCCGCACCACGGTCTATTCGATCACCAACCGGCGCGTGGTGATGCGGATCGGCATGGCCCTGCCGCTGACGATCAATCTGCCGTTCACGCAGATCGCCAACGCCGATCTGAAAATCAACGGTGATGGCAGCGGCGACATCGCGTTCACCACGGCAACCAGTGTGCGCGTGCCGTACCTTGCGCTGTGGCCCCATGCGCGCCCCTTTCAATTGCGCAAACCGCAGCCGATGTTGCGGGGCCTCGCCGAGCCGCAGAAGGTGAGCGACATTCTGGCGGCGTCGCTTGCTGCATCTCTGGTTGCATCGAGGCCGGCAACATCGGAAAGTGGGGTTGCGCGGTGGCCGCAGCAGCTGGCGGCGGCGGAGTAGTGCCGTTTGAGCCTCACGCGCCTGGCTCGATGATCAAACGAAAGGAGACGGACCGCATGACCTCGAAAACACAACCACCCCCGTTTCCCAAGGTGTTCCTGGTCGGTGCCGCTTGCATGGTCGTCGCTGCGATCAGCATCGCCGCACTCGCGAGTTACACCGGCGTCGGCGCCACCCGCACGTCGCTTCCGGCATCGATCGCCGAACAGCGCCAGGTGGTGTTTTCCGACCGGGCGGACGGCGCCGTGGTAGTCAGCGATTACGGCGCACCCGACAGCAAGCCCGACATCCTGCTGCCGGGCGCCCACGGCTTCGTGCGTGTCGCGGTCAGTGGCTTGGCCTTCACGCGGCATACGCACGGGGTGGGGCGTGATGCGCCCTTCACGCTGCTGCGCGGCACCGACGACCGCATGTGGCTCGTGGACCCGCAAACCAGCGGCAAGGTCGATCTCAACGCCTTCGGACCGCAGAATCGCGCCGTATTCGCAGCCCTGCTGCCGTCCGCCCGCAACGCGAAGATCGCCCACGGCGGCGCGCAGTCAGGAAAGGCCGCGCCATGATCGGCCGCTGGTTCAAGGCCCGCGAGAGCTTCGACGTGCCATGCACGATCGAGATCGAAAACACGTTCGAGAGCCTGCACGCCCACGTCGACCTCGACGGCGACATCGCGATCATGGCCGGCGACGAAGTGCTCGTGCATGGCGAGCCGATCCGCGTACCCTACGGCGAAAAGCGCACGCTGCGCCGGCAAGCAACCGTCACGCGCGCCAGTGCGCTCGACCGCGCCATCACCAAATTCGCCGCCCGCTTCGAATTGACCGAGCTGTACGAGGTGAGTTTCTCGTCCGGGAGAAAGCTATGACGATCGAAACATTGGGCCGCACCGCCCCCAACGAAGCCACCCGCGTCGCCCAGACCGACACGCTGCTGAGCCCGCGCTTCTATACGACCGACTTCGACGAACTCGACCGCATGGATGTGTCGAGCGTGCGCGAAGAATGGGACAAGCTGATCGCCGAAATGCGGGCCGATCCCAACAAGAGCCACTTCCGCCGCACCGACGCCTGGGACGAGTTCGACCTCGAGAAGCTGCCCGAGGGCCTGCGCAAGGAATTCACCGACTTTCTGGTCAGTTCCCTAACTGCCGAATTCTCCGGCTGCGTGCTCTATTCCGAGATGCGCAAGCGCGGCAAGAACCCCGACATCTGCGAGCTGTTCAAGTTCATGAGCCGCGACGAAGCCCGCCACGCCGGCTTCATCAACGACACGCTGAAGGACATCAAGATGGGGGTCGATCTCGGCTTCCTCACCAAGGCGAAAAAGTACACGTTCTTCCGGCCGAAGTTCATCTTCTACGCGACTTACCTGTCGGAGAAGATCGGCTATGCCCGCTATATCACGATCTATCGCCACCTGGAGCGCAACCCGCACTTGCGTTTCCACCCGATCTTCAAGTGGTTCGAGAAGTGGTGCAACGACGAGTTCCGCCACGGCGAGGCGTTCGCACTCCTCATGCGCGCGAACCCGCAGCTGCTGACCGGGGTCAACAAATACTGGGTGCGCTTCTTCGTGCTCGCGGTGTTCGCCACCATGTACGTGCGCGACCACGCCCGCCCCGAGTTCCACAAGGCGCTCGGCGTCGACCCAACCGAGTATGGCTTCCAGGTGTTCCGCATCACGTCGGAGATTTCAAAGCAGGTGTTCCCGCTCACGATCGACATCGACAATCCAGCGTTCAAGGCGCATCTCGACCGGCTGCTCGTCATCAACGACAGCCTCAATGCCGCCGAGAAGCAAGGCGGGTTCATGGGCAGTGTGAAGCAGAAGCTGCTCGGACTGCAGGCGGGTGTGACGTTCCTGCGCCTGTTCTTCATGCCGGCAAAGGAACATGCGTTGCCCGAATCGAGCCGCCTGGCACCGGTGTGGTGAGCTTAAGGTAACAACGAACCCGATCCCCGCCCATGAGCACCGCCTTGCCCTATGTGCTGACATCGATCGCCACGCTGTTCGTGTGGTGGTTCAGCACGGGCGTGATCGTGTATCTCGACGGGCTGCCGCGGCGCACCTATCCGTGGAGCTTCGGGGTGGTGAGCGTTCTGGCGGTCGCAGCGCTCGCCGGTCTCGCCTGGAGTGCCGGGGACGCCAGCGTCACGGGCGCGTTGGTCGCGTTCGCCTGCGCCATCCTGGTGTGGGGCTGGAACGAGATGGGCTTCCTGATGGGCTACATCACCGGTCCGCGTGCGCAAGCCTGTCCGCCGAAGGTGACGGAAGCCGAGCGCTTCGGCTATGCCACCATGGCACTGCTGTACCACGAAGTGGCGATTGCAGCCTCGCTCGTGCTGATCGTGCTGCTGGCGTCCGGGCAACCCAACCAGTTCGGCGTGTGGACGTTCGCGATCCTGTGGATCCTGCGGCTGAGTGCCAAGTTCAACCTGTTCCTCGGCGTGCCGAACCGGGCCGAGGAGTTCCTGCCCGAGGGGCTGAGCTATCTCAAAAGCTACTTCCGCAACGCCCGCATGAACCCGCTGCTGCCGCTGTCGATCACGGCGGGCACGATCGGCTGCGTGCTGCTCGTCCAGCGGGCCGGCGCGGTTGAGGCTGCAGGTTTCGAGGCGACCGGGTATACGCTGCTGGCAACTCTGCTGGCGCTGGCGATCCTCGAGCACTGGTTGATGATCATTCCGCTGCCGGCCAAGATTCTGTGGGGCTGGGGACTGAAATCACACGAACGGCAGACGCGCACCGGCGAAGCGGGGAAACCCGGCGCTGCGGCGAACCTGACGACCGCGGCTGTGTTCGACGATTCGACCAAGGTTGCGCCGATTTGAAGTTTTCGAACGAAGGGCCCTGAGGGGGCCGCACCAAGATCCGAGTGGAGGACGACGAGATGGCAGATTCCAAGAACCAGGGTGGGCTCCGCGCCGTTGCTGATCCCTCTACTTACGAGGCAGCATTCCACCGCCAGATCGCAGCCCTGCACGCCGAGGGCCGCTACCGCGTGTTCGCCGACATCAAGCGCGAGCGCGGCAATTTCCCGCAGGCGAGCCGCCGCCGTGACGGAGCACTCACCGACGTCACCGTGTGGTGCTCGAACGACTACCTGGGCATGGGCCAGAACGCGAAGGTTCTGGCCGCCATGCACCAGGCGATCGACGAAGCGGGCGCCGGCTCCGGCGGCACGCGCAATATTTCCGGCACCACGCGCTATCACGTCGAACTCGAAGCCGAGATCGCCGACCTGCATGGCAAGGAATCCGCGCTCGTCTTCACCTCGGCCTTCGTCGCCAACGACGCGACCCTGTCGACCCTGCAGCAGCTGTTGCCCGGCGCGGTCGTCTTGTCGGACGAGAAGAACCATGCGTCCATGATCGCCGGCATCCGCCACGGCCGCGGGCCCAAGGTGATCTTCAAGCACAACGACCTGGCCGACCTCGAAGTCAAGCTGCGCGCCGTTCCCGCCGGCACGCCCAAGATCATCGCCTTCGAGAGCGTCTACTCGATGGACGGCTATGTCTCGCCGATCGGCGCCATCTGCGAACTCGCCAGGAAGTACGACGC
This sequence comes from Hyphomicrobiaceae bacterium, assembly GCA_021730785.1. GTDB lineage: Bacteria > Pseudomonadota > Alphaproteobacteria > Rhizobiales > Hyphomicrobiaceae > JAKFWF01. The sequence goes on from JAKFWF010000027.1 coordinate 74,555, forward strand.
GCTGACCTATCTCGACGAAGTGCATGCGGTCGGCATGTATGGTCCGCGCGGCGGCGGCATCGCCGAGCGCGACGGCGTGATGGACCAGGTCGATATCATCAACGGCACGCTGGCCAAGGGCTTCGGCGTGATGGGCGGCTATATCGCTGCCAGCCGTAACTGCTGCGACGCCATCCGCTCCTACGCGCCGGGCTTCATCTTTACGACGTCGCTGGCCCCCGCCGTGGTTGCTGGTGCGGTTGCCAGCATCCGCCACCTCAAGGAGAGTGCGCTCGAGCGTACCCGGCACCAGGAGCGGGCCGCGACCGTCAAGCGCCGTCTCGCCGCCGCCGGCATCCCGGTGCTGGCCAATCCGAGCCACATCGTGCCGGTGATGGTCAACAACCCGGTGCACTGCAAGGCGGTCAGCGACACGCTGCTCGACAGCTACGGCATCTACGTGCAGCCGATCAACTATCCAACCGTCCCGCGCGGCACCGAGCGGCTGCGCATTACGCCGACGCCGCTGCACACCGACGGACAGATCGACAAGCTGGTCGAAGCACTCGGCGCGCTGTGGATGGCGTGCCCGATGGCCAATGGCCACACCGTCCGGCTGGCCGCGGAATAGGCGACTGGTCCCAACTGGCGAGCCCACGCATGTCCATCACTCGCCGCACCGCAACCGCCGGGTTTGCAAGCCTCGCCCTGCTGCGCCCGGCGGCGGCGCAGGGGTTCCCCGCGAAGCAGATCCGCATCGTCGTGCCCTATCCGGGCGGTGGACCGACGGACGCGCTCGCCCGCATCATCGAGCAGGAATTGCGGGAGACGAAGGGCTGGAACGTCATCGTCGAGAACAAGGCGGGGGCCTCCGGTGCGATCGGCACGCGCGAGGTGGCAAAGGCCGAGCCGGACGGGCACGCGATCGTGCTCGGCAACAACCAGACGCACGCGACCAATGCCTTTTTGATCAAGGAGCCGGGCTACGATCCGATTGTGGACTTTGCGCCGCTGGCCGGTCTCGCCGACCTGCAGCACGTGCTGGTTGCGCGCAAGTCGCTCGGGGTTACGACGGTCGCCGAGCTCATTGCGATCGCCAAGAAGGATCCCGGCAAGCTGAACTACGGCTCCACCGGCACCGGTTCCGGCTCGCACCTCGCCATGGAGCTGTTGAAGACCATCACCGGCGCGCAGATGGCCCACATCCCGTTCAAGGGGGCAGCCCCCATGGCGATCGAGATCGTGGCCGGGCGCATCGACGTGGCGTTCGCGACGCTGCCCTCGGTGCTCGGCCAGATCCAGGGCGGCGAAATGATCGCGCTTGCGGTTGCGTCAGATACGCGCGCGCCGCAGCTGCCGGACGTGAAGCTGCTGAAGGAGCAGGGCGTCAACGGCGGCGAGGCGGACAGCTGGCTCGCCATGTTCGCGCCAGCCAAGACGCCGGCACCGGTCATTGCGACACTGTCAACGGCGGTGCTCGATGCGCTGGCTAAGCCCGCTGTCGCCGCGAACGCGATCAAGCAGGGCATCGCCGTCAACATCCGCACGCCGGACGCGTTCCGCGCCTACCATGCCGATGAGATGAAGAAGTGGGCCGGCGTGATCCGCCAAGCCCAGATCAAGATCGAATAGCCAGCGGGGTTCACGTCGGCGGCGACTTCGGGTAGGTGTGGCGAGTACCACCGACCGAGCTTGCAACGCACATGAACCCACGAGATAACTGGCCGCCGACGGCACGCGGCTACTTTGCGATCGGCGCGGAGCGATCATCGAAAGCGCTGAACCTCGGCAACCTGATGCGCTCGGCGCACGCGTTCGGCGCGAGCTTCACGTTCACGATCGGGGCGAGCTACCAGGCACTGGAGGCGCGGGCCGACACGTCGAAGGGGCAGTTCCATCTGCCGCACTACAACTGGCCAAGCCGTGACGAACTCGCACTGCCACAGGGGTGCAGCCTCGTCGGCATCGAACTGACCGATGACGTAATCGACCTGCCGAGCTTCCGCCACCCCTTGCGGGCCGCCTACCTGCTCGGGCCTGAACAGGGCTCGATCTCGTCGGAACTGGTGGCCGCCTGCGACCACGTGGTGCGCATTCCAACCACATTCTGCATCAACGTCGCCATGGCCGGCGCCATCGTCATGTACGACCGAGTGAAGTGCCTTGCCCGCTTCGCCGAGCGCCCGGTGACGGAGGGTGGCCCGAAAGCCGCGGTTCCCCGGCCGGTTTTCGGCCGCGGCGCCGGGTCGGCGTGACATTTGCCGGCTGGTGTTTCTATAAGTCCGCCATGCGCACGTTCGGCACATCCCACATCCGGTTCGCAGCCGCGGCTCTACTGACGGTGGCCGCGGGCATTGCCACGTCGGCCGCCCAGGCCCAGACGCGCACGGTGAAGAAGTTCGGCGACTGGCGCGTGCTCGCCCACGACGGCGCCGAGGGCCGCATCTGCTTTGCCATTTCGGCGCCGAAATCGAGCGAACCGCCGGCAGCCGCGCCCGGCGCGCACTTCTATGTTTCGGCCTGGCCCAAGGACGGCGTGCGCGCTGAAATCAGCGTGAAGACCAGCGTACCCTTGAAGCCCAATGCCCCGGCATCGATCGCAATCGACAAGGTATTCTACAAGCTGTTCTCGAAGGGCGATCGCGCTTTCATCATCGACGCGACCGACGAATTGAAAGTACTCGATGCCATGAAGAAGGGCTCGACCATCACCGTGATCGCCCAGTCGGAACAGGGCGTGGTCAGCAAGGATACCTACTCGCTGGCGGGCGTTGCACAGGCCCTGCAGGCAGTGAGCGGCGGCTGCAAATAGGCATTGGCACGGCGCTTGCTGTGATTCGGCTGACCCTGTCGGCCAAGAGGTGCCTGTGCGACTGATCATCATCCTGCTTGCGCTCGTCCTTTTTGCAGCACCCGCCCAAGCGGATGCCTGGGCGGTGCCGCCGCAGACCTACGCCCATTCCGCAATCGCGCGCTGCGCGCAGGCGACCACGGCGAAGCTGCAGCCGAACGAAGCGCGTTACGAGATCTGCGCCGATCAGATGACGCTGTTCACGGCCGCGCTGAGCCAGGCACGGGCCGAAAACCGCCTGCTGATCGTCGACTTCGGCGCCACCTGGTGTCCCTGGTGCCGCTCGCTGCAAGGGCAGCTGCAATCGCCGGCGCTGTTCGGCACCACCGGAGGTCGTGTCGAGCTGGCCGCAGCGTTCCAGGTGCTCGAGATCGGCCTATCGACGCTGCATGCCGGCCGCCGCATCGACGTACCGAGCGGACACGCCGTGCTGGGCGAGGTTCTTGCCGCCGCCAAGGGCGCGAAATTGCGCTCGGTGCCGTTCCTGGCCGTCATCGATCCCAAAGACGCAACCAAGACGGTCGTGCGCAATCTCGATGACTTCGAGCAGGCCGGCGCCAGCACCCATGACGCAGCGCTCGTGCGCGCGTTCCTGGCGGAGGCACACGATCACATTCGGCAAGGTGCAACTGCGCCGACCGAGCCCGGCTGGCTGCGAAAGAAGTTCACGCGGATGTGGCAGCGGGCGTTTGGCGATTGAGGGCCGCCTGCAGCAGCAGATAGCCGACAATCGCCGACACCAGCGATCCGCCGAGCACGCCGATGCGCACGTCGGCCGCGCGCGCGGGATCGACGAAGGCGAGGCTGCCGATGAACAAACTCATTGTGAAGCCGATGCCGGCAATGATTCCGACGGCATAGAGCTGCAGCCACGTGGCCCCCTCCGGCATGCGGGCGACGCCTGCGCGGATCGCCAGCCACGCCGCGCCGAAGATGCCGATCTGCTTGCCGATGAACAGTCCGAGCGCAATGCCGAGCGGGATCGGCGCCACCAGCTTCGCCAGTTGGAACCCCTCCAAAGACACGCCGGCATTGGCGAACGCAAACAGTGGCGCGACGCCGAACGTCACCCAGGGATGCAGCGCGGCCTGCACCTTGTTCAGCGGCGAATAGGGCGCCGATCCGGCCGCCCGCAGCGGGATCGCCAAGGCGACCACAACGCCGGCGAGCGTCGCATGCACGCCCGACTTCAGTACGCACACCCAGATGAAGATGCCAACCAGAACGTAGGGCGCCAATCGCGTGACGCCGCTCAGGTTCAACGCCATCAGAAGCGCGATGCCAAGACCAGCCAGGGCGAGCGCCGACAGCGACAGATCGGACGTATAGAACAGGGCGATGATGATGATCGCGCCCAGATCGTCGATGATGGCCAGCGCCAGCAGGAACACCTTCAGCGCCGGTGGCACGCGTGGTCCCAACAGGGCCAGGACCCCGACGGCGAAGGCGATATCGGTGGCCGCGGGGATCGCCCAGCCACGCAGCGCCGTATGGTCGCCAGCATTGATCAGGCCATAGACGCACGCGGGCGCAATCATGCCGCCGACTGCGGCCAGGAACGGCAGCGCCGCCGCCTTCGTGTCGCTGAGCGCGCCGGCCAGCATCTCCTTCTTGATCTCAAGGCCGACCAGGAAGAAGAAAATCGCCATCAGGCCATCGTTGATCCACAGCAGCAGCGGCTTGTCGAGCGCGAGCGCGCCGATGCGGATCGTCATCGGCGTATCGAGAAGGGCGTCGTACAGCGGGCTCAGCGGAGAATTGTCGATTACCAGTGCGATCAGGGCCGCGATCAGCAGCACGATGCCGCCGGCCGCCTCGTGGTGCAGCCATTCGTCCAACGTCTTCTTCACGCATGCTCCTTATGGCTTGAAGTGGATGAAATCCCACGGGCTCGTTTCACTCCCCTGCGGCACCTCGACTTCGATCAGGGCGGGTTTCTTCGCTGCGAGCGCCTTGGCCAGGACCGGTTTCAAGTCGCCCGGCGATGTCACACGGTGCCCCTCGATGCCGAAGGCATTGGCGAGCATCATGAAATCCGGGTTCTTGAGCGCAGCGCCGATCACCCGGTTGCCGAAATTCGTCCTCTGGTCACGCATCACATTGCCATAGGACGCGTTGTTGAACAGGACCGTAACCAGGGCGATGTTTTCCTGGGCGGCGGTTGCCAATTCCTGCACCGCAAACATGAAGCCGCCATCGCCGGTGATCGACACCACCGGTTTGTCCGGGTGCGCAGCCTTGACGCCCAGCGCTGTTGGAAAGCCGTAGCCGAGTGTGCCTTGGTAGCCTTCCGTGATGAAGGTGCGCGGCGCGTAGACCGGAAAACCGTAAAGTGCGGTGAAGCCGGCCTGGCACAGTTCGCTGACGAAGATGCCCTCGCGCGGCAGGACTTCTCGGATCGCATCGAGGTAGGCAAGTTGCGGCTGGACCGTCTCGATTTTCGCCCGCGCCGCGTGCCGGGTGCTGGTCATGTCGGCGCGAATGGCGGCTGCGGTTACCGCCGGCTTCTTCGCTTTCAGCCGCTGCAGAGCGGCGAGCAGGGCAGTGGCGCCCACGCCCGCATCAGCGACGATGCCGGCATGGGGCACCAGGCGCAACATCTCGGCTGGGTCGATGTCGATGCGGATGATGTGCGGCGGCGCCTGCGGCCGGTCGATCAATTTCATCATGCCGGTCCAGCGCATGAACGGCATTTCGAGTCGCGTGCCGATGCCAACCACAACGTCGGTGCGCGGCCACAGTTCCTTGGCCGTGAACGATGAGATGCCGAGGTCATGATCCTCGGGCACCACGCCGCGGCCACCACGAAACGCTGCCACCGGCGCATCAAGTTCCTCGGCAAGTGCGCATATCGCGGTACTTGCATGCTGCGCGCCGCTGCCAGTCAGGATCATCGGTCGCTTGGCTGTGAGCAGGATCGCCGCCGCCGCCTCGATTTCCGACGGCGACGCCGCCCGAGGCGGTCGAAGGGTGGCAGCCGTAATCGGGAGCGCAATGTCGCCGCTCGCGGCCATCGTGTCCCACGCCATTTCGACTGCGACCGGGCCAGGCCTACCCGTCAGCATCTGCCGGAACGCTTCGTTGATGATCTCGGGAGCATCGGCCGCGCGCTCGATCCGCATGGCCCATTTGGTGATCGTGCGCAGGGTGCCGAGCTGATCGGGCAGTTCGTGCAGATGCCCGCGGCCACGGCCGATGAAGGCCGACGGTACCTGCCCCGTCACACACAGGACCGGCGCATTGGCGCCGAGCGCGGTGACGAGCGCCGCCGCCGTATTGAGCACGCCCGGCCCGGGCACCACCGAGAAAACGCCCGGTCGGCCGGTCGAGCGCGCATAGCCGAACGCCATGTAGCCACACGCCTGTTCGTGCCGGGCGCCATAGGTACGGATGTGGTCGCTGTGCTTCTGCAGCGCGTCGAACAGCGGGTACATCTGCACGCCTGGCAGCCCGAATACGGTGTCGACGCCATTGGCAATCAGCGCCTCGACAATGGCAGCGCCACCGGTCATCCTTGAAACAGCGACGTTGTCCGCCATCCTGCACCTTTTGCCGTTGGAGCCTGCCGCACTGTAGCGTCTTATGGCGGAGCCGCCCACTTCAGCCAGCCTGAAATTGCGAGACCACCACACCATGACCGACATCCACATCCATTACCTGCACGGTCGCGACATTGCCGACCTCAACCTGACCGACGACGAGATCATCGCGGCAGTCGAAAGCGCGCTTGTCGCCCAGGCGACGGGCCGGGCGATCATTGAACCGCGCATGCATCTGGTGCCGGAGCAGGGCTCGACGCGCGGCCACTTCAACGTGCTGCGTGGCGTCGTGCAACCGCTCGGGCTTGCGGGCGTGAAGGTGGTCGGCGATTTCTTCGACAACTACCAGCACGATCTGCCTTCGGAAATGGCGATGCTCTATCTCGCCGACCCGAAGACCGGCCGGCCGATCGCCATGATGGATGCGACCGCGATCACCACTATGCGCACCGGTGCGATGACCGCCATCGGTGCCAAGTATCTCGCCCGCAAGGGGGCAAAGATCCTCGGCCACATCGGCGCGCGCGGCACCGCGTTCTGGAACATCAAACTGATGGACCGGCTGTTCAACTTCGACGAGATCCGCGTGCATTCGCGCCGCAAGGAGAGCCGCGACGCGTTCGCGGCCAAAATCGGCGCTGCGTTGGCCAAGAAGGTGGTCGCGACCGGAGACTGGCAGAGCTGCGTCGAAGGCTGCGACATCATCGTCGATGCCTCGCGGCTCGAAGCGCCAGCGCCCATGCTCAAGACCGAATGGATCAAGAAGGGCGCGCTCGTAATGCCCTACGGTACCATGAGCGTGGTCGAGGACAGTCTTCCCGACATCATCGACAAGTGGGTGATGGACGACTTCGGCCAGGCACACGCCGGCAAGTTCGGGGCGCTGCGCCGCCAGATCGACTCGGGCCGGCTCAACAAAGACAACCTGCACGCCGAGATGGGGCAGATCTGCGCTGGCCTGAAAGTGGGGCGCGAGCGCGACGACGAAACGATTTTGTTCTGGCATCGCGGCCTTTCGCTGTCGGACATCGCACTCGGCGGCGCCATGCTTGCGAAGGCGCAGAACATGGGCATCGGCCAGAAGCTGTTCTATGCGCACTTCGAGCCGGGCGGGAACCATTGAAACAGCGCAAGGGTGTTCTCATCGCATCGCAACCATGGCGTTTCTGGCCCATGGCCTGCTATCGCGTTGCGCCGTGTGGCGATTGCCGCCAGTGCAACGCGATGTATCTGAACGACGTCACGGCCACCACTTGAGAAAATTCGCGATCAGCGCCAGGCCGAGCGTCTGGCTCTTTTCCGGATGAAATTGCGTTCCGGCGATGTTGTCGCGTGCAACCATGGCCGTGACGCTGCCGCCATAGTCTGCGGTTGCAACGACCGTCGCAGCTTCGGCCGCCGCCAGATGAAACGAGTGCACGAAGTAGGCATGCAACCCCTTCGTGCCGGTCGCGATGCCATCGAGTAGGGCGTGGGGGCGGGCCACGTCGATAGTGTTCCAGCCCATGTGCGGAACCTTGAGAGCAGCATCCGTCGGTACGATCTGCCGCACGTCGCCAGTGATCCAGCCCAGGCCCGGTGTTTCGCCGAACTCGAGGCCACGCGTCGCCAGTAACTGCATGCCGACGCAGATGCCTAGAAAGGGACGCCCGCGGCGCCGCACGGCATCCTCCAGCGCTTCGCGCATGCCGGCCACCGCATCGAGCCCGCGCGCGCAATCGGCGAAGGCGCCGACACCGGGCAACACGATGCGGTCGGCGGCGGCGACCCAGTCGGGGTCGGCCGTGACCGCAATTTCGGCGGCAATGCCAGCTTCGCGCGCGGCGCGCTCGAACGCCTTGGCCGCCGAATGCAGATTGCCCGAGCCGTAGTCGATGATGGCAACGCGCTGGCGCACGGGATCCTCGGTTGTCGATTAGGCGCGGGTCAACGCCGCAGCAGGCGCTGCCACAGGGAACGGGCGGGCGCTTCCGCGCCATCGCCGGCGGGCACCTCGGGCATTTCATGGGGCTGTTCGGACCAGGTTCCGAACCCGCCCGTCCGGTTGCCCGCAGGCCGCAGCATCGGCTGCTGGATCAGCCAGCCATCGAAGAACCGGCGCTCGCATTCGGCGAGGTTTTTGCCCGTGACGGTGCCGATTTCCGACCAGCCGCGGCGGGTCAAAGTCCAGCGCCTGAGGCGGTCGGCTTCGAAGCCGATGATGACGTTGGCGGCCAGGTTGATCAGCGCGATCAGGGTCGGCGCCACACCGAGCATGCCAAGAACGAGGCTGGCCCCCATGGACACCAGCAGATAGAGCAAAAGCACCATCCACAGCTGGTTCATGGCCATCCAAAGCGGTGGTATCGCGGCTGCCAGCGGCTGGAAGCCATCACGCACGAACTCAAGCTTCTCGGCCCGGTCGATGCGGTCGGCCGGCGGATTCGGTGGCTCATGCACGGTGTAGACGATCATGGCGGGTCTCGATCAGAACTATCAGCTTATGGTGGCTAGACACTCAAACTTCCCTTGGTCGAGGGCACGCGGCCCGACTGGCGCGGGTCGACCGTGATGGCGGTGCGCAGGGCGCGGGCGAGGCCCTTGAAGCAAGTCTCGGCGATGTGGTGGTTGTTGGCGCCATAGAGGTTGGCGACGTGCAGCGTGATGCCGGCGTGCTGCGCGAAGGCCTGGAACCACTCGCGGAACAACTCGGTGTCCATGTCGCCGAGCTTGGCCGCTGTGAACGTTACATCCCACACCAGGAACGGCCGGCCTGATACGTCGAGCGCGACCCGCGTCATGCACTCGTCCATGGGCAGGTTCACGTCGGCATAGCGCGTGATGCCGGCCTTGTCGCCCAGCGCCTTCGCCACCGCCTGGCCGAGCACGATGCCGGTGTCCTCGGTCGTGTGATGGAAATCGATGTGCAGATCGCCCTTCGCCTCGAGCGTGATGTCGATCAGCGAATGGCGTGCCAGTTGCTCCAGCATGTGATCGAGAAAGCCGATGCCGGTCGAAATGTCGTAGGCACCGGTTCCGTCGAGGCCCACGTGGGCCTTGATCTCGGTTTCCTTGGTGCTGCGCGAAATCGTCGCTGTGCGGGTCACTCGTGCTCATCCTTGCGTCGGGGTGACCGGGCATCTATCACCCTGTGACGCTTGAGAAAAGAGGAGACGTCATGGCTTCTGAGTCCACCACCTGGCATGGCACCACTATTCTCACCGTGCGCAAGGGCGGCAAAGTGGTGATCGCCGGCGACGGGCAAGTGAGCCTCGGCCAGACCGTCTTGAAGTCGAACGCCAAGAAAGTCCGTTCGATCGGCCGCGGCGACGTGATCGGCGGCTTTGCCGGTGCGACGGCTGACGCCTTCACCTTGTTCCAGCGGCTGGAATCGAAGTTGGAACAGTATCCGGGCCAGTTGACGCGGGCCGCCGTGGAACTGGCCAAGGACTGGCGGACCGATCGCTATTTGCGCCGACTGGAAGCGATGATGCTGGTGGCAGACGCCGGCGTCACCCTGGTGCTGACCGGCACCGGCGACGTGCTGGAGCCGGAACATGACGTGATGGGCATCGGCTCGGGCGGCATGTTCGCGCTGGCCGCTGCCCGCGCGCTCATCGACACCAACCAGACGGCCGAAGTGATCGCCCGCAAAGCCATGGGCATTGCGGCCGACATCTGCGTCTATACCAACCGCAATCTCGTGGTCGAAAGCCTCGACAGCACACGTTGAGTTGGCAGGAAGTCCCATGGCCTGGATCATGCTCGTTGTCGCCGGTCTGCTCGAGATCGGCTTTACGACCTCGCTGCGTTACACCGAGAATTTCACCAAGTTCTGGCCAACGGTGGCGTTCCTGGTCCTGTCCGCGACCAGTTTTGTGCTCCTCACCAGGGCCGCGCAGACAATCCCGCTCGGGACCTCCTATGCGGTTTGGACCGGCATCGGCGCGGCCGGCACGGTAATTGTCGGCATCTTCGCGTTCGGCGAGCCCGCGACCGCGCTCAGATTGTTGTTCCTCATCACGTTGATCGGCTCCATTATCGGGTTGAAGCTCGTATCCTGATTGGCCCTTGCCTGCCTGGACCCACAGCCATGATGCCTGACGCCGCGCCGCTTACCGTCACCGACATCGCCGCCCGCATCGCCGATGGCGCCTCGATCGCGCTGCCGCCCGACTATTCGGGCTGTGCCATGACGGTGGTGGCCGCATTGATCCGGCGGCACGCGCGTAACCTGCAGCTGATCGGCGTGCCGAGCCTGGGCCTGCAGGCCGACTGGCTGGTCGGCGCGGGCTGCGTTGCGATTCTAGAGTCGGCAGCCCTCACGCTCGGCGAACCGGGCATGCCGCCACGCGCCATCGCAGCGGTTAAGGCCGGCGACATCGAGATGCGGGACGCCACTTGCCCGGCGATCCACGCTGGACTGCAGGCGGCCGAGAAGGGCATTCCGTTCATGCCCCTGCGCGGGATTTTGGGCTCCGATCTGCTCAAAGTGCGTCCCGACTGGCAGGTGATCGACAACCCGCTCAGCACAATGCGCGACCCGATCGTCATCATTCCGGCGATCCGGCCGGACGTCGCCCTGTTCCACGCCCGCCATGCCGACCGCAACGGCAACGTGTGGATCGGAGTGCGCCGCGAACTGATGCTGATGGCGCATGCGGCGCGCGAGACCTATGTCACGGTCGAAGACATCGTCGACACCGATTTTCTGCGCGACGAGGATCGCGCCGGCAGCACCATCCCGGCTCTGTACATCAGCGGCATCGCGAAAGCGGCCCGTGGCGGCGATCCGGTCGGCCTTGCCGGTGCCTATCCGGCAGATCACACGGTGCTTGCCGACTATGTGCGGGCTGCCCAGACACAGGCTGGATTTGATGATTGGATGGCCGCCCGCGTGCTGGAAACCGTGCCCGCATGAGGCCAGCTGCCGCCCTCTCGACACCTGAGATCATGATCGGCACGATTGCGCCGATGCTCGCCGGCCTGCGCCACGTGGCGGTCGGCGCCTCGTCGCCGATCCCGGGGTCGGCCGCACTGCTGGCACGTGCCCTGTCGGGGGGACGCCTGCGCGTCTCCCTGCTCGGCAGCGAGCAGCACAATCCGTTCACCGATGGCGGCCGCGAGCTGTTCGATTGCGCGGCCCAGGGGCGCGTCGATGCATTCTTCCTGTCCGGCGGGCAGATCGATGGCGCCGGCAACATCAATCTCGTAAGCCTCGGCGACTACAAGAGCCCCAAGGTCCGCTTTCCCGGCAACTTCGGCTCGTCCTATCTCTATCACCTGATCCCGCGCGTGATTCTGTTCCGCGAGGAGCATTCGCCGCGCACGCTGGTATCGAAGGTCGATTTCGTCAGTGCCGCTGGATCTTCGCCCGAAGGCGAGTTCCGGCCCGGCGGGCCGCATGCCCTCGTCACCGGGCTCTGTGCGTTTGCCTACGACCGACGACGCGGCGCCTTCCAGCTGGCGAGCGTGCATCCCGGCGTTAGTCCAGCCGACGTGCGGGCAGCCACTGGCTTCGACTACAGTACCCCGACGGACGTCCCCGTGACGGCAGCACTGCCGGCCGATGAACTGGCGCTGCTGCGCACACGGGTCGCCGCCGAGATCGCCGAGACCTATCCCGCATTCGCCAAGGCGCAGTGGGGCGTTTGAGTTCCAAGGGCGCTGCCCTCGAGCTCCCGCCATGGCCTCGGGCCTTGGAACCGATTGTTCGAGGAGTTTAAGTTCGATGAAAGCCGCCTTGTGCACGACGCTCGATGGTCCGGGCGCCCTCACGATCGAGGACATTGCCACGCCAGAGCCGGGTCCCGGCGAAGTGCGTGTGCGGGTTCGCGCAGCTGCCCTCAATTTCCTCGACACGCTGATCACGCGCGGCAAGTACCAGTTCAAGCCCGCGCTGCCATTTTCGCCGGCTGGGGAAATCGCTGGCGTGGTCGATACGGTTGGCACCGGGGTCACGACCTGGAAGGCCGGCCAACGCGTGTGCGGCTTCATCGGCTGGGGCGGCGCCCGCGAATTCGCCATCGTCAAGGCGCAAACGCTGATCGCTATTCCCGATGGCGTGAGCGATGAGATCGCCAGCGGCGTCAACGTGACCTACGGCACTGCGATGCACGGACTGGCCGATCGCGGACGGCTGAAGGCTGGCGAGACGGTTGCTGTACTAGGTGCGTCCGGCGGCGCCGGGCTGGCTGCCGTCGAAATCGCCAAGCTGATGGGCGCTCACGTGATCGCCGCCGCGTCATCGCCCGAGAAGCTCGCCATCTGCAGCGCGCACGGTGCCGATCGGACCATCAACTACGCCAGCGGCGACCTGAAGCAGATGCTGCGCGAGGCGAGCGGCGGCGCTGGTCCCGACGTCATCTACGACTGTGTCGGCGGCGACCATGCCGAGCCGGCACTCAGGGCAATCAACTGGCTGGGGCGTTATCTCGTCGTCGGCTTTGACGGTGGCGCGATCCCGAAGATCCCGCTCAACCTGCTGCTACTCAAAAGCTGCGACATTGCCGGCGTGTTCTGGGGCGAAGTTGCAACCCGCGATCCCGTAGGCCATGCGGCCAACATCGCCCGCGTGCTCGGCTGGATCGCCGAGGGCAAACTCAAGCCCCACATTCACGCTGTCATGCCGCTCGCGCAGATTGCAGACGCCATCGCCCTGCTCGATGGCCGCGCGGTGACCGGCAAGCTCGTGCTGGCCGTGTAGTGCACTCACAATGCGAATAGATCTGGCAGTGCGAACAGCTCTTTGTCGGCCGCGCCAATTGGCTTAAGCTCACCAGCGGGCAGCCAGGTAGTAGTGCTGGCGCCGCAACAGGGAGCACAGGAAACGTCGATGAAGATTAGCACCGCACTCATGCTGGCACTGGGCCTCGTGGCTGGCAGCGCGCTGACCGTTGCGCAAACCAAGACGCAACTCTCGATCGCAACCGGCGGCACCGGCGGCGTCTACTATCCGCTCGGCGGCGGCTTTGCCAATATTCTGTCCAAGTCCTTGCCCAACACCACCGTGACCGCCGAAGTCACCGGAGGTTCGGTCGACAACCTGAAGCTGGTCGGCACCGGCAAGGCCGATATCGGATTCGTGCAGGTCGATGCCACCTGGGATGCGATCAACGGTCTCGACAAGTTTGCCAGCGGCAAATTGCCGATCCAGTCCCTCGTCGTGATGTATCCCAACCACATGCATGTGGTTTCGGTCGACGGTACGGGCATCAGCAAGGTCGAGGACTTGAAGGGCAAGCGCATCTCGACGGGTTCCCCGGGCTCGGCCACGGAAGTGTTCGCCTTCCGTGTGCTGGAGGCAGCCGGTATCGACAAGGACAAGGACGTCAAGCGCGAGCGGCTGGGCGCGGCTGAATCCGTGAACGCCGTAAAAGACAAGAAGATCGACGCGTTCTTCTGGGTCGGCGGATTGCCGACGGCTGCTGTCACAGATCTGGCCGCGACTCCGTCGACCAAGATCAAGGTCCTCGACATCGCCCATTTGGCCGAGAAGATGAATGCCAAGTACGGCCCGCTCTACACCTCGGCCACCATTCCAAAAGCGACCTACACCGGCATGGACAACGATGCCGCCAACATCACCGTCTGGAACGTCATGGCGGTCAATGCCAACATGCCCGAGCAATTGGCATACGACCTGACCAAGGCCATGATCGAAAAGCGTGAAGATCTGGCGCAGGTCCACAAGGAAGCACTGAACATCAAGAACGAGAACCAGACTTCGAAGAAGGCTGGTGCGCCGTTCCATCCGGGCGCCGTCAAGTACTTCAAGGAAAAGGGCATCAAGTACGAATGAGGCGCGGGCACGCGCCGCGAACCGCTCGATAGGCAGGGCAGCAGGTGCTCTGCCTATTTTTTGTGGCAATTCAGCCAAGTGCGCCCCCGGCGCTACGGTCACACCAGCTTCACGAGCGGGCAGGGCGCGCGGCCTTTCCCTGTCAGACGCGATGGGACTAAGATTGGTGCCATTATCAAGAAGCCCGGAGACAAAAACCGGCAACACGGAACGGGGGAGCCCAATGGCCGCGGACAAAGATGTAGCAGCTGCGGTGATCAGCGAAGAGCAGCTGAAGCGCGCCGAAAAATACATCGAGGAGGACGAAGGCGCGACCAACCGGCTCGGCGGCTGGACCGGTGAGATCGTCGCCTGGTTCGCGATTGCTGTCACGCTGTTCCACCTCTATGCCGCCGCCGCCGGGGCGTGGCCGTTCCAGTGGGCGCCCGTGGTGCCGACCTACCTGCTGCGGCCGTTGCACGTGGGGATGGTTCTGTTTCTCGCGTTCCTGTTGTTTCCGATGACCAAGAACCTGCGCAATCGGCTGACCTTTCTCGATATCGTACTGGCCTTAGGCAGCGTTGCGGTGATCGGCTACGTCGTGATGCAAGGCGACGAGTTCGGCGACCGCGCCATCTCGCCATCCCGCATCGATCTCTTCGTCGGCATCGTGTTCATCGTCCTGCTGCTGGAAGCGACACGACGCACGACCGGACTGATCATGCCGGTGATCTCGCTGCTGTTCATCGCCTATGCCCTGTGGGGGCCTCACCTGCCGGCGCCGTGGACGCACCGGGGCTATGCGCCCGACCGCCTCGTCGGCCAGCTCTACATGACGCTGGAAGGCATCTTCGGCACCGCCGTCGACGTGTCGTCGAGCTTGATCATTCTGTTCACGATCTTCGGCGCCGTGCTGCAATATTCGGGCGCCGGCAAGTTCTTCATCGACTTCTCGCTGGCCGCGATGGGTGGCAAGCGCAATGCGGCCGGCCGCTCGGTCGTCCTGTCGTCGTTCCTGATGGGCGGACCGTCGGGCTCGGGCGTCGCGACCACGGTGACGATCGGCGCCGTTGCCTATCCCATGCTGGCCAAGGCCGGCTATGAGAAGAACGCGGCCGGCGGCCTGCTGGCAGCCGGCGGTCTCGGCGCCATCATCTCGCCGCCGGTGCTTGGCGCGGCGGCCTTCCTGATCGCCGAATTCCTCAAGATCTCGTATTTCGACGTGATCCTGATGGCGACCATTCCGACCGTTCTCTACTACTTCGGCATCCTGGTGATGGTCGAATTGGACAGTGCCAAGTACGGCGGCGGGCAGACGAGCCTGATCGAGACCGGAAATCTGTGGCAACTCGCGAAATCCTACTGGTTCCATTTCGGCTCACTGGTCTCGATCATCGCCTTCATGCTGGCCGGCTTCTCGCCCGTCCTGGCGGTGTTCTGGGCGACACTCCTGGCGATCGCAACGAGCTTCCTGCGACGCGACACCGCCCTGGTTCCAGCCAAGCTCAAGCGCGCCATGGTCGAAGGCACCACCGGCGTACTCAATGCCGCGACCACCTGCGCGTCGGCCGGCATCATTGTCGGCGTGGTGACGTTGACCGGCCTCGGCCTCAAGTTTTCGTCGATCGCGATCGAGTATGCGGGCGGCAGCCTGCTGCTCACCGCGCTCTATACGGCGGCAATCGTGTGGGTCGTCGGCCTCGCCGTACCGGTGACGGCGTCCTACATCATTTGCGCGGTGATCGCGGCACCCGCGCTCACCAAGCTCGGCGTGCCGGACTATGCGGCGCACATGTTCATCTTCTACTATGCCGTGCTGTCGGAAGTATCGCCACCGACCGCCCTGTCGCCGTTTGCGGCCGCGGCGATCACCGGTGGCAATCCCTATTGGACCACGTTGCAGTCGTGGAAATACACGATGCCGGCCTTCCTGGTGCCGTTCGTATTCGTGCTCGATCCGCAGGGGCCGGCGCTGCTGCTGCAGTTCCCCAAGGGCCTGACCTGGCTTGACGCCGCAGAAGTCACGTTGAAAACGGCGGCCGGCATCGCCTTCCTCGGCGTTGCCGCACAGGGCTGGCTGTTCCGCCGCAGCAACCTCGTCGAGACCGCGTTGTTCACGCTCGCCGGTCTGCTGCTGGTCTTCCCACTGCTGATCAAGGGGCTCGTAGCGTCTACGACGGGCTTCACGCTCGGTTACACGACCTTGCTTGGCATCGCGATCGCGCTGGCGACGGCGGCATTGCAGCGCATGCTCACCCGGCGAACGGTCGCAGCACCGGCGTAAAGCCGGCTCAGCTGCTGCGGTTCGAAACGAACGCGGCCGCCTCGATCAGGGTGGCGGCGCGCTGGCCGAACACGTCGAGGGCTGCGACCGCCTCTGCTTCCACTGCGGCGAGTTTGGTGCGCGCCGCCTCGATGCCCATCAGCGACACCAGGGTCGCCTTGCCGGCAGCCGCATCCTTGGCCACCGCCTTGCCGACGGTCGCTTCGTCGCCGGTCACGTCGAGCAGGTCATCGGCAATCTGGAAGGCAAAGCCCAGGCGGTCGCCGTAGGTGACAAGCGCTGTATGCTCGAGCGGCTTGGCATCGCCCAGAATCGCGCCGGCAACACAGCCGAAGCGGATCAGCGCGCCGGTCTTGAGTGCCTGCAGATGCCGGATGTGGGCCAGCGTCGGGTTCTTCGGCATGCCGAGCTTGTCGGCTTCCAGATCGATGCACTGGCCGCCGACCATGCCGACCCGGCCCGAATCTCGCGCGAGCGCCAGCGTGAGCGCCACGCGCTTGGCCGGCGACATGGTGCTGTTCGAGCCGGCGATGATCTCGAAGGCGAGCGTCAGCAGCGCGTCGCCCGCGAGGATCGCCGTCCACTCGTCGTAGGCCGCCCACACCGTCGGTTTGCCACGCCGCAGCCTATCATTGTCCATGGCCGGCAGATCGTCGTGCACCAGGCTGTAACAGTGGATGCATTCGAGGGCGGCTGCGACGTCGAGGGCCGCGTCCGCGTCGGCCGCAAACAGCCGGGCGCTTTCCAGCACCAGAAACGGCCTGATCCGCTTGCCGCCGCCGAGCACCGCATGACGCATGGCGTCCGTGATGCGCGCCGGCGTCGCTGCATCGTCCAACCACTGGCCCAGGCGCCTCTCGACGCTCTGTTGTGCTTCTGCCAATCTTTCGCTGAACACAATATTTGTCCTATAGGTCTCGACCGACGGGCGACTGCGTGCGGCATGCCACCAAGCCTGCCTTAGCGCAGCTCAGACGTTATGTCATGAAAGTTGGGGCCGCTGCCAGATGAACGATGCGCCTCCGCCACGCCTGGTGTCAGCATCTTTTTGGCGGCGCCGGACTGCAGCGACGGCGAGCGGACAGGGACTTTTGTCCCGCCTGCGGCCGCATATGGCGTCCTGCGGGCGCGCCGCGCTGGTGCAGGGCAGCCGGGCGATCCTGCTCGGGCTCACGACTGCGACCCTGATCGTCAGTGCGGTACTGCTGGTGCTGCGTTTCGTCGATCCGCAGACGTCGGCGCTGATGCTGACGCAACAGTGGTCGGGACAGCGCATCGACAACCGCTGGATTCCCCTGTCGCGGGTCTCGCCCCACGTCGTGCGCGCGGTCATCCTGTCCGAGGACAACAAGTTCTGCACCCACTCAGGCATCGACCTTGGCGAGGTGCGCGCCGCCCTCAACCGTGCCGATCGCGAGGGCTGGGAAGCTGTGCGCGGTGCCAGCACGATCTCGCAGCAGGTGGTCAAGAACCTGCTGCTGTGGTCCGGCCGCAGCCCCCTGCGCAAGGCCCTGGAGGTCGGCATCACGCTGCCGATGGAGCAGATCTGGTCCAAGGCGCGCATCATGGAGGTTTATCTCAACATCGCCGAATGGGGGCCCGGCATCTTCGGTATCGAAGCTGCCAGCCGCCATCATTTCGGCAAGCCGGCACAACGGTTGTCGCAGCGAGAGGCCGCACTCCTGGCCGCAGCCCTGCCCAATCCGTTCGAACGGGTCGCCGGCAAGCCCGGCCCCGGCACCCGGCGCCTGGCGGCTACAATCGAGAACCGCATGGCGGCAGCCAGCCCGACCCGCTTCACCTGCGTCCTCGACGGCCGGAAGTGAGCCGCCAATCTCAGGACGTTGATGCCTTGCACTCTTCGTCCGGCGGCAGCGGATCGCATGTGGTGCCTTGAACGCATTGTTCCATGGCACGCCGCAACTCGAACGACGTGAAGCCGTCGGCTGGCCCGTTGTAGAGTCCGGCTGCCGCCAAGCCGCACTGGTAGAGCTTGATCATGCGCGCGCCGCCGAACGACATGGCACGTTCGTAGTCGGCAAGGGCGCCTGATGGCTGACCACTCCATTGCCTGATGTGGGCGCGGGTATCATAGGAATGCGGGCTCCACGGATCGAGCGCCAGCGACTTTTCCACGTCCTCGCTGCCCATGGTCGGCCGGCCGGACTTGAAATAGGCCCAGGCGCGATTGTTGAGCGCGACGGGGAAATCGGGAACTAGGCGGAGGGCGCTGTCATAATCGCGAATGGCGGTATCATAGGCGCCCTTCAGCGAGTGCGACAGGGCCCGCATGGCGAACGCGGAACTATGCGCTTCGGGCGCCAATCCGGGCGTATCGATCAGCTCCGAACAGGCCTTGAGCCGCCGTTCGTTGTCCTCGCCGTAGCACTCGTGGCCCTCGAACAACTGGGCTGCGAGCGGCAGTGCGATGGCGCACCCGATCAGTCCCGCCACCGCCAATGCCTGAGCCCATCGCCGAACTGAATTTCGCATTCACCGTGCCCCATCATCACACCTGCGGTTCTCCGGCACCTCGATCTCGAGGGAGAGGAGAAGCGAACTCCATGATTTGCCATGCGCATCGAGATTGAGCGAAGTATTGACGCCGCCTTCGAGCGCATTCTGAGCCACGAAGTTCAACCCGCACAGACCGGGCAGTTCGTAGCGGATGACGTCGCCGCGAATAAGGCGTGGAAATGCCGCCTTGAGCCGTTCGGCCGTCACCTGTTGCCGCACGAGCGCATAGTCACCTGGATCATACACCCATACCGAAATGGACGACGTATCACCCTTGTCGCCGGCGCGGGCATGGGCGAGCTCGTGCAAGGGGATGCGGCGAGTCATGCGGTCAACACCCGCACGGTTGGCTGAACGGCGTCGCGCGCAATGAGCGTCGAGTGCGTGATGACACTGGCCGAAATCTGCCCGCGATAGCCGCCGCCGCCGGCGGGACCGCAACACAACAGGCTCTCGACCTCCCACAGCATGGTTTCGATCGCGTCCCGGTCCGCGCTCCGCATGGCAACGCGCACGCGCGTATCGTGAACTTCGCCAGTTGCGCGCACGCCCGCAGTGCCGTGTAACGAATCGACGCCGATGATGTCCGCCCGCAGGTGGTCGGCGAAGCCCTTATGGCGGCCGAGGCGTTCGACGAGACTGTCGCGCGCGAGCGTGGCACGGGCGACCGCGTTGGGACCCGCATAGCTGATGCCGCCTTCGCCGAGCCAGCCGCCGTCGAAACCAACCGTGACCTTCAATGTCTCCGGCCGCCGCCGCCCGGAACCACCGGAGACGTGCACCCGGTCGGCACCGTGCTCGGCAAGGCGAACGTTCGAGAAATCAGCAGTGACGTCGGGTGTCAGGTAGGCTGCCGGATCGTGCACTTCGTACAGCAGCTGCTCTTTGACGGTGCGCACCGATACCTGGCCGCCGGCCGCGGGCAGTTTCGTGATGGTTGTGTCGCCCTCGGGCGTCACTTCTGCGATCGGATAGCCGCAGTCGGCCAGCCGTGCGACATCCTTGTGGCCTGGATCGGCGAAGTAACCACCGGTGATCTGCATGCCGCATTCCATCAGATGCCCCACGATCGTGCCGCGACCGAGCAGGGGCCAGTCGTCACGCCGCCAGCCGTAATGGTGGACCAAGGGTGCCAGAAACAGCGAGGGATCGGCCACGCGCCCCGTGATCACAATTTCGGCACCGGTCTCGAGTGCCGGCAGGATGGCGTCGATGCCGAGGTAGACATTGGCGCCCGCCACCGGGCGCTTGACCTCGGCGATGGTGCGGTTGCCGTGGTCGAACAAAACCGTGTCGGGCGCCATGAGCGAGGTGACGTCGTCGCCCTCGACCAGCGCCACGCGCAGGCCCTTGAGCCCCAGTTCGCGTGCAATCGCGATCGTGACTTCGCCGGCGGCCGCCACGTTGGCGACGCCCATGTTGGTGACGATGCGGGTCCTGTTGGCGCGAGCATGGGCGAGGACACCGCGCATGCGGGCTGCCAGCTGCGGGTTGTAGCCGCGCGTCGGGTCGGCCTTGCGGTCGCGGTGGCCAAAGGCCAGCGTGCGCTCGCCGATCGTCTCGAAGATGAGGTAGTCGAGCCGCCCGTCGCGGGCGAGATCAATCGCCGGTTCCAGCCGATCGGATGAGAAGCCGGCGCCGCACCCCAGTCTCAGCATGACGAAGCCCTCATCGGTGCGCGGCCAGGAACGCCGACACGCCGTCCTTGTAGACGCGGTCGCCGACGGCGCGCATGTGATCGCGGCCTGGAATGTCGAGCGCGCGGGCGCCGGGGATCAGCGCGGCAAGGTCAGGACCAGACCCGGCCACATCGTCCGTGGTGCCGACGGCGACGAGTACGGGACAGCTGATCCGGGCGATCGTCTCGGCCGAAATCGCTTCCCGTGTCGCGCGGATACAGGCGGCGAGCGACAGCCGGTCGCTGCGCGTCTGATCGGCGAAGATGCGAAAGTTGCGCGCCTGGGGGTCGCTGATCTGATCGAGGCTCGCTGCTTCCAGCGCCCGGGCAATCGCATCCGATCCGCCGAGGCCGTGCACCATGTTGATGCCAAGGCCGCCGAAGATCGCCGTTTTGACGCGGGCCGGATGTGCGAGCGCCAGTGAGGCGGTGATCCGCGCGCCCATCGAATAGCCCATGACGTGCACTGCGGCGATGCCGAGGTGATCGAGCAGCCGGCGCGCGTCCTCTGCCATCAGCGCGCGGCTGTAGGCCGCCGGATCGTGAAGCTTTGCGCTGGCGCCGTGCCCTCGGTTGTCCAGCGCGATGACGCGGTAGGTTTCGCGCGTCAGATGCTTGACCCAGCCGGGCTCGACCCAGTTGGTCACCGCATTCGACGCGAAGCCATGGATCAACAGGATCGGCTGACCGTCCCGGTCGCCCTCGTCGAGGTAGGCGATGTCGATGCCGTCGGCGGAAAATGTGTGCACGTCGTCACTCTTTCGCGTTCAATGCCTGAGCTCGTTATTGCGCAAAACCACGTGTCCTCCTCAGCTTGGTTATTGCGACCGTGTACGGAATGAGATGTGTTGTTGATCGAACCATCATTAGCAGGTTGGCTGTCATCAGGCCACTGCAACGGCCGCCAGCACCGCGCGCGTAATCTCGGCGGTGCCCGATTGGCCGCCCAGCTCGAAGGGCTTCAGCTTGTTCGTCACATAGGCCGTCGACACGGCCGCCTCGATCATCGCTGCGGCGACGTTCAACTTCGGCTCCCGGTGCCGATCGCCGAGCCAGTCGAGCATCATCGCCGCCGACAGGAACATGGCGGTCGGGTTGGCCTTGCCCTGGCCGACGATGTCGGGCGCGGTGCCATGGCAGGGCTGGAACACGGCATTTTCGTCACCGATGTCGGCGGACGGTGCCATGCCCATGCCGCCCATCAGGCCGGCGCCGAGGTCGGACAGGATGTCGCCGAACATGTTCTCGGTGACGAGCACGTCGAAGGTCCAGGGCCGGCGCACCATGTCGAGGGCGGTCGCATCGACGTAGGCGAAGTCGTGGGCGATCGCGGGGAAGGCCGATGCCCGTTCGGCGAAGATCGTGCGGGCCCACGCGAACGATGTGAACACGTTGGCCTTGTCCACCAGGGTGAGCCGGCCGGGACGCCCGCGTGCCTTGCGTTGGGCTGCCAGCTTGAAGCCGAAGTCGAACAGCCGTTCGCTGGTCTTGCGGGTCAGCACCAGCGTCTCGGTGGCGCACACGTCGTTGACGACTGTGCCCTTGGCGCGCGAGGCGAATAGCCCCTCGGTCGATTCACGGATCAGCACGAAATCGAGGTTGCCCGCGCGCGGGTCGCACAGCACGGTCGGCAGGCCGGGCAAGGTGCGCACGGGCCGCACGCCGGCGTAGAGCGCGAGATCCATGCGCAGATCGAGCTGCGGCGCGATCTCGGTGCCGTTAGGATAGCGTACCGACGGCAGGCCCATGGCGGCGAGCAGGATCGCGTCGGCCTTCCCGCATGCAGCCATCGTCGCCTTGGGCAACGCGATGCCCGTGTCGCGATAGTGCGCGGCGCCGGCCGGATAGGTGGCCGGGCTCAACGCGAAGCCGCCGACTTTCGCCTCCACCGCCTTCAGCAGAGCAAGGCACGGTTCCATGACTTCGACGCCGATGCCGTCGCCCGGCAGAACCGCGATTTGCAGTGTGTTCGATGAGGGCATGAGGGAGCTCGGTCAGGGGTTTAAGATGTGCGCAAATCGAAGGGCCGGCAGCGGCAAGTGGGCCTGGTGTCCCGGCACTATCCTGCGGGCGCGGCACTGGCCGGGGTGGCTGCGCCGTAGGATTCGGCCGCCGACGGAAACCTGGCCTCACGAACGTCGCCCGCCCATTGCGCCAGTGCCGCCTGCAGCACGCCATAGCCATCGACATAGGTGCGCACGAACTTGGCCTTATGCCCCTGCACCAGGCCGAGCACGTCGTGCAGCACCAGCACCTGGCCGGAGCACTGCGGGCCGGCGCCGATGCCGATCGTGGGAATGCGCAGCGCCTTCGTCACCTCGGCGGCAAGTGCGGTGGGAATACCCTCCAGCACGATCGAGAAACAGCCGGCTGCTTCCAGCGCCACCGCATCCTCCAGGAGCTTCGCGGCGGCCGTAGCCTCCCGTCCCTGGACCTTAAAGCCACCCATGACGTTGACGCTCTGGGGCGTGAGGCCCAGGTGACCCATCACCGGGATTTCGCAGTCGACCAGTTTGCGCACCACATCGCAGCGCTTGGCTCCGCCCTCGACCTTCACGGCGGCAGCGCCGCGCTGCATGAACCCGCCCGCGTTGCGCACCGTATCATCCATGCCGAGGTGAAAGCTGAGGAACGGCATGTCGGCCACCAGCAACGAGCGCGGCTTGGTGCGGGCGACGGCTTCCAGGTGATGATTGATCATCGCCACGCTGACCGGCAACGTGTTGTCGAAGCCGAGGCAGACATTGCCGACGCTGTCACCCACCAGCAGTACATCGACCACGGGGTCGGCGAGGCGCGCCGTCACCGCATCATAGGCCGTGACCATGACGATGCGCCGGCCCTGGCTTTTCCACAGCTGCAAGGTCGGCACGGTGACGTTTGGCAGTTGTTGCGGGTGATGGCTCATGGGACGCCTCGCGCAGTAGCTTTAAGTTGTGTGCTCGTTTTATGCGCCGTTGGGCTGCATTGCCTCGATGCCGAGGCGACGAAACAGGGCCAGATCCTCGCTTTCGCTCGGATTGTCAGCCGTCAGCAGCGTGTCGCCGACGAAGATCGAGTTGGCGCCGGCAAAGAAGCACAGGGCTTGCAACTCCTCGGTCATGGCCGAGCGGCCGGCCGATAAACGGACGCAGGATTTCGGCATCATGATCCGTGCCAGGGCGATGATCCTGACGAACTCGAGTCCGTCGATCGACTTTGCCCCTGCCAGCGGTGTGCCGTCGATCGGGATCAGCATGTTGATCGGCACGCTCTCGGGCGGCTCGGGCAGATTGGCGAGCGTCACCAGCATATCGACACGGTCGGCTGCAGCTTCGCCCATGCCGACGATGCCCCCGCAGCACACCTTGAGGCCAGCCTCGCGCACATGCGCCAGCGTGTTCAGCCGATCGGCAAACGTGTGCGTGGTGATGATCTCGCTGTAGTATTGCTCGGACGTATCGATGTTGTGGTTGTAGTAGTCGAGGCCCGCCTTCTTCAGGCGCAGGGCCTGCTCGCCATCGAGCATGCCGAGCGTCATGCAGGTCTCCATGCCCAGCGCCTTGACGCCTGCAACCATGTCAACGATCGCGTCCATGTCCCGCGCCTTCGGGCTGCGCCAGGCAGCCCCCATGCAGTAGCGGGTTGCGCCGGCCTTCTTTGCCTCGACGGCGGCCGCGATGACGCGCTCGACCTCCATCAGCCGCGTCGCCTTCAGCCCGGTGTCGTGGTGCGCCGATTGGCTGCAGTAGCCGCAATCTTCGGGGCAGCCGCCGGTCTTGATGCTGAGCAGCCGGCTGAGTTGCACCCGGTTCGGATCGGCATTCTGCCGGTGGACAGTGTGGGCCTCAAACAGCAGATCGTTGAACGGCGCGTCATGGAGCGTCAGGGCCCGTTCGCGCGTCCAGCGACCGCGTGCGGCGTCCACCGTCTTCGGCGCACTGGTGTCTGGCATTTGGGCGGCGATCATCGTGGTGTCTCCCGTCGAACGGTCTGGGCGCGCAAGGCCACCACTTCAATCCGATATCGGGCGCCCGCGCAATCGGTGCAGGCTGCAAACCTTGCACAGACAGCCGGACCTGCGCCACAAGGGCTGATCATGCCCGCAGCCCTTCGCCACACACCTGCACTCCCACCAAAAATCATGATCCTCATCACCGAGGACTGGTTCTTGCTGTCGCATTTCAAGGCGCTGGTTGCAGCGCTGGTCCAGCGCGTCGGCAACGTGACCGTGGTGACGACGGCGTCGGGGCGGTTGGCCGAAATCGAGGCGCTCGGCGCCCGCACCATCGCCTTCGACTTCGAGCGCGCCTCGTTCGATCCGGTGCGGCAGGCCGGCATCGTTCGCCGCCTGCTGCGGCTCATGCATGCCGAACGGCCGGACCTCGTCCATTCAATAGCCCTGAAGCCGATCGCGCTCGGCGGGCTGGCGATCGCTGCCGCCCGCTTCGACAAGCGCCGGCCGAAGTTCGTCATGCACCTGACCGGCGTCGGCTTCGCCGGCACCACGTCGTCGAAAGGACGCACGCCACTCGTCTATGCGATGACGTTGCGGCTGATGGCGCGGCTGCTGCGGTCGAGCGACACCGCGCTGCTGGTGGAAAACCCCGACGATGCGATCCGGGTTGCCGGAGCCGGCTGGCAGCAGCGCGGGCAGATCACAGTGCTGGGCGGCGCCGGTGTCGATGCGGGCGCGTTTGCGCATCGGCCCTTGCCGGATGTGGCGACGCCGGCAGCCGGCTATCTCGGGCGCATGGTGTGGACCAAGGGCGTCGATATACTGATTGAAGCGCACCGCTTGGTTCGCGGCCAGGACGTCGACCTCACCGTGCGCCTCGGCGGCACGCCTGATCCGGCCAATCCACGTGCCATCCCACAGGCCGACCTCGACGCGTGGGGACGGCTGCCCGGCGTCGAACTGCCCGGCCGGATCACCGATGCCGCCGCATTCTGGGCCGGCACGCACATGGCGGTCGTCCCCTCGCGTGGCGGCGAAGGCATGCCGCGCGCCCTGCTCGAGGCGGCGAGCACCGGCCGCGCGCTGATCGTCACGGATGTTCCCGGCTGCCGCCATTTCGTGCGCAACGAGAGGGACGGCCTCATCGTACCGCCGGACGATGCGGCAGCGCTCGCAGCCGCCCTGCATCGGCTTGCGACCGACCTGCCGCTCGCCCGCCGGCTCGGCGACAGCGCCCGCGCCAGATTGCTCGATGGCTTCACCGAGGCGCATGTGGCAGAAGCCGTGATTGCTGCCTACCGGCACCTGTTGACGACCCAATCCTGATTGAATCGAGCCCATGGCCCCGCCCCTCCTAGCGTTGCGCGACATTCACCTGACATTCGGCGGCACGCCGCTGCTGGCGGGCGCGGAGCTGTCGGTCGGCACCGGCGACAAGGTCTGCCTCGTCGGCCGCAACGGATCGGGCAAGTCGACGCTGCTGAAGATCGCCGCTGGCGCCATCGACTGCGACAAGGGCGAGCGCTTCATCCACCCCAACGCCGTCGCGCGCTATCTCGCTCAGGACGTCGACTTCACTGGGTTTGCCACCACGCTCGAGTATGTGGAATCTGGGCTTCGGCCGCTGGATGACGCTCATCGCGCGCGCACGCTGCTCGGCGACCTCGGCCTGACCGGCGAGGAAGACCCGGCAAGCCTGTCGGGCGGAGAAGCGCGGCGCGTTGCCTTAGCCCAGGTGCTGGTCGGCAAGCCCGACATTTTGATGCTGGACGAGCCGACCAACCATCTCGACGTGACCGCCATCGAATGGCTGGAAGCGGAACTGAAATCACTGCGGGCGGCGCTCATTCTGATCAGTCACGACCGCCGCTTTCTGGAAACCCTGTCGAAAGCGACGATCTGGCTCGACCGCGGCATCACGCGGCGCAACGAGCAGGGCTTCGGGCACTTCGAGGAATGGCGCGACAAGGTTCTGGAGGAAGAGGAACTCGAAGCACACAAGCTCGACCGCAAGATCGCCCGCGAGCAGCAGTGGATGCACGGCGGCGTCACCGGACGACGCAAGCGCAACGTCCGCCGCGTCGCCCTGCTCGCCGAAATGCGGCAAAGCAAACGGGAAGCGCGCAAGGTCACCGGTGTGGTCACGATGGCGGCATCGGAAGGCAGCTTGTCAGGCAAACTGGTGGCTGAGGCGCGCGGCATTTCGAAGTCGTTCGGCGACACAATGGTGGTGCGCGACGTGTCGCTGCGCCTGATGCGCGGGGATCGCCTGGGGCTGGTCGGTCCGAACGGCGCCGGCAAGACGACGCTGCTGAAGATGCTGATCGGCGAATTGCAACCCGATACCGGCACCGTGCGCCAGGGCGCCAACCTCGAACTGGTGCAACTTGATCAGCGCCGCGACGAATTAAAGCCCACGTGGACCGTCATGGAGGCCATGACCGGTGGCAAGGGCGACAAGGTCACGGTCAATGGCCAGGTGCGCCATGTGGCAAGTTACATGAAGGACTTCCTGTTCCAGCCCGAACAGGCCCGCAGCCCGGTGAGCGTGCTGTCGGGCGGTGAGAAGGCGCGGCTGCTGCTCGCCCGCGTGCTCGCCAAGCAATCGAACATCCTGGTGCTCGACGAGCCAACCAACGATCTCGACCTCGAAACGCTCGATCTGCTGCAGGAACTGATCGACGACTATCCAGGCACCGTGCTGCTGGTCAGCCACGACCGCGACTTCCTCGACCGCATCGTGACGAGCGTCATCGCGTCCGAAGGGGACGGCCGCTGGACCGAGTATGCCGGCGGCTACTCCGACATGATCGCGCAGCGGCGGGGATCTGAACTCAGCGCCAGCAAGGCAGCACTGGACGCTGCGCCCCAGCGTGGCAGCGCGGGTCCGTCGGGCGGCAACACGCAGGGCAAGCGCAAATTGTCCTTCAAGGAAAAGCATGCGCTCGAAACCTTGCCGGGCCAGATCGACAAGCTGCAGGCGGAGATCGCCCGGCTGCAGGCGAGGCTCGCGACCGCCAATCTGTTCGCGACCGACCGCGTTGCCTTCGATGCCGCCGCGGCAGCTTTAGAGACCGCCCAAGCCAAGCTCGGCGCGTGCGAAGAGCAGTGGCTCGAACTGGAGCTGCTGCGCGAGGAACTGGCTTAGGGGCTACGTGATCAGTTTCAGCCCGCGGAAGCTCGCCACGCGCTCGCGCCCGACGATGATATGGTCGTGGATGTGAATGCCGAGCGGCCGCGCGGCTTCCGTGATCATGCGCGTCATGTCGATGTCGGCGCGCGAGGGCGTGGGATCGCCGGAGGGGTGATTGTGCACCAGAATGATCGCGGACGCCGAATGTTCCAGCGCCCGCTTCACGACCTCGCGAATGTAGACCGGCGTATGGTCAACCGTGCCCTCCTGTTGCACTTCGTCCGCGATCAGTTTGTTGCGCTTGTCGAGGAACAGGATGCGGAATTGTTCGCGCTCCTGGTAGGCCATGGCTGCCCGGCAATAGGCGACGACCTCTTTCCATGACGCGAGCACCTGCCGATCGCGGATCTGCCCGTGCATCAGGCGGAGGGCTGCGGCACGTACGAGCTTCAGCTCCGTGACGACGCGATCGCTGACGCCCTTCACCTCGCGCAGCCGCCCTTCCGGCGCCGAAATCACTTCCGCAAAGTTGCCGAAGCGCGCGATCAGGTCCTTGGCGAGCGGCTTCGTGTCGCGCCGCGGGACGGCATTGAACAACACCAGCTCCAGCAGTTCGTAGTCGGGCAGGGCATCGGCGCCCCCTCGCATGAAGCGGTCGCGCAGTCGCTCGCGATGGCCGCTGTGGGGGGCAGCAACGGCCGGCGCTTCCCATAAGGTCGCCTGCTCTGCCTCATCCTCGGTCATGGCGCACGGGCCCCCGGTGGCAGACGTCAGGTGAGCCTGTAGGGTGGTTGGTGCAGGCCGGCCGGCGAAAACGTGAACACCTCGCAGCCGGTTGCCGTCACGCCAACGGTGTGCTCGAACTGGGCCGACAACTCGCGATCGCGCGTCACCGCGGTCCACCCGTCCGGCAGCAGCTTCACGTGCGGCTTGCCGAGATTGATCATCGGCTCGATGGTGAACAGCATGCCGGGCTTCAATTCAACGCCTTCGCCGGGCTCGCCATAGTGCAGGATGTTGGGGGCGGCGTGGAACACCTGGCCGAGGCCATGGCCGCAGAAGTCGCGCACCACGCTGCAGCGCTCGCTCTCGGCGTAGGTCTGGATCGCGTGGCCGATATGACCCGTGGTATTGCCGGGCTTGACGGCAGCGACCCCGCGCATCAACGCCTCGTGGGTGATGCGGATCAACCGTTCGGCGCGCGTCTTGACCGGGCCGACGGCATACATGCGGCTGGTGTCGCCGTGCCAGCCGTCAAGGATCAAGGTCACGTCGATGTTGACGATGTCGCCGTCGCGCAGGGGCTTTGGCCCCGGGATGCCGTGGCAGACCACGTGGTTGATCGAGGTGCAGATCGACTTGGTATAGCCGCGGTAGTTCAGCGTGGCGGGCAGCGCTTTGTGGTCGAGCGTGAACTGGAAAATCAGATCGTCGAGGCGCTGCGTGGTGACACCCGGCTTGATAAACGGCGTCAGCATGTCGAGCGCTGCCGCGGCCAGCTGCCCGGCGCGATGCATGGCCACGAAGGCTTCGGGCCCGTGCAGCAGGATCGGGCCCAGATCCTTGGCCTCGGCCTGCTGTGGCCGGAGTTCGAGATTGTTCATGGACGTGAACTTCAACCCGCGTTGCAGGGGACCCGTGCTTTCAATCTAATGAAGTCAATGGCGGATTGAAAGCTCTGTCCAGTGTTGAACGCACCAAGGTCGAACGGCGCTGCCCTTTGAACCCGCCAAGGCTACCGCATGGACAAAAGCAATTTAGCAGTTGAATTACGTAGGAATTGCAGTGACTTAAACACGTCACTAAGCAGATTACGCGCTCCACCTTCTCGTCTTGCCGCGCTGGCGGCCATCCACGACAACGGGCCGTAAGCGCGGAGATTCGGCGACAGATAACGCGCGAAGCGCGTCTGGAATCTCCTTAAACACCATAGAGTTGAACCTTGTCGTGGACCGCCGCCTCCGCGGCCGTGACGAAAACCGCCGAGATTTGGCCGAACGACTGTTCGCCCAGATCTCGGTTCACACTATGCCACAACCGAGATGCGCGAACCCGGTAAGCGCCCGGGAGAAAGTCACAGGACGGGGCAGATGCAATGGCCCCCTTCGCCCCTCGCCCCGATCACGCCTTGGGCGCTTCGTCCTCGGCCGGCACTTCGGCGACTGTGGCCTCGGCGAGCAGGCGTTGCGCCTGACCGATCCAATCGTCCTTCTCGATCTTGCCGCCGAGCTTCAAGGTCTCGTCGATGTTGGCGATGTCCTCGTCCGAGAATGCGGCCATCTGGTCGAAGCGCACGACATTGAGCTTCAGCAGCTGGGCCTCGAGCTCCGGCGTGATGCCCTTGATCAGCTTCAGATCATCGACCTGGCCCTTGGGCTTCTTGAAGCCCTTGAAGCCGGCGGCGAGGCGTTTCGCGCGAGCATCCGTGCGCTCGACGATACGCGCCGACTTGCCGCGACGGCCGCGCAGGTAATAGAGCTTGGCGCGGCGCACCTTGCCGCGGCGGATGACGTCGATCTCGGCGATGAACGGCGAGTAGACCGGGAACACACGTTCAACACCCTCGCCGTAGGAAATCTTGCGAACCGTGAAGCTCTCGTTGAGGCCGCCGCCGGAACGGGCGATGCAGACGCCTTCATAGGCCTGGGTGCGGACGGTTTCGCCTTCGATCACCTTGACCATGACCTTGAGCGTATCGCCGGGGGCAAACTCGGGCACCACGCGCTTGGCCGTGATGGCCGCCATCTGCTCGGCTTCGAGCTCTTGGATGATATTCATCGTCGCTGTTCCTTGATTTTTGTCTTGTGCAGAGGAGCTGTGGCGACAAACAGGCTGTCGACGCGCGGCTCGTGCGGCCCGTTTGGGCAACCCAGTTGAGGTGGGAGTGGCGGTTAACTAGCGCAACAGCTGGCGATTGTCCATCGTGACATTGACGCGGCGGGCGCAGTGGCACTCAAAAAGCAAAGGGGGCACTAAGTGGTGCCCCCTTCATTATTCTATGCTTCAGGCGCAAGCGCAGATCAGAACCGGATGAGCGAGCCGATGATCACGGCATCGAAGGTCTGGCCGGGGCCCCGGACCTTGCCGACCTGGCTGCCGGTGGCGCTGGTCGCCACATCGGCCTCGACGTGGTGGTAGGTCACGTACAGTTCCATCGCGGCGGCGGCGATGTTCTGATTGATGCCGACGCTGAACTCGCGCACGCCGGAGTCGGCGACAAAGCCACCGGCGCCGAACTGGGCGAAGTTGCCGCTGGCCGCTGCACTGTTGCGGGTTCCGTTGGTGTCAAAGCCGATGGCAGCACCGGTGTGGGCGTTGACATACTGGGCAAACAGCGTCGTGGGACCGAAGCCGAAGTAGTTCTTCTCGATGCCGCCCTGCACGAACCAGAAGCTGTCGTCTTCGCGAACTCTGCCGACATTGGTGAAGTTCTGCCGGTTGTTGTCCCTGGCGATGCCATAGGCGCCTGTCAGGAACAACCCAGTATCAACATGCATCGCACTCGCTGACAGCCCAACTTCGCTGCAGCCGACCGTGGACGACGTAGAGTTGACGCTGCCACCAGGACCCACGTTGGCGCAACCAGCCGAACCGGCGGCGAACTGCGACCGCGATTCCTGATAACCAACGCCGGCGGCGAAGCGGAAGCCGGAGAACTCGCCGGAGTAGCGCAGCGCGATATCCCAGGCGTCGTCGTCGCTCCAGGCTGCCTGGAAATTCAACCCGAGAAATGTTGGTGAAACGTACTTGACCGTATTGTTGCGATCACCTTCGCCGACACTGAAATTACCGCCGTTGCGGATGGAGCCGTAGGACAGGCTGGTCAACGCACCCGTGGCACTGCGCAGACGGAAACCGTTGTTGTAGTCGCTGGCATCGGGACCGCCCGAGGTGACGTTCGACAAGTTGATTTCCGTGATGCCATCCGTCGCAGTGCCGGTGTTGCCGACCCAGACGCGGCCGAAGGTCTTGCTGTCGAGCCACCACGCGCTGTGGCGGATGTCAAAGGCGTTGCTGCCGTTACTGCTGGTTGCAGCGGAACCCGATGCCGAGACCTGGCTGCGGTTGGCCGAGTTGGCGTAGCGCACGGCAATTTCCAGCAAGTATCCGGCCGACCAATCACCGTTGATCTTGGCATCGCCGGTGAAGCGGAAGCGGGTGCGCGACGCGTTATTTGAAACAACATAGGCGTTGCGCTCGCGGCCATCATCCCAGAACAGCACGGCCTCGTTGACGTGACCCGAGAGCGTCAGCTTGACCTTGCGATTGCCCTTGCGGGCGCTGGTCGCTTCGAGTTCGGCAACCCGCTCTTCGAGGTCTGCGCAGCAGTTGCCGCCGAGATCGGCGGCCTGCGCCGCGACACTGCCAGCTATGACTCCGGCTGCGGCAACTAGTGTTCCGACTCAGTCGCTTGGTTCCCGCCCTTGATGGCATCGAGTTTATCGAGGGCGCGCCGCTCCTTTCGCAAAATGAGCGCGGCGGACTTGGTCCACACGAAGGGCTTCGGGCTGGCGTTGT